>CAZIDZ010000009.1:20261-89583 GCA_964538455.1 uncultured bacterium
CTTTATCATTCCCTTGCCATGTCTCACCCCGTACCCACTTGTCACCCCCGCTCCACCTTGTCACCCCCGCGAAAGCGGGGGTCGATGTTGATTTTCTACACAATTAAAATGGATTGGCTGCGCCGAGCTACGCTGCGCTTCGGTTCCCGCCTGCGAGGGAATGACAACTTTCCGCTCCATCAGGTCGTTCGTTGTAGCCCGGATTCTCGAATCTGGGGAGAGATCGCCAGAATTCTCCTTTCCGTCAGGTCGTCAGCGCAGCGGTGACCTGACGAAAATGTGGCAGGTCTCCATCCCGACCGTTCGGGATTCACGACCTGCCACAACAAGTGACAACTCTAAACGGGTGCATCATGAAACCCGGTCCCGACCTTTCGGGACCGGGCCACCCATCCGGGCTACCTGATGGAGGGACAGTATACTCACAATTCGGTCGGTATCGAATTGTGAGTATACTGTCCCAGAAAATCGTTCCTGTAAACCCTGTCCGTCCTGCAGAATCCTGTTCATCCAGTTTTATCCGTTGATCCTTTTGAGAACCTCGGCGAGAGGACGATCAGCAGCAGCGACGCAACAAACGCCAGGGAGGCGCTGACCAGGAACGCGACCTTGCCGCTGACGGCTTCATAGAGCAGGCCGAAGAGCAGGCTCGCCGGCAGTGTCATCAGCCCGAGCGTCATGTGGTACCAGCCGAAGGCCGTGCCGCGCGATCCCCCTGGTGAAATCTGCGCGATCAACGCCTTTTCGCTCCCTTCGGTCAATCCGTAGTAGAGCCCGTACGCGAGGAACAGGACCGTCACTTGCATCGTCCCGGCGGCGAAGGCAAATCCGGCGTAGATCGCCGCGTAAAACAGCCAGCCGAGCGCGATCGTTCGCCGCTTTCCCCACCTGTCCGCGAGCGCACCCCCGGGGATCACCGAGACCATCTTGACGATGTGCAGGCCGACCCAGAGCAGCGGCATCCCGTACAGCGGCGTCTTCTCCGCCCCCGCCTTGTAAAGCAGGAAGACATCGCTGGCGTTGCCCAGGGTGAACAGCGCAAGCGGGAGCAGGAAACGGACGAGGGCGGAGGTGGACAGCGGTTCCAGACGGCCCCTATCCTCCTTCGGGCGAGCGTCAGCGGGGTCCTGTTCCGCCGCCCCGGTCGCGAGCGCCTGTTCGCGCACTCCGATCAGCACCGCCAGCACCGCGAGCGCGCCGGGGATCGCGGTTAGCGCGAAAACCAGACGGAGATCGTTCGCGGAGAGGGCGAGGATGCCGAGCGCCACCAGCGGTCCGAGCACCGCACCGGCGTGATCCATCGCCCGGTGAAATCCAAACGCCGCGCCCCGGTTCTCCTCGGGCGTCGAAGCGGCGAGCAGCGCGTCACGGGGGCTCGTCCGGATTCCCTTGCCCATCCTGTCGCCGACACGGATGCCGAGAACGTGGAGCGGCACGGTGGCCAGCGCCAGAAACGGTCGAATGATCGACGCGAGGGCATACCCGCCGAGGACAAAGGGCCGTTGCCGCCCCGTTCTGTCCGACCAGATGCCCGAGAGGTACTTGAGCAACGCTGCGATGGCATCCGCGGCACCCTCGATCCACCCCAGCGTAAGCGGCCCCGCGGCGAGCACCACAGTGATGAACGCCGGGAGCAGCGGGATCGCCATTTCGCTCGCCGTGTCATTCAACAGGCTGACAAGGCCGAGTGCAAAGACGTTGCGGGTTATCCAGGCGAACCGTGGCCTACGAGCAGTCTTCACGCTGTCTCCGGGCGATTTACAGGAAGGTAAAGCTTAAGAACGGCACTAGAAATTGACGACGAAGTCCACCCAGGGAATCCCGAGAAAAGGGATGCTATCGGTGCGAATCATGGCAAAGTCCGCCGAAATCCTCCGCCAGAACCAGCGGACGCCGAGCGAATAGGCCAATTTGATCGCTTCCGGATCACTCGCATCGTAGGGCGGAGCCCAATTCTCTGAGATCAGTTTCGTGTTGCGGCCGATGCGGTACTCTCCTCCAAGCATCACCACGGGCTTCTTCGTCCAATCTCCGTTCGCGTAGCCGTACCCGAGGCCAAGTGTCACGGATGCATCCGGATCGCCGAGGGTGCCGACGCTATAAATCACACCGAAGCCGTTCGACTCACCGCCGCCATTTGCGGCGGCTGCTAGTATCCCCGAGGCCAATGAAAAACCATCCGTTTCGTAGAGGCCCACTTTCGGCGTGATCCAGCCCATAAAAAAGTCGGCACTGATCATCGGGAAAATGCCGCCTCCGAGCGTGATGTTCGATCCGACGCTGTAGTTCACATTGGGGAAAACGACTTCATAGACGGAAAAATAGCCTTGTCCTTTCGGAAGGCTGCGAGCGGTAGGCGCAAAAAAGAGCCGTGTCGTGTTCGGGTCCTCGCGGATGATGTTCTCGCCATCGGTTTTTCCGCGAAACATGGGTGTCACTCGTTTCACATCGCCCACCGGAATGTGGAGATTGCCGTAGGGCGTCAGCATCGTCACCGCTCTTCCATCCCATTCCACCAATCGCCCCGAGACCGCCTCCATCCGTTCCACTTCAAACTCACAGAGAATCCCGCTCTGATCTCCGGCCGCGCGTTGATCGAGGAGAGTGTTTAGTTCGTCGAGAAGCGTCTGGTGAATGCGAAGCGTGTCGATTTCGGCCGGAGTGTGCTGAACCGTCAGCTTGTACCACTTCAACTTTGCGGGGTCACGGAAGAGGCGAATGTGCTCGATCACTTCTCCGGGAAAGAGGCCGAGCTCTTTCACCTGGGTGGAATCGATTGGAGTTCCCACCACCAGTCTGACTGCAGCGTGTACTCTCACGGGATCGAAAAGGAAAAAGACGGCCGTGAAGAGAACCAAAATGATCAGACGAGACCAGCCCTTTGTGCTCATAGCCCACCTCCATCAGAACACCGGTAAAGTCGCGAAGCCGCAGCCGTACTTCAAGCGAAATCCGGAGGTATGCAAAAGGTTGCCGGTCCGTCCCCCTGTTTACGGCTCCTGTTCTGGAAGGTGGAGAGACTTTCGGTTGGAAGGCAATGAAACTTGGACAAGACAATCGATTCTGTCACTGTTGCGCGTGAATCAGGGCGTCCGCTGCAGCAATCGCTCCGTTCCCTCCGGATCGGTAATCGCTTCGGTTAGGAAGACCAGTGCGGTCGAGGAGGCTGAAACTCCGAGATGCTCCCGGAGGGATTCGAGAGCAGGGTCTTCCATCAGCGCCCAGAGTCCCGCCAGTGACGCCGCACCGCTCTCCCCAACGGGAAGGTTCTTCGCGTGGAGGCGCCGCAGCGCCCGGACAGCCCAGGCGTCGTCGATCGCCACCGCAGCGTCCACCCCCCGCAGCAGCGGCTCGAGAATGCCGTGGCCGACGGTGCCGCAGTTGAGCCCGACCATCACCGTGTCCGGCGAACCCGCCACCGTGACACTCCGGCAGGCGGCCAGCGATTCGAGCGCACATTCCGCGCCGAGCGGCTCCACCGTGAGAATGGCAGGCGGCTTTCCCCTATCTGGAGACCGCAAGTGCCGCACGACTGTTCCGAGCAACGCCCCGACGCCGAACGGCACGAGGACAAGATCCGGCCAGGGCGCATTCGCCTGCTCGAGGGCATGGTCGATTTCGCGCAGGATGGTTGCGTACCCCTCGACGATCCAGGCGGGGATTTCCTCATAGCCCGGCCATGAAGTATCCTGGATTATCCAGGAAATATCCTGGGAATTCTGTGAAATATCATGGGACGCCGTTTCCTCCGCCAGACGCACGGCGTCATCGTAGGAGCCCTCGACAACGGTGACCTCCGCCCCCTCTGAGCGGACCGCTTCTATGCGAGCCGGAACCGTCGATTGCGGCATGAACACGCGGGCTTTCCACCCCAGCCAGCGCGCCACCCGGGCCACGCCGCGCCCGTGATTGCCGTCGGTGGCGGTCACCAGGGTCCGCAGTCCAATCCGCGCCGCGCGGGATGCGAGCTCCTCGACGGATGCCCAGGGTTCGAGGGCCAGCCCGCAGCGTTCGAACTCGCGCTCGAGCAGCTTCAACACCGCCCAGGAAGCGCCGATTACCTTGAACGCGGGCAAACCGAACCGCTCCCGCTCGTCCTTCGCCCAGATCCGCGACAGCCCGGTTTCATCCGCAACATCCTGGAGGGAGAGCAATGCGGTTTCGCGATAGCCGGGCAAGCGTTGATGCACACGCCACGGTTCGCCGGAGAGCTTCGCCTGCGGCCAGCCATCCCGCTCGACCGCGGGATTCAGCGCGTATCGGCTTGGATTCATCGCGTCGGTGGATCGCTCCGTTAGGCGGTCGTTCGCTGACTCGAATTCACGGGAGCCGTGCTCGAAGATCCCCGGTCACAGGGTGTGCAGACTCCCGGTGTAATAACCAGCTACGAATCAAAATTGAGTAAAAAATGTACCAGGCACTCAAGATTCAAGCACCTGGTACATTCTTACGCTCAAATCCCGATGTCACAAGTCGAACGCGAGCGACCAGAGATAGCGCGGTCGTGTCACCCGGTCCCATTGGTTCTGCCAGGCCATGTCGAACTTGAGCAGGGCGAACCCCAGTCCGATGCGCGCACCCCAGCCGAAGCCCATGGCGAGGCTGCCGAAAACCGGTTGTCCCTTGTCTCCGGGGACGATGCCGCGGAAGTTATCGCCGTACCAGGCGGCTCCGAGATCAGTGAACAGCGCCCCGCGAACATTGTAGAAGAAGAACGGCAGCGGCCAGCCGAACAGAAGCTGGCGGATCAGGGGGAAGCGGAACTCCGCGTTCGCGAGCAGGTAACGGTCGCCCCATTTTTCATAGTACGGCGCTCCACGCAGCGGCATCGCGAATCCCGAGAAATAGATGTCATTGATCGCGGTGCGAAGGCTGTCGTCCCTGAAGCTCGGATTGATCCATCCGGGCGTTCCCCCGAGGAAGAACGTCTGGGGGTGTTCGCCGAAACTCGCGGCGCCGGCCAGGCGCAATCCGAAATCGTAGTCCCTACCGACGTGGAAATACTTCCTCGCGTCAAACGCGACCGTCTTGAAATCCACGCCCCAGAGACTTCTCACCGAATCGGGATTGGCGTTGGTGAAACTCGGACTCCAGGTAAGGTCGATCCGGTACCTCGAGCCGGTCATCGGTGCGGTCCAGCCCCAGAGGCTGTTGTCCGAGACATACGACACTGTCGGGATGACAAAATGCCGTGTCTGGCGGGGGATATAATCATACTGCACAGGATCCCAGACAGCGCGATCGATGTTGATAAACGAGGTGGAGAGGTCGATGCGTTCGGTTTTCGAGAGGGGATAGAGAAACTGGCCCAGCGCACCGTAATTGGTGTCCCGGACGTACCCGTAATCGAAGAAATAGACGGTATGGAAGATCCCCGCTCCCCAGTCGTAGCGGTTGGGCAAATTGAGGTAGTAGAGCGAGAAATTGCTGTTTTCGAAGTTGTAGTAAAGGTCGGTGCCGAGGTAGATGATGTGATTCCCGAGGATGTCGCTGAACATCATCTGCCCGTACCCCTGGAATCCGAAGAAGGTGCTGTACCCCGCGGTGGCGTACATCACGTCCGGTGTGAACTGGACGTTGTATTTTTTCGGAATGAACCGTCCCTCTTCATCGAAGATGCTGTCCGGTTCCACGGCGGCGAGGTCATGCTGCTCCGCTTCTTCCATGCCGCTGGAGTAAAAGATGTAGTTCTGGTAGGCTGTGCCTTCGGTGCGGCGCAGCCGCTGATTGGAGGTTACCGCTTTTGACCCTTTCCCGGCCTGAGTGCTGTCGCTCGCGGCGGTCTTCGAAGTGTCCGCCGAGGCCGGTTTGGGTTCCGCCGAAACGATCCGAACCCGGTTGGCGTTCGACGGGATCGAGGGTTCCGAGATGAGGCTGTCGGCCGCGTCCGCAGTGGTGTCGGGAACGGCGGCGACGGACGCGGAATCCATGGCCGCAGCAACCTGCTCAATGTCGCCCGCTGGCTCGGGCTGCGACATCGTGCCGAGCGATTCCGCGGACGCGAGCTGCACCTCCCCGGCCGGAGCTTCGGCTTCAGCCGAGCTCAGGGTGTCGGCCTCCTCCGAAGGGGGCTCCTCCTTGACCAATCCGCGGACTTTCTGCTGGAAATAGGTCAGTTCCGGCACCTTGCGCCGGTCGGGATCGAAGGGGTCCTTGTAGAGGTAGATATCGTAACCGCCGTGGTAGAAGCTCGCGAATGCCACGGTCCCGCGCTTGCTCCAGCTCGGTGTGAAGACACCGGTGAGCACATCGGTGACCGCCCAGGTATCGCCGGTGTTCACATCCATCATGTAGAGGTTGTACGCGCCGGAGCGGTCCGAGACAAAGCTGATCGTGTCCTGCCGTGAGGTCCACGTCGGCGTCCGATCTTCGTAACTGTCGTTCGTCAACCGGGAGATTTTGCCGGACTCCGGATTGAGCAGATAGATGTCGATCTGGTGGTAATCGTAGTTCCACATCTGGAAATCTTGCCCCACCGCGCCGGTGTGGTCGCCGCGATCCGAGACGAAGAGGATCGACCCGTTCGGACCCCAATCCGGATCATAGTCGCTGAAGACATCGTCGGTGAGCTGCCGGACGTTCTCCGGTTTGCCGACGTCCACGACGTAGATGTCGCTGTGTCCATTCCGGTAGGCGGTAAAGGCGATCTGCTTTCCATCGGGCGACCAGGTGGGGCTGAACACGCCGTCATACTCGTACCGGTACTCGCCGGTGATCTCGCCCGAGTCCACATTCAGCGTGAACATCACATCCCGCCCGGAGAATTCAGCGACGAACACAATCTGGGTGCCGTCCGGCGACCAGTCGATCCACGGGCGCAACCAGAGCAGCTGCTCAAACAGGTAAACACTCTGGCCGCTTTTCATCACCCGCCGGACGATTTCTCCGGTCACCGTGTTCACCAGGTAGATGCTCATGTAGTCGTCCTTGTCGGAGAGCATCACGAGGCGGTCGCCCTCTGGGGAGAGCGAGGGCGAAGTGTTGATGTAATTGTAGCTTTTCAGGTGATCTGTGACCTTCACGGCGAAATCTTCCGGCGCCTCGAATTTTGCCGAGGCCGGCCAGATCTGGCGCTGGAGATAGCGGTGCCAGCGCTTGGAGAGCTCATCGAGGTTGACCCCGACGGCCTTCTTGATCGCGCGGTTGAAGTCGCGGCGATCGCGGATCAGGCGCTGCAGTTCGCCGATCTTCTTCTTTCCGTAGCGTTCCTGGAGATAATAGAGAACGGACTGTCCGCCCTTGTATTGGAAATAACCGTTGAGATTGTCGATATCCATGAGATAGTCGTTGACGATGGCGTCGCGTATGTAGAGGTCCGCCTCGTTGTTCCAGCCGTCCAGGGATTCATACTCGGCGATTCCCTCCATGTACCAGGTGGGAACGGGGAGGCGGCTGATGCCGGAGAGAATGCTCTGCACGCCCTGGCCGTAGAGCATCCTCAGCATCACCGCGTGGGTCAGTTCGTGATGGATCACGTGGCGGAACATCTCGTAGGATCCCTGGTAGGGGATTACGACACGGTCCTTGAGGAACTCGGTGAAGCCACCGGTCGATTCACTCTGCTCGCCGTACCCGACGTTGTTGCTCTGGAAAGTGTTCTGGCTGGGGTAGACGAGGATGGAGATGCGGCCTTCGAGGGTGTAATCCCAGTCGCTTTCGATCTTCTTCAGCGACTGCTCCGCCACCCAGCCGGCGAACTCGGCGATGTTGTACTCGTTTTTCGGGTAGTAGATGTTGAAATGTTCGGTCTGGATGTAATACCAGTCGAACTTTTCATAATTCACCTTATTGTGTCCGAATTGCGCGGCGGCGGGAGTGGCGGCCGTCAACGCCAGCACGGCCGCGATCCAGACAGCGGCCAACAAGCGGACCCTGCTCCCCGCACCGAGGATGTTGCGCAATCCTTTGAAATTGCATTCAAGCATGAAAATCCTCACTTCGGCTCCGACGAGAAAAAAACTGCCCTTCCCTTAGTAAGGTACACACGCGAAAGAATTTTTCGATCCCATCGGCTCACCGGAAACGGAGAGCCGAGCCTGCGAAGCAAGAGTTAGCGTATCGTGCCTTTCAGGCCCATCACCCGCCGCAAAATCCCCGCCTGTCCCAAATGGTACGCCTCGTGAAAATTGTAAAACATGACAGCCTGCCCGAGTGTTCCGTGCTCGCCGCCATCACCGCTCATATCGGCGGAGTCCAGGGCCGCTCCCAGGAGATCCTGGACGCGATCCCACTGGACGATGAGGTCCTCGAGCGTCATCAGCTCTTCGTCGCGATACCCGCCGTCCCGCGCTCGGCGGTAGGGCTCCAGCGACGCCGCGAGCTCGTCCGCTTCAGCGCCGAGTAAGTTCAACATGTTCAGACGGCTGCGGAGCATGTGACCGACAAGCCAATTGACGCTGTTGCCCCCGCCGCTCTGGCGGATTCGCGACTTCTGCTCGGTGACCTCGGTGAGGTTCCGCTTCAAAATCCTGGTGTTCCGCTCGAATTCAGCCGCCATTTCGGAACCGGTGATCATCCTTCCTCCTTGCCCGCGGAGCGGGCGACCTCGCGCATCGCGGCGATCACCGCGAGAAATCCCTCCACTTCCTCCTCGCTCGTCCGCATCCTGATCTCCTCCTCGAAAATCTCCAGTCGCCGGTGAATCTGCTCCGCGATCAACGTCCCCTCGGGAGTCAATTCAAGCACGTACGAGCGGTGGTCGTCAGCGTTCTTCCGACGTGCCACTATGTTCTTATTTTCTATTCTTTTAAGTATGTTTGTCAGGGTCGAAGGCTTCACCCCGAAGGCGTCGATCAGCTGCCCCACCGGACAGGGGCCGTAGACGGTGAGGTAGGAGACGAGATGCGCCTCCGTGCCCGACAGTCCCAGCGGCAGCCCCTCCTGTTCGAGATGGCGGCCGATTTGACGCCAGGTGCGGTGGATCGATGCGAAAAAAGGGTGAGGCATTGGACACTCCGCGAGGGCAGTCCGGTTTCTTTATACGATATCGTATTATACGTTCCTAACATTGCGCTCGCAAGGGAGAGTTTGGCGCTGAATGCAACCCGGGAAATGGACCTTCGGCCCACATCCCGGGCCACACGCCACACTTTCATTGCCCGGCTCGACCGGGCAATCCAAATGCACAAGCGATAATCACTTTTCATCTGGATCCCCCGGTTAAACCGGGGGATGACACAAAGAGACACGGTTAACCGGAATCAACGCCGGGTTTTTCGTTCGCAGGGCCGTTAACACCGTTGCACGGGCTTATCGACAATGTTGTTTCGGGCCAGAATTCAGGGGTTGCCGGCGGTGAGCAGATCAAGCATGCGGCGGACGCGATGGCGCACTGTGTGGCGCTGGAGAACGATCTCGCGCATCACCCCCGCAAGCTCACGGCGGGCGTCCGCATCCGCCATCAGGGATTCCGCGAGCGCGACAAGCTGCTCCATCGTGTCGAAAATCAGCGGCGCGACTGCCTGCCCGAAGAGCTCCTCTAGTCCCTCGAGACGGTCGCTGAGCACACACCCGCCCGCCGCCGGAATATCGAACAGGCGCTGGTTCGGCCACGCCCTCATCTGCAGGTTGGTGAGGCTGATGTGGACGGCGTCGGACGCGTAGATCACGGGCAGATCGCGGTCATAGTCCGCGATGCCACGCAGTTCTACCTCTGCAGGCAGCCTCCCCTCCCACCCGGCTCCGTAGACGATTGGGCGCAGCGGTGCGAGCGCGCTCAGGGCCGACTCCCGGTACCTCCGGTTGGCCCCCTGAACGACCCAGGCGGCCAGCCTGCGCTCCGCTTCCGGTTCGAAATGCCCACCCAGGCCAAGCGAGGCGAGCGCCTCCCTCATCCGCTCCGCGGTTGGCGGACGGCGGCTGCGCAGGACCTCCCCGGCGAGCAATTCCGCAATCGAAGCGGCCTTCGGGTCCTCGTCCAGCCGGGCGAAGAACCCCAACGCCGACGCGAAACGCGGGCTGCCGACGAAGACGACCCGCCCTTTCAACCCGGGATCGCCGTCTCCGGGGCAAAAGACCTCCGGGTCGGTCGCGAGAGGGAGCGGTTCCGCGCGGGAAAATCCGAGTTGATGCCAACCGTCGATGCCGTTTTGGTCCCAGCAGAAGGCGGTGCGCTCGCGTCCGGCGCCCATCGCCTCGGCCGGACCGATGAGGAAGCGGGGATCATCCAGCAGCCAGGTCCCCCAGCCGACGCCGAGCCGTTCACACAGCTCCGGCAGGATGCCCCCGGCGTCCGATCCCAGCAGATTGGTCGAGAGGACGACATCCGGGGAGTGGCGGTCGATCAGCGACACCGCCTGCTCAACGGCCAGCGGCCGACCGGCCACAGGCTCGGAAAGCTCGACAGCCACCCCCTCCTGCTCGAGGGCGCGGCGCATCTCCTTCTCCATCAGGCCGCCGCTCCCCAGGATCAGGGCGCGTTTGACGGACGCTTTTTTCGGCTTGGGTGCGGGACGTGAGCGCGTCGCGAGGCGCACGGCGAGGCCGCCAAACAGCGCGGGGAAAACCGCTTTCTCCCTGGGGTGCTCCACGATTGCGGCGTCCGGGTGAACGGAGAGCCACGCTTCGATTTCATCGGTCCAGAGCTTCTCGGGATCGCCGCCGGACACGAGGCGAAGAGCGATGCCCTCCGGCGCTCCGCCCGTTTTTTCAATCCGCTCCACCGTCTTCCGGGCGAGGGCGCGCGAGCCGGTGACAAGCAGCGCCGCGGGAATGTTGCGCGCGATCAGTTCTTCGGCGAAGTAGCCGCTGCCGCAGCCGAGCACGAGAACGCTGGATGCGCCGGGGGCCTCACGGTCCAGCGTGCGTTTCGCCTCGCCGCGCGGTTCCCAGGGGCTGTCCACGGTTTTCCAGCCGTCGGGGGTGTTCAGCGAAAAGGCAGTCTTCAACCCGCCGCGCGCGAGCTCCTCGCGAACCTCCTCGCCGTAATCGGGAGGCAGCAAATCGCTCCACTGGACGCCCATCAGCGAAGCTCCGGCAGCGGTTCAAAGGGCACCTGCAATGGAAGCTCGCTGGGGTAGCGCTCGAGGAAACCGGAGAGGTCTCGCCGCCAGCGAGGGTCCTCGACGTTCGCCCCGCCGCTGCGATGGACGAGCAGGAGCGGGACGGTCCAGTTTTTCAGCCCCGCCTGGTGCGCGTTGAGACAGAGCTCGAGGTCGTAGAAATGAAAGCGATCCGGCGTCGGAGACGGCGGGGGCATCTTTTTGAAGACCGCACCCTTCGCCATCAGCAAGACCCCGTCGAGCACCGCGACCCGGCCCCAGGGACCGTACGCGTTGACGTTTGGAGCTCCGCCCTCCGCGTGGTGGAAGATCGCGCCGGAAAGCTGCTTCCCATTCCACCAGGAGCAGGATTCGTCAACGTCGCATGCCCCCGCGACGCCGATCAATCCGGTGTCCTCACGCTCAAGAAGCTGCTCCGCCGCAGAAACCCAACCTCGCGGCGACTGGAACGCCGGGGTCATCCACGACGCGGAACCGGGAAGTTCGGGAACGACGGCGGGCGCGTCAGCGTTTGTGTACAGCGGTTGGACGTCCTGGTGCGCGAACAGCAGCCAAGCGCTTTCGTCGTCGATGAGGCGTGCGGCGTTGTGGTAGGCGGCGTAGAGGGAACGCACTTCGCCGAGGCGGAAGGTCTCCACCGTCTCCACCTCCAGGTGCCAGGCGAGAGCGGCCTCCAGCGCATCAAGAGCCTGTGCGTCCGTCCCGGTCGTCACGATCACCACCCGCCGCTGCACTCCATCGCCCTCCGTAACGTTGGGCATAAGGTAAGCGGCTCAGTGGGCTCGCGCACCTCGTGATGCCGTTGCAGACGATAACAGCGTGCAGCCCGGGACCATCGCGTCCCGGGGATGGACATCGTATTCACCCGGCATACGGTGATGCCGGGCTACACTCAATGGATTGCCCGGTCAAGCCGGGCAATGACAACGCGGGGAGCGAGATGAAGCTTCGGGCAAACGTGACAGTTGACCTTGAAACACTGCCCGCAAAAGCAACCGTCGATGCAGGCCTTCAACTAAAAAAGCCGGACAAAATGTCCGGCTTTGATTCGCGGGAGTGGATCGGCTCAGGGACGAGCGGCCGTTTTATTGCAGACGTTCCCCTCCTCCTGATCTGGGATCAATCCAGATACCATTGCGTTCGCGACACGATGGAGATCCAGATCCCGCGTGAAAAACACATCGATGCCCCCGTTGCGGAACTCCGCCTGCAAGCGGGGCCCCATGCCAAGAGCGACTACAGCCTGGCAGTCCGCGAGCGCGCCAAGCATATCCTCGTGATCGTGATGATGCGTCCCAGAGTGTTCATGCTCCTGCCCGGCCAGACGGCGCTGATGATTGCCCCAACGCGGGTTCGGACGGCATTCGACTTCGATCGCCCGATCGTCCTGCAGATCGAAGATGACGAATTCGCGGGCGCGTCCGGTGTGGCTCGCGAGGTGCTGACGGTCATCGCTTGGCAGGGCAATACGCATCGTTCCGCTCGCATAAAAATGTCCCGGAGGGCAGGGCGCGAAACTTTCGCGACAGGGGATTGGAAGGAATCCTGCATCCTCCGGGACTCGGCACGTGAATCGGAAGACTCCAGCGCCTCACGCCATCCGAGCCCCCCCGAGCGACGACGGGGCACTGAATTCGTTCCGGTATTCATTGGGCAAGCGGCGTGCCACGGTTCGGCCCGTTCCAACCTGTTGATAATCAGAGGGATTGCGCATATACCGTGGGCGTAGGCGGTGCAATTATGAAACTGTTTCAGAAACACAGTTGCACTCCCGAAACAAATTCCCTAGATTCTCGGCGCAACTGCCTGGAGAGAGCCATGGAACCAACCATCGCAATGGAGAACTCACCCGATCCGGAAACCTACCTTTCGACGGTGCTCGACTCGGTCGCCTGCGGGGTGATCCTGCTCGACCGGGAAATGAAGGTGGTGCAGATCAACCGCTCGGCACAACTTCTTACGGGTTATAAACTTGAGGAAGCATCCGGGAAGATGTGCCGGGAAATCCTGCGGCCTTTTCTCGATGACGAAGAGTGTCCGATCGAAAGCTGCATCCGCAACCGGATCGCCCACGAAGAGCGCTCGCTGCAGATCGTGACGAAGGACGGCCGTGATATCCCGGTGCGGGTGGACTCCCATGTGCTGCGGAACGCGGATGGGGAGGTGATCGGCGGCGTACAGACGTTCGGGGACATCACCACGGTGCACGAGCTGCGGATCTCCTACGACCGACGCCACTATTTCCAGGGGATCGTCTCACGGCACCACAAGGTGCAAGACCTTTTCGAGATCCTGCCCCGCCTCGCGGAAAGCAGCAGCACCGTGCTGATCCGCGGCGAATCGGGCACGGGCAAGGAGCTGGTTGCGCGGGCGCTGCACAACCTCTCCTCGCGCAGGGAGAAGCATTTTGTTGCGGTCAACTGCGCGGCGCTGCCCGACACGCTGCTCGAAGCGGAACTTTTCGGGTATGTCAAAGGCGCGTTCACCGACGCTCGCAGCGACCGTCCGGGCCGTATCGCCGCCGCCGAGGGCGGCACGCTGTTTCTCGACGAAGTTGGCGATATCAGCCCGGCGATGCAGATCAAACTGCTGCGATTTTTACAGGAGCGCAGCTACGAGCCGCTGGGGTCGAATGTCAGCGTGCAGTCCGACGTGCGAGTTGTGGCGGCGACCAACCGCAACCTGGAAGCGTTGATGCGGCAGGGCCATTTTCGTGACGATTTCTATTACCGGCTGAACGTGCTCACCGTGGAGATCCCTCCGCTGCGCGACCGGCCGGAGGACGTTCCGCTGCTGACCGACCACATTCTGCAACGGTGGGCGCTGGCGAACGGCAGGGACACGGTGCGTGTGACCCCGATGGCGATGAAGGGGCTGATCGCGTACGACTATCCGGGGAATGTGCGGGAGCTGGAGAATATCGTGGAGCGCGCGGCGGTGCTCGCTGTGGACGGCGCCGTCGACCTCGCCAACCTGCCGGACGATGTGCGCGAGCGCATCATTCATGGTCCGGATGCTGCCACGGGCGGGCTGATCCGCGCGGACAGATTCTCGCCCATCGAACTCTCGGAACGGGAAACGATCCGCGACCTGCTGCGGGACAACGGGGGAAACCGGATCGATACGGCGAAACGGCTGGGGATGAGCCGCACGACGTTGTGGCGCAAGATCAAGAAGTACGGGTTGGAATAAACCTTATCAGGGGACACTTTACTTTTAATTTTCCATAGCTTTTCACGTGGGGATCTTGTTCTCGTGGAAATTAAAAGTAAAGTGTCCCCTTTTTAATTACCTCCGCTGGGCGAGGGTGATAGTGACGCGCTGTATAGCGTCGAGGTCGCCGAAATCGGCGTAGGCGAGGTCGGCGCACACAGTGTAGCTGTAGAGATTGACCCGCACTCCCCCGCCGAACGCCCATTTTTCCGTCTCATGCCCGAAGGTCCGTCCCGCGCGCAGGAACACCGTGTCCCGGAAACCGTATTCGCCGCCCAGATGCACCGTCGTCACCCCTTCGTTGACATGACGTGCGTCCACCGCGAGGGCGAGCGACTGCACGCTGTTCTGACTCCAGGCAAATCCCTCCCCGAGTAGCCTCCAGGCGACGCCGGTCTGGAAGGTGAGCGGCAGCGGCCAGGCGCTCGTTTCGTACTGCGTGCCCCCACCGGAAACCCCTCCGGGTTCGACCAGCAGGTCGCGGCCCTTCAGCTGCATCTCGCCGCCGAGATGGGTCATCGACATACCAATGGAAAAACCCTGGAGGCTGGTGAGCAGCATCGTGCCGACGTCGAACGCGACGGTGCTCGCGGTCTCGTTGAACAGCGCCTGGTGGACGTAGTTGCCGGTGACCCCGACAGTGAAACGGTCGGTGAGGCGGGCGATCATCGACGCGCCGACGGCGAGGTCGCCGTAATCAACCATGATGCCGTTGCCCTCCTGGGCGTCGAGGGTGGTCTGCTCGAATTCATCTCCGCCGAAGCTGATGATGTTGAGGCCGAGGGCGAATGTGGGCAGCGTCGGCACCACCAGCGAAGCGGACTGATGCCTGAATCCGGCGATCCAGTCAACGTCGGAGAGCGCAACGCCGATGCGGTCCCCGGCGGAGAATGCTGCGGCGGGATTGGTGGCCAGCAGTTCCGGCCCTCCCGACAGCGCAACCCCCGCCCCTCCCATGCCGGGCACCCGTGCGCCGACGGGAATCTGGAGAAAGGTCGCGGCCGTTGTCCCCGTTTTCTCAAACGCCGCCGCGGTTTGGGTCCCCGCGAACAGGAAGGCGGCGCACGCGAGGATCGTGATTGTCCGTCCCGGTGTCCGATGAAAGCCCATCTCTTCCACTCCCCCTGAATGCCTTCCATCCTTCGGTCGTGCAGTACGTTAGCTCCGGATGATCGCCGGGTGCAAGCCGCGAGCAAAAGTAGGTAACGCTTGCACCGAAACCGGAGAAGGCGTAAAATCCTGAACTATCATCCGGGAGCAGCCTCCATGCCCAGCGCGACACCGCCGCCCACTTTTCCGAAACGTCCGATAGTCGCCCTCGGAAGGGCAACGATCAACCTGTTCACCCGCATCGGAAGCGTATCGCTGATTACCTGGGAAGTACTCAAGGTGACGCGGTACATAATTCGCGACCGCAGCCTGTATTTTCGCCAGGCACTCGAAATCGGCGTCGAGAGCCTGCCGCTTGTGCTGCTGATCGGCGCTTTCACCGGGGCGGTGTCAACGTGGCAAACGAACTACACCGCGGGCGACATGCTGCCGTTGAAGTACATGGGAGTCGCCACGTTCAAGGCGGTGCTGATCGAGCTGGGTCCGGTGCTCGCGGGGCTTGTGCTGGCGGGCCGTGTGGGCTCGTCGCTGGCCGCGCAACTGGCGACGATGCGTGTCACCGAACAGGTGGACGCGCTCGAGGTGCTCGCGGTGGACCCGATCCGCTATCTCGTGGCGCCGCGCATGGTCTCGGCGGTGGTGATGGTCCCGGTGCTGGTGACGCTGGACGTGTTCATGGCGATGTGGGGCGGTTTCCTCGTCGCTTACCTGTTCATGCACGTCGGCTTCGACCTCTACTTCGCCGAGATCCCGGTGTTTTTCAAAATGAAGGACGTCAACGTGATGCTGATCAAATCCGCGACGTTCGGCGGGATCATCGCGATGAACGGCACCTACATCGGGATGAACGCCAAGGGCGGAGCGGAGGGGGTTGGCAAGGCCACGATACGCTCTTTTGTGTTCAGCGCGTTGGGAATCCTGGTGATGGACTATGTGCTGGCAACGATCCTTTTCTGACGGGAGAGCCGGATGATCCGCCTGTCACATGTCGCGAAAAGCTTCAACGGCAACCCCGTGCTCCGGGATGTCAGTTTCGAGGTCAAGGAGGGGGAATCGGTGGTGATGATCGGCCGTTCGGGCCAGGGGAAGAGCGTCACCCTGCGGAACATTCTTGGCCTGATTCAACCCGATGCGGGAAACGTATGGGTGGACGGCGATGAGGTCACCCAGATGAGTCCGGTGGAGCTGCGCGAAATGCGCAAGAAGGTGGGGATGCTTTTTCAGAACTCCGCTCTCTGGGACAGCATGAACGTTTTCGACAACATCTCGCTCGCGCTGCGGCACCATACGAACATGACCGAGAAAGCGATCGAAGAGATAGTCTATTCCAGCCTGACGCAGGTGGGATTGCACGACCCGGACCGTGAAGGGCAATCTGCGGAGGACATCGGGAGGCGAATGCCGTCCGATCTATCCGGCGGGATGCGAAAACGCGTCGGTCTGGCCCGTGCGCTCGCCACCCGTCCCAAGTATATGCTCTACGACGAGCCGACCACCGGGCTCGACCCGATCATGGCGGGGATCATTGACAACCTGATCCGTGAACTGAATACGCGCAACAAGACGACCTCGCTGACGATCACGCACGACATGCGGAGCGCCTTTACGATCGCGGACCGGATCATCGTCCTGCACAAGGGCGAAATCTTTTTCGATGCGCCGAAAGAGGTTGCACGCGAACTGAAGGAGAGTCCCCGCGAGGAGCTGCGACTGGAAAAGGAGCAAGTGGTTTACCAATTGCTGAATGGAGACCACAAAGGATTGGTCCACCCTGCCATCGCGGACCACTACGAAAAGGCTCATGTGCATCAGTAGGGTCGAGGCCGCTCGTCGAGCAGCTTAGGAGAAACCCGGCTGACGGGGCAGCCGGGCCACACGTCTTAGGAGAAACCCGGCCATCTCACCTTTGTTTAATAGGAAAAATGAGGAGCGAGCGAGCTGGCCGGGCCACACGTCGGCTACTTGAGATGATCCCAGACGTAGGCGCTGAGAGCGTCGTTGATGGCGATCTCGAGGCTGTTGTGGCGTTTCCAGCGGCGGACGACGCGCCAGGCGAAGAAGGGGCGTTTGTACCAGCTGACCCCGGCTCTTGCAGCGACCGCCAGGGATTCGCGCCAGACATCCCGCATCCGCAGACCGGTGCTCATCTAAAACCTCTCCCCGTCAACGCATCATCGTCCCGGCCCGCGAAGTTCCCCCCGCCGGATACAGCCGAAAGCGGCAGCGACCAGGTGAGGTAGGGCACCACTGCACGGTCCCTCTGCCTCCAGGCGACGCCCACACGGATTGTCACCGGAAGCTTGTACAGTCCGGTTCCGCGCAGCACCAACTCCGCGCCCAGCGAAGAGACGGGCTCGTGGGACGTTCCGCGCGCCCAGCTGTCGGCCGCTTCAACAAAGAGCAGGCCGGTGATCCTCTGGAGGTACCAGGCCCCCATCCCCCACCCCCAGTCGGGAAACAGGAGCGGCAGGTGCAGCTCCGCGCCGACACGCGCCAGTCGTCCCCCCTGAATCCACGCCGGGTCGAGATGCTCATCGCTGTAGCCGCGCGGCCGGACGCCGGCGCGGGAAAAGTTGATCAGGGCGTAGTCCTGTTGCTGCGCGGCAGCCGTCAGAGCGAGCACGGTGGTGTTGACCGGTCCGGGAAAATGCCAGCGTAGCCTCGCTTCGATCAGGGCGGCGTGCAAATCGCTCATGCTTTCGGGGAGATTGCGCTCGCCGAAAAGGTTCGCGCTGAGGTAATGCCGGGACACCGGGTCGCGCGCCGCCCCTCTCCCGCGCACGTACTGAACTCCCGCGCGGACACCGTTGTAGCGCGATCTTTGCCAACTGAGATGCGCGGGATCGACGCCGATGCCGTATCCCCGCTCCCGTGTCACCCACCCAACCCACGGATAGGACTGCGCGGAATAGCCGTTGCCGTCGAGCTGAATGGGAACGGCGAGGGTGAGTCCTCCCTCTGTCGTCGAACGCCAGCGCTTTCCATCGTATAGGTAAACGGCGTCAGTGGGGTCCCAGATGTAGGACGCCTGCTTCACCGGCGAGCGGCGGAGCCAGCCCGAGATCTCCGCGGGCAGCGTGCGCCAGGAGCCGGACAGCGTCAGGTCGGGCTCGCCGGAGTCCAGCCCCTGCAACGCGTCCAGTTGCCACGACAGCAGGCCGAGGGGATCGCGGGCGATCAAGGCAAGTCCAAGCGCCGATTCATCCCCGGAAACGGCCGCGGGCATCCAGAAGATGGGCGCGGAGTGGGCGAGCGCACTGTATGACCGGAAAGTGAGCCCGCGGCTGGTCGGCAGCGGAGGATCCTGAACCTGGAAATCGGCGAGCGGCTGCGTGCGCACAATCACACCCGCGGAATCCGCCCGCATTTCACCGGGCGAAAGCAGCACGGGGATCAAGCCTTGCGAAGTGCTGAAGCCGTAAACAATCTCTCCGCCGGGTCCAGGCGCGGGCTCGACCGCCGCGGTGGAAACGAAGGTGCGCCGCAGCGCCGCTGGCGCATCGAGATCGATCTGGAAGAGATCGAGAACGCCGTCGGGATCCGCCGCGACCCAGAGCGAGCCATCCGGCGCGAAAGCGGGATCGATCGTATTCGCGGCTCCGGTAATGCGGATCACCGACAGGGAATCGCCGTTGATCCCGCAAACGCCGATGCGCTCCCCCTCGCCGCGGTCGAAAACAAACGCGAGCCTGCGTCCATCCGGCGACCACGCAGGTTCCCCGAGGATTCCAAGCTCCGTTTTAAACAGCGTCACCGGTTCGCCGGCGACCACGCCCTCGCCGTTCAAACGGACAGTCCTCAGCTCGTGCGGGCCTTCGGGAGTTTTCGTCACATAGGCCAACCGGTTCGCGGCGGGAGACCAGGCGGGCGCGAACCCGGCGAGCGGCGGGTTCGCCAACGGATGGTGGCGACCCAGGCTGTCAACTCGAACGAGATAGACGCTGCCCGTTTCCGTCGCCCACCGCCCCCGGCGGTACTCGCTGACGATCGCTCCGCCGCGATAGGGGGTGCTGCCGAAGTGAGAGGTGTAACCGAGCGCGGCAACTTTTCCGGGTAGCCCGACCGCTTGCCGCCCCGGGTCCAGCGAGACGAGACGGAGGGGATGGTCATAACTCTGCTCGACGGCGATCAGGTTCCCGCTCCCTGTCCACTCCGCCCTCCTCCAGCTTGTTCTGGGGGCGCGGGCGAGTTCAATTCCCTGCGGCAGGTTCTCACGGTCCGGATGCTCCGTTTTCCAACGTCGCATCCAGGACGCGAGGAAATTCCGGTAGAGGTCAACACCGCCGCTACCATAGACTTTCCGCGTCGGGATCGAGAGCACAAAGGGCCATCTTGCCCGCGATTTCATCCACCGCGCGGCGGCCACCGCACCGCCGTGTTCGCGGATTAGATCGTCATAAAGGAAGGCACCGGCGATGTACGCGCGGTTTGCATCCGGCGACACCGTGCCGGGATACGCAATCTGCGCGGCGCTCCACGGTTTCCCCTCGATGAGACGAGTCCGCAGCAGCTGCCGGTGCCAGCTCGAATGAAGCCGCCCCCCGCCCGCGCGGCTTTCCGTCCAGATCGCCTGCCCCTCGAGGGTCCAGTCCGGGGAGATGCCGAGCGGGGCGACAGCGTCTCCGAACAGCCACCTCAACGGCTTCGTAATGCCCGCGTGGGTGGCCATCTGCACGGTGTGGGTGAGTTCATGCGCCGTGACGAGGTCGAGGAACAACCCGGCCTGGGGACGGATACCTTTGTCGATCACCGGGGTCAACGTCAGTTCGACACGCAGCGGCATCACCGTTGCGAGGTCAACCGGGGCATCCTGCCACGGATTGAGGATGATCCGGTTGACACTCGGCCGGGGACCGTACCAGGAGTGCAACGAGTCGAGGTGAACCAACCCCCTCTGCAACGCGTAGAGCCCATACCGCTCCCACCCCGCGGGGACAATCAGGGTGACGCCCTGCTGCTTCACCTCCAGCCAGCGTGCTTTCGCGGGAAACCGTCCGGCGTGAGCGGGAGCGGCGACCGCCAACAGAAGCAGCAGCGCCAGCACTGAATTGGAGGCAGGCCGGGAGGGTTTGACGTTCGGGCAGTGCGGGCGCGATCGCATGCTGACGTCAGGGCTGGGTGCCGGATTCGGAAGCCGAAGGGTCGGAGGCGGCGGTGTGGAAGTAGTCGCCGGCGCTGAACACGGCGAGGAAGGCGCTGGCGAGGATGCCGAAGGCGATGAAATCGAGCACCATCTCATTGTGCCAGTGGTAGATGTCGCGTGCGTTCAGCAGCAGGAGGGCGGCGACGAGGGTGAGCATCTGGACGGTCGTCTTGGCCTTGCCCCAGATGGACGTGACGATCGGCCGGTCGCTGACGGCGCGCCAGGAGCGGAGCACGGTGACCGCGATTTCCCTTAGTGCGATCAGTCCGACGGAGATCAGGATCCAGTTTTTCCAGGCTCCCCAGCGCAGATCGGGCCGCACGAGGAGCACGAAGAAGCCCGCGAGCACCAGGAATTTATCCGCGAGGGGATCGAGGAAGGTGCCCACAGAAGTCGTGGCATTCATTCGTCGCGCGATGAGTCCGTCAAAAAAATCGGTGAGCATACTGAACAGGAACGCGGCGGTGGCGGCCACCTTCCACCCCGCCTCAGGCTGAAACGAGCCGTAGAGGAAAAACAGGGTCAGAGGGAATCGTAAAATCGTGATCAAGTTTGGCAATTGGCGTCGCATGAGGGTTGCACCGGTATACGGGATTCACGTTCCTTTCATGGACTGGGAGAATATAGCGATGTCCCAGTGTAGATGCCCGTCCAGCCGCATCCTCTTGCGTGTCTGGTGAGGCGTCCCTACCTTCAAGCGGTCTAAACAAAAAAAAGCTATGGCAAAACGCACATCAGGCAAGCGCTCCACCCGTTCTCGCGCCGTCACCCAACGTCCAAAACAGGGACCCGCCACTCCCGTGTGGCGGGATCTGCTAGGGATCGCTCTGCTGACAGCGGCAGTGATGGCGGCGCTGGCCGTAATCTCGTTCAATCCCAACGACCCCCCCAACGGCACGTCGGAGGTGATCCACAACCTGCTCAGCAGCGCAGGAGCGTACATCGCCTACGCGCTCGTGCTGTGGACGTTCGGGCGCTGGATCTCGCTGATCGTGCCGCTGCTGCTGGCCGCCGCGGGGCTTGACCTGCTGCTCGGCAAGGGACCGCGGCTGCTGAAACGGTTGTTTGTTCCGCTGATCGTCTCGAGCGCACTCGCGGTGACGATCTGGGGCACCGTCCGCGGCCTTCAAGGCCTTCCCGGCATCCAGGAGCCGATTGGCGTGGTGGGTGTGGGATTCACCTACCTGCTGCTGAACTACCTCGGCAAGACGGGCGCGGTGATCCTGCTCTCCGCCGTCACCCTGATGTACATCACCGTGCTGCTGAGGATACGGTGGCGAAAGATCGGCGAGGCGTTGCTCGGCGGCGTCCGCTGGCTGATCGCCCAGGTGAAGCGGCTGCCCGCGCCGAAAAAATTCTCCCTGCCGAAACTTTCGCTCAAGAAGCCCAACCGGGTACCGCTGCGATCCGGACGCATCGCGGAACCCCTCAAGGCGGACGCGAAAAACGTCCAACCCGAGGGTGCTCAGGAAGTGGAACCGCCCGACGTTCCGCCCGCGGAACCGGTGGAGACCAAACGGCGCCCGCGTGTGATCTACGCCAGCCGCCCGCCGACGATGCCCCCGGAGGAACCTCCCGCCGGGAAAGTGGAGCCGCAGGCTGAAAAACGGAAAGCGGCGAAGGAAGCCAGCGAGAGCGTGGAACCCGATCCCTCAGCCTACCATCTGCCGACGCCGGACCTGTTGATACCGGTGAGCGAGGAGGCGGAAGAGCTGGACCCGGATATGCTCGAACAGCAGGCGCAGAAGCTCGAGGAGCGGCTGCTGGAGTTCGGGGTCGAAGCAAAGGTGATCGCCATCCACCCGGGACCGGTGATCACCCGGTACGACCTGAAGCCCGCCCCGGGGGTCAAGGTGTCCAAGTTCGCCGCGCTCTCGGACGACCTTGCGCTGAGCCTCACGGCGGCGCGCGTGCGGATTATCGCCCCGATTCCCGGGGCAGGCGCCGTGGGCATCGAGGTGCCCAATCCAACGCAGAAGATCGTGCGGCTTCGCGAGATCATCGAATCGGAGGAATTTCAGAAGGCGGACAGCCCGTTGACAATCGCGCTGGGGAAGACCGCGCAGGGGGACGAATTCGTCGTCGACCTGGCGGAGATGCCCCACATGCTGATTGCAGGAACCACGGGTTCGGGAAAGAGTGTCTGCATCAACACGATCATCGCCTCGCTGCTGATGCGCAACCGCCCGCAGGACGTAATGATCGCGATGGTGGACCCGAAGAAACTTGAACTTTCCATTTATCAGGAACTTCGACGCCATCATCTGCTCTTTCTCGAGGAGAACGACGAGGTCATCGCGACAACGCCGAAGAGCGCGGTCAACCTGCTGATCTCCGTCGTCCGCGAGATGGAAAGGCGCTACGACCTGCTTTCCGAATCCGGGGCGAGGTACATCACCGAGTTCAACCGGATGCTGGAGACGGGACGAATCAAGCCCGATGAGGAGGGCAACCTCCCGCCGCGGCTGCCGTTCCTGGTGCTGATCGTGGACGAACTGGCGGACCTGATGATCACGGCTCAGCGGGATGTGGAGGAGCCGATCACCCGTCTCGCCCAGCTCGCTCGGGCTGTGGGGATTCACCTCGTGCTGGCGACCCAGCGTCCGAGCGCCGACGTGATCACCGGACTGATCAAGGCCAATTTCCCCGCGCGCATCGCGTTCAAGGTCGCGGAGAAGACCAACAGCCGGATCATCCTGGACCATTCGGGGGCGGAGGCGCTGATCGGCAAGGGGGACGGCCTCTACCTGGACAATTCGGACCCGTTCCCGAAACGGTTTCACGGCGCACTGGTGACGACCGAGGAGGTGCGGAACCTGATCGCGCACGTTCGCAAGCAGCCGAAATTTGTGAAAAGCGTCGTGCTAACGCTTCCGGTGGACGCGGGAGGGAACGGCGAAAACGGGCTAGCGGTGGACGAGGAGAGAGATTCGCTTTTCGAGGAGGCGGTGCGGATCGTCGTACGGCACCAGCAGGGGAGCGTCAGCCTTCTCCAGCGCAAATTGAAAATCGGATACAGCCGCGCCGGCCGCCTGCTGGACCAGCTCGAGCAGGCGGGTATCGTCGGACCGTTCGAGGGCTCGAAGGCTCGCGAAGTGTTGATGGACCATCAGGAGATGGACTCCTTCCTGAGCCAAGGCGTGAACGACGATGAGGAGTAAACCCGGCGGGACAAGGGAGAAGGCGTGATACGACGCACGGCGTGGCCTGTCCTGGCGATCCTTTTGCTGGCGACCGCTATTTCCGCGAGGGCGAAACTCCCTTCGGGCAAAAGCATCATCGGCCGCGTGCAACAAGCGTACGATGAGCAGAGCACACTCCGTTTCCGGTTCCGCCAGGAGACTTCGCTCGCACTGATCGACGACCAGCCGACGGTGACCGAAGGCACGATGGAGCTGGCGGGGAACAACCGGTTCCGGCTCGAGACACCGGAGATGATCGTGGTCAGCGACGGGAAGACGCTGTGGCGGTACAATCCAACGGGCAACCCGCCGACCGTGATCGTCGAGTCGCTGGGCGATGTCGAACCGGGTATGATCCCCCGCGAGATCCTTTTCGAGTACCCGAAGAAATTCACGGTAACCGAAGTCGACGAAGGGACCCTTGACCGGAAACCTGTCTACATTCTCGACCTCGTTCCGAAGGAAGAGGGAATAGGTGTAAAACGCATCAAGGTCTGGGTGGACGAGGAGGACGCGATCACGCGTAAAATGGAACTCGTGGACGATGCGGACAACCTGACGGTGTTCACCCTCACGAATGTCGAGCGCAATGTGGAGATCGCTGACGCCCGGTTCCGGCTGACGATTCCGGACGGGGTGAAGGTGTACGATTTGCGATGATGAAACGAATCCTGCGGCGCCTGCGCACCCCGATCGGGATCACGATCAGCGTGCTTCTGGTGTACCTCGTTCTCTTCAAACCCCAAGCCCGCGCGCTGTTCGGCGGTGAACTGCCGCCGCTGAAGGCGCTGTTCGGCCATCCGCGGATGCAATGGGCGGATCTGGCGCACGCCTGGAAACTGCTGATCCCGGGCTATGCCCTGCTCGCGGTGACAATCCTGACGGCGTCGCTGTTTCTCCGCGCCTGGCGCTGGAAACTGATCCTGCGCCACGGGGGCAACGTTCCCTACTGGACGGTTTTCCACTCGCTGAACCTGGGCTACCTGCTGAACAATGTGCTGCCGCTGCGAGCGGGAGAGGTGCTGCGCGCGGTGATCGTCGCCCGGCGCGGAAACCGTTCGATGGGCGCGACGATCACGACGGTCGTGGTGGAGCGGCTGTTCGATCTTGCGGCCGTCGTCGTCGTCTTCGGCGTGGTGATGGTCGCCTTTCCGTTTCCCGGCTGGCTGCGTGCGGGGGGAGGCCTGCTCGCCGTGGTCACGCTCGGATCGCTCGTCGTCGGCTACCTGCTCTCGAGGCATTCGGCCAACCTGGAGAGCTGGCTGCAGAAACGTTTTCCCGACTCGACGACCTTTCCCGCGCGGATCACCGCCAAAGCCGTGCGTTTGATCGAAGGTTTCAGCGTGCTCACCTCGCCCGTCGCGCTGTTCCATGTCATCTGGTCAACCATGGTGCTGATGCTGCAATACATCGCCGTGATGAAGATCGTGCTCGAAGCGTTCCAGATGCTGGACGGCACCTATCCCCAACTGCTGGTGCACGGCGCATGGGTGCCGGCGGCGGTGATCACGGTGATCACGGCCCTCGGATTCGCCATCCCCTCCGCCCCGGGCGGAGTGGGCACCTACCACGCGGCGGTGCTGCTCTCGTTGAGCTGGTTCGGCGTCAGTCAGGGACTGGCCGTTGTTTTCGCGGCCACCATCCATGCGGTGAATTACGTCACACTGAATGTCACCGGACTGATCGGGCTCTGGCGGTTGAAGCTGAAATGGTCGGACGTGGTCGCCACGGCGAAGCGCGAGAGCATTCTGCAGGAAACCGCAGAAGAGCCGGTCCATCCCGTCGAAGAAAAACTCCATTCATGAACCGCGGCGACCGGACGTTCACCCTGCTCTTCCTCATCATTCCGATCAGTTGGGCGGGATCGTTCATCGCCGGAACCTACGTCGTCCGCGAACTCGACGCTGTCGCCTCCACGATGCTCCGGTTTCTGTTTTCCGCGGCGGCGATGGCCCCGCTGCTGCTTTTTTTCATGTGGAGGCAGCGTCCCGGTTTCCGCGAGCGGTCCTGGTGGACGCATCTCGCCGGAGTCGTCCTGTTCGCTGGCGTCGGCTACCACGTCCTCTTCTTCTCGGCGCTGCAGCACATCACCCCGACGAGCACCGCGCTGATCATCGCACTGAATCCGTTCTTCACCGCGTTCGGCGAGATCGTTTTTCTCAAGCGGAGACGCCCGGGGCGGTTCTACGCGGGATTCCTGCTGGCGTTCTCCGGCGCGCTGTGGGTGAACGCCGCGCGCGGGGGACGGATCGACATCGCCCACCTCGGGATCGGAGAGGCGCTGGCGCTCGGAGCGGCACTGAGCTGGGCTGTGTACACGCTGTTCGCAAGGGCGACGAAGAAACCGGAGTGGGACTCGCTGTGGATCAACGGAGCGAGCTACATGATCACCGCGTTGCTGCTGATTCCGCTGACCGGAGTGCTGCCGATCCTTCACTCGCTGGGCTCCGCCGCCTCGGCGACCTGGCTCGGCCTGATCTACATGGCGATATTCCCCACCGCCATCGGGTACACGTTCTTTTACGTCGGCGTGCAGAGGAAAGGGGCCGCCTGGGCGGCGACCTTCATCTACCTCGTCCCGTCCTTCACCGCGATCCTCGATTTTGCCTTCTTCCGGGCGCATTTCACATCGGAGATGGCGGGAGGCACGGTGCTCGTGGTTGCGGGCCTGCTGCTGGGGAACCTGCCGGGGCGCAAGCGGGGCGTTGTGACGGAGTGACGCCGGGTTCGGAGACACCCGATCAGGTCGGGGGCAGGTGCCCGGCCTACATGACCTAGCCATCCAGAGGTTATCCTTTTGTCATTGTCCGGCTTGACCGGGCAATCCAACGAAAAATTAGAATACACCCTGTTTGCAAGCAAACAGGGGCACGTTACAAGGAGACTCGGCTGACAGGGCAACCGGGTCGTACAGATCGATATGAAACCCGGGACTGAAAGCCTGTCCTCGACCTGATCGGGGATCCCGGGCCACCCGTCGAATTTTTCATCTTTCACAGACTGAATTACTTAGTAGAAACCCGGCCATCAAGCTGGCCGGGCCACAAACCTTCAACTCAAAGATCCTTCACTGCGTTCAGGATGACTGCTAAAACGACGCAGGCAAAACAAAACGAACCCCGGCAATGCCGGGGTTCGTCTGCATTTATCATCACACTTGCCGAAGCGACTCAAAGCGAGTGCGCGCTGCCCGAGTCCTTCGAACGTTCGGATCACCCGCCCGCCTTCGACATCGACATCAGGAATTCCTCGTTGATCTCGGTTTCCTTGATCTTGTCGCGGACGAATTTCATCGTGTCCATCGGACTGTAGTCGCTGAGCATGTTGCGCAGGATCCAGACACGGTCGAGCACGTGTTCGTCGAGGATGCGCTCCTCCTTGCGGGTGCCGGAGCGGTTGATGTCCATCGCCGGGAAGACGCGTGCGTCGGCGAGACGGCGGTCGAGCACGATCTCCATGTTGCCGGTGCCCTTGAACTCCTCGAAAATCACCTCGTCCATGCGGCTGCCGGTTTCCACCAGCGCCGTCGCCATGATCGTCAGCGAGCCGCCGTTCTCGATGTTTCGCGCCGCGCCGAAGAATTTCTTCGGCTCATACAGCGCGGTGGCGTCCACACCGCCGGAGAGGATCCGGCCGGAGTGCGGGGCGACGCTGTTGTGCGCGCGGGCGAGGCGTGTGATCGAGTCGAGCAGGATCACCACATCGCGGCCGTATTCGACCAGCCGCTTCGCCTTCTCAATGACCATGTTCGAGACCTGGATGTGCCGCTCGGGCTTCTCGTCGAAGGTGGACGAGACAACCTCGCTGCGGATCGATCGCTGGAAGTCGGTGACCTCTTCGGGGCGTTCGTCAATGAGCAGGACGATCAGGAAGATCTCGGCGTGGTTTTTTTCGATGGCGTGGGCGATGTTCTGGAGGAGGACGGTTTTGCCGGTGCGCGGCGGGGCGACGATCAATCCCCGCTGCCCCTTGCCGATCGGGGCGAACATGTCCATTACACGGGTGGACAGCTCCTTCGGGTTCCACTCAAGGTTGATCCGTTGATCGGGATGCAGCGGGGTCAGGTTTTCAAAGAGGATTGAATCGCGCACCTTCTCGGGCGATTCCATGTTCACCGCTTCCACTTTCAGAAGGGCGAAGAACCGCTCGTTCTCCTTGGGCGGTCGGATCTGGCCGGCGACGATATGTCCTTTCCGCAGCCCGAATCGTTTGATCTGGGAGGGGGAGACATAGATGTCGTCAGGACCGGGAAGGTAGTTTGAAGACGGGGTGCGAAGGAATCCGTAACCGTCGGGCAGGATTTCCAGCACGCCGCTGCCGAAGATCAACCCTTCTTTCTGTGCATTTCGCTCAAGGATCTTAAAAATCAATTCCTTGCGCGGATAGCCGCTGTAGCCTTCAACCTTCAGCTCTTTGGCCATGTTGTTGAGCTCATCGATCTTCATCGTGTTGAGCTCAGCGATCTCCAGTGGCACGACGTTACTCCTTGCAAATGGTTGGTATCGTTAGAGGTTACGTTTTTTCAACTGCGAAGATATACGGAAGGTTCCACTCTCGCGAGAGGGCATCCGTTCTGTCCGCGTCGTCGTTTTATGATCCCTGATGGGTGGTCGAGCTGGTTTTTCCCTTCGTCGCTTTCAAAGGGTTTTGTGCTGTGGGTTGTTTATTGCTTTTGCATAAATAGCAGGAAATGTTTGAGGAATAGGGTTAACGTCCACATCTGGCCGGTGAGCTGAAACTAAACGGCCAATCCGGCAATGTCAAGGCTTTTTTTCCCTTCCATTCCGCTGAATCCTCCGGCGTTGCGGCGAACCGGAACAGCACGAAAAACTTGCACGTAGTGCGGGGCTCGGGTATTTTCCCCTGTGCCCAAGGGTGAAACACATAAGAAACACGCACGAAAGCGCGATGCGGAGCCGGAACGCCGGGATTTCCCCCTCCACGGCAGGGACAGCAGCGGCCAAGCCGGTTTGAGCCCGGAAGAGCTTGAAAAACAACTCGCGAGGCTGACGCCGGCGCCCCCCGCGGTCGAAAGCGGAGAGAACCGTCTGGCGGCGGCGATCGGCTACATCCGCAAGCATGGCGGCCTGCCCGCGACGAAGAAATCGCTGGGGCAGAACTGGCTGCTCGACCCCGCGGTTGCGCTGGGAATGGTGCAGCAGCTGGGGGTCGAAGCGGGAAGTCTCGTGCTCGAGGTCGGCCCCGGTCCGGGCGCGCTGACCGAACAGCTGCTGACGGCCGGTGCAGAGGTGATCGCGGTCGAGATCGACATCCGGATGGTCGAGCACCTGCAACAGCGATGGCCCGGCGAACCCCGTCTCAAGGTCGTCCACGAGAACATCCTGGACGCGGACCTGGCGTCGCTGACGGGAGGGCGGCCGTTTTCCGCGATCGGCAACCTGCCCTACAACATCACTTCGAGCCTGCTGTTCCGCCTGCTCGATTTCGCGCGTGAGTCTCCGGGCGAGTTGAATCGGCTGATGGTGATGCTGCAACTGGAGGTCGCCCGCCGTGCCTGCGCTTTGCCCGGCGACAGCGAGTATGGCCAGCTCGCGGTGATGCTTCGCCTCTGGGGCGACCCGGAGATCGTGATGACGGTGCCGAGGGAGATGTTCAGTCCGTCGCCGAAGGTGGACGCGGGCGTGGTGCGGATGGACCTTGCGGCCGAACCGCGCTGGCCTGTCCCCCACTACGACACCTTCCGCAGGCTGGTGAAGGGAGTGTTCTCCAAGCGCCGCAAGATGCTCCGCAACAGTCTCCCGGGAATCGCTCGTCTCGCTTTCCATGAGGACCTCGATGTAGATTTGACGCGACGTCCGCAAACCCTGAGCACCGAGGAGTTTGCGCGGCTGGCAGTGCAACTGATTCCGAAACGGGAACGCGATGGAACCGACGGCGAACAACCCTGAAATCCGTCCCGCACTGCGCCCCTCCCTGGACGACTTGCGCAACGCGCTGGGCACCTATCTCGCGAGCGAGCGTTTCGACCGCGTACGCGAGCTGCTGACCCGTATGCACCCCGCCGAGATCGCCGCGTTGATGGCCGGGCTCTCCGGCACGCACCGCAACCTCGTGTTCGACCTGATCGAACAGGAACGGCAGCACGAAGTGCTCAGCGAAATGGAGGAGTCGGACCAGGAGAGTCTGCTCGACCGTCTCGACGATAAGCGAATCGGGGAGATCCTGATCGAGCTCGACTCGGACGACCGCGCGGACCTGGCTGGCCTGCTCGACGAATCGACGCTGCAGCGGGTGCTCGAGGCGACCCCCGAGGAGGATCGCCAGGAAGTCGAGACACTGCTCGGATTCGAGGAGGATTCCGCCGGCGGATTGATGGCGGTGGAGCTGGTCACGGTGCTCGACAACCAGGTTGTACGTGACGCGATCCTAGCCGTCCGCCGCGCCAAGGAAGAGGACATCGAAGACATCCATTACGTCTACGTGGTGGATGCGCACGGCCGGTTGAAGGGGCGGATCGAGTTGATGAACCTGCTGCTCGCCAAGCGCAGCACTTCGGTGACCGAGATCCTCGACGAAGAGATGATCATCGTCCACCAGGACACGGATCAGGAAGAGGTGGCGCGGCTGTTCCAGCTCTACGACCTGATTTCCGCGCCTGTCGTCGACTCCGAGGATCGCCTGATTGGCCGCATCACCGTGGATGACGTCGTCGACGTTGTCGCCGAGGAGGCGAACGAGGATATCGCCATCCTCGCCGGTATCGGTGAAGAGATCGTCACGGAGCGGAATTTGCTTCGGCAGACTCGGGCGCGGCTGCCCTGGCTGCTGGTCGCCTTCGTCGGCGAGCTTGTCGGCGTCTGGGTAATCAGCCATTTCGAGGCGTCGATTGCCCAGCTGATCGCGATTTCGTTTTTCATCCCGGTCACAGCGGCGATGGCGGGCAACGTGGGCATCCAATCCTCGACGACTGTCGTCCGCGGGCTCGCCACCGGTGAGATTCTCTCGGGCAAAATGGTCAGACGTGTGCTCCGGGAGGTGATGGTTGCGGCGATCAACGGGTTGATCCTTGCGGCCGTGCTGATCATCGCGGTTACGCTGTGGCGCGACGCCTGGCTGATCGGGGTCGCCGTCGGACTGTCGCTGATCTGCGTCGTTTCGATGGCCGCGCTCGTCGGAACGCTGGCGCCGTTCGTGCTCAAGCAGCTCGGTCAAGACCCCGCACTGGCGAGCGGCCCGTTCATCACGATGACCAACGACGTGCTCGGCGTCGCCATCTACCTGACGATCACCAGCGCGATCCTGCTGCATTGATTGGCGGGAAATGGGAGCTGAGGGCGAACCAGCCGACTGCCGGCTTTTCCGAAACGCTGATCCGGATTCAGTCGAACACCGCAGTGAACATCACTCCGACGGATTCATTCGACCAGGTCACATTATCAAAGGGCGGTTTGTCCGGCGCAGAGCTGGCGTGATAGTAAGCCTCCACGCCCAGCGACCAGGAATGCGAAATCCACCACTCCTTGCCGAAACCGAGCTGGATTCCACCCCCCCTGTTCGTTTCCCCGGTCGCCCTCCCGGAACCGTAATCGAGTGTCAGCGTCGTTTGAAGGAGCGCAAGGTCGACGAACAGGTTCTTTGCAGGGATATAGTACTTGAATCCGATACCGTAGCCGTTGATTGTAACGTCCAGGCTGTCGGTGGGAATTGTCTCCTTGAGGAAGACAACATTGGGGTTGCTCATCAAATGGCCTACGACCGCAAAATAGACGACGTACTTCTTTGAGAACACCCAGCCGAACTGCATGTCCAAGGCCATCGCAGCGCCGTTGCTGTTGATCTCCAACAAGCTGGAAGTCGATTTTGTCGATCCCGGTCCCAGGCCAAATTGGAAATAGAACTTCTCATGCCGATGGTATCCGGCGGTGTCTTTCTTTAGCCCGCGACGTCCGGCGGACGGAACGATCTCCTGTTGCGGGACTTGTTCTTCAGGACTCGCTCCCGCCAGCTCATAGGCTGCTCTCGGTATCGCCGTGGTCGCCACGTCTTCAATGGAGCACTTGCAGGGGACGTTGCGTGTATCGATGATCTCCGCCGTTTCAACGTCGATCAGCCGGACGATGACGAAGTACATCTCCCCGACCTTTCCGATCGATCCAGCGACCATCTCGTCCACCCCGAGCAGCTGACCCACCTCGACAGCGCATTCACTCGAGGTGCAGCCGGAGAGCTGAAAACCCTGCTCCTTTAAGATCTCCTCCATCCGCTGGCGTTCGATCACACTGAACCGCCCGGTCTGGTGAAGCTGCTGCCGGAAGATGTCGGAAAAGGTCAAACTGTACTCGCTGGGAATCCCGCCACTGAGCTCAAAATCGAGGACAGCGACTCGATTAGTCCGGGTTACTTGCGCCGAGGATAGGGAAGCAAAAAAGAAGAAAAGGACAATAAGCAGCAGGGATGATTGTAGATCGGTTCGACGCATGAACATTATTTCCCCCGAGAGTTCGCAGCGTGCCGTCTCACTCATCATTGTTTTCATGAAGTTAGGGTAGATGATGACTCCGAGCAATTCACCCGGAGAATTTCGCGGATTCGTCCTGGATCATCCGGCATGCCGGGAGACTCATCCAGCGATGTAAAGCTCCGATTTTCTTGAACTCCAAGGAGTGACAAGCTATCTTGAGGCGCCTTATTCACCTTAAGGAGCCTAAGAACGAGGATGCCATGATTTCCGATACGATCCGCGAGTTCATCCTGAACGACGTGCGCGAGAGGTTTCTACGGTACGTCCAGGTGCACACTACGTCCAACGAGAACAACGATGTCACACCCTCCACTCAACACCAGTGGGACCTGCTGAAGATGCTGAAGGATGAGCTGGCGGGATTGGGCCTGCAGAATGTTGAGATCAGCGAGCACGGGTATGTGTACGCCACCCTGCCGAGCACCGACGGGGCCAAGGCTGCGCCGTTCGCGCTGCTCGCCCACGTGGACACCAGCCCCGACCAACCCGGCGAGCATGTCAAACCGCAGCGCCATGAGAAGTGGGACGGCAAAGCGATCACCTTCCCAGACGATCCGAGCCTGAAGCTGACGCCGAACGACAGCCCCGAGCTCTCGCTGTTCAAGGGGGAAACGATTATCACCGCGTCGGGCAAGACGCTGCTGGGAGCGGACGACAAGGCGGGCGTCGCCGAGATCATGGCCGCGATGGCGACGTTCCAGAAATTCCCGGAGCTGCCGCACGGGGAAATTCGCGTCTGTTTTACGCCGGACGAGGAGATCGGGCGCGGGACGATCAAGATCGACGGGGACAAGCTGCCGAAGTTCTGCTACACGCTCGACGGCGGATTTCCCGGCGAGCTCGAGGATGAGAATTTCGACGCCTGGCGGGTCGACATGAAGTTCAAGGGAATCGGCGTGCACCCCGGCTACGCCAAGGACAAGATGATCAACGCCGCCGTGGTCGCCAGCCGCTACGTCGCCCACCTTCCCGAGTGGAAAACCCCCGAGCACACGGAAAAGCGCGAGGGATTTATCCACGTGGTGTCGATCAACGGCGATTTCGAGAACGCGGCGGTGACGGCGATCGTCCGCGATTTCGAGGAGGAAAACAACAAAGCCACGATCGAGTACATGGAGACGCTGGCCAAGACCTACGAGAAGCGGTTTCCCGGCCTCGCGATCGAACTGAAGGTGACCCACCAGTACGAAAACATGCGTGACATCGTCCGCAAGACTCCGGAAGTGGTGGACCTCGCGGACAAGGCGATGCGCGACGCGGGTGTCGAGCCGATCCGCAAGTCGATCCGTGGCGGCACCGACGGCGCCCGTCTCACCCAACTCGGGCACCCGACGCCGAACATTTTCGCCGGCGGGCTGATGTTCCACTCCCGCCGCGAGTGGATCGCGGAGTCGGCGATGGTCAAAGCGGTGGAAACGGTACTTCACCTGGCGAAGGGGTGGGTGGAAAACGGGGTGAAGTAGAAGCGAAGTCGCTTCAGCCAAGTGTCGCGTCAAAGCTACGCGACGCGACGAAGATCAGAGAATACGGCCCTGTTGGTCCTGTCCAACAGGGTCTATTTGTTTCCAGAAAACCAATCCCAGAGTGGCTCTATCTATGTCATTTCGAGTCCCAACGGATCGGGACGAAGCAATCTCGCTGCTTATATGAAACCCGGGGCGGAGCCCCGGGCCACCCTGTCTATCTATGTCATCGCGAGGATTCGCAAGAATCCAAAGCAATCTCGCTGTTTAGTGAACATTGCGGTCCTGCAATTAGTTATGAAATCCGGTCCCAAACGGCCGGGACCGGGCCACCTGTTAGTCATTCCCGCGAAGGCGGGAATCCGTTTTATACGGATGAGAGTAAACCCTGTTTGCAAGCAAACAGGGGTCAAAATGGTGTCATTGCAGGTCCCGATTGATCGGGACAAAGCAATCCTGCCGTCTATATGAAACCCGGGGCGGAGCCCCGTGCCACCCTGTCACCCATTTTCGCTCTCGACCTCCACGTATTGACCAGGCGCTGGGCGCAGAGGTAAGCTGTTGACAGCACCCTGCGAGGCGGCAAGTCATGAACGCAAAAAGCCCATCAATCGTAAGTGAATCCTGGGGCAGGATCGTCGTTGAGGGGCACGGCGAGTTCAAGGATGTCAAACTCTGGCCCGGCGGGGCGAGTGCGTGGAACTGGAACGAGTCACGGACCTCGCACGACGCGCTCGATCCGGCCGACGTGGACGAGCTGATCGACCACGGCGCGGAAGTGGTTATCCTGTCAGAAGGCCGCTACGGGCGCCTGCACGTTCCGCAAAAAGTGAAGAAGCAGATCGAATCGCGCGGCGTCCAGGTGGAAGTGCTGCGCACCGACGAGGCGCTGGCCCGCTACGCCGAACTTCGCGAAACCCGTCCGGTGGGTGCGCTGATCCACTCCACATGCTGATGCGCGTGCCGGGTTCGGAGACCCCGGCCTACATGTGGAAGGTAAAAGTGACAGTTTCCTTTGAATGCGGTTTTTCAAAGGCGATTGTCACTTTTAATCGCAGGTTAGGGCTCGCACAGATCGCCGCGACTCTTTTGTGCCTCGAACATTCGAGAGTAACTTCTCATTCCTGAGCCGCAGAATCGCACGCTGGCACACCCGCACTGAGGAGCATCATGGTTCCGAACTTGAACACACTCGTCAGCGAACTGATCGCCGCGGGCGATGCGATGGACTTCGACGAGTGGGAAGCCCACATCGTCCAACGGCTTCGCGCCGATGTCCCCCACTACGGATGGGTCGGGTTCTACTGGGTGGACGGCGAGATGCTGCAACTGGGAGCGTGGGACGGCCCGGAAGCGACCGAACACGTCCGCATTCCCATCGGCGAGGGGATCTGCGGGCTCGCGGCGCGGACAAAGGAGACGGTGATCGTCGACGATGTCAACGAGCGCAGCGAGTACCTCGCCTGCTTCCCCTACACCCGCAGCGAGATCGTCGTCCCGATCCTGCGTGACGGCGAAGCGATCGGCGAAATCGACATCGACGGCGATCAGATCGGCGCGTTCAAGGAAACGGACAAGGCGGAACTGGAACGGCTCGCCGCCGCCATCGCCGAACGGTATCCACACTGAATTGGCAGGCTTTCTGGGACAGTATACTCACAATCCCACTCCGAACCACTCAGGGACAGTATACTCACAATGCCGAACAGCAGGCATTGTGAGTATACTGTCCCAGGGAAGCCAGAAAGACAGCGATGCCTGAACTCCCCGAAGTCGAGACGGTAGTCCGTGCGCTGCGACCCGTGCTCGAGGGCAAAACTCTCAGCCGGGTCGAGTTGCTCCATCCGCGCATCTGGCGCGAGAGCGACCCCGACCGTCTGCGGAGCGCCCTCCGCAACGCGCGGATCAGCACCCTGGACCGTCGCGGGAAATACCTGCTGTGGAACCTGGTAAATCGCCCCACACTGGTCCTTCACTTGAGAATGAGCGGGCAACTCCTGGTATCGGACAAACGCCTCTCCTCCGACCACGTGCGCGCCGTGTTTCATTTGAAAAATGGTCCGCTGCTCCATTTTGTGGACCCGCGGACGTTCGGGACCCTTTTTCTGCTCGATGGCACGGAACCGGCCGGATTTCACGCACTCGGCGTCGAACCGCTGTCCCCCGAGTTCACTCCGCGCGCCCTCGCCGCACTGCTCCGCGGCCGCACGACGCCGGTGAAAAGTTTCCTGCTGATGCAAAACCGGGTCGCCGGGATCGGTAACATCTACGCTTCGGAGGCCCTCTGGCGCGCGCGCATCCATCCGGGCACCCCCGCCGGCAAAATTCGCGGGCAGCGGCTCGAAGGACTGCACCACACCCTCGTCGAAGTGCTCTCCAGCGCAGTCGACGAGATGGGGACGACGCTCTCTGATTTCCGGCAGCCCGACGGTGAGCCGGGACGTTATGGCAACAAACTGGATGTGTACGGCCGTGAAGGGGAGCCGTGCCCCCGATGCGGGCGGCCGATAACGCGGACGATGCTACATGGACGCAGCACTTTTTTCTGCCCACGATGTCAACACCCCCCGCGCCGCCGTTGAGGGGGAGAAACTACTCCCGGACGGATCGACGCTGATCTGGGGGCTTTCGCGCAAAGAGTTCGGGGCGATGACCTTTTACGGCCGTCCGGAGTGGGATATCGCCCACAACCGGATGCAGTTTCTCCGCATCTGGGACCTGAGAATCGACGATCTGATCGCCCCCTACCTCGACCACACGGCCACTGTCGCGGTGGTCACGGCCGCCGACAAACGCAAGGGAGCGCGCGAGTTGAGCAGCGCCCTGGCCCGAACCGACGGCCTGCTCACGAAAGACCCGAATGTGGTGCTGATGACCACTCACGCGGACTGCCTGCCGGTGTGGATCGCTGCGCCGGAAAGCGGCTGGATCGGGATGCTCCACGCCGGGTGGCGCGGAATCGCCGCGGGAATCCTGCGCGAAGCAGTCCAGAAAATCCCGGAACAGGACCGATCCGGGTTGACGCTGGCGATCGGCCCGGGGATCTGCGCCAGCCATTACGAGGTGGGCACGAAGGTGGCCGAAGCGTTCCGCGAGGACAGCGTAATGGCGCAGGCCGTTACGGAGATCGACGGTAAAGATCACCTAGACCTGGTGGAGGCCGCGAGGCTCCAGGGCGAGGCGGCGGGCGCGCTCGTCGACACCAGTATGTTCACCTGCACCTATGAGAGCGAGTACCTTGCTTCCTGGCGCAGGGATGGCGAATCTTTCACACCGATGGCGGCGTTTATCACACGCATGGCGTGAGGGCCCAATGTTCAGCAAGCTGTGGACGGTCGCGCTCGAAGGGATCGACGCAACCCGCATCGAGGTCGAAACCCAGATCGAAACGGGGCTGGAGCATTTTACGATCGTGGGTCTCGCGGGCGCATCGATCCGGGAGGCGATCGACCGGGTGTCCGCGGCGATGAAGAACACGGGCTTGTTTTTCCCGCGCAAACGTGTAACGGTCAACCTCGCCCCCGCCGATCTGCGCAAAGAGGGCAGCGCCTTCGACCTTCCGATCGCCGTCGGGCTGCTCGCCGCGACCGGGCAGATTCCCGCGGAGGAGCTGCAGCGGTACGTGTTTCTCGGCGAGCTTTCGCTGGACGGCCGGCTGCGGCCCGTTCATGGCGTTCTCCCTTCCGCCCTCGCCGTCCGCGACCGTGACCGCCTCTCGCTGATCGTTCCCCAGGACAACGCCGATGAGGCCGCGGTAGCCGAGGGGCTGCCGATTTACCCGATGGCAAGCCTGCGCGACGTCGTGGATTTTCTCAACGGGACCGACACGGTAGAGCCGTACACGGTCAATCTCGAGGAACTGTTCGCGGAACAACGCCGCTACGACGTGGATTTTCGCGAGGTCAAAGGGCAGCAACGGGCGAAACGGGCGCTTGAGATCGCAGCCGCGGGCAACCACAACGTGCTGATGATCGGCCCGCCGGGATCGGGCAAAACGATGCTCGCGCGAAGGCTGCCGACGATTCTGCCGACGCCCACGCTCGATGAGGCGCTGGAGACGACGCAGATCCATTCGGTCGCCGGAACGCTTCCGCCCGGTTCCGCGCTGCTCGCAACCCGGCCGTTCCGCAGCCCGCACCACACGATCAGCGACGCCGGATTGATCGGGGGCGGCACGGTGCCTGTGCCGGGCGAAGTCAGTCTCGCGCACCGCGGCGTCCTGTTCCTCGACGAACTGCCGGAATTCCGGAAAAGTACTTTAGAGGTGATGCGGCAGCCGCTGGAGGACGGCGAGGTGACGATCGCCCGCGTCGCCGCGACCACACGTTTTCCCGCCCGCTTTCTGCTCGTCGCGGCGATGAATCCCACGCCCGGACGCTACCACGGGAACGTGCTCGACGAGAGTACGGTGGATCCGGGAAAGATGCGCGCCTACCGCAGCCGCATCTCCGGGCCGCTGCTCGACCGGATCGATCTGCACGTCCCGGTGCCCGCAGTCAAGGCGGAGGAGCTTACGCTCAAGGAGGAGGGCGAGCCGAGCGAGACGATCCGGCAGCGCGTGATCGCGGCCCGTCAGCGGCAGCTCGCGCGGTTCGAAAACAGCGGAATCTTTTCCAACGGCGAGATGACCAACCGCCATCTCCGAGAACTCGCCGGGATCACGACAAAAGCGGAGAGCGCGCTACAGAAGGCGATCGAACGGCTGGGGCTGTCCGCTCGCGCTCACTCGAGGTCGTTGAAAGTCGCCCGCACGATCGCGGACCTGGAGGGACGGGATGAGGTTGGCGAGGCGGATGTGCTCGAAGCGGTTTCATTCCGCGATCTTGACCGTGATGGAAGCTTCTAAGACATTCCTGCAATTGTGCTTCGAAAAAGAGAGACGGTGGTAGGTTCAACATCGGAGTGCAACAGGCTCTCTCCTGCTGTTGCTGTAATCATTCCTGTTCTAATCGTTCCTGCCAGCCTCTCTTTGTCATCCCCCGGTTTAACCGGGGGACCCAGAAAACCGGTAGGCTTGTCCTTTGTACATGGATTGCCCGGTCGAGCCGGGCAATGACAACGTGGGGAGCGGGACGTTTTTGCTACGGACAGCCGGTTACCACTCTTTTCCTCGTATGTTGTAGATGGGGATCGAATTGCGAGTGTCGCTCTTTCCCCGAGCTACTTCTCGAGCAGCGCCTCGACGTCCGCCACATTCTCATTGGCCATGGTGATCAGCCGCTCCAACTGTTCGAAATCCCAGCCCAATTCCGCAAGGGTCGTGAGCAGGCCGAGATTTTCATTGCGAATGCTCTTCAATGCGCCATTCGTGATCCCGTACACCGAGCACACAGCGTTGGCGACGAACACCTGCTCCGAATAAGGGTGGGACGCCGGGTGCTCTTTCGGGTGATTGTGGTGAAGCCTCACACCCTGGACGATCTCGGGGTCGATCTTCCAGTTCCGTTCGATGAAATTCGCCCCCACTTCCGAATGATCGATGCCAAGCATCTGCTCTTCAACAAAAAACAGGTCCCGGCCGATGTCCGGGCTTTTGGTCGTGATCTTGTCGTACTGTTCCGGGATTGCCTTTGCGAACAGCAGGATGCCGAGGTCGTGCATCAATCCAGCGAGGTAGCCGTGGTCGGCGGTATCGACGGCGTTCTTGTCTTTCTGCAACACCAGGTCGCGGGTGAGAAACGCGACGGTCAGGGAGTGTCTCCAGAACGCCTTGTGGTTGAACGCAAAGCCTTTGGAATGAAAGAGCTCGGGAAGCGCGGCGGCATAGACGAGGCTGCGCACCGTTTGCATCCCGAGCCGCGACACAGCGCGACTCACAGACGCCACATCGTTCCGGCCGCTGCCGTAATAGGCGCTGTTGGCAAGATGTACGACACGCCCCGCAATCACCGGGTCCGATTCAAGCAGAATCGCCACGTCACCGGAACCCGCCTTCGGCTGGGAGAGCAGATTCTCCAGGCTCCGAATGATCTGTGGAAGAACCGGCAATTCCGTCTCAGAGAAAATGGCGCGCATCACGTGGCTGCGACGGAGCCATTTACTCGGATAACTAAGAATGTCTTGCATAGTAGCTCTTCGCAAGTTTTCGGGAGAACCTCGGGGCGCAGTCTTGATCTCCCTTGCTCTGGTTCCGACTCTCACCACCCGCGCAAGAACTGGATTACCCCATTCAACCTTCTTTCGATTTCGAGTAATTCCTCCTGATGACTGTGAGATCTCGATAGGACACAAGTTAGCTCGCTCTCCAACAGCAAGCAATCATCCGCCAGATTTGGAAAAGAACGCCAAATTCGCCAAGCGTCGGGACCCGGATCAGTACTGCTGGTACTGCGAAGGACAGAGGCAATGGGGTCCCAATTCCCCGGGTGTCTCGATCGCGATCGCAGGCCGATACTTCCACTCCGCTCGCTGCCTCCCGATCTACCGCCTGCGCCAACCAGGTGAATAAAAAGGATCATCCACAGAAGAAACAAAAGAATAGAGGCGAGAATCCGGTCAACGGCGAAGGCATTGGGGAAGTGACGGCTGAACCGGACAACCGGGATACGGGGGCTCCTCCTGCTGAACGGCGGCCGGCGATCGTTGGCGCCGCGGCCGAGAACGCGGCCGCCGTGCGAACGGATGCGACCGCTATTTCTTGTCTTTCCAGTGATCGCGCAGGTAGCCGGTGACTTTGACCTGGCTGAAGGGTCTCTTACTGGCGTCGAAGTATTCGGCGAGTTCACCGATTCCGGCCCGTTTTGCCGTGCTTTGGATCAGCTGAATCTGCTCCTGCCCGTTGACAACGACGACCATCCTTTTCGCACCCTTCTTCGTCAGTTTCTTGAGCCCCATCTCGACCGTCGACCAGACACCTCCCTCCGAAGCCTTCATCTCCCGCAGATCAATGATGGCCCAATCGCAGTGGCCCATTCTGGACACCTGGTCGATCCAACGGTGAATCTGCTCGAGCGAGACCCGTCCTCGCAGCGTCGCCACGGCCCCATTGGCCATCAACACCAGTTTTGCATCGGGCTTTCCGGAAACCGGCCCACCTTTCGATGCCAGCATACGCCCTCCACCCCTCGACCACAGATCGACTTAAAGGTACGACGCGGCCGTCCCCCCTGCTCCCGCGACATCGCATCAATAGATTGTCATCACCCGGCTTTTCTGGAAGGCTCTCGGGTTTTTGCGCTATATTCCGAAAAATGCCGAGGTTCATTCTTCTTCCTGCGGAAGTGGCGTAGTTCGCGAGGCCAAGCATGACTGAGGATCTGCGTTCTGTTAAGCACCGGCTGCGTAAGAATCGAAACCTGAAAAAGATCCTTGCCAACGAAAACCTCCCGGTGTTGCCCGAGCTGCTGAGCAAGCTTGAATCCACTCTTCGTGATCCAGAGACTAACGCGGGGCGGGTGAGCCGTTTGATCGAGACCGAGCCGGTGATCGCCGGGCGGTTGCTGAAAGTGGCAAACAGCGCTTTGTACGGCGGACGCCAGAAGATCACGGATCTGCAAATGGCGGTGAGCCGCATCGGGCTCGACACGATCCGCCACATGATCTACTCGCTGGTCCTGCCACGGCTGTTCATCGACATCCACATGGTGGACCACCGTCTTTTCTGGAAACACAGCCTGGCAACGGCGAATGTGTGCCGCAAGCTGGCGGTGGAGCGGATGAACGACCCGCACGGCGGGGAGCTGGGATACATGGCAGGCCTGGTGCACGACGTCGGCATTCTGGTGCTTGCGATCGGGATGACGGAGGAATACTCCGGGATCATCCAAACCGCGTTTTCGGAAGGGCGTCCGCTGTATGAGGTTGAATTTGAGACCTGGGGATTGACTCATTCGGACGTGGGAGCCATTTTCGTTGCGGACCACTGGGAGCTGGACGAACAGATCGCCGAGGCGGTGCTGCAATACGAACGGGCGCTTGACCAGACCCCCAGAGACCCCCTGGCGGAAGCCCTGTACGCCGCGGACAACCTTTGCATCGCGGCCGGACTGCCGAACGGCGCGCTCGGGGACGCCTCGCTGCAATATCCGCATCCGCTGAAACGCTTCGAGGAATTGGGGTACTCGGAGGAGACGACGCAATCGCTGCTGGCGATCGTGACGGAACTCGCAGGATCGCTCGAGAGTTTTCTGGCGTAAGAGTCAGGTGGTTCCGGCCAAGGAAGCGGGCAAACCACCGGTTTTGCCCGCTCGCGTTTATGGTGCAGAACAGCGCCCGAGTACTCAAAAGGTCAGGATCGGGATAGTGAGTACTCTGAAGGCAATGATTTTTCACTCTCCCTTAGCGGTTTTAGATGACGATTTCCTCCAGCCTTGACCCCTAAAAGGAAACCTGCAACGTGACCTGAATCCACTGATCATTCGGGACCGCGCTGTCATCCATGCGGCGCTGAGTGAAATCCATGAGAAGAATATTATTGCAGGTAAGTACGCAACCGATTCCGACGAATGCCTCGTTGTATTGATCCCGGGCCGATTCAGCGAGATCGAATCGATCCAGTCCGGCTATCAGACGCCAGCGACGATTGATCCGGCCCTCGCCAAAAAGAGACCACCCGGAGTAGCCGAGCGACTTCGTAGAATCTGACGCACTTGCCCAATCGCCGGACTGGTTTCCCTCCCCGCCGACGATCTGTGCCGTCAGGGTGCCAAAACGATGCTGATAACTGAGCAGCCCGGACCACGTCGTCCAGACCGGTGTCTGAGAGCGAGAACCCGCTTTGTTTCCCCTCCCGTGAATAATCAGACCGGAGAGTTGGAGTCCAGGCAGCACTCCGGCCAGAGGACGAACCGTAAGCCGCCCCTGAGCCACCTTGTCCTGATTCTTCTCTATCGCGTGGTAGCCTCCGCCGTTGTAGATCCCGACGCTGAGGCTTCCATGGCGTCCAGCATATTTGCCGCTGATTTGCTCACGATACTCAGCAGGAAGCGGCTTTCCCAAATCGGCGTTCAAGGTCAAGCCGAAATCGGCGGAACTCAGTATTCCATTGCGTTCCATAAACATCGCTTCGCGCATTCGGTACAGGTTAATCGCCTCCATGAAATCGATCCACACCGTATGAACAATCCCGAATTCTGCGTGAATATTCTGAAGCGCACCGAGGGAAGCCAGTCCAAAATTCGCATAGGCGTACTTCAAACGGACTTCCATATCGCCCTCCCCGTCCCCGTCATGGTCCTGATCGGTGTCGATCGTCAACCGGGCGCTCAGCCAAGGCTTTATTTGCCGTCGAAACGTGAAATAGGCACGGTGGATGAAGAATTCACTGAACTCCGCACCGCCTGATTCTCCAGATTGCCAGGAGAGATAAAAAAGACCATTCACCACGGGAGGCTTTGTGACTTCACTGCTGGACTCCGAAATACTTCGAGCGGGGGATTCAGAGGCGATGGCAACTGTGGTGTGCCCAACAAATGTTGCCATGGTAAGCGTGAAAAACCAGAGCGTTACATATTTCATGATACCTCGCCGGTATTGTGGAAGCATTTAGACCACCTGAAGTGAGGCGCCAATCGCAGCTTCAGAACAAATCGAAGAATAATAAATAGAACAGGGCCAGAGAAACGGGTCGAGAGCAGCCTGGCCATTTCTGGTCCAGGCAAGAGAAAAGCCCCGAAGAGTGTCCGGGGCCAGTAAAACGGCTTTGTCAGAGGCAATCACCTACCCATCGGACGCACGCTCCCGCTGCCGGGGGTGGACACATCCACCAGCGGACGGCCACGATACCAGACATTGCCGCTTCCGGAAATGGTGCCGGTCAGGTTTTCGGAGGTGTTGACCCTGGCGGTTCCCGATCCGCTGATGTGAACGTTCGCGTCCTTGACCTCGAGCGCCGAGGCGTCCACCGACCCGGAACCGCTGATCCCGATCCGGAGGGCGGCTGCCTTCCCGGCGATTTCGACATCTCCGGATCCGCTGATACCGCTGCGCACGCGGTCCGCGGACAGTTTCTCAACGGTGATTGCGCCCGATCCGCCGATGCCCACCTCAAGCTGGCGAGCGGTCATGTCCCCGATCGTCATGTCGCCAGAGCCGCTGATCGAAAGGTCCATGTCGTCGCCGTGCATCTTGTCCGCAGTGACATCCGCGGAACCGCTGACCGAAACGGCGGAGAGCTCCTTGAAGCGAACGGTGATCAGGACATCGGGGCGGGAACGGAAATGCCAGCCCCACTTTCTCTGTCTGAACTCGATAACAAGCCGCCGCCCGCGTACATCGGTGACGATATCATCGATCAGATCCTCGTCTGCTTCGACCGTAACTCCTTCCTTATCACCCTGTTCGAGAATCACTTTTCCGGCGATGGCGACTGTTACCTCGCGGAAGCCGGTGACGTCACGGTCCTGTTTGATCACCCTTCCCGACCCCCGTGCGGCCAAGGCTATTCCTGAAAAAACAAATGTTAAGACGATCGCCCAGAAGCCGATACGCTTGCTTGCTGCCATCCTCAAACCCTCCCGCTTGAATGTCGTCTTATAACCGTTTGACAGATGCGGGAACTGGAGGGTTACAGCGGCCAGAATGACGGCCGAATCGGGGGGGACACACGTGCGTGAACAGGTCCGATGCGATGGCATGAAGAAACGCCCACGAACCGCGGGCGTTTCAGGCGGTGACCCCAAGGGGACTCGAACCCCTGTTGCCGGGATGAAAACCCGGTGTCCTAACCTCTAGACGATGGGGCCACAGGACTCCCGTGGGAATCCTGCATAAGTCGGGGAGGGTGCGACCCTCCCCGGCGGGGTCCGAGATGGGGGTCGAACCCACGACCTCCTGAGCCACAGTCAGGCGCTCTAACCAACTGAGCTACTCGGACCATAGAGCAATTGGATAAACCTCAGTCCAGCCCTCGGATCGGCGCGCGAATCGCGGGACGCCGCACCCGTCCGGATCCGCGGGCTGTTCGTTCTCGTCTGCACACGGGGTTGCAACCGGATGGAACGCCACCGCATCCACCAAGGCTCGACCCTGGTACGCCTGCAGGGACTCGAACCCTGAACCCCCGGCTTAGAAGGCCGGTGCTCTCTCCGGTTGAGCTACAGGCGCTGATTCTAACGCCGCGCTCCACCCCGACCGTCCGGCCTTTGCAGCCGTTCCCGCCACGCCTGCTCGGCGGGTGAACCGGGCTGGGGTGCCCCGCGGCATCCGGGTCGGGGCGACTGGATTTGAACCAGCGACCCTCTGCTCCCAAAGCAGATGCGCTACCGGACTGCGCCACGCCCCGCATTCGGGCAGGCGCCCGAAAACAGGCCCGAAGATACGGGCACTCCCCCGAAGCTGTCAAGCAACTTCCATCCCCCGCCGCCCGGGAGAGACAAACGATTACGACACTGTCCTCAAAGGCTTCCTGTTCCCCATGCTTCCCACGTTCATAAGATAATCCACTGCTCTGCAAGAGAATGATAAAAGGGGGCACGCACCTTTTAATTTGGTGACTCACTGAAAATCCATCCGCAGGAGTCAATGAGAGATTACCGGCTAGGTGTCCCCTTTTCAGTTCAGAGACAGCAAACCCCGCTGAGGAGGTCGGCGGGGTCTGGAGCGGAGGTTCACGGCGCTATCCGTGGGCCTCACAAAACGTTACGCGCAGAAACGACGAATAGATCAGTGACAGTCACTCTCAAACTGATACTTCTTGGTGACTGTCACTCGGCTTACCTGTCCGCAAAGAAATCCACCACCAACTGGGCCAGCTCCCTGCCGACGCGGTCCTGCGCTTCGGAGGTCTGGGCGCCGATGTGGGGCGTCACCGAGACTCTGGGATGATCGATCAAAGCGGCGTTTTGCGGTGGCTCGGCATCGTACACGTCAAGCCCCGCTCCGGCCAGCTTGCCGCTGTCGAGCGCCTCGAGCAGGGCGGCTTCATCCACCACTCCGCCGCGCGAACAATTGATCAGGAAGGAGCCGTCTTTCATCTTGCCGAAAAACACCCCGTCCGCCAGCGGCTTGTCCAGTTTGGGGACATGCAAGCTGACGAAATCGGCTTTCGGAAGGGCGCTTTCCAGGTCCTTTGTGAACTCGAAATCCGTCTGGACATCGATCACGTCATACCCGATCACGTTCATCCCCAGAGCGGCGCATTTGCGGGCGAGGGACTGGCCGATGCGCCCGAAACCGGCGACGAGCAGTGTTTTGCCCGCGAGCTCGATGCCCTTGTACTGTTTTTTATTCCACTCGCCTTTTCGCATCGTCACGTTGGCGTCCGGGAGCCAGCGCGCCAGGGCGAACATGTGCGCGAGGGCGAGCTCGGCGACGCTATCGCTCGACGCCGCCGGGGTGTTCATGACAGCGATCCCCTTCGATTTTGCGAAGGCGACGTCGATGTTGTCGAGGCCGACTCCGCCGCGGCCGATCAGCTTCAGGTTCGGCGCGGCTTCGATGTGCTCCTGACGAACTTTGGTTGCGCTGCGGACGAGGATCGCGTCGTAATTTTTCAGCTCGTCCTTCAGCTTGTCCTGTTCGACCTTGTTCATCTCCAACTGATGCCCGGCGGCCTTCAAAATCTCCTGACCCTCCGCCGAAATGCCGTCGTTGACCAGAATCTTGGCCATGGTCACGCTCCGGTTTGGGAACAGCGGCGGCGCCGCTTTCCCGTCGAAAAAGCGGGGCGCCGGATCGTGCCGCACCCCGCCATTGGCAGACTATCCGTTGTTCTTCATGAACTCCGTCATGAAGGCGATCACATCCCGGATCGCATCCACGGGCGTCGCATTGTACATCGAAATGCGGAGCCCGCCGACGCTGCGGTGCCCCTTCATCCCGCTGAATCCCGCCGCCTTCGACTCGGAAATCATCTTCGCTTCGAGCTCCTCGCTCGGGAGTCGGAAGCAAACGTTCATCCAACTCTCACTACCCTTTTCGACGGGACACTTGAAGTAGCCGGAATTCTCGGCGAAGAAACCGTACAGCAGCTCCGCTTTCTCCCGGTTTTGCTTTTCCATGCCCTCGAGGCCGCCGTTCTCCTCCACCCAGGCGAGCACTTCCCTGAGCACGTAGACACCGAAGGTGGGCGGCGTGTTGTACAAGCTGTTCTTCTCGACATGGGTCCCGTACTTGAGCATTGTCGGGACACCCTCATTTTTTGCGGTCTTGTAGAAATCGTCGCGAAGGATCACCAGCGTCACACCGCTGGGGCCGAGGTTCTTCTGAGCACCGGCGTAGCTCAATGCAAACTGCCTGAAATCGACTTTGTGGGAGAGAATGTCGCTCGACATGTCCGCGACCAGCGGCGCATCCACCTGCGGGAACTCGAAGAACTCCGTGCCCTTGATCGTGTTGTTGCTCGTGATGTGGACGTATTTCGCGCCCGGCGTCAGCTTGAGCTCATCCGGCTTCGGCAGACGCTTGAACTCCACCGCCTCGCCGTCGAAGGCGAGGTTCACGGTGCCGAAATACTTCGCCTCGGCGATCGCCTTTTTCGACCACGCGCCGGTGTGGATATAATCGGCCGTGCCTCCGTCCAGGAAGTTCATCGGGATCATCGCGAACTGCGTCGAGGCTCCCCCCTGCAGAAAGAGCACGTGGAACGAATCATCCAAGCCGCAGATCCTCTTCACCCGCGCCACCGCGTCGTTGTGGATCTCGTCATACTCCTTGGAGCGGTGCGACCACTCCATGACGTTCATCCCGGTGCCGCCGTAGTTGAACCACGATTGCTGCACCCGTTCCAGCACCGGCAACGGGATCGCCGCCGGACCCGCGTTGAAGTTCCAGATCCGGTCGTACTTCAGCTTGATGCTCATCACCTACTCCTTATCGGAAGCAGAAAACAACGACTTGAAACAGGATGCACAGAATAGACAGGATTTTCAAATTGCTTTTTTGTATTCCTATCCTGTACATCCTGTCCATCTTGTTCCTGTTTTTCCTTTATCGAACAATCCTATCCAACGCAAGCTGTTCAGCCGAGCATGTACACGACCAGCCCGCTGCGCAGCTTTGGTTCGAACCAGGTGGATTTCGGCGGCATGAATTTGCCCGCATCCGCGATCGCCATCAACTGCTCGACCGTCGTCGCGTGGAGACTGAACGCCGCTTTCATCTCGCCGCTGTCCACCCGTTTCTCCAGCTCGTGCAGCCCCCGCACGCCGCCGACAAAATCGATCCGCTCGTCCGTGCGAGGATCCTCAATGCCGAGCACGGGCGCGAGCAGGTTATTCTGCAGCACCGCGACGTCCAGGCTGTTCACCGGATCGTCCGCGTCGAAGGTTCCCTCCTTTGCGGTGAGCCGGTACCAGGTTCCGTCGAGGTACAAGCCGAACACCTTCGCCCGCTCCGGTTCGAACGCTCCCCCGGCCGGAGACACGTCAAACTTATCCTTCACTTTTTCGAGGAAGGCCTGCGAGTCCAAGCCACGCAACTCTTTCACGACACGGTTGTAAGGAAGGATCAACATCTGATCGTGCGGAAAGATCACCGTCAGGAAGTAATTCCAGGGCTGAGCGCCTGAGGAGCCGGGGTTTTCCTTGCGGCGCATTTCGCAGACGGTTTGTGCGGCGGCGCTGCGATGATGCCCGTCCGCCACGTAAAGCACCGGGACCCGGGTGAAAAGCTGCGCGACGGTCTCGATGCTCTTGCGCGAACCGATCACCCAGAGGGTGTGCCGGATGCCGTCGTCCGCCGTAAACTCCACCTCCGGCTCACCCTCCTGGAGCTCCTCGAAGAGGCTGTCGATCTCCGGCACCGCCCGGTAGGTGAGAAACACCGGACCCACCTGGGCGTTCAAGGTCGAGATGTGGTTGACCCGGTCGCGCTCCTTCAGCTCCCGGGTCATTTCGTGCTTCTTGATCGTATCGTCGAGATACTCCTGCACCGACGCTGCCGCGACAAGGCCCACCTGGCGGTGCTCACCCATCTGCTGCGCGTAGAGGTAGAAGCAGGCCTGGTCGTCCTGCTTCATCACGCCGCTCTCGATGAACTTTTTCAGGTTCTCCCGGCCGGTCTCGTACACCTGTTGCGAATAGGGATCCGTTTGCTCAGGCAGGTCGATTTCGGGCTTGTTGATGCGGAGGAAGCTGTTGGGCTTGTCGGCAGCCAGCGCCCGGGCTTCCTCCGTGCTCAGCACGTCGTACGGAGGAGACGCCACCTCGGCTGCCAGGTCACGCCTGGGCCTGAGGCCGGGAAACGGTCTGACTGTCGCCATCGATCTGCTTCCTTCCCTCTATCTGAGACGCCGCACTGATGCGCTCTCTTCCCCGCTGACGGCCTCCTGCGGGCAGGAAAAATATCGAACTAGTCGAAGATAGGGCAAGACTCTGCGAGGTGGTCATTTCCAGTGAAAAACGCTGTGACCAACAGCTCAGCCTGTAAAAACGACCGTCGCCTACGAATCAGCGATCTCAAAGGCAACGGCCGTCCCCGAGTGCACTCCTTGCACCGCTATTTGCCGGACATTTTCTCCAACAAGGTTCTCTCTTCCGGAGAAGCAGTCATCGGACCCCGCGGAGGCAATCCCTTGATGCCGAGCAGATCCGCCATCTTCCTTGCGATCTCGGTGTTGTCGTAATAGCCTGAAAAACGGATCGCTCCCGGTCCGTACGCGTAGACCGGAACCGGGGTCGGCGTGTGGGACCCGGTGCTGAACGCCACCAGCATCCAGGACCCATCCCGGGTGCCGTCGGTAATCGTCAGGCCGCCGGTTTCATGATCCGCGGTGACGAGCACCAGCGTGTGACCATCCTTCTGCGCGAAGTCGAGCGCCTCACCAACCGCCTGGTCGAAGAAAAGAGTTTCGCGGACAACCCCCTCCTCCTCGTTGGCGTGCCCTTCCCAATCGATCTGACTCCCCTCGACCATCAGGAAGAACCCTTTCTTGCTCCGCGAGAGAAGCTCGATCGCTTTGTGGGTCATTGTCTGCAGGGAAGGTTGGGTGGTGTCGGTTGTGGTCAGCGGGCCATCGGCGAACAGGCCGAGGAGTTTGTCGCCCGAGGCCGCCTCGAGCTCAGCACGAGTGTCGGCGAATGCGTATCCCTCTTTTTCCATCGCCTGAAGCAGATTCATCTCGTCGGTACGCTTGCTACGTGGATCGCTCTGCGGAAGGAAGTACTCGAGCCCCCCTCCGAGGATCACATTGAGCCCGCTGGTCGAGATGTCGACGGCGATGCTGTCCTGATGGCCGCGCTTCCACACGGAAGAGGCGAATCCGGCCGGAGTCGCGTGAGTGACTCCGCAGGTGACAACGATCCCCGTCTCAAGACCCTGAGCATGAGCCAGCGAGGCGATGTTCGTCACCCGCGTCCCATCGGGAAGGATGTTGATCGTTCCGTTGCAGGTCTTGCGGCCCGAAGCGATCGCCGTTATGCTCGCAGCGGAATCGGTGATCAATCGATCCGACGCAACCGTATTCGCGAGACCGGTCACGGGCATCCGTTGCATGTTCAACCTGCCATCCGGACCGGGGGCCGCAAATTGAGCGAGGGTCACCTGCGAAAGACCCATCCCATCACCGATCAGGAGGATGATGTTTTTCACCTTCTCGCCTCGAACGAGGGGAAGCTGATCCTGCGAGGCGGGAGGCGTGTAGAAGCCCGTGTCCATGTTCAACGAACCCGCAAACAGCGGAAGAACGAGGAGCAGCACGAGCAACAGGGACGACAGCACTGTTCTATTCATGTCAGGGTCTCCAGGTACGAATCGGTTGCGCCCGGATAAGAAGAGTCCAAGCGGCTAGCAAAGAATAAGAATTCAATAATAATACGATTTCGAGAGCCCACGGACCGGCCGGACTCCGGCATCCCCCGCTCCAGGGAACAGAGCGCCGGTGTGGCGTTCGATTTTCGAGTCGGGTCTGGCGCGTGGCGGCCTGATGGGCTATACTCCCTAGTCCGCGTGGGGATTCTTTGGGGCTGTTGTCCTATATATAAATATGCGGATATAGAAATTAATTAAGCGGCAGGTGAGATTCCCTCCCCCGACATCGAGGACCCACGGTGGAAGCCGAGCGCTCCCGATCAAGCGGCGCCGGAAAGGACCGATGAACGACAGGCAACAACTCAAGCGGGAATTCCAGCACCTGAAGAAGCAGGTGAAAAAGCACTCCAGCCTTTTCGCCCGCCTCGCCTCCCTCGAGATGGAACAGGGCAAGTACAAGGCCGCGCGCAAGCGTCTGGCGAAGGGTCTCGAGCGCTTTCCCGAGATGGCCTCGGCGAAAACACTACTCGCGGAATGCGAGAGCCAGCTTGGCGAGCATGAAGCGTCCCTGAAGCAGTGGGAAGATGTCATCTACAGCGAGCCGTACAACGCGCGCGCCCGTGCCGGGTATGTCCGTGAGCTCGCCTTTCTCGAGCGCAACGAGCAACTCACGGATGCAATCGCGGACCTGTACGCGCTCGACCCGTTGGACGAGATTGTCACCGAACGCCACCAAGAGGCTCTGCTGCGAACGATTCGCCGCGGCGATCCTTCCATTCGAGTCTGGCACCCTCAGTGGCATCCCGGGGATTTCACCGCCGCCGGGGAAACGGCGCGCGAGGTGGCTTCCCGTCTGCAGTTGACGAGCGAACGCGAACCGATTCCCGAAGATGTGCGCCCCTACACCGACGAGAGCATGGCCGACCGTCTCGTGGCGGAGATCGGGATCCTCGCCAAGGAGGGCTCGGAAGAAGCCGAACCGGGTGGCGAAGGCGAGACAGCGGAAACGGGCGAAGAACTCGCCGCCGAGGCTCCCGCCGCGGAAGGAGCGGAGAGCGAGGAAGAACGCGCCCTCGCCTCTCTGTTCGATGAGGAGGGCGCGCCGGAAACAGGCGAGGCGGAAGCTGTTGCGGAGCAGGGCGAGGAGGCCGCCGCAGGCGAGGTAGAAGTGGCGGAAGCGGAGACTCCCGCTGAAGGCGCAGAGATTCAGGAGGAAGAGCAGCTTCCCGCCGAAGAGTCCGCTGAGGAGCCCGCCGAGGAGAGCGAGGAGGACGCCCAGGCTCCGGAACCCATCACCGCGGAGGAAGCGGAAGCGGCCCCTCCCCCACCCGACAAGCTGGCAGAGGCGATCGCCGCGGCAGAAGTGGACCCCGAAGGCGTTTTCGACATGGAGCAGCTGATCCAGCAGATCGAGGAGAAGGAACCGTACATCGTCGAAGAGCCGGTCGTCAAAATCGAAGAGCTGACCGTGGAGAACGGTCCCGTCGAAGTGCGCACCGGCGGCAAACCGACAGAGAAGGCCGAGAAGGCCCCGAAGGCGGTGGCCGCGGGCAAGCCCCCCGAAGCCGCAGCGGCACCGGTCGCGAAAGGCGAAGTTGAAGCAGCCGCAGCAGAAGAAGAACCCGAGCAGGCAGCCACGGCAGCAGCGACGGCCACCGAGCCTGCCGCCGCCGAAGCCGAAGCGAAACAGGCCGCCGGAGGGAAGCTTAGCCAGGCCGAACTCGACGAGCTGGTCGCCGCGGAGAAGGAGGCCGCAGGGACACCGAGCGAGCCGGAGGCAGTGGCGGCGGAGGAACCATCCCCCACCGAGCACCCGATGACGGAGGAGAAAGCCGCGGCGGAGCCCGCCCTCGAAGAAAGCACAGCGGGGACGGAAGCTGAAATCGCGCCGATCCCGGCGGATGAAGGCGAGAAGGCGCAGCCAGAGGAATTCGAAGCACCGGCGGAAACCAAGGCGGGCCGGTCCCCCGAGGAGATTGAGCAGGCGGCGGAGGATATTCTCGATGTTCGCACGGCCAAGACCCGCGAGGACTTCGTCACCCAAAAAGAGCTGGACGATATCCTCGCAGGCCGTACGAAACCCCCGGCGCCGGAGTATATGAGTGAGCCCGCCAAGGAGAGCGCCACGGAGGAGAGCGAAGAAGCCCCCGTTGCCGCGGAAGAGCTCGAGGGGGAGCTAGATCAGCCGTTTCTCGACAAGTTGTACGGAGAGCAGGCTGAGGAGCAGCCTGCGGAGAAGGAGGAGGAGGGTCCCGAAGGCGAGATCACCCAGGAAATGCTCGACGAACTGTACAGCGAGCCGGTGGAAGAGGGAGAGAAGGATAAGGATGTAACGCTGACGCAGGACGATCTGGACCGCGTGTTTCATGACACCAGCGAGCTGGAAGAGGCATTTGGGAAGACGGGTCTCGAACTCGACGAAGCCGGTTCGCATGCGATCCAGGGAACGCCCACGCTGGAGGAGATGAAAAAACGTCTTGATGAGCTCGAACTGCGGGCCGAGCGTGGAACGCTGCATCCGCCGTCACAACCCGACGAGGAGGAGTACGAACTCGCCGGTCACACCGACCTCGACCATATCCTCGGCGCCAAGGAACCTGAACCGCCTCAGGCGCCGCCCGAAGAGCCGGCAGCCAGCGCCGAGCCAGCGGATCTGGAAGCGGCAGCACCGGGCGTTGAAGAAAAGCCGGCTGAAGCATTAGAAGCCCCCTCTCCTCCGAGTCCGAAGAAACCCTCCGAGGGTTTATCGGCGGCCGATTTCGTGGAGGCTGTCCGCACCGCACCGCCGATGCCGCGGATTGGACGTCCTCAGCCCCACCGTGCCCACGTGGAGGAGCCGGAGATCCCGCCCGAGGAGTTCAACGGGCCGGTGACCAAGACGTTCGCTAAGCTGTGCCTCGCGCAGGGTAAAGTGGACCACGCCTCGTACGTGCTGAGCAAACTGATGGCCAAAGACCCCAGCGACCCCGATCTCGCCAGACTCCAGGCGGAGATCAATAAAAAAGCCCCCTGAGGCACCCCCATGGTGATCGGCCTTACCGGAAACATCGGCAGCGGCAAGAGCACCGTCGCCCATGAATTCGAGGCTCTCGGCGCAACGGTGATCGACGGGGACTCCCTCGGCCACGAAATCGTCTCGGTGTATCCCGACTATCGGCGCTGGCTGGACGAACGGTTCGGCCCGGGAATCTGGAACGAGGATGGCTCCCTGAACCGCGCGGAGCTCGGCCGCCTGGCTTTTGCCGACACGAGCGCCCGGGAGGAGCTGACCCGCGAAAGCTGGCTGCGGATCGAGCGGCTGCTCGGGGAGCGCATCAAGGCCGTGCTCGCCGAAAACAGAGTGCCGGTCGTGGACGCCGCGATGATCTTCGAGTGGGGGGATGAAGCCCGGTACGACGCGATCGTTGCGGTGATCATCGACCCGGAGGCGGGCGCTCTGCAGGCGGCGGAGCGGCTAGGGAGGACGCCGGAGGAGATGATGGCCAGGTACCGGACACAAATTTCCGCCGAAGAAAAGGCCGCCCGTGCCGATTATGTGATTCGCAACGACGGCGGTCTCGAAGATTTGCGCGATTCCGCCCGCGCCGTCTGGACGTCGCTGATGTCACGGCATTAGCTTACTGATATCCGGTATTTTTAGGGGCATACCATGAAACGCATTCCAGCAGGATTGAGCGTGCTGGCGATTCTCCTGATGGTGCTTCCCCTCCTCTTTCTCGCCTGCCAGCAGGAGACGCTGGGGCCGGCCGACAACCAGGACAACAACGAAACCCTTGAGACGCTCGCGCGTATTTCGGCGTCGAATTTCCAGAACAAGACCACGGTGACGCAGGGTTTCGCGGGGACCGTGTTCAAGATTACACGGGGCGAGTGGGCTGTCGGCGGATTTGTCATCGAGGACGCTGCGCCCGTGCAGGCCAACGTGGGCGTCTACGACTATTCCTACGATGACTCGGTGTACTATTTCCGCGCGCCGGATCCGATCCTGATGACGCAGGTGCGCTCGGATGAGCAGGGGTTCTACGAATTCGCCCTCGATCCGGGCTACTACATGGTCGTCGTTTCCGAAGAGGAACTCCCCGACACGCTGGCGATTTTCGACCCGATGACGGGCATGAACGGATTCGAAGATTCCTCCTTCCTGATGACATCGGTGGAGGTGCTTGCCGATTCGGTGCGCAAGATCGACTTCTACCTCCAGCCGCAGGATATCTACCCGTGGTGGCCGCCGGAAGACTCAACCGTGGTTCAGCCGCCGGACGATTCCACCATCGTCGAACCTCCTTCCGATACCCTTTGGGGTTGGCCGGGAGATTCCACGGACGTCTACTTCCAGTACATGCTGCTGCTCGAACACAACCGTGAGAAGGTCAGCGTCAACACGGGCGCTTTCGGCACGGTGACCAAATGGACCGGCGACTTCATGCCCGGCGATTATATCGCTGGACGGATCGATCCCGCCCGCTACCCGGTGCGCGTCTACCAGGGAGTCAAGTGGACCAGCGACGATCTCGACGTCTATCCTAATTCGATGATCGTTAAATCTGTGTTCGCCGATCTCATCGCCGAAAAAACGCCCGACGAGGAGGGGTTTTACCAGTTCGAGCTGCCGGAAGGCGAGTACACGGTGTTCGCGGTGATCGGGACGGACAGCATGGTCTGCGCGCCGGACATGACGATGGGGCCCATGTCCCCGTTGCCCGGCACGCTGCCCCCCGGAATGATCACGGATGGGAACACCATCGAAGTGGATCTAATGAATACGGTTCCCGCAACGTTTTAAGAGGTACGTCCCAAGAACAGGGTAGGAACAGGATTACCCTAAATTGTTTGATATCAAGAGATTATAATGACGATTCGACAATTGGCATTGTGTGCCTCGGCGATTCTTCTGCTGCTTGGATGCGCTAAAGAGCCAGAACGGCGAGAACCGTACGCTACCCTTATGGATTTGATCGAAAACAACCGCTCGCTGCGAACGATCCACCAGGGAATATTCGGAACGGTCACCTGGTGGTCCGGTGATTTCATGCCAACGATAGACGGAGATGGTCCCAGCGGCACCATCAATCCGTACAGCGATTCCGTTTTCGTGTTCGAGGCGTTTAAGAGCGGTGATACAGCGCTCTATGACGGATTCGGAGGGTCCGTCTGGAATGTAACCGCACCACTCCTCGGCAGTACGCTCAGTACTTCCACGGGTTTCTATCAGATTCCCCTCTCCCCGGGTGAATACTCAGTCTTTTTCCGTGTCTCAGGGGATACTTTATACGGAGGATCGGGAGCAGGAGACGGCACGATCATGAAAGTAACGATCCCGGAAGGCACGGCGGTGGAGTTCGACTATGGAATCACACTCGAAGCCACCTTCTGATTTTTCTTGCGTACCGCCTTCACGACGAGATTCGCCAATCATCCGGTAGTGTCGCAAGACAGGTCCCGGCGATCCAAGCGATCTAGCACTTCCCGTCCGTTCATTTACCACAGGCAGGAGACGCCAAGTGCGGATTTTTCCGTGCAACCGGCGTCCTCAGAGAGCATGAGCCCGCGGGAGCCTGTCCCCTTGCCCTGTCCCCTGTTCTCCGCTACTTTCCTGCCGGACCTTTAAACCCGTCCGGCGAGTCGGGGAAGGCGTTCCGGGGGAGGGGCATGATACAGCAGGACCGGGAGACCGCGGCCAAAGCGGCGCGCCCCCGCCCCGCTCCCCAGCCACAGCAAACGCGACTTCCCGCGTCTTCCCGTCGCCACGGGGAGACGCGTTTTGTTTTCTCTGGCGACAAGGTCCCAGAGGGGTCGTCCCGGCGCGGCCCCGGCGTTGCGCTCCACCGGGAGGTCAAGCAGGGTCGAAGATGAGCAAGATCAAGGCACGGATCATGGACGCCGCGGACATCAAACGGACGATCATGCGCCTTTCGCATGAAATCGTAGAGCGCAACCACGGTGTGAAGAAACTGGGCATCGTGGGCATTCGCACCCGCGGCGACCACCTCGCACGGCGCATTTACGACACGATCGTGAAGATCGAAGGCAAGCCATTGGGAGTGGGAGTGCTCGACATCACCCTGTACCGGGACGACTTCCGCATCCGCAAGGTCGGCCCCGGTGTGCAGATCACCGACATCCCGTTCGACATGGACGGGATCACCGTGGTCCTCATAGATGACGTGCTGTACACAGGGCGAACGAGCCGCGCGGCGCTCGACGCTTTGATGGACTACGGCCGTCCCGGCCGGGTGCAACTCGCTGTGCTGGTGGACCGCGGCCACCGTGAGCTGCCGATCAAAGCGGATTTTGTCGGGAGAAACATCCCCACCGCGCCGGGGGAGGAAGTGCTGGCCCACCTCAAGGAAGAAGACGGCGTGGATGAGGTGGTGCTGATCGAGACACCGGTCAAGGAGTAGAACGAATGGCCCTGCAAGCGAAGCATCTGCTCGGGCTGAAGGATGTATCAAGAGAGGATATCCTGTCGATTCTCGACGCGGCCGTCTCCTTCAAGGAGATCCTCAACCGCCCGATTCCAAAAGTCCCCACCCTGCGCCATGTCACCGTCGTCAACGCCTTTTTCGAAAACAGCACCCGCACCCGTATCAGCTTCGAGCTCGCCGAAAAACGGCTCAGCGCCGATGTCGTCAATTTCTCCTCCAGCGGATCGTCCGTGAGCAAAGGGGAAACCCTGATCGATACGATCCGGAACCTGGAGGCGATGAAGATCGACCTGGTAGTGATGCGGCATCCGCTCCCGGGTGCGCCGAAGCTGCTCGCCGACCACTGCGACAGCACGGTGATCAACGCCGGGGACGGAGCCCACGAGCACCCGACCCAGGCGCTGCTGGACATGATGACGATCCGTGACGTGATCGGCGATTTCGACAAGCTGCGGGTCACCCTGATCGGCGACATCAGCCACAGCCGGGTTGCGCTTTCGAACATCTTCGGATTGCAGACGATGGGCGCGAAGGTGGCGGTCTGCGGTCCTCCGACGCTGATCCCCCGCCACATCGAACGGCTTGGCGTCACGATCTACACCGACGTCAACGAGGCGATCCGCAACAGCGACGTGTTGAACGTTCTGCGCATTCAGAAGGAGCGCCAGGACGGCGGGCTGTTCCCGAGCATCCGCGAATACCACGCGCTCTACGGGATCACCCGTGAGCGGCTGGAAAGCCTCGGCGCGCCCAAGGACCTGGTGATCATGCATCCGGGCCCGATCAACCGTGGCGTGGAAATCACCGCCGATGTCGCGGACGGTCCGCAGAGCGTGATCCTGCAGCAGGTGACCAACGGCGTCGCGGTGCGGATGGCAGTGCTCTTCCTGCTGGCGGGAGGTACCAATGAACTGGAATAGCGCGAATGCGGCCAGCCGGCTCGATCACGCCGGATTCCTCGCCGAGAGAGGGCAGAACCTGCTGCTCAGCGGCGCGCGGGTGATCGATCCGGCTAGTGGGATCGATGCGGCACTTGACCTTTTCGTCGAGAAGGGGAAGATCCTGAAAGTCGGCAAGTTCAAGAAATCCGACCTGCCAAAACATAAAACCATCGACCTGCGCGGAAAGATCGTCGCTCCCGGTTTCGTCGACCTGCACGTCCACCTGCGCGAACCCGGCCGTGAGGACAAAGAGACGATCTGGACGGGAACCAACGCCGCAGCGGCGGGCGGATTCACCGCTGTCGCGTGCATGCCCAACACCGACCCTCCGCTCGACAACGCGGGGGTCGTCAAGTGGGTGCTGGAACAGGTGCAGGGAGGGCCGGTGGCGGTGTATCCCGTTGCCGCGGTGACAGTGGACCGTGCGGGGAAAAACCTTAGCGACATCGGCGACCTGCATCTCGAAGCGGGCGTGCGAATGATCTCGGACGACGGCAGCCCGGTGGCGGACGCGGAGGTGATGAGGATCGCGCTGGAGTACTGCCGGATCCACGACATCGTGCTCAGCACGCATTCGGAAGAGAAAGCGCTCGCTGGAAAAGGTGTGATGCGCGAGGGGGAATGGTCGACGCGGCTCGGACTTCCCGGCTGGCCGTCGGTTGCGGAATCGGCAATGGTCGCCCGTGATCTGCTGCTCGCGGAGTTCACCGGCGGACGGCTGCACATCGGCCACATCTCCTCGCGGGAGTCGATCGACCTGGTCCGCTGGGCGAAGGCGCGAGGGGTCCGGGTGACCGCGGAGGCTACCCCCCATCACATCGCGCTCACCGACGAGGCCTGCGCCAGTTTCAGCGGCAATACCAAGATGAACCCTCCGCTCGGAACGAAAGAGGACCGCAAAGCCGTGATCCAAGGGTTGAAGGAAGGCGTCATCGACGTGATTGCCACCGACCACGCTCCGCACACGCTCGAGGAAGAGATGGTCGAGTTCAGCCATGCTCCCAACGGAGTGGTGGGCCTCGAGACCGCAGTGGGCGTTGTCGCGAAGGAGCTGGTGGCGAAAAAAATCCTCGATTGGCCGGACGTGGTGCGGAAGATGGCAGTCGCCCCACGCGAGATCCTCCGTCTCCCGGCGGCGACTGTTTCCGAAGGTGAGCAGGCGGAGCTGACAATCATCGATCCGGAAGCCACGTGGGTGGTGGATCCCGAAAAATTCCTCTCGAAGGGGCGAAACACTCCTTTCGGCGGCTGGAAACTCCCAGCCAAGCCGATCGGCATCGTGAGCGAGGGCTGGCTGGTGCTCGCGCCGGACGCGAGGATGCTGGTAAGTTGAATCTCCGCTCGAATGCATTGCGCCCCTCCGGTTGCGGAGGGGCTTTCCTATTGTAAGGATCTACGCAGGTCGCAGCGGTTGTTCCAACAGTTCCCAACCGCGATTCGCATTGTGGTATTCCCACGTTCACGGACACTCGAAGAGTCGGGCACGACTGTTGCCTGCAGATACTGACGTATTGCGTTTCCTGGAGTTGACGTGCTTCCTTTCTGTTGGATCTTACGGGGGAGAACGAGCCCTTGCTCGGCAAGCAGGAAATCTACGAGCGGTTTCGAGAGGAATTCAGGATCAGCACCGATCGGGGGCTGCTGGACGTCGACCTGATCTGGCAGTTTCTCTCCGACGAGGCGTATTGGTCCAAGGGGATCAAACGGGCTCGTGTCAAGCATGCAATCGACAGCTCGATCTGCTTTGGCATGTACCTCGGCAAGAAGCAAATCGGATTTTCCCGCGTCATCACCGATCACAGCATTCTGGCGTATGTGCTCGACATGTTCGTCATCGAGGAGTACCGCAACCAAGGGCTCGGTTCGTGGATGATCCAGTGCATGCTGGAACATCCCGACCTGAAACGTGTAAAGCGCTGGATGCTGCGCACCCATCAACAGCACGATCTGTTCCGCAAATTCGGTTTCGAAGTGTTCGGCGAACCGCAGACGCTGATGTCGCGGATCCAGGACGAACGGGGGTATGAACCACCGGAGACGAACAACGAAGCCTGACGGATTTGATGCACGCTTGAACTCATCGATAATACAGAAGAGCCGGGTTCGGAGAACCCGGCTGCTTTATTTCGCAAGAAACCGCAGTTTTGCTTCCGCGATATGAGCGGTTTTTCAATGCACAGTTTTTGAGGGAGCGGTCATCTGCATCGTGCCGCGGGTGGAAGCCTGGGTGCCCTCCTCGAACAGGTAGGAATGGACGAGTGTCCGCAGATCCTCGGCGCTCATCGGGCCCCCGATGGCGAGCGCGCGGTCGATGATCCGCTCGACGTCCTCGAGGTCTAGCATCCGCAGGTTGTGCATCTCGATGAGCTGCCCGTACGCGGCGGGAGAAATCACCGCGCGCTCGGCGGGGTGCAGCACACGGAAGGAGCTGCGCCCGGCATCTCCGCGGTAGATCACTTCCGAGGGATTGACGCCGTCCACACGGTCGTACACCCAGTCAAACGCGGCGCTGATTTCGGAATCGCTGTAGCCCTGGCCCCGCAGTTCGTCGCTCAACTCCTCGATGTCGTCCAGAGCGAGCCGCTGAGCGCGAATCTCGCGCAACAGATGCATCGCCAAGCCAACGACCCGTTGAGGGGCGAAGGATTCGTCTTCCCTCATCATCGTCTACCTGCCATGACAATACTTGTATTTCTTCCCGCTGCCGCAGGGACAGGGGTCATTCCTGCCAACTTTCGGAAAATCCCGCCTCACCGGCTGCGGCGATCCGGCCACCGCCTCGCGCCGCTGCTCGGGGCGAACATCGCCGAGCGCGCGGTCCACGGCTCCCACCGGTTGCGGCGCCTGAATCCTCGCCGCTTCGGCGGCATCCCGCTTGATCTCCTGGCCGCGTGCGATCGGACCGGCCTGGGCGGTGATGTTGATCTGAGCGGTCATCACCATCCGCAGGCTCTGCTCCGCGATTCGCGCCAGCATCTCCTCGAAGGCCTCCAGCCCTTCCCGCTTGTACTCGATCAGCGGGTCACGCTGGGCGTAGGACCGCAGCCCGATGCCCTCCTTGAGACGATCCATCTCGTAGAGGTGGTCCATCCACTGCTGGTCCACGATTCGCAGGGCGGAATAGCGGAGGACTTTCTCATAAATCTCCTCCCCCAGTTCCTCCTTCCTTCGTGCCAGCGCCTCACGCGCGTTGTCAAGGATCCGGTCTTCGAGCATCTCGAGATCGACCGTCTCGATCTCGTCCTCGTTAAAATGCACATCCACATGAAGCGTGCGCAATACCGTACTGCGCAACCCCTCCCAATCCCATTCGAGGGGCGAGGTCCGTGCCTCGCAGTATTTGTCCACCGTAACAGCGACGAATTCTTCGAGCAGCGCGTCCACTTCCTCTTGAATATCGCCGGTCAGGGCGGCGCGGCGTCGCGAGTAGACAACCTCCCGCTGCACGTTCATCACATCGTCGTACTTGAGCAGATGCTCGCGGATCGAGAAGTTGTGCTGCTCCACTCGTTTCTGCGCCCGGCTGATGGCGTTGGTGACCATCCTGTGGGTGATCACTTCGCCTTCCTGCAGCCCGAGGCGGTCCATAATTTTCGAGACCCGCTCGCCGCTGAACAGGCGCATCAGGTCGTCCTCGAGCGAGAGGAAAAACTTGCTCTGGCCCGGGTCCCCCTGACGGCCGCTTCGGCCCCGGAGCTGGCGGTCGATGCGCCTCGCCTCGTGACGCTCGGTGCCGACAATCTGCAATCCGCCCGCCTGCTGTTCGGGATCCGCGGGATCGACGCCGAAGTTCTCGATGTGCCGCTGGCGCAATTCAGGATCGGCGTTCAACCGGGCGGTAATGATCCCGTTCTCGCCGTGCGCGCCCTGCACCTCGGGCGTAATCTTGATGTCGGTTCCGCGGCCCGCCATGTTGGTGGCGATGGTGATCGTCCCGGGGCGGCCCGCCTGGGCGACGATCTCCGCCTCCCGCTGATGCTGCTTGGCGTTGAGCACATTGATCTTGTCGCGCAGCTTCATCCCGTTGACCGAGCGGGCCGAGAGCGTTCGCGCGATCACCTCCGATACGTCAACGCTCGTCGTGCCGACAAGGATCGGAAGCCCCAACTCGTGGAGGCGCACGATCTCCTCGATGATCGCCGCGTATTTCTCACGCTTCGTCCGATAGATTTGGTCCTCAAGATCATAGCGGACGACGGGACGGTTTGTGGGAATTACCGACACTTCCATCCCGTAAATCTTGAAGAACTCCTCTTCCTCGGTTTCCGCGGTGCCGGTCATGCCGGCGAGTTTGCCATAGAGCCGGAAATAGTTCTGGAGAGTAATCGTGGCGATCGTCTGTGTTTCCGCCTCGACACGCACCCCCTCTTTCGCTTCGATGGCCTGGTGCAGGCCGTCGGAATACCGCCGCCCGTACATGATGCGCCCGGTGAACTCGTCCACGATCTGGACTTTGCCGTCCTCGATGACGTACTCGCCATCCTTCTCGTAGAGCGACCACGCGCGCAGGAGCTGGTTGATCGTGTGGATGATTCCACTGCGATTCGCCAGGTCCTCTTCGGCAGCGGCCTTCTTCTCCGCTTTTTGGGTGTCGGTGAGGCTGGGGTCAGCGTCGATCTCGACGAACAGGTCCGCCAGATCGGGCAGCATGAAGAGGTCGGTACCCACCCCTTCGATTTTCGCCAGCTCCTCACGGCCCTTGTCCGTGAGGTCGATCGTGTGGCCCTTCTCGTCGATCACGAAGTGCAGATCCTCATCCAGCTCATGCTGCCGCTTCTCCTGAATGAAGCGGTCCTCGATGGACTGCACGAGGGTCTTGCGTCCCTGCTCGTTGAGGGCCTTCATCACCCGTTTGTGCTTGGGCGCGGCCCGGTTCGCCTGGTAGAGCATCACGCCAGCACTGAATTCCTTCTCGCGCTCGCCGTTTTCCTCGGCTTCCTTGAGCAGCCGCTCCGCGCTGCTGATCAGGTTGACAACGTTGTCGCGCTGGCGTTGAACGAGCTTTCTGACGCTGGGATTCCATTTGACGAAATCTTCTTCGCTGCTGCGCGGAACCGGTCCGGCGATGATCAGCGGCGTCCGTGCCTCGTCGATCAGGACGCTGTCCACCTCGTCGACGATCGCGTAATGGTGTCCCCGCTGGACGAGGTGCTCGACCTCCACGGACATGTTGTCGCGCAGGTAGTCGAATCCGAATTCGTTATTGGTCCCATAGGTTATATCGGCAGCGTACTCTTGTTTCCTTACCTGCGGGGGCATCTGGGAAAGGATCACTCCGACACTAAGGCCGAGGAACTGGTACACCTGCCCCATCCACTCGGCGTCGCGCCGCGCGAGGTAATCGTTGACGGTGACAAGATGGGCGCCGCGGCCCGCGAGAGCGTTGAGGTACAGCGGCATCGTGGCGACAAGCGTTTTTCCTTCTCCTGTCGCCATTTCCGCGATCTTGCCGCGATGCAGCATAACCCCCCCGATCAACTGCACATCGTAGGGGATCATGTCCCACTCCATTTCGGTATCAGCCGCGCTAAAGGTTTGTTTTCGTTCGGTTAAACGGCGGCAGGCATCCTTGACGACCGCAAACGCTTCAGGCAGGATCTCGTTGAGGACGTCGTCCAGCTCCTCAACTTCGGCCTTGGTCGCCTTTTTCTCCCGCTCGGGGTCGCTCTTCTCGATTCCCTCGTACCGGTCGAAATTTTTCATGTGTTCGGCGATGCGCGCGCGGAATTCGTCCGTTTTCGCGCGCAGCTGATCGTCCGAGAGATCGTGAAGGGTCTCGTAGCTCAGGTTGATTTGTTCCACGATCGGCAGGACCTTGCGCGCCTCCCGCTCATGCCGGTTGCCGAACAGCAGTTCAAGAAATCCCATGTTCTACCCGTCTTTTTCAACACCGGAAAGTCCGGTGGAACAGTCGTTTTAGAGAGGCATCACAAGTTCGATTTCGTCTCGGATCGGGATGCCGTGATTGCCGATTTCCGGGATCTCCGGTTTCAGTTTACGGGAGTACTTGATCGCATCGCGATGGACCGCGACGAAAAAGAATCCCCTTCGCTGGTAAAAACGCATGGCGTCCAGGTTGTCATTCGTGGTGATCAACCAGATTCCGCGGCAGTTGTGATCCCGGGCGATGCCGGCCAGCTTTCCGAGCAGCGCGCTGCCGATTCCCAGCCCGGACTTGAGCGCGTTCATCGTAATCAATTCGCATTCACGGCCGTAGATCTCGTACGTGATCAAGCCGACGGATTCGCCCTCGATCTCGGCGATCAGGCCGGGAAGCTTCGCCGGAATATGAACACGGCCGCGGGTGACGACTTTGTCCGACCCCCAGTGCTCCCGCATCACACGAAGGATAAACTCCTGGTCCTGCTCAGTGGTTTCGCGGACAACCACATCCGGAGTGTTCGCCATAACCTTCAGCCCTCATCCCAAACAATTCCAAGTATAGGTTCTTCAATCGGCTCCGTGGGAACGATGCTTCACGGCGGAGAGACTCCCGGTGCAGTCAATGGGGAAGGATCAAGCTCATGCGCAGCACATCGTGATAGACGCCATCGACAATCACTTCATCACGAAGAAGCCCTTCGACACGGAAGCCCAATTGCTCGTTCAGCTTGATGTTGGCCAGATTGGTGTCGAGAGTGTGGAGATAGATTTTTCTCAAGCCGAGGGTGCTGATGCCGTACTCGATCCAGTATTGCGTGGCTTGGCGGGCGTACCCCTTGCCCCGGACGGTGGGGTCGGCGATCAGCTTGCGGATCTCCGCCTTGCCCTGCTCGCGGTCGATGTTGAGGAACGCCAGCGCTCCGATCGGACGGCCGTCGAGAATGACGATGCCCACAGCGCTCGATTCGTCCGCGAGCACGCCCTCGAGCGTGTCGTGACGCAGGCTGTCCGTTCGCGTCGCGAGAAAATTCTTGCCATCCGCCTCGATCACCCAGGCGTTGAGCGTCTCGAAATCGTCCGAAGTGTAAAGCCGCACGGTGAGATCGCCGGGTAGCTCCGGGCGGGACGAATCCTCGGAGGAGAGAGCCTGCGACGGCGGAGGTGTGTACACTCCCGACCGTTCCATCCCCATGTCCAACAGCAGGTTGACCAGGCGCACCCAGTCCTGCTTGCTGAAACCGTACTGCTGGGCCTGCCGGAAGATGGTTTTCGCCAGCGCTTCCAACGTCTGCGAAGGAAGCGGTTCGGTCGAAGATGTCTTTTTCGGTTCGTCCATCGGGCTGGTCAGCCCCCCATTACCTTGCAAAGGTCTTGAATCTCCAGCCGAGCCCCGATTGTACACTCATAAAGGCCCATGGCGAATCTCCAAAGGGCGAGACTTCGGCTCGCACTTCCAGAAAGGTAAACAATTTGCGCCCGCCGACGTCCCAGTTCAGATCGAACTGACTCCCGAAAAACGCTTCCAGGCTGATTTCTCCGCGCACAGTGGTGTAGGAATTGCCTGAATTCGGGTCAATCGAAGGACGTTCCACAAATTCCGAACGCCTCAACATCCCTAACCCCGCTCCCGTGTACAAGCCACTCTTCGCTCTCGGGCCTGACATCATATTGTAGAATCTAAAATAAACACCGGTAATCGTTGCAGTATTCGTCTGGCCTTGATCCTCCTTCTGAATCTTTCCGCCGGCGAATTGAATCTGCGGATGAAACCATCCGAGCTGACGAGTTGCGGGAAAATGAATGACAAGACCGTTGCTCAGGCTTCCAACCCATTTGTGACCCGCACCGAGTGGCATAGTTAAACCGAAATGGGAATCCACCGCCCCGATTCCTGCCTTCTCGATCCACACGGCTGCCTTGTTCCCGGCACGATGGACGGCAGGCGGAAACTCCGCCTGGTACAAGTCATCTCTGCTCTGATTTTCTTTTCCCTCGGATGCGGAGATGGATGACAGGGTATCCTGGGGCGTTCTGGTGAAATCAAGCTGCCGGTACACTTCAGGGTTGGATGCCGCAACGGCCAGTTTTTCAGCAAGATCGTGTAGCCGGTGAGTGAGCAGGTCTTCGAGGGTGCATTCGCAGTCGATGGATTCGGCGGCGGTTACTTCGGACGTTTCCACGTCAATCAGCCGTGCGTTGACCGTCAGGTAGATCCCAACCCTGCTGACGGACCCGGCGACCATCTGCCCCACCCCGAGCACCCGGCCGACCTCAACGGCGCAGTCGTTCGTCGTGCATCCGGCGAGATGAAGACTCTGTTCCTCAAGAACTTGCTCCATGACATTGCGTTCGACAACGGTGAACGCGCCGGTCTTGAACAGTTCCTCACGCAACCTGTCGCTGAGCGGCTGCGAGAGCGAACTGTCGAGACCGCCGCCAACGTCGAGTTCGAGCAGGGCGATCTGCATCCGCTGGTGCTGCGCGGGTGCCGCGGCGGATTGCGCCGCCGCCGAGGCCGCCGCGAAAAAGAGCAGCAACAGCGCTATCGATCCCCTCCACATGAACCCGATCCTCCGGTTCCACCCCTCCATTGTGCCCATCCGAAGGTCTCTATGCAAGATGCTTGCCTCTCGCAACGAAACGGTTTCCGCGCTCGAAAACCGGACGTTTCGGATAAAAATATCAAGAATTTACGCTCGAATCTCGACACTTATAAAACGCAACCTGAAGCGGACATTGTGAGAAAACGGCCACGACCGGGAGTTGCGATGACAATACACATAATTAAAGGGTCAAAAAAGGGGACACGTACCTTTTAATTCCAGGTTTTTTTCACTTAGCATCTTGAGAAGAAAGGAATTAAAAGGTACGTGTCCCCTTTTTAATTCGTCAGCTTCTCGAAGATCTCGTGGTATGCCGCGGAGGTTTTCGCGATGATCTCCTCCGGCAGTTTCGGCGGGGGGGGAGTTTTGTCCCATCCGCTGTTCTCGAGCCAATCGCGGACGATTTGCTTGTCGTAGCTGGGTGGATTTTCACCGGGGACCACCCTGTCGGCGGGCCAGAAGCGGGAGGAATCCGGGGTGAGCACCTCATCGATAAGCATCACCTCTCCGCCGATCAGACCGAACTCGAACTTGGTGTCGGCGATGATAATCCCCCGGGTGCGCGCGTACTCGGCGGCCTCTTCGTACAAGGCCAGCGCGTTGTCACGAATCTTCGACGCGTGGACCGGACCGATCAGCGATTCCACCTGCTCGAAGGAAATGTTCTCGTCGTGGCCTTCCTCCGCCTTCGTGGAGGGAGTGAACAGGGGGTCCGGAAGCTTGTCGGCTTTGCGAAGGCCCTTGGGGAGCGGGATCCCGCAGATCGTTCCTGTCGCGCCGTAATCCTTCCACCCCGATCCGATGATGTAGCCGCGGACGATGCATTCCACGGGAAAAACCTGGGCGCGGCGCATCAGCACCGTCCGTCCCTTGAGCGCTTCGAGCGTACCGTCATCCACGCCGCGCAGGCACTCCATCTTGTGCGGATCGCGCTCGAGCAGCGCGTTCGGCACCCGATCCGCGAACCGGTCATACCAGAAAAGCGACATCCCGTTGAGCACCAGGCCTTTCCCCGGGATCGGGTCGTTCATGATCACGTCGAAGGCGGAAAGGCGGTCGCTGGTGACGATCAGGATGTTGCCCTCTCTGGCATCGTAGATCTCACGGACTTTTCCGCTGTTGATCTTCCGCAAAGGCAATTCGATGGGATAGTCGGGGGTGGTCATCACTCTCTCCCTGGCTGACTGGCAGGACGCTGCGCAAACGTACGCTCGAACCGGCAGTGAAGCAACGTTTGGCCGATCGGTGACAAGAGAATTCCGCGCAGGCAAAGCGTCAATGAGAAGCCGCCGTCGCCGTTGTCCGATGGGGCGACGTTGTCGCTCGCCAGCGCATCATCCCATTGGTGTAGCAGACCGTTTCTTAGCTATGCCCGCCCGAAAAGTCGAATTCGCCCGAGAACGTTGGCGATGGGCGGCTTCAGGTTCTACCTTGGACACCATTGCGGAAGAACCCTATTCCGGGAGGCAGGCAATGACAGCTGGCGCGCTCGCCTTGATCCTGTTTGCCACCGTCCCCTGGGTTGTCTGGGTGGTGATCTACTACCTGCGCAACCGGAAGGGGGAGCGACGATGACCGTGATGGTGACGATCGTGTCCGCCTACCTGGCGGTGCTGCTGGTGATCGGCGTCGTCGCCAGCCGCCGCACGAAGAGCGTGGAAGACTTCTACGTCGCGGGTAAAGGGCTGGGCTTCTGGGTGTCCGCGTTCTCGAGCCGCGCGACGGGAGAGTCCGGCTGGCTGCTGCTCGGCCTGACGGGGATGGGCTGGGCCGTGGGGATCAACGCCTTCTGGGTGATGCTCGGCCAGATGATGGGCGAATCGATGTCGTGGATGTACGTGGCGCGGCCGTTTAAGCGGGCGACCGACCGGTACGGCTCGATCACCATTCCGGATTACCTGGAGAGCCGTTTCGGGGACGTGCGCCACCTGCTGCGCTGGCTCTCCGCGATCGTGATCATCACCATGGTCACCGCCTACCTCAGCGCCCAACTCACGGCCACCGGGAAAGCCTTCCGCGATTTCCTCGGGCTCGATTTCAGAACCGGGGCCGCCCTCGGGCTCGTCATTGTGCTGATGTACACCATGATGGGCGGATTCCGCGCGGTGGCCTGGTCGGACCTTTTCCAGGGACTGCTGATGCTCGGCGGGCTGATCCTCGTGCCGGTCGTGGCGATCGTCGATGTCGGCGGCCCCTCCGCCCTGATCTCGAAGCTCGCGGCGCCGCACCCGGCGATGCTGACGGCCTTCGGCGCGGACGGGTTCACCCGGGCGGGGATTCTCACCGCGATCGGGTTCATGGGGCCGGGGCTCGGGTACCTCGGGAGCCCACAGCTCTACACGCGGATGATCGCGATCAAGTCCGAGCGCGCGTTGGTGCCGGGCGCCCTCGTCGCGGTCCTGTTCACCCTGTTCACCTCCGGTGGCGCGATCCTCGCGGGGATGTCCGGCCGGGTGCTGTTCCCCACGCTCGCGGATCAGGAGGCGATTTTCCCGCTGCTCGCAAGCCACTACTTCTCGCTGGGATTGACCTCGCTGCTGGTCGCCGTGGTGCTCGCCGCAGTGATGTCCACAGCGGACAGCCTGCTGATCCTCGCCGTCTCGGCGGTGGTGCGGGACGTCTACCAGAAGATCTTCCGGCCGAACGCTACCCAGGAGCGCGTGGTAATGCTCTCGCGGATACTGACCGCGGTGATCGCCGTCGTCGCCCTCGCGGTGAGCTTGATGGAAATCCGCCTCGTCTTCTGGTTCGTGCTGTTCGCCTGGGCGGGGATCTCCTCCGCATTCGTGCCGGTGATCGTGCTCTCCCTTTTCTGGAAGGGGATCACGCTGAAAGGAGCGGCGGCGTCGATGATCGCCGGGTTCGTCACGGCAATCGTCTGGAAACTGACGCTGGGGCATGTGCTCTACGAGATGATTCCGGCGTTTGCGCTGTCGCTGCTCGCGGCGGTCGTTGTCAGCCGGTTGGACCCCGCCGGTCCACCGCGGGAGTCGAGCGATGCCACCACGTAACCTCATCGTCCCCCTCGCCGGGATTGTGCTCTACACCCTGCTGACCACGTTTGTCGCCAGCCGAGCGAGAAAACTGTACCTGCGCGACCCGGAGGCGTATGTGATCATCTCGATCCACGGCTTCCGCGCGGCGCTGGACACGCTGATGCTCGCGCTGGTCTGGGTGCTTGTCTCCCCCGCTCTGCAAGCGCCGTCCACCCTTTTCCTGCTGGGCGCTAACCTTCCGTCGGGGTATGTGTA
>CAZIDZ010000010.1:0-11508 GCA_964538455.1 uncultured bacterium
TTGAAATAGCGCGGCCAGTCGATCTGAACCAGTTGCAGCAGGTGGCCGTCCGGATCGCGGAACTGCACGAATCGTCCTCCCCAGGCGGCCTCCTCCGGCTGTCCCTCGAACGACACGCCTTTGCCCTTCAACTCTCTCCAAGCCGCGTCGATGTCCGCGACCATCAGGTCGAGGATCGGCTCCCCCGACCGGACCGGTTCACGCTCGCCCCAGGTTTTCAGCCCGATCTCCACGCCGCCGCAATCGAACCCGGCGTAATCGGGGAACTCATATTTCTTGACCAGCCCGAGAATCTGGCCATAGAACTCGGCCGAACGCGCCAGGTCCGAGACGGTGAATGTCACGTTCCAGATTCGCGAGATCATGACACCCTCCATCATCTTTACCGACTCCCGTTGGAAAAGATGACCGTATCAATTCAGGTAAACAAAGTAAGGTCAGGACAGCATGAAATTGTCACTCGGGTCCTTCAGCGGACAAAAGAAGGATCCAGGCAGAAAAATGTACCAGGTACAACGGAGACGAATACTCTGTGGTGGTGAGCGTAAATCCGGGACAGTCCCTCTAAAACTCAACTTCTTAGGGACAGTCCCGATTTACGCAGTTGGCTGAAAAGCACCTGGTACATTTTTCTGCGCGCTGCTGTCATGAAACCCGGGTGGGCAAGCCACCCGGGCCACCCAAGATCAATGGTTCCCAGACAGTTAGACAAACACAGCCTCGCAAACTATCTGAGTAGGTTTGTTCGATGAAAGAAGAGGGCAGTTGCCTGTTGACAATTTCCCTCTTTCGTGAATGCTGGGTCGACTACTTCTTCGGACCGGCGGCGCGTACTTCCGGCGAAACGTCCGGTGCGTATTTCTTGAAATTCTCGATGAACCGCGCGGCGAGCTGGCGGTAGGCGTCGTCGTACTGCTTGCGGCTGGACCAGGAACCTGCGGGGTCGAGGATGTCGTCGGGCACGCCCTTGCACTTTGCCGGGACCTCGAACCCGAACACCGAATCTTTCTTATAGGGAAGGTCCAGCAATTTCCCGTCCAGCGCGGCATTCAGCAGCGTCCGCGTGTACTTGATGCTGATCCGTTTGCCGACGCCGTACTTGCCCCCCACCCAGCCGGTGTTCAGCAACCAGCAGTGAACGCCGTGATGCATCACCTTGCGTTTCAGGAGATCGGCGTAAAACGCCGGCGAATGAACCATGAACGGCGCCCCGAAGCACGCGGAGAACGTGATCTCCGGTTCTTCGCCGAGCCCCTTTTCGGTTCCCGCGACCTTTGAGGTGTACCCGCTGATGAAGTGGTAGAGCGCCTGGTCAGGAGTCAGCCGGGCGATCGGCGGCATCACCCCGGAGGCGTCGCAGGTGAGGAAAATGATGTTCTTTGGATGGCCCGCGATTTTATCCGGGACAGCATTATCGATGAATTCGAGCGGATAGGACGCGCGTGTGTTCTCGGTCAGGGTGTCGTCGTCAAGGTCGATGTGGCGGCTGACTGGATCGATAATCACGTTCTCGAGGATCGTGCCGTATTTCCGCGTGCAGGCATAGATTTCCGGCTCCGCCGTTGCGGAGAGGCTGATCACCTTGGCGTAGCAGCCGTTCTCGATGTTGAAGATGCCCTCGTCGGACCAGCCGTGCTCATCGTCCCCGATCAACATTCTCGAAGGATCCGCCGAGAGGGTCGTTTTCCCCGTGCCCGAAAGGCCGAAGAAGAGCGCGCTGGCGCCGTCCTTGCCCACGTTCGCGGAGCAGTGCATCGAAAGCACCCCGTCGAGGGGAAGCAGGTAATTCATCAGCGTGAAGATGGTTTTCTTGACTTCGCCTGCGTACTGAGTGTCGCCGATCAGGGCGAGACTCTGCTCGAAGTTCATGGCGATAAAGGTGTTGGAGAGCGTCGAGTCAATCTGCCGAATGCCTTTGAAATCCGGCGCGATGACCAGGGTAAACTGCGGCACGAACTGTTTGTATTCGTCCGCACTTTTCGGAGCGATCAGCATGTTGCGCGAGAACAGACTCAACCAGGCGTGCGTGGAAATAATCCTCACGGGCAGACGGTATTTTTCGTCCGCTCCCGCGTACAGGTCCTGCACGAAGAGGTCACGTCCCTGGAGAAATCCGTTCAAGCGCTGGTGCAACGTGTCGAATTTTTCGGGAGTGAACGGGCGGTTGTACTCCCCCCACCAGATGTGCTCATCGCTCGTCGCCTCACGGACGATGACCTTGTCATTTGCCGCACGGCTGGTGTGTCCGCCGGTCTCGACAACGACGGGCCCGCCCGCGGAAAGCTTGCCCTCGCCCCGAAAAACAATCTCCTCGTAAAGCGGTTCCACCGGAAGGTTCCAGTAGACAGCGCGCAGATTCATCAACCCGTGCATCTTGATGCCGTAGTCCGATGCGAGCGCACCCGCCTGCCCTTCCGCCGGAGTCCGGATGTTCAGCAGGTTGTTCACAGCCAATCCCTCACGAGTTTCCTGTCGCCGATGAACAACTCGTTCGGCGATTCGGGGTCAATCGCCCACTTGATCCGTTCGACACCTTCCGTGATCTCCTTGACACTTCCGCAAATGGAGAGCCGCAGATGCCCCTCCATGCCGAATTCCTTTCCGGGAACGGCCACCACCCGCGCCTTCTCGAGCAGGAAATTCGAGAGTTTCACCGAATCCTTTTCATAGGCCGAGAAGTCGGGCAGGCAGTAAAAGGTTCCTTCCGGAGGGATGATGGTGACGCCGGTAAACCCCCGCAGCTCCTGAAGCATCACATTCCGGTTGTTCTCGAGCGTCATCGTGAGTTGGCGCACCACCGACTGCACACCCCGCAGCGCGCCTTCCGCGGCGGCCTGCGAGACGAGCGGAGGGGTAGACGTCGTTTGTGCCTGAACGTTGATCAGGATCTCGACGATTTTTTTTGGCGCGATGGTCCAGCCGATGCGGAATCCCGTCATCCCGTAGAGTTTACTGATTCCGTTGATCGTGATTACGCGGCTGTCCTCGATGTCCTTCTTCGTGAACGAGTAGGGATTTGGCCAGGTACGGTTACCGAAGATGAGCTGGTGGTAGATATCGTCCGAAATGAACCAGATGTCCTTGCGCTCGCAGAAATCGACGAGTTCCTCGATGAACTCCCGGGAGTAGATCGCACCGGACGGATTGTTCGGGCTGTTGACGATGATCGCCCGGGTGTAGGAGCCGACGACCTGCTCGATGTCCTCCATGCGGGGATGAAACGTGCCATCCTCGGGTTTGACGATCACCGGCACGCCGTACATCATTTTCACAATCTCTGGGTAGGAGACCCAGTAGGGCGCGAGGACGATTACCTCATCCTGGGGATTGATCAGCGTGTAAAGCAGATTCCACATCGCCTGCTTGGCACCGGAGGAGACGATCACGTTTTCCGGGGCGACCATGCGGTCGTAATTCTCTTCCGTGTAGCGAATGATCGCCTGGCGCAGGCCCGGGGTGCCCTCGGTAGGCGTGTACTTGACATCCCCCTCCTTGAGCACAGCCGCCGCGCCAAGAATGCCCGCGATCGGGGCGCGGTTCTTCGGCTCACCCGCGCCGAGGTGAATCACCGGTTCACCCTTCATCTTCAACACGCGGGCTTTTTCGTTGAGCGCCAACGTCGCGGAAGGCGGAATCTCCCGCGCAACCTGACTGAGACTCATATCCCGTCTCCGGTGCTAAATCCTCATCGCCGGGGTCCGTTCCGTTGCAGCGCAACTGTCGGATACTGCACGGCGTGGCCCTAAGCTAGTGACATGTCTCACATACCGCAATCGGTGCGCTCTTCGGGATTCCCGCCGTTCTGAGGAAAGCGGAGCGGTCAAACATCGCATATAGCGCGGAGGAGTTTTCCACGTGTTCGCGACATTGCCACGACGGCAAGAAGCGGCCGAATGGATCGTCGGCTCGAAACGAGTCGTTGTGCTCATCGTGTAGCTGCAAGAAAGCGATGGCCGCCAACTGGGCCGGAAAAGTTTCAGGCGGGAAGCAGGAGCAGTCCGAGCACCCCCACGATGGCCGTGTACGCGGAAAATCCGTAGAGCTTTCCGCGGCGCAGAACAGCCATCAGTATTCCAATCGCGAGGTAGCCGCTCACCGCAGCCGTGAGCGTGCCGACCAGCGCGGGTCCCGCGAAGTTGGCCCCCAGATCGGTCAAATCCTTCGCCTCCAGCAAGCCCGCGCCGATAATCGCCGGGATCGAGAGGAGAAAACTGAAGCGGGCGGCGGTGTCCCGCGACAACCCGGAGAACAGCCCCGCGGAGATGGTGGAACCGCTGCGGCTGATGCCCGGGATGATCGCCAATCCCTGCATCGTCCCAATCAGCAGAGCGTCAAACGTCCGCACCCTGCCCAGCGAACGCTGGCCCCCGTGAACGCGCTCGGCAAAGAACAGGAGGATTGAGGTGACGAGCAAGCCGGCAGCGGCGGATCTCGGCGACTGGAAGAGAGACTCGAACGTGTCCTTGAACGCGAAGCCGATGATCGCGGTGGGCACACTCGCCAGGATCAGCATCCAGCCGGTCCTGCGCCCCTCGCCGCCACGGAAGAACTCAACGATGACTCGGGCAAGATCCCTGCGGAAGTAAACGATCACAGCCAGCAGCGTCCCGAGGTGAACGGACACCTCAAAGGCGATGTTGCCGCTTTTGACATGCAGCAGGTAATCCGCGAGCACCAGATGCCCGGAAGAGCTGACAGGCAGAAACTCCGTCAATCCCTGTACCAGGCCGAGAACAAACGCCTTGAGTACGCTCACTCGCCGCCCTCGATCTCTTGCAGATCACCCAGCTTCTCCGGGTCAAAGAGGGCGCTGTCCGGCTGGACCGGCGGGTAGAGACTGTCCAGCCGTGCTTCGAGATTTTCCTGGATTACGCGCTCTCCGTGGTAAGTCAGCAGCCACATGTTCCTTCCGCTCATCTGCCTGTCGCGGAACCGCTGCATTCCCGCCGCGAGGCTCAGTGAATCGATGTGTGTGGCTCCCTCACCGACGTCCAGCGGGCCCACCCGCCCCTCGGCAACCGGTTCCAGGAGCAGGCGGGCGGAGTCATAGCCCCGGATATGCCAAGGCGTGACAGTCTCGATCCCCTTCGCCCGCAACTGATCGCGCAGCGGAGCCATCTCGCCTTGTGTGCTGTCCAGCCGATAGGGGGCGGTGAAGAGTAGATCCTGGACATATTGCCGCTGCCGGTACAGTTCATCCGGATCGTACCAGCCGTCGTTGCCGAGGCGGGTTGTCTTGAAATTGTAGAAGGCGAATTGCGGGGCGAATATATGGATGCTCCCCGGGTCGATTGGCAGGAAAAGTCCATTAAAAACAGACAATTGAATGGCATTACTGTCGATCAAACCGGTCTTGAATTCAACCGTTCGCCGAATGCTGTCCATGCGGGCGTTCCAGAGCCGCTGAAAACGAGCGCTGTCCCAGGGAGCGATACGGCGCAGTTTGACCCAGTTCATGAGCTGCGGATCGAGGCTGTCTTCGGCGGTCAGTTGCAGGGTGTCGACAAGAACTGTGTCCACCGATAGAATCTCCCCGGACAGGGAGTCGATGTTCTCCTTACGAACGAAAAGGCGCAGCGAGTCGCCGGGGAACGGCGGCATCTCGAATCCCTTCGGTCTCATAATCCCCTTGGCGAGGAGAGTGTCTTCGTACTGCAGGCGAAAACCGAGCGTGCGAATTCTCTGGAACTGACCGGAGAGGGAGACTCCCTCTTCGGGGAAATACCATTCGAGGGCAAGCAGTTTCGTCGAGTCGCGATCCGCGAGGATGGATCGGAAACCCGTGACGGTTTCCTGCCCGCGATCGGTGTACGGCGCAACGATCGCGAAGGTCCTCAGCCGCAGGGAGTCGATCGCATACCCGGCGAGGATTTCGCCCTCCCTGCGCCAGTCCGCCTCGGGTTGAATCGTTGTTGGACCGAGAGCGGTCAGCCCCGGACGGCGCATTCCCGGCAGGATCACCGGTACGCCCGCCGCCTGGGCCTCCACCGCTGCCGCGACGACCAACGGTTCGGGACCGGCGGCGATCAACCCCCAGATCCCATCGTTGCGGATCAGGTTTCGGGCCTCCGCCACGGCGAGCGGAGCGCTGTCCGGTGTGCGGCGCACCTCAAGGTTGACGGCGATGCCGGTGGTTTGCTGAAACTCATCGAGCTCCGCCTGCACTCCCGCCTGAAGCTGGTCCCCCGTACCGCCCTCTTCCTTTCCCTGTGGGATCAACAGGCCAAGCGTCGGCTGGGAAACCGATGCGGGAAACATCGCCTTCAGTGTATCCTGGGTTTCCGTCGTCCGCGCCAGCATCAGCAGGGACCGTGCACGGTAGGCGACAGGTCCATGCAGCAATTCGCGAAGATGTTCGCGTGCGGTGTTCGCCAGTTCGAGTTCGGGCTCGCGGTCCAGCAGTTCAACCAGGGCTCTCGCCGCCTCGTATCCATCCCCCATCTCCTGGTTCGCGGTCGCCATCAGGTAGTACGCCTGCGCGGCCATCGGACCTTCATCACCGTAACGATCGATGACGGCAATGGCCCGTTGAACCGCCGCGAGACCTCGCCCCATGCGCACTTCGCAGCGCCCGGCAAGAAGCTGAGCCGCCCAATTGAACCGCCCTTCCGGCTCCGAGGAGAGGTATCCCTCGACGGTGGCCAGAGCCTCGCTGTAATTGCCCGATTCGAAAAGGTCACGCGCCAGGGTCAAATCCGGCGGCAACGTCTCCTGTGCAACCGCCGACACCGTCTGCATCGCGAGCAGCAGGCAGAGAAACGGCAGCAGACGGACAATTCGGCGAAGATTGCTCTCCATCATCACGGTTCCCCTCATTCCCATTCCACAGTCGCCGGGGGCTTGCTGGAAACGTCGTAGACCACGCGATTGACCCCTTTGACCTCGTTGATGATCCTCGTCGACACTCGCCCCAGCAGCTCATGGGGAAGCGGGCTGAAATCGGCAGTCATGAAATCCCAGGTGTCGACGCTGCGCAAGGCGATCACATGTTCGTAGGTGCGGAAATCGCCCATCACGCCGACGCTTTTTACGGGCAGCAGGACAGCCAGCGCCTGGCTCACCTTGTCATACCAACCCGCGGCTCGAAGCTCCTCAAGGAAAATCGCGTCCGCTTCGCGGAGGATGGTCAACCGCTGCTCGCTGACCTCGCCGAGGATCCGCACCGCCAGACCCGGCCCCGGGAATGGATGGCGGCCGACCACGTCCTCCGGCAACCCGAGCCGCCGTCCGAGCTCACGCACTTCATCCTTGAATAGCTCCCGAAGCGGTTCGATCAACTTCAATTTCATCCGTTCTGGCAATCCACCAACATTGTGGTGAGTCTTGATCGTCGCCGACGGTCCCTTGAAGCTGACCGATTCGATCACATCCGGGTACAGGGTTCCCTGCGCGAGCCACGCCGCACTAGCATGCTCCGACGCTGCCCGCTCGAAAATCTCAATGAAGGTGCGGCCGATGCTCCGGCGCTTCTCCTCCGGGTCCTCGATGCCCTTCAAAGCGGCAAGAAACCGTTCACGGGCGTCCACCACCTTCAGGCTGACGCCCAACCGCCCCGCCAGAAGCTGTTCGACCTGTGCGCGTTCATCCTTGCGAAGCAGGCCATTGTCGACGAAAACAGCAATGAACTGCTTTCCGATCGCTTTCGACAGCAGGACCGCCATCACCGACGAGTCGACACCCCCTGAGACCGCCCCGATCACCGTTTCCGCGCCGACCTGTTTCCGGACTTTTTCGATCTCGCGCCGCTCGAACGCCTCCATCGACCAGCCGGTTTTCGCACCGGCGATATCGAACAGGAAGGTACGGAGCATCTCGGCGCCGCGTTCTGTGTGGCGCACCTCGGGGTGGAATTGCACTCCGAACAGACGCCTCGATTTGTCGGCCATCGCCGCAACCGGACAGGTGTCCGACCGGGCGACAACCCGGAACCCTTCGGGCAATGTTTCGACTTGGTCGCCGTGACTCATCCAGGTCGTTGACGTCTCCCCGATCGCCTCGAGCGGCGTATCTTCGGCGTCGATAACTTCAATATCACGGCGGCCGTACTCGCGACTGTCCGAGGGGGTGACATTTCCGCCGAGCTCCCGCGCCATCCAACCCATGCCGTAGCAGATGCCGAGCACCGGCAGTCCCAGTTTCAGCAATCCGGGGTCAGCCGTGGGGGCGTTCTGCTCGTACACGCTCGCCGGTCCCCCGGAAAGCACAATGCCTGCGGGCGACAACGCCTTCACCTCGGCAAGCGGAGCGTCGCAGGGAAAAATCTCGGCATAGACGCCGTGTTCCCGGATGCGGCGTGCAATCAATTGCGTGTACTGCGACCCGAAATCGAGCACAGCTATGGCACTATAGGAACCCGTCATCCGTTCCAATCCTCATCCCAGCCCCGGCGCCGGAGCTCCTCCAACAGCTTATCCGAAGTCCAGTCTACGCGGAGCGGAGTGATCGAAATGTAGCCCTCCTCGACCATTTCGTGATCTCCACCGGGCGTCGATCCCAGCTTCTCCTCGCGGCCGGCAAGCCAGTAGTATTCCCGCCCCCGATGGTCGACGCGGCGGTCCACCACCTCTTTGTAGACCACTTTCGACGCGGGAGTGACACGGACCCCGCGAAACTGATCCCACTTGCCCTCGGGAACGTTCACCGAAAGCAGGTGCAACGGTGGGAGCAGCCCCTGCTCGAGGTGGTTCAACACCCAGAGCCCCGCACGGGCCGCCGCCTCAAAATCACGGCTGCGGAAGGAGGCAAGCGAAACGGCGATAGCCGGGCGTCCCAACAGCGCACCCTCCACAGCGCCCGCGACAGTTCCGGAATAATTTGCGTTCAACCCGGTGTTGGTCCCCTGGTTGATCCCACTGAAGATGACGTCCGGCATGCTGTCCATCAGCTCGCCGACGGCGAGTTTTACACAGTCCGCCGGGGTTCCATTGACGATCCAGCCCTGCATCCCGTTGTGGGTCATCGGCCAGGTGCGTAAAATGTCCGTAAGCGTGATCGAGAGCGAAACGCCGCTGCGTTCGTGGTCGGGTGCGACGACCGTAACCTCATGCCCCGCTTCCTTCAAGACATCGTGAAGAGCCTTGATTCCCGGGGCGAGATAGCCATCGTCGTTGGTCAACAGGATGTGCAAAATACTCCCTGGGTGTTTCCCGGATGTTTGCGACCGATCTCTGCCGGAGAAGTGTCCGCAGTCCGTAAAGATACAGTGTGGGGCGGGTGAAATGGCGTAAGGAAGCCTACTCTCCGTACCGTTTCCTGAATTCGAGGATTGCGTCGCAAATGCCTGTAGCTACTTTCTTTCGGAAGGAACTGGTGCGCAGCAGACGCTCCTCCTTTGGGTTCGAGATGAACGCTGTTTCAACGAGCACAGCGGGCATCGACGCGCCAATCAGAACGTAAAATCCCGCCTGGTCGACCCCCCGGTTGCGCAGTCCGGTCTTTGAACTCATCGAGCGCAGGATCATCGTGGCGAGCTCCTCAGACTCCTTGACGAACTGCGCCTGGGCCATGGCGAGCAGAATAAAGTTCTCCTCCGACAGGTCGGGATAGTCCTCGCGGTGCTCCTCGTACTTGATCACCGAGTTTTCCTTGAGCGCAACCTCCATCGCACGCTCTGTTCGGGCAGGGCTGAGGAAGTAGGTGTACTCACCGTTGACGCGGCGATTGGTCGAGCTGTTGCAGTGGATGCTGATGAACAGCTTTCCACCCGCCTTGTTCGCGATCTTGGTGCGCTGGCCGAGAGGAATGAACACATCCTTGTCGCGGGTCATCACAACCTTGATGTCCGACCGCTTCCTGACCTCGTCGCGCAGCAGTTTGGCGATGTCCAGCGCCATGTCCTTTTCGCGGGTGCGTTTGGACCTCCCGATCGCTCCCGGGTCCTGGCCGCCGTGCCCGGCGTCGATGACTATCGTGTCGATCTTCCATTTGGCCTTGGCTTCGCGCAGGGATTCATTGACGCTGATGTGGTTGTAGGCCTGCGGCGCGGCGGGTTCCTCGTCGAGTGCGGCCATCGTGACCACGAGCGTCAGCACGTTCCCTGCGTCCGGCCCCTTGAGCCGAGCGTTGCGCACCGCGCGCGGCGTGCTGATCACCCAGGCGCCCAGGGTGGTATCAGCCAACACCTCCGCGCCGAGCAGATCGTCCCCGCCCACGGTGACCGCACCCGCGCTGTCCGGTTCCGCGCCCTCCACGTGAAGGACCACCGTCGCAGTATCCTCGAGCTCGATCTTCCCCGAGAACGGACGATCAAAGACAAAGCGCCACACCCACTCCTCGCCGGTGTCCGCGCCGTCCACGCTGAGCAGCGGGTGATCGGGAGGAGTGTAGGCGAGCACGCGGGCGGAGCTGTCCTCCGAAACATCCCCGGGCAAATAGACACCGAGGATATCCATCAACTGATTCTCGGGGACGAAGAAACGGAAACCATCCTGGTACGGCGGAACGGGGAAGTGAACGATGTCGAGACCAACCTGCGCGAACGCCCCTCCCGGCACGAAGATGACCGGGTTCGCCGGGAAGCTGAAGACATACCTGTTTTCCGTGTCGCGGAAGTAGCGAAGCCCGAGGGCGTCCGCGAGCGAGAGCGCGTCGACGAGGTCCACGTCGCCCACACGGCTGACCGGCGCGGAACCGGCTTGTACGCTGTCACTGAAGATGGTCCAGCGGTCCGGGCTGGGTTGCTGTCCGTTTGAGGGCGCGTCCCCCCTTCCAGCGTTTCCGGGATCGGGAACCTGGGCAAACAGCACCGCAGCCGCGGCGAACAAGAGGATCAACGCAAGGAAACGTGCCTTCATCGCGCGAAAGGTAGGGCCGTGCGGCGAGATCGGCAAGGGAAAGCGGGTTTCTCCTGCTTACCGGATCTTATTTGCCAGGACAGTGGACTCATAATACGCCTGATACGGAATTGTAGGTATACTATTTGAATGATCCGGTTATCGTTCTTCTCCTAAAAGGCGGCGTGCGATGGCGTTCCGGGAAAACACGATGCAAATCGCGTTGGGCCTGCTGCTCACCGTTGTCGCCATCAACCTCAACCAGCTTTTCATGGGATCAGCGGTCAAGGGGCTGAACTTCGGACTGCTGGTTTCTTTCTTCGCATGGGTGGTTTCGTCCCCCTTCGCGCGTCCCCGGCGGCGGGGGATCTTTCCGCTGTACATCGCGGCGATCATTGTGCAAGCCTTCCATTTCCTCGAAGAGTATGTGACCGGGTTTTACACAGCCTTTCCCGGGCTTTTCGGAGCCGGCTGGACGTCCTCCCAGTTCATCACGTTCAACCTCGTATGGCTGCTGGTATTTATCGTCGCCGCGATCGGCGTTCGGAAAAACATCAAACTCGCACTGCTCGCGGCGTGGTTCCTGGGTCTCGTCGGGGGGATCGGGAACGGCCTGCTGCACGTCTTCCTCAGCCTCCGTGCGGGCGGGTATTTCCCCGGCACGCTGACTGCGGTTCTGGCGTTCCCGGTGGGTATCGCGCTGGTTGTTGCTCTGGTTCGTAAGAGCAAGAAGAAC
>CAZIDZ010000010.1:11608-76792 GCA_964538455.1 uncultured bacterium
AAAATTCCCCGGCATGCGGTGATGCCGGGCTACATTTGCTGGTTCGTAAGAGCAAGAAGAACAATGAGTTTTAGACATAACTCGTCAAAATTCCCCGGCATGCGGTGATGCCGGGCTACATTTGCTGTCCCAGACAAATTGGAGATCACCGTGAGATGATAAACAGACGCGTGAAACCCGGGTAATGCCGATACATCCGGCACAACCCGGGCCACCCGACCGACTTTTAGAGATCGCTGGTAACGACAATCTGACAACGAAGGATTTACCACCAAACACGCAGCCCACGTTACTCGAGAGGCTCTGACCCGCCTCCGCCAGCCTGTAACCCGGATCGTGAGAAACTGTCCTACTTTCGAAGGTGGCAACGACTGCCTCGCCAGCCACGCGAGATTTCACGTGTGCCTGCGATCAGAAGCGTCAGCAAAGCAGACGGCCACTGAGCCGTTCACGGAAACTGAGTTTCTGGGGAGTGGATGGAGGGACGTCCCGGAAATCTTGAGTACTGGCATAGCGCCTATGAAGAGTACGGGCCTCCCGTGCTGGCGTTCCTTATCAACCGGCTCGGCCACCGGGCGGATGCGGAGGACCTGCTGCAGGAAACCTTCGTGCGGGCAATCCGTTCGCGCAAGGCGTTGCGTGACGAGACCAAGGTAAAGTCCTACCTGTTTTCGATCGCGCACAACCTGATGGTCAACCACGTTCGCAAGCTGCAGCCGGATTCCGCTTCGAGCCTGACGGGTGCGGACGGATCGAACCCGCTCGAACGAATGGTCGACGAGGGGACGGTTTCCCCCGAGCTGGAGGCCGAAGCGAACGACTTGAACGGGGCCGTTGGAGCGGTCCTTGAAACCCTGCACGAGCGGTACCAGGTCGCGTTCCGGCTGGGAGTGATGGAAGGGCGGGCCTACAGCGACATCGCCAGGACAACCGGGTGGAACCTGGCGCAGGTGAAGATCAACGTCCACCGTGCCCGGCGGAAGGTGATCGACCACCTGAGAGACCGAGGATTTCTGGATGTGGAGTTAGAGTCATGAAGACTGAACAGCGCGAACGATTTGAAGCGGACCTTTCCGCGATCGTGGATGGCGAGCTGGACGGAGAACCGTTGCGGCGTGCGGTTGACGCTCTGGCCGTTTCTCCCGAACTGCGCCGATTCTGGGCGGAGTCCCGTGAGCTTCAGACGAGCCTGCGCGCGGGCAAAGAGGACCGCGCGGGAGTCACGCCCCGGGAAGGGCTCTGGGATGTGATCGAAGCGAAGGCAAAGCCTCCCGCACGGACCTTCGCACTCGGCCATGTTCCGACCCGCGCCTGGGCGGCGGCCGCAACGATTCTGATCGCAATCAGCCTGGCGCTCTCCGGCTTTCTGAAGGTGGACATTCCGGCTTTTCACAGTCCAGAGCGAACTGTCCAGCTGGCCGGCGATCCTGGTTCGATGACAGAAGACCGTTTTCTTGAACTGACGACGGAGTTGCTCAAGGCTGACCCACGTTACCAGCGGAAGATGCTGGAGGTGATGCAGGTCGTGAATCAGCAGGCCTACGGATTTCAGACGGGTGAGCGGCAGGGACGCGGCGAACCACTGCGGGATCATGCCGCGGAACAGCCGCCCTCCAATACACAGACTGCGTCGACCCCGGCGCAGCCCACTGCCACTCGTGACAACGTTGAGCTAACGCTTTGGTAGTTGATAGCACGGGGAGCGATTCCCCGCGAAAGGAGCAGAATGATGGTGCGCACACGCACGCTAACGGCGATCCTGGTTTCCACCGTGACTGCAGCCCTACTGCTGAGCGCCGCCCCGGCACAGGCAAAACATGACAGGCAGGGGTATATCTACGGAAAAGTGACCACGCGTTCGGGTAACGTCTACACGGGCCTGCTCCGTTGGGATACCGAGGAAGCGTTCTGGGATGATCTCTTCCACTCGTACAAGGAGACCCGCCCCTACACCGAGTCCATGGAGAAAATAGAGAGATCGGGAAGCGGGAATCGGCGCGACATGGAACAGCAACTGCGGGCGCTGGTACGCGAGGAAGAGCGGCTTTCACGTGAAGAGGAAGCCCTCGCGGAGAAGGAAGAAAAAGCCAAGGACGAAGACACCCGTGCGACGTACTCAGATCGCCGATCGGAGAAGGCATCGGAGCGTTACAGCGTGAGTGAGGAACGTTCCGAACTGGAACGTCAACTCGCTCGCGCAAAAGTCGCAGAAATGGGGCGTAAGATTTCGGTCCTCGGCGGCGCGATCAAGATCAACGTTGGCGACTGGACCAGTTCGCGGATTTTAATCGCCCGTTTCGGCGACATCAAGAAGATTACGGTGATCGGCAGCGAGGACGCCGAACTGCTGATGAAGAGCGGGACGACGTACACGGTTTCCGGCTATTCAAACGACGTCGGCGGAACGATACGCATCCGTGACAACAGCATTGGGGACATCGCCCTCGAATGGCGGAAAATCGACACGATCGAGTTCATGGACACGCCGAAAACGGTCAAGCCCGAGGGGTATCGTCTTTCGGGGACTGTGACCGCGGACGGCGTCGACTACAGGGGGTACATCCAGTGGGACAGCGAGGAGTGCCTCTCCTCGGACAAACTTGACGGAGATTCGGACGATGGCAGACTCGCCATCGATTTCGGCAACATCCGCAGCATCGAGCGCAGGAGCCGCAGCAGTTCCTGGGTGACGCTGAAGGACGGCCGCAAGCTTTCACTCGAGGGCACGAACGATGTAGACGGCTCGATCCGCGGAATCATGGTCGAGGACGAACGGTACGGCCGTCTCAAGGTGCCGTGGGAAGCGTTCGAGAAAGCTGTGTTCAACGACCAGGGCGAGAGCGGCCGGGCCTACAGCGACTATGCGGGACAGCGCAGGCTGGAGGGCACGGTCAAGAACATGGACGGGCAAACGTACACCGGCAAACTCGTTTTCGACCTTGATGAAGGCGAGACCTGGGAAATCCTGAACGGTGACGTGTTCGACATCGAGTTCAACATCCCCTTCGATCTGGTCAAGGAGATTCAGCCGCGCAGCCGCAACAGCTCCACCGTCACGCTGACAACGGGCGAATCCCTTCGTCTCGAAGGCGGGCAGGATGTTTCCCAGGCGAACGATGGCATGCTGATCTTCGACAAAGGCGAGAAAGAAGATCCAACCTACGTCCCATGGGGTGAAGTGGAAACGATCACCTTCAAGTAGCCGGAGCACCCTGGAGCCGGGGTGTGATGGGGAAAGCCGGATATCCCGCAGGGGATATCCGGCTTTGGTTGTCGGGCCCATCTCTGTCGCAGTTGATGCGGGCTCACGGAAAGGGTACCTTTGAACAGGAGACCATGGATGCCTGCCGGGAGGCTATCATGGACACCATTCGCAGCGATCTCGTGCTGCTTGGCATCGACCCCCGCCGTCCACGTCTGCGCGGAAGTTACCTCTCCTTTGCGCTTGCGGGCAGCTTGCTCATCGATTTGAATTCGAGCGAAAAGGTGCGGATCGGCGAAAAGGACATCGTCGAAAGGACCGATTCCTCGCCACCCGAAAACGAACTCGCCGCGGAAGCCCTGGCGCTCATCTACACAGCGAAGAAACCCAAGCCCGCCTCTCACTGGATCAGTGTGTTCGCGAGCCGCATTCCGCACCTCGTGGAGCGGTCCGCCGATCCGCTCGTTTCAACAGGCATCCTCCGTATCAAACGGCGCCGCTGGCTGGGAGTGATTCCCTATCGAGTCTTCGAACTGATGGACAGGAGCCGCTGCGAGCGGCGCGTTGCCGACCTGCTCGACGTGCTTCGAGGGCGGCGCGACCCCGACCCCGAAACGATCCACCTGATCCAGTTGGCCCACGCCGCCGGTTTGCTGATTTCCTGGCTGCCGAAGGACGAAAAGAAACAGCTGCTCAACCGACTAAAGCAATTCGGCCGCGACGAAACAGTGGGGAAGGCGGTTGATGCGGCGACAGCCGCGATCGCGGCTTCCGTAGCAACCACCGTTGCGATTACCGCTGTAACCGCCGGCACGGACTGACGCCCATTCCAGGCAGCAAAATGCACCAAGCGTCTAAACTGCGCCTGGTGCATCTTTCTACGGTCGAGCGACTCACGGGTGAAATAAAGACCGACTTTTACCCTTCTTCATCCTGAGTTTCCTCGTCGGGAGGAAGTGAAGGCAAGAGCAGGGTTCCACGCCTGTCTCCCCCCCGCCGCGGGACACGGTAACCCGGAGAGGATTCCGCGAGCTGGGATGCCTCTTTCTCTTCCCCCGGGAGAAAGGTGACAGCAACCGACTGACCCTCAGAAATCAACGCCTGCTCGAGTTGCCGTACTACATTCGACACGAGATCCCAGATTCGCCAATACAACTCGAGAAGAGCGGCCGACTCCTTTTCCTTAAGAGCTAACTCATTGATACTATTTTCCATAACATGGAGAAGTCGCCGTGCCTCAATCGCTTCGTCCACAGCGCGTAGGAAACCCATGCGTACTCCTGTATCGAAAAATGGCTCACGTTTTTGTTCAGCGAATGCACTCTTGGGGCATGAATAAGATACGCGCTGAATCCCAAAAATCCAAAACGGAACGTGATTGTGCTCCGCTCGCACTTTCCTCCCGATCCCTTGCCGACAACAACCATTTTGTATATTCGAATTCCGCCAGGGAACCCTTCCTGTGGGAGACGAGCAACGAGACAGCAGGCGAATAATGAGGGTGCGATGACGGCCAAAAACGCCAAATCCCACTACAAACTCACCCAGTTTACACGGTGCGCCGGTTGAGCCAGCAAGCTTGATCCGGCGGTGCTGGATCGCCTGTTGACAAAACTGCCCCGGAACGAACGGGTGGAAGTGATGGTGGATGCCTCGACACTGGACGATGCGGGAGTGTACCGTCTATCGGACGATCTCGCCCTCGTACAGACAGTGGATTTCTTTACCCCGATCGTGGATAACCCCTTCGACTACGGGAGGATCGCGGCGGCCAACAGTCTTTCGGACATCTACGCGATGGGAGCCGTTCCCCTGACCGCGCTGAACATTCTCGCTTTTCCAGCAGACAAGCTCGACGAAGAGGCGCTTGCGGAAATATTTCTCGGCAGCCAGCAGATTTGTGAAGAGGCCGGGGTAGCCGTACTCGGCGGGCACTCGGTGACAGACAACGAATTGAAATTCGGGCTTGCGGTAACCGGTACAGTTCATCCGGATCGAATCCTTCGCAACGACGGCGCAAAACCGGGAGACGTCCTTATCCTGACGAAACCCCTTGGCACCGGCCTGATCGCCAACGCGCTGATGAACGGAGCTGCGGCAGAAGAATACATTGACGCCATGGTGCAGAGCATGACGCGGCTCAACCGTTTCGCTTCGGAACAGGCGCTGAAGGCAGCCGCCGACGCCGCCACCGACGTTACAGGTTTCGGGCTGTTCGGCCACGCGGGTGAAATGGCCAAGGCCTCGAACGTGAGCATCCTGTTCTGCGCAGAAACGTTGCCGCTGCTTCCCGGCGCGTTCGACATCGCGTCGAGCAAATCGTATTACAGCGCGGGAGAAAGAAGAAACCAGGAGTTTTTGAAGGCGAACACGCTGGTCGAGGAGGATGTGGCGGAGCCTTTCCAGCGCATCGTGTCGGATCCCCAGACATCCGGAGGCCTGCTGATCTCGCTGACGGCCGCCAGGGCGGATGCCCTGATTCGAGAGCTGGAAGCTCACGGTGAACCCGCCTGGCGCATCGGAATGGTAATCCCGGAGCAGAGCGATTACCGACTGCGGTTGATCGCCGGAGCTGAACGTGAAAGCTGGGAGAGACTGACCGAACTGGCCGCGAACGCGATGAAGGAGGATGCATGAATCACACTCCCGCCCGCATCCTGATCGCTGACGACGACCCGGCGACCCTGGACCTGCTCAACGAGATGATCAAGAATCTGGGGTACCAGCCGCAACTCGCCTCCAACGGTGAAGAGGCGCTGGAACTGCTGCGCGAGAGCCCTCCGGACCTGGTGCTCTCCGACGTAATGATGCCCCGGATGGACGGATTCGACCTCTGCAAGAAGATCAAGTCGGAACGTAACACACGGCTGATTCCGGTTGTACTGCTCACCGGGCTGGGCAGCACTGAAGACCGCGTGATGGGCATCGAAGCGGGCGCAGACGATTTTATCAGCAAGCCCTTTCATCTATCCGAACTTTCCGCCCGTGTCCATTCGCTGCTGAAACTGAAACAGTTCACCGACGACCTCGAACACGCCGAAGAGGTGATTTTCTCGCTCGCACTCGCGGTGGAGGCCAAAGACCCCTATACGCAGGGTCACTGCGCGCGCCTCTCTCATTACTCGGTCGTTCTCGGGCGGCGACTCGGATACGGGGAGGACGAGCTGCAATCGTTTCGCAGAGGCGGCATCCTTCACGACATCGGAAAAATCGGCATCCCGGAGACGATCCTGCTGAAGCCGGGGCCTCTGTCCACCGAAGAGACGACCGTGATGCGCGCCCATCCGCTAAAGGGCGAAGAAATCTGCAAGCCGCTGCGGAGCCTGCACAAAGCCCTCCCGATCATTCGCAATCACCATGAGCACTGTGATGGAAACGGATATCCGGACGGCCTCACGGGAGAACAAATCCCGATCGGAGCAAGAATCATTGCGGCGGTCGATTACTTCGACGCGCTGGTCACCGATCGGCCGTATCGGCAGGCATTGTCCATCGACGAAGCCTTGAAGATGCTGCACGAGGCCGTAAACTCCGGACACCTCGATCCACAGGTCGTACGGGAACTCGTCGTGATGATCAGCACGATCGGCGACTCCTGGGTGTCCCGCGTTAAAAACTCGATCCACTCGTTCCATGCCTGAACCGAATTCCGCAAGTAGCCGTTCCGTCCGTGCCATTTTCGACATCGGCTCGAATGCCGTCAAGTTCACCGCGCTGTCGTTTTCCGGAAAAGAAACTCGCGAACTCTTTGACCTCGAACGGATCACCCGCTTGGCGGCCGGACTGCTCGAAGACGGGAATCTCGGTTCGGACTCGGTCGATCGAACCGTGGAAGCTGCAAACGAGCTCCTCGCGGAGACCGGATTTCACCCGCAGGACGCGGACGCTGTTGGCACCTGGATATTCAGGAACGCCGGCAACGCGAAGAATGTCGCGAAAAGGTTTCGCGAGGAGACTGGTCTTCGACTGCGCATCTTCTCTGAATCCGAGGAGGCGAGCGCTGGTTTCGTTGCAGCACGGGGCGAATTTGGAGACGGCGGCCCGATCGCCACTCTGGATCACGGCGGCGGATCGACCGACCTGGCGTGGGGTTCGGGTCCTGTTCCGGCGCACACCCTCTCGCTTCCAATCGGGGCACGCCGGCTTGCCCGCCGAATTCCCCTCAGCGATCCGCCCACTTTTGAAGAGATTAACCGTGTGCGCTACGAGGCGCGATCCGCGCTCGAGGAGATTGCTCCGTTGGAGGCGGAAACCCGCCTTGTTCTGATCGGTGGCGCGGCTGCCGCATTTTCCTTTCTCGCACGCCATTTCTGGCCCGGAAGCGGAGAACGGGCTCAAACGCTGACCCCGGAAGCGCTGGATGTTCTGCTGCAGAAGCTCGGAAGAATGACCCTGTCGGAACGCAAGGAGGCGATGGCTCCGTGGCACGAGGAGCGGGCAGATGTGATCGTTCATTCCGCCGCTGCGATGCGCGAGATCATCGGCGGCCTGGGGCAAGACACCGCTTATCTCTCACTACGCGGCGTCGGGCATGGCGTGCTGCTCAGCGACCGGCATGGAATCCCCCTCGACCTCGACGCGCCGAAGATCGTTCTGTCCCACACAGAGTTCCGCCCGTTGAATCGGTCCGGGCGCCGGGGCGAGGTCCTGTTCGCCCTCGTCCGTGACGACGGCTCAGTCTGGTTGCAGCGGAAGGTTTCCTACCCGGAGGGCGTTTTCCGGCTTCCCGGCGGGGGAATCGACAAAGGAGAGTCGCCAGCGGAAGCGGTGCTGCGTGAAATGGCCGAGGAGACAGGACTGGAGGACGCTCGGCCCCATATCATCGGCCGCATCACCTACCGGAAACCGGACAGCGCGGCGATCGATTTTCACAGCGACCTCTTCCTTGTGTTCAGTGGAGAATACGTTCCAACGACGAAGGATAAGCACGAGGATGTCGCGGCGTGGCTCGCGTGTCCGCACCGGGAGCTACTGCAACACGAGAACAACTTGTTGCACTTGGATGAGCCGCGCAGCGTATGGGGCACATTTCGCGCGGCGGCTCTTGCCTACCTGAGGACGGTCATGGCTCGCCACGTACTGTAGCGAGGGTACACGCCTCTCAGACCGGCGAGTGTGGATGAAGCCCACCCGCCAGCGAACGCTCCCATCTGGACTAGCCTGCCTTCACCAATCATTTCGCGAGCACCAGGCAATTCGCCGGATCCGTTTCCGCCAGCAGCAGGGCTCGAAGCGCCGGCCATTGTTCCGGCGTGTAAACGCGTGAAACCAGCAGCAGAGTCTTGCGGAGTGTCACGGTGTCCCCATCCCGGCTGATCTCGAGGCGGAACGAACCGGCGTCATTGGTGAGATGGACGGGTTCGGGCTGGTAGACGATGGACTTCCCCGCGAGAGTCAGCTCGACGCCGACGGTCTGCTCGACCGGGCTCTGCAGATAGACCGGCGTTCCTCTGTTTTCTTCGTACAGGCGAACGTCACCTTTGAGGAGATCGAGGATCCCCCACTCGGGTTCACCCGTCCTGATCGGTGTTCGGCCGTACGCGTCGCTGTCCGGAAGGGGAGCGGTCATCTCGAATCCCGCGGCAATGGTGAAGACATCGAAGGTGGTTGTGTAGTAGCCGCCGATCTCCGCGCCGTCAATCACTCCGCCGACGATATCGCTCAGCGTTTCCCGCCCCTTCTCCTCGCCACGATCCATGCCATCGTAAGGATTCAGCGTCCAGTACCCGGTGATATGCCCCTCGCCGATTAGCTTGCGCTCCCCGTTCTCCTTCAGGGAGATCATCACCTCGAGCCGCGCCGTTTCCCCTTCGGCGACACCACGCATTTCCGGGGTTTCCGCACGTCCGACAATCCAAAGCGATCGGCCGAGGACAGTTGACAGCCCTGTGGTCAATTTTCCGGACTGCGGGTTATAGTACGCCTCCACGCCTTCGCCGCTGATCCAGAGGGCTACCGGCTCCATGCGCCCCAGCGTGGCCACCCCTTCATTCATGTCGACGGCCGACCGTCCCCGGAAAACCGGCCAGGTTTGCATTCCGGCCTCTTCCGCCAGGGCGGCGACGAGTACTGCGCGATCGAGTCCGCAGCCATGGGCGCTCGCCCAGGTTTCGGCGGGGTTCCGCGGCGCGGGCCAGAACCATTTGTCGTCGTACGAAACCGGCGCCACTGTTCGGTTTACGAAGTCGTTGATTTTCCGCGCGCGATCCAGTAATTCTGTGCTTCCGGCAACGATCTGCCTGACGCTGTCTTTCAGCACCTTGTCCAGCGACATTGCCTCGCGAAATGTCGTTTCCAGATCACGTCCGAGAGCACTCCAGTTTTCCCAGGTCGACCAAGAGAGGTGCGGCAGGTAAGCAGCGGGATCGCTGGTTTCGGGATCGGGTCTCGCCGGCAGCGGCCCCATCTTCCACGACCAGCGCTCGAGCCCACGTTCGGGATCGCTGCTCTGTCTGGGCTCGGGAACCCCGTCAGACGCTTTCAGCACCGGGGTGATCGCCCGAGGCATTTCGAGAATGAACCAGGACCAGACGATCGGTTCCTCATCCTGAAAGATGTACACGCCTTCCGCTCCACGGCGGAACGGTTCCTTGTCCTCAATGGTGTACGCGCATTCGAGAATGCACGGCAGCTCGACTCCATCGTGCAACAGCATCTTCTCGTGGATGTTGGTATAGGCCGGTGCCACTGCAAGTTTGAATGGGGTGGTTTCGACGATCGCGGTCTGACGGTGCTGAATCCAGCGCTGCTCGCTCTCGCGCCAGACGCGGAGGGCATGAACGGTCATTTTCTGGCGCTTACTGTCGTAAGGGATCCGCAAATCGGCGTACTTCTCGATTGCGCGGTCGGAGTTGATGCGGACGATCCGATGCACCAACAGCGAGCGCCTGCCGTCCGGAAGAATCGTTTCGCGATAGCCGGACAGGAGCACCACGGCGTCTTCAGCGGCCATGTCGAACGTGGTGTCCGCGATGGAGAGCATTTCACCGATGTCCATGCGTCCGCTATAGGTCATCGGTTCGGCGTGTGCACCGGCGACGGCCAGCGCCAACACCAACGAGGCAACGAAGGATCTCCGCAGAGCGTTCATCACGCACCTCCCTTCGTCACTCGAATCACCCGATCGGCCCAGGCATCCATCTGTTTCATCGCCTCGCGGAAGCCTTCATAGCCGGACGGGGGAATCTGACGCCGCCGTATCTCCGCCTTCGTGGTGATCACCAAGGCCTTTTTCTTCATCGAAGCGTCCGCATCGAAGAAGGCGTACACGGCATCCACCTTCTTCGCATTGATATTCCGGGGAAGCTTGTATCCACGGGGAAGCTGAATCGTTTCACGTATGTCCAGCTTCTGCGTATAGTAGAGGAATACGTCAGTTTTTCGTTCCGGCTCCCATGTCACCGAATTGGCCCGGAAGAACAGCGGGTGGTGGCGCACTACGTTCACCAGGGGTGAGTGGAATTCCAACCCGTCTCCCACGGTCATCGCGAATTGAGGAATGCGGTAGCGAATGACCAGCCACATATTTCCGGTGAAATCGTCCGGCGCTCGGTGGGAAACATCGGCGATCTCTACGCGGTCGCTAATCTCCGACAGTGTTTTCAGGAGGTACTCCCGCAGCTCCCGCCGGGGCCGCTGATACACGACGCGGCGCAGGCGGCTGTCCGCCGCACCCGCGGCATCAAAACGAATCGTGCCTGTCAGCGTACCATCATCCGACAAACTGGCGTCATGCGCGACAGTCAACGGGGATTCCCCGGGAGGGCTGTACCGGATCTCTTTCAGCTTCACCCCGTCCGGCGTTCCGATCACATACTGCTGCTCGGCTTCGAGCTTGCTCCAGATGTCGTTGTTGAAAGGAACCCAGGTGGGGTCGAGCATCACAAAGCGGTCCTGCTGCTTCAGCGCGACAACGCAGTGGTTGAACTGATCCGCAGGAATGTCCTCGATGCGGCTGCCCGCCATGGTCATCGCGGGGTAAGATTCGAGTCCGGCAGCGCGCAGAAAGGTCACCGACATCGACGCGATATCCTTGCAGACTCCGCTGCGGTACTCGAAAAGCATGTCCGAGGGGTGCAGCGTGAAGCCCTCGCCCTCTCCCATAGTCTGGCCGCTGTAACGGACATTCTGGGCGACCCAATGGTTCAGGGCTTCCGCCTTCTGGATGTCCGTTCCTTTTTCCACCCCCGCGTCCTGTAGAATCTGCTGCGCTTTCGCCCGGATGGCATCGCTGACCTGGAATTGATTCTTGTTCACATCCCAGAACCACCGGCTTTTCGCCTTCCAACTTTCGGCTGTCGTCATCACGACCTTGGGGACGTAATCCGGTTTGTCCGGCTGGCGCACCTCGTGAGGGCGCGCCTCCATGTTGAACGTCCACCAGGAGTAGATGGTGCTGTCAGGAGTGTAGCTGGTTCTCGCGAAAATCGCCCCGTTGTAGATCTCGCTGTTCAATCGCTTGTCTTTGGGCAAGGTCAGGGTGTAGCGTTTTTCGACGATTGGGACGTCCGCCTGGAACAGGACGATGTCAAAGTATTCCCCCGCCATTGGCGGGATATACCTGTCATCATCCGGACTGGCGATTTTCTGCAGAGCGCTCGGACTATCAAAGGCGTCATCCGCGAGCAGTGCGTAATTGTAGCCTTTGCGCATCGCCCGCACCTCGATCCCATCCCCGATCTGCAGACGTGGCAGTTGGAGCAACTTTATCCTGTCGCTCCAGTAAATCATCGACTGGGGAGCGGGAAGGTCGAGCAGACTCTCGAGAGGAACGGGAATTCGTTTTCCGTCGCGGATGATGTTGACGCCGACCACTTTGACAAAGCTGCTGCGCGGGTCGTAATTCCAGCGAAGGGTCGCGAGTTTTACCGCCCCCTCCTCCGTCAGGACCTTGTAGAGTGTGTAAAGATCGACATAGGTGACACCGCTCTCCGTCACCCGGCTCACCTGGTCGTCGAAGACAATCAGGTGGTCAGTATCAGGGAAGTCCTCAGCGCTTCCCGCCGCCGCGATCCGTGTCAGTGCATTGACCGGAGGGGGAGTTCCCGGAGGGGTGGGTCGATCCGCCTCGAGTTGAGCATACGCCGGCAACGCCAGCAGGATCAGGAGTGTTGCCGGTCCGAACCGTCTCAGCAGCATTCTTCCCATTGCCTTGTTCCCTTCAGCCAGTCGAGGAGGATGATCGGCGTCCCAGCCACTGTGAGAACATCCGGTGCGGCAAGGTAGGCTCCCCGAAGGGAAGTGGGCAAGTTGGAGCCGCACCCAGTTCAAACCGACCTCTGCCATCCGTTGTATATTTGGAAAACACAAAGTGATACTTGAATCGAGCAGGTGTTGAGACGGAATAGAATCCTCACAAGCCGGGGAAAGGTTTTTCGGACATACAAGACTCTTTCTTGTCAGGAATTGAGCGAGTAATTTGACCATTCCTAAACCTACCATGGAGTCTTCGGATTGGATGCGACCCGAGATTCCAAGAGCGTACATTCGCCCGCGAAAGGGCACGGACTCCGAAAGCTCCGGGGCGAAAAGGGAGCTATCCCGGCGCACATGAACGGAAACTGCTGAGATGAACTGGTCCTGGTTGAAGAAACTGTTCGGGCACGAAGAACAGGTTGTGCTCGCGCTCTCCGGAGGAGGGGCTCGCGGGCTTGCCCACATCGGAGTTCTGAAAGAGCTCGACCGGGTGGGTCTGAAACCCGGTCTTGTGACCGGGACTTCAATCGGCGCTGTTGTCGGTGCGCTCTATTGCCTTCACGGCGGCGCAGAAAAGCTCGAGCAGGTGGCACACGACCTGGTTCATTCGGAGTTGTTTGCAAAATTCGACCTCGATGAGATGCTCGAAGACGAAGATGAACATCACGACAGTTTCGAGGAGTTCGGCACGCGGGTGCGAAAGATCTACACGTTGAGCAAAATGATCCGCCGGGAATCGGTGGTAGAGCGCGGTTTGATGGAAGACGTGATGAAGGAATTGTACGGCGACGCTACGTTCGATCAGCTCGAGATCCCTTTCGCCGCGGTCGCAACCGACCTGATCTCCGGCGAAGACATCACTCTGCGCACCGGCTTTCTGGCGACCGCGGTTCAGGCGAGCGCATCCATCCCGGGCGTGTTTCCGCCGGTACGGTTCGACGGATACGCGTTGGTTGATGGCGGGATCACGCGGAACGTGCCTATCCCGGAACCAGGGGAATCGTTGAATTCCAAGGTGATTGTCGTGGACGTCATGCGCGGACTCTACGACGAGGGACCGTTCAAGTACGGTCTCGACATCCTCGCGCGCACGGACTGGATCACCCAGATTCACCTGAATCGCTTTTTCCTCGACAGGGCGGATCTTGTGATCGTACCCGACGTCCGAAACGTCCATTGGGCGGATTTCAAGCGGCTTAACGAACTGGTTCTCGCCGGCCGCGAAGCGCTACTCGACAAGCTGGATGAAGTGAAGGAAACGTTCGAGTAGAACGGCAAAGCGCCCAAGATCCGGCACGAACGTTGGCCTGATTTTTCAACCACCGGCACCGGCCTGCCATGGATCAAACGGGCAATCCCGGCGGCGAAACTGAAACGGGATCAGGCCTCGCTGATGGTTTCCGTCTGCTGCTTTAAAGTCAAAGCCTGACGCTGGCGATGCCGTCTGTCGTCAAACACTCCAGCCACTCCGAGCAGCACCAGAGCCGCTCCAGCCAGGGTGTTCACGGTCAGCGGTTCATGCAGCAGCAGCCATCCGAGAAAAACCGCGATCACCGGATTGACGTACGCATAGGTGGAAACGATCGATGTCGGGAGCAATTTCAGCACTTTCATGAATGAGGTGAAGGCGATCAACGACCCGGCGACGATCAGGTAAGCCAACCCGCCCCATGCCGCAGGTTCCGGCCTGTGCCATTTTTCGCCTGCCAGCAGCACCATCAACACGAATCCCCCAAGCCCGATCAACTGCTGCCAACCGGCGATCGCCATCGAGCCAAGTTTCACGGGACGCCGCGCCATCAGCACCATCCCCATTCCCCAGAACATGGGGGCTGCCAGCAACGCGATCACACTCAGCGCGTCCGCATGCCGTCCCCCCTGAATCTCCGGGTAGGTGAGCACGCCGAGCCCCGAAAAACCGACCAGCAAGGCTCCAATGAGACGCACGCTGGGAGTTCTACGGTCGAGAATCGCTTCGTACAACGCGGTCCAAATCGGGAGCGCACCGACAATCAATGCGGCATATCCGGAATCCGCGCGCTGTTCGCCCCAATTGACAAGGCCGTTGCCGCCGATCCAAAGCAGCAGGCCCGAAATCACCAGCGTCACGAATTCGCCACGGCCTGGCCGAACGCGGACGCCACGCAGCCGAGCCCCCACCAACAGGATCAAGCTGGCAGGAAGCAGACGCATCGCCCCGAGGGTGAATGGCTCGAACCCGTTCCCCTCCCGCACCGCGACACGAATCGCCAGGTAGGTGCTTCCCCAGATGAGATAAATCACAAGCAGATGGAAAAGACCGACCAGGGGCAGGTCTCCGCCTGCCGTACCTCGATGTGGATTGCTTTGGCTTTGATTCATGGACAACTCCAGGGAATCGGCTCAACGAGGCGGAATCTACACTCCTCGGATTCGCCATTCGTCCGGATTTTTTCGCTTACACTCTCCGGCTCTCCCAAAGGGTTTGCCGTATATTTCACAGGATCTTACGTTGAACCGATTAAGAGACAGGTTTTGGATGGAGGACCCGATGGCCGACCCTCGTACGATCTACGACAAATTGAAACAACGGATGGCGGAGGTTGCCGAGCTGGAGACCATCCGCTGGGTGCTCGAATGGGACGAACAAACGGAGATGCAGTCCGCAGGTGCATCATGGCGGGGACGCCAGGCGGCGCTGATCGATGGGCTCGCCCATGAGCGAGCTACGGACCCCAAGATCGGGGAGCTGATTTCAGAGCTTGAAAATACAGGAGATGCACTCGGGGAAGCCGACAATCCAGAGCGTGTCAACATCCGTGAATGGCGCAGAGATTACGACCGCCGCGTGAAACTCCCGAAGAGCCTCGTCGAGGAGATGACGCGCACCGCAGTAGAAGGCCGCGCGGCGTGGGTTGAGGCCAGGAAAAACAAGACCTTCTCAACGTTTGCCCCGTGGCTGTCAAAGAGTTTCAAACTCGCCCGCAAAGCCGCCGACCTCTACGGCCATAACGGCGAACCGTACGATGCGCTGCTCGAAGGGTACGAGCCCGGTATCACCAGCAAACAAGCGTCTGAGATGCTGCGGGATCTCCGCCAGCGGCTGGTGCCGCTGATCGAAGCCGTCGCCAACGCCAAACGACGACCCAAGCGCAAGCATCTCCAAGGCAATTTTCCGCTCGCGACACAGCAGGCGTTCAACGCCGAGGTGGCCACCTGGATCGGCTATGATTTGACACGGGGCGGCATCGGCGAAACCGTCCACCCCTTTTGCATCACACTCGGCCCCGACGATATCCGTTTTGGCACTCGATACCGCGAAAACGACTTCAGCGATGCCTTGACCAGTTCGCTTCACGAGGCGGGGCATGGGATCTACGAACAGGGGCTGCTCCGCGAGCACTTTGGCACGCCGCTCGGCACGGCAGTCTCGCTCGGCGTTCACGAATCCCAGTCCCGGATGTGGGAAAACCGGATCGGACGCAGTCACGCATTCTGGGAGATCTGGCTTCCGCGCGCGGGCAATCACTTTCCCGAACTGGTGAAGCGCAAGGTCGACGACGTCCACTTTGCCATCAACGACATCCAACCCAGCCTGATCCGCGTGGAGGCGGATGAACTGACTTACAACCTGCACATCCTGATCCGTTTCGAATTGGAGATTGCGTTGTTGAGCGGCGATCTGGCCGTGAACGATCTCCCCGGCGCCTGGAACGAAAAGGTCAGGGAGTACCTCGGAATCGAGGTGCCCGACGATACTCAGGGCTGCCTCCAGGACATCCACTGGTCGGTGGGACTGATCGGTTACTTCCCCACCTACGCGCTCGGCAACATTTACTCAGCACAATTCGTTGAGGCCGCGGAAAAGGATCTCGGCGGCTTCGAGGACATCCTGCGCAAGGAACAGCCGCTGGTCATTCGCGACTGGTTCAACGAGAAAATCCACAGCCAGGGACGGCGGTACATGCCGTCCGAGCTTGTGGAAAAGGTAAGCGGCAGACCGCCATCCGCCGAGGCATTGACCGCCTACCTGAGCGGAAAAGTGAAGGATCTTTACGGGGCGTCTGTCTGAAGTGACAGAGCCTTCAACACGCAGGCCCCTTCCGCCGAACCGCGGACGGGGCTATTTCTTTTTCGCGATGCGTTTGCGCAGATGGAAGGGAAGGGCAACCCGGTGCACGCTCGGCGGAAAAACGCCTTCGCGGACGAAACGAACATCTTCGGCGGAATAAAATGCGTTCGGATTGTATGCATGGATCAACTGCACGACGCCTTCGAGGTCGTGCCTCTGAAGCAGCATGAAGAGGATTTTGACCGGACCCCGTGCCCCCTCCGCATCCACGCTGGTGAGCCCGTAATTCAATTCGCGCAGCTTGTTGGCGAGTTCGGTTGCATCGGTGTGGGTGATGATCCGCAGGATGACCATCCCGATTGCGAGCTTGCTTTCGATCCAGATGCCCACCCAGGTGCCCGCCGCAAAACCGCCTGCATAGGCCACGTAATAGTACCATTCGTTAAGATTTTTCATTATCTGGCCGACCGCGACGATCCAGATCAGCACCTCGAAAAATCCGAGAATCGGCGCCACTGCCCGCATTCCGCGGGAGACAAAAATGACCCGAATCGTCCCGATCGAAACATCCATGATGCGGGCGAAGAAAATGGCCGCTGGGAGCAACACCAATGAAAATAGAGTGCTGCCTGTTGCCGCGAGTTCAATCATGGGACAGCTTCTTTTCTTTTTTCAGAACTGCACCGGGGCCGTAAGAAACAGCCGCAAGCCGCCAGCGTCAAGGAATGCTCTCTTCGAGGGCTCCACGAAAGGGCGCGGACGCGCCCTCATTCCTCATCGTCCTGTTTCAGTCCCCGGAGGTGAACGACCAGCATCAGGAACCCGACAACGAACAGCAGTCCGAAGAGAACCACCTGCGCCGGTGAAGCTGGAGTTCCCGCCTTCTGCATGAACGCGATCATCGCCAGAATCGCGAGCAGCAGCGTAGCCACTTTTACAAGAATCACCGAGGCGATCAGGTAACCGGCCGGGTGGTTGCGCCAGAGCAGGACGCCGGAGGTCAGGGCGAGGGGCACGACGATGCCCAGATCCATCACCTGAATCGTCAGGTTCCCGCCGTTCTCCTCGAGCACGGATTGCGGCAGGCTGCCCGAGAAGGTGGCAGGCAGGATGATCGATCCCAGCCACATGATGCCGACCAGCGCTCCGGCAACGATCATGTACGCAGCAACGACCTTGCGCGGATAGGTTTCGTCGTATCGACCCGCCAGCTCCTTCGCGTCGATGGATGAAAAACCTACAATCAGCGCGGCGAGGGACATGGAAAAGATGGCGACGACGACGAGCCACAGCCGGTTGAACGGAAGCAACATCGCGTAACTGAGATACGTATAAGCGAAGTAGGCGAGCTGGCCGAGGAGCAGGATGTCCCCCCGCTGCGAACCCCGGAACGACAGGATCAGCGCGCCGAAGGTGACCGGGACGGCAAAGACGAGTGTCACCAGGTCCTGGCCGACCGCCTGCGCCTCCAGAGAACGGGGTACTGCTCCGTAGAACCCCTGGACGAATAACCCGGTAAGCGTCGCCCAGACCGCAAACGGAATCACGGCCATCGCGAGAAGGTAGATCGTCCTCGGCAGCCTTCCCATCATCTTCCACACCCTTTCCTGCACGCTTTGACGGGCAAGATACAAGAAAAAGAGTGCGGATTTATGCCAAAAGTGACAGTTACTTTTGAAGACTTCGGTTCAAAAGAAACTGTCACTTTTGAGCAATTTGACACTGCATCAGATAATCAATTCGAGATGAGCCTCTTCCTCGCTTTTCAAATCGACCTCTTCGGGGTCGATCGCGTGGCCCTGGGCATCGAGCGTAATCAGGACAATCGGTTTCGCATACTCGTGCGGATTGGCTTCCTTGATGTAACCGCGCGCACCATCCCATTTGCCTGATGTGGTGGCCTTAATCCTGACCTCACTGCCCTGCGGGAAAAACTGGACGACCTTGGTCAGAGCACGGAGTACGTGCGGGTTGAAAACCGTTCCGGCTCCCTGCACCATCTCCGACACCGCGGCCTGGGGCGTATGGTGTTTGCCGTCGAACTCCCCCGAGAGGTAATTGTCGTACATATTGGCGACGGCGACGATTTCAGCGTGGCGGAAGATCCGTGTCGGATCCACTTCAACCGTTTTCAACGGGGCGATATTGTCTCCTTTGAGCCCCTGTGGGAAACCCTTGCCATCAGGGCGCTCGTGGTGCTGCAGGATGGTCGTCTGCTCGACATAGCTGTGCGGGTCCGACCCCTTGAGGATCAGCATTCCATAGGTGGGGTGTTCCCGAAGCAGCCACTTCTCCTGGAAGGAAAGCATGAAATCCTGCTTTCCGACCAGCTGCGGGAAGACTGTCTTGCCGATGTCGTGCAGCAACGACGCCGAACCGAGCAGTTTCAGCTCCTTGTACTCGTAGTTGAACTGCTGGCCGAGTAGAACGGCGAGCACGGCTGTGTCGATCGCGTGCTCGATCTCTTTTCCGGTCATGGTTTTCAGCGGCAGGCTGATGAGCAGGGAGACGTTGTTGTCGAGCAATTCCTCGACGATGCCCGAAACCGCCTTGTTCACCTCGCCCACGGGAAGGATTTTTTTCAGCGAAGGGTCGTCCGCAAGGCGATGTTTGAGATGCAGGGGGCTGGTGTGGACCCGGTCGAGCGATTTGGCCACCTCGCCGTAGGACTCGTGCAACCGTTTCGTTGCCGCCGAGCGAACCACTTCGGAGATCACATCGAGGGGCTTGATGTCCTTGGTGGCTTCGTCGAACAGGTAGAGGTTGTAATAGCCGTGCTTCTTCAGCAGGCGGAGCATATCGTCGGTAAGCTCGTACCCGGCCGCCAGCATCAGCTCTCCCTTCTCGCTGAAAAGGGATTTGCCGAGCACGTCGCCGACCTTCACCTGATCAAGCTTGATGCTCTTCATTGCACCCCGTTACCGACCATACTTCTACTCTAGGAATACCTGATAGAAACCGACATTCCCCGCATGATTCGGAAAAAGACGCAGCTTCTTCAGCGAACTCAATATACAATAACGGGTTGTAAATTTGCTCCCGCTGGGGAATAGAGCAGAAAAAAGCCCAATAGCGAGAAAAGGGCCGGAAAATCGAACCGGTTCGGCACACATCCCGCTTTCAAGCAGCGGCGGGTATCTTTTGGGGCGACTGTAGACGGCAACCCGGATTTTTAAATCCGGGATCCTCAAGGACGAAGTGTCTCTTTTTCCCGGAATCAAGATTCCGGGCTACGATTTTTACTCAGACATAACAACTGTGAAACCCGGGTTGACGAGCAACCCGGGCCACCCGACAGATTCCGGGCTACACGCCCGTGCTGTTGAAAAGAAAACCCGATCGCCTTATCAACGACCGGGTCGGATAGATCAAATTATGCGTGGGAAGGTTATTTCTTCTTCCCTTTGGTACCGGATTTCGAAGCGTCCGCCTTGGGCTTCGTTGACTTCTTTGCAGCGGAACCGGTCTTCGGCTTGGCGGATTTCGGGGCGGCTTTTGGCTTGGCCGCTTTCTCCTTGGCGGGAGCCTCCGCCTTGGCCTTTTTCTCCGTCTTCTTCCCGGCGGAGGGCTTGGCAGCCTTGCCGGCTTTTTCGTCCTTCTTCGCGGCGGCTTTCTTCGCAGCGGGCTTCTTCGGGGCAGGTTTCTTCTTCGTGGCAGCCTTTTTCGGAGCGGCTTTCTTTGGCTTCTCCCCGGCCTTCTTCTCCGGCTTCGGCTCCGCAGGCTCTGCTACGGCTGGCTCCGTCCCGGCTGCTTCGGCGGCTTCTTCCTCTTCCGCGGCCTCAGCGGCCTTCTCCTCGGCCTGCTTCGGCTTGGCGGTCTTCTTCGCGGCGGGCTTGCGCTTCTTCTTGGTCTCATCCGCGGCAAAGCCGACCAGCTCGAGGATCGCCATTTCGGCGCCGTCGCCGTGACGGTTGTCGAGCTTGACAATCCGCGTGTAGCCGCCGTTGCGGTCACGGAACTTCGGGCCGATTTTCTCGAAGAGTTCCTTAACGGTATCCCGGCTGCGCAGCTTCGAAAGCACGTGGCGGCGCGCGGCAACGTCACCCCTGCGCGCAAAGGTGATGATCCGCTCGGCGAAACGGCGTGCGGCGCGCGCCTTGGGCAGCGTTGTGATAATCTTCTTGTGGGTGACCAGCGCTGTGGTCAGGTTCGCCAGCAACGCCTTGCGGTGTGCCGGCGTGCGGTTAAGCCCCACATTGTTTTTGCGGTGACGCACGGTTCAACTCCTTGCGTGCTCCGGCGATCCGGCTGAAACATCATCGTTTCGTCCGGCCGCCAAAGCTTCAACCGGGATCAGGCGCTGGCCTCGGACCCCAGGTACTTGTCCACGTCCATGCCGAACTCGAGACCCTTGCCCTCGAGCTTTTCCTGAAGCTCGACGTAGGATTTGCGGCCGAAATTCTTGAAGTTCAGCAGCTCATCCTCGGTGTGCTTGACGAGATCGGCCACGGACTTAATCGCCGCGTCCTTGAGGCAGTTGGCGCTGCGTACGGAGAGCTCGAGGCTCTCAACGGGCTGCTTCAGCAGCTTACGGATTCGCAGCACCTCCTCGTCGATCTCCTGCTCGGGTTCTTCCTCGGCCGTCTGGTCGAGGTTGATGAAGAGCTGGATGTGATCGCGGAGGATCTTCGCCGCCTGGCTGAGCGCGTCGTCCGGCGTAATGCTGCCGTCGGTCCAGATCTCGAGGTTCAGCTTTTCATAGTCCGTGCGCTGACCAACGCGCGTGTTCTCGACGCTGAAGGTGACATTGCGCACCGGGCTGAAGATGCTGTCGATCGGGATCGTACCGATGGACATGTTGGCCTCGCGGTTCTCGTCGGCGGTGAAATAGCCGCGCCCGCGCTTGATCGTCAGCTCAATCGAGAAGCTTGCCTCCTCGGTGAGCGTGGCGATGTGGTGTTCGGGGTTGAGGACCTCGAAATCGGTGTTGCCCTTTTGCAGGTCCGCGGCGGTAAACTCGCCGACGCCCTTGAACGAGAGGGTCACCTTGTTCGGCCGCTTGTTGAGCAGCTTGAGGCGAACCTCCTTGAGGTTGAGCACGATTTCGGCGGCATCCTCGATCACGCCGGGGATGGTCGAAAATTCGTGCAGCACCGCGGGCTCGGCCTCGATGCGCACGGCACTGATCGCAGCTCCCTGAAGGGAGGCGAGCAGCACGCGGCGCAGGCTGTTGCCAATGGTCACACCAAAACCACGCTCGAGCGGGTGGACGAAGAACTTGCCGTACGTGGCACAGTAGGTACCCTCGTCCAGCTCGATGATTTCCGGCATCTGAAAGTTCAGGGTGCTCATTCAGGTTCTCCCTGAAGCGAATGAACGTTACTTCGAGTACAACTCGACGACGGCCTGCTCGTTGACGTCGAGCGGGATGTCCGTACGTGCGGGCAACTGGGTCATGCGTCCCTCGAGCTTCGCTTTGTCGAGCTCGAGGTGCTGAGCCAGCTTGCCCTCCTTGACACGGCGCAGGCTGTCATGGATAACCGACGTCCGCCGGCTCTGGGGCTTGACCCGGACGACGTCGCCGGGATTGACCAGGAAGCTTGGGATGTCGACGATGTGGTCGTTGACCGTGAAATGACGGTGCCGCACGAGTTGACGCGCTGCTCGAAGACTCGGCGCGAACCCGAGGCGATAAACCACGTTATCGAGGCGTCGCTCGAGCATCTGCAACAGGTTTTCACCAGTGATGCCCTTCTGGCGGTTCGCCTCTTCGTAGTAGTTGCGGAACTGCGCTTCGAGCACGCCGTAGATGCGACGGATCTTCTGCTTCTCCCGCAACTGGATGCCGTACTCGCTGCGTTTGCGGCGGCGTCCCTGGCCATGCTGGCCGGGGGCGAACTCCTTGCGCTCGAACGAGCATTTCGGTCCGTAGCAACGTTCGCCCTTGAGGTACAGTTTTTGACCCTCGCGGCGGCAAAGCTTGCAGACCGGGCCAGTGTAACGAGCCATGCTGTATCCTGCCTTTCGTTGTGAGGGGACAGTTCCGACGGGTCGGAACACCCGTTTACAATCCCGACGGGTCGGGACCTTCCTCCGGATCGGGCGCCCTCATGTCTGTCCTCACCCCCTGCCCATCGTGGGGGCCTTCCGCTTTTCGCGGGAGGGAACGAGATTGAATCCCAGTTATACCCGGCGCCGTTTTTTCGGACGGCACCCGTTGTGAGGAATCGGGGTGACGTCCCGGATCGCCGTAATCAACAAACCTGCGGTGGCGAGTGCGCGAATCGCGGATTCGCGCCCGGCACCCGGACCCTTGACCAACACCTGGACGCGGCGCATGCCGAGGTCCATCGCCAGTTTTGCCGCGTTCGTCGCGGCCTGAGTCGCGGCGAACGGCGTGTTCTTTCGCGAACCCTTCAAACCGACACGGCCGGCCGAGGACCAGGAGACCACGTTGCCGTACTGGTCGGTGAGCGTCACGATCGTATTGTTAAACGATGACTTGACGTAGGCCAGACCGTTGGCGTCAACCTTTTCTTTCTTCTTTCCGCGCTTTTTGGGAGCGGCCATCGCTGACTGTCCTTTCCGTACAGCTCCTTACTTCTTCCTGTTCACCGGGCCACGTTTGCGGCCTTTTCGCGTGCGCGAATTGTTCTTGGTGTTCTGCCCGCGCACGGGAAGACCACGGCGGTGACGCAGACCGCGATAGCAGCCGATGTCCATCAGACGCTTGATATTCATCTGGACTTCGGTGCGGAGCGGACCTTCAACCTTGTGGTTCGCGTTGATTTCCTCGCGAATCAGGCGCACCTGTTCATCGGTAAGATCGCGCACCTTGATTCCGCCGTCCACGCCCGTCGCCTGACAAATCTGGCTCGCCCTGGTGCGGCCGATGCCGTAGATGTAGGTCAGGGCGATGTCCGCCCGTTTTTCGTTGGGAAGGTCGATCCCTGCAATTCGTGCCATGATTTTACCCCTGACGCTGCTTGTGCTTGGGGTTCTTGCTGCAGATCACACGCACGACACCACGCCTGCGGATGATCTTGCAGTGCTCACAAATCTTTTTCACTGACGTGCGGACCTTCATCGTACTCGTCCTTTCCGCCCTTCGCGTGACAAGCCGTGCTACTTGTAGCGATAGACAATCCGCCCGCGCGAAAGGTCGTAAGGCGAAAGCTCCACCGTCACCTTGTCGCCGGGAAGGATGCGAATATAATGCATCCTCATCTTGCCCGAAATATGAGAAAGCACCCGGTGCCCCCCCTCGAGCTCAACCAGAAAGGTCGCGTTCGGGAGTGTTTCCACGATCGTACCGTCCATCTTGATCGCTTCTTCTTTCGCCACAGGGGCTTCCTCTCAGTTAGCGTCCGGCGTCAACACCCGCGGGCCGTCCGCCAGGATCGCGATCATGTGTTCAAAATGTGCGCTGGGCTGGTTGTCCGCAGTGACAATCGTCCAGCCGTCGTCCAACACCTTCACTTCGAAGGTGCCCATGTTGACCATCGGTTCCACGCAGAGGACCATGCCCTCGCGCAATTTCAGGCCGCGGCCCGCCTTGCCGTAGTTGGGCACCTGCGGCTGTTCCCAGAGCTCCTGCCCAATGCCGTGGCCCACCAGCTCCCGGACCACCGAAAAACCCCTTGCCTCCACGTAGCTCTGGACCGCATGGCCGATGTCCCCGAGAAAATTTCCGGGGAGCATCACCTTCACCGCTTCCTGAAGCGCCTCCCAGGTTGCGGCGACGAGCTCCCGCTTCCGCTCGTCGGCATCGTCGCCGACGATATAGGTGCGGGCGGCATCACCGTACCAGCCGCTTTTCGTCCGCACCCCGATGTCCACCGAAAGGATCTGTCCCGCTTTCAGCGGCTCATCTTTCGGAAAACCGTGCACCACCTGCTCGTCCGGCGACATGCAGGTGATCGACGGGAAGGGCACTGCTCCCGAAGGACCGGCGAGTCCCTTCCAGGCGGGTTTCGCACCCGCTTTCAGCACATGGTTTTCAACCGCATCGTCGATTTCACGCGTGGTGATTCCGGTCTTCACCATTTCCCGCGCGAGAGCGTGACACTCCATGACCAGCGCTCCTGCACGGGCGAGCTGCTCGATCTGCTCGGGGGTTTTGACCCGAATCATTCAAGTTCTCCACCCGGACGCTTCAGGCGTCCAGAACGTCCTTGATCTCCGCCTCGACGGCTTTCACACCCTGATCGCCGTCGATCGCCGTCAGGAGGCCTCGTTGCCGATAATAGTCGGCAAGCGGCTCCGTTTGCGCGTGGTAAACACGCAGCCTGTTCGCGATCACCTCCGGCCGGTCATCCTTGCGCAACTCCAGCCCTTCGCGTCCGCAATTGTCGCAGACGTTCTCGACCTTCGGCGGCGCGGACAGCAAATTGTACACGGCACCGCAGACGGGGCAGCTCCGGCGCGCGGAGATACGGTTGATAACCGTCTTGTCCGCAACCACGAGTTCGAGCACGCGGTCAAGCTTCTTGCCCATCTGATCCAGCAGGCGGTCCAGCCCTTCCGCCTGGGCGATGGTTCTCGGAAATCCGTCAAAGATCACGCATCGTTCACCCTGTTCGGCCAACCACTCGCCGACCAACCCGAGGACGATACTGTCCGGCACCAGATCACCGACATCCATGTATTTCTTTGCGGACCTTCCCAGTTCGGTTCGCTCCCGGATTGCCGTTCGCAACAGGTCCCCGGTCGACAACTGAACAGCCTCCAGGCGTTTGATCAGAAACTGTGCCTGCGTGCCCTTGCCCACCCCCGGAGGGCCAAGCAGGATGATCCGCATCCGCGCTCCCCTTTTGCTGGTTGCACTCGCCAGTCCCACAGCGGAACGAGGCTACATCCTCCGGCGGCCCTTCAGCCGTCCCGATTTCATCAGCCCGTCATAATGCCGCATCAGCAAGTGGCTGTCTATCTGCTGGAGCGTGTCGAGCGCGACGCCGACGACGATCAGCAGCGATGTTCCGCCGTACAAGCTGTACAGGTTCGCGCCGATATTGGTAAACTTTCCGAGCAGCGTCGGGAAGATCGCGATCAGCGCCAGGAAGATCGACCCCGGCAGGGTGATCTTCGTCAAAATGTTGTCAAGAAACTCGGCCGTTTTCTTACCCGGCTTCACACCCGGGATCAGCCCGCCATACTTCTTCAGGTTGTTCGACACGTCCACCGGGTTGAACGCGATGGCCGTGTAGAAATACGTGAAGAAGATGATCAACAGCGAATAGAAGAACATGTAAATATAGCTGTTATAGCGAAATGCGCTGTTCAGCCAGTCCTGAAACCCGCCCGCGGGGAGGAATGTCGACACCGTCTGCGGCAGAAACATAATCGTCTGCGCAAAGATGATCGGCATCACACCCGCCGTGTTCACACGAAGCGGAATGTGCGTCGACTGCCCGCCGTACATTTTCCGGCCGACGACACGTTTGGTGTACGTCACCGGAATTTTTCTCTGTCCCTGGGTCAGGGCCACCACCGCGGCCGTGGTCAGGAACAGGATCGCAACCAGGGCGAGCTCCATGAACATGGACCGCACACCCTGCTGCATCAGCTGAAACTCGTCGAGAAACGCGTAGGGGAAACGGTCGATGATCCCGATGAAAATGATCAAGCTGATCCCGTTCCCGATGCCGCGCTCATCAATCTGCTCGCCGAGCCACATGATGAAGATCGTCCCCGCCGTCAGGGTGATCATCACCAGGAAATAAAACCCAAGCCCCGGGTTCGGCACCACGCGGGCCGAACCGATCTGAATCCCGGACAGGAACGCCGTGACGCCGATAGACTGGAGCGCGGCGATGCCCACTGTCCCATACCGCGTCAACTGCGTGATCTTCTTTCGCCCCTCTTCCCCCTGCTCCTGCAAGCGGTGGAAATAGGGCACCACCGACGCGAGCAGCTGAATGATGATCGACGCGGAGATGTAGGGCATGATGCCCTCCGCGAAGATCGTCGCGCGGGAGAGGTTTCCTCCAGCGAACAGGTCATAGAGGCCGAACAGTGTGTTCGCCCGCTGCTGGAAGAACTGTCCGAGCACGCTCGCGTCGATCCCGGGTACGGGGATATGCCCCCCGAGCCGGTAGATCACGAAGATGCCAAGCGTGAAAATGATCCGCTTACGCAGCTCCGGGATTTTGAAGATATTGCGAAGCTTTTCAAGCATCTCGGGTCCCCGTCTGACGCCTTACCCGGCGTCCTGCTCCACGCGCTTTTCCTTTTTCACCAGCTTGCCACGTTTTTTCGGCGCGGGGGCTGGCAGGTTCACCTTACCGCCGGCCTTCTCGACCTTTTCGACCGCGGCCTTGCTCGCCGCCGTCACCGTGATCGTGTACGCCTTGTCCAACTCACCGACACCCAGCAGCTTGACCGGCTTGTTCACATCGCGGATCAAGCCCTGCGCGGCGAGGACTTCGGGAGTAACCTCCGTAACCTTTCCAAGCCGGGCGAGGTCGCGAAGGTTGATTTCCTGAACCTGTTCGCGCCAGATGTTGGTAAATCCACGCTTCGGAAGCCGGCGGTGGATCGGCATCTGGCCGCCCTCAAATCCCGCTTTACGCTTATAGCCGCTGCGGCTCTGCTGGCCCTTGTGGCCGCGTCCGGCGGTTCTTCCGATCCCGCTGCCGGGACCTCGTCCACGGCGTTTCTTGCTGTGCGTGGAGCCCGGTTTGGGGCTCAAGTTGCTCAGTTCTTTCGGCATGACTCGGTTGCCCTTTTCGCCGTTGCCTGCTATCCTGGCCGCCTCCGAGATACGCGAACTGCATCCCCGGAGCGTGAACGGCCACCCTGATTATCCTTCGACGCTCTCGACCTTGATCAGGTGGGAGATTTTGTTCACCATCCCACGAATCGTCGGCGAGTCGTCATGAACGACACTCTGGTTCAGCCTGTGAAGGCCCAGCGCCCTGACGACGCGGTCCTGGTTCTGCTTGCGGCCGATCGTGCTGCGCACCCAGGTGATGCGGAGCCGGCCGGATTTCTTCTTCGCGCTCACAGGTCAAGCACCTCCTTGACCGTCTTGCCCCGCTTGTAGGCGACGTGTTCGACGCTCTCCATCGTTTCCAGCGCCTGAAAGGTCGCCTTAACGAGATTGTGCGGGTTGCGGCTGCCCAGGCTTTTTGTCAGCACGTCTCGCACGCCCAGCGCCTCGAGCACAGCGCGCACCGCACCGCCGGCGATCACACCGGTACCGGGGGCGGCGGGCTTGATCATCACTTTCGCCGCGCCGTAGCGGCCAACGATTTCATGCGGCAGCGTGTTGCCAACAACCGGATAACGTTTCATCGAACGCTTCGCGATTTCGCCGCCCTTGGTGATCGCTTCCGTGACTTCCCGGGCGCGGCCAAGGCCCTGTCCCACACGGCCTTTGCCATCCCCAATCACAACGATCGCGGTGAAGGTGAAGTTGCGGCCGCCTTTAACAACCTTGGCGACGCGGGCGATGTTGACAACCTTTTCAATCAGCCCAAGGTCGGCCGCGGCGGGGGCACGGTCTTCGTTTCTGCTGCTACGTCGGTTCACAGTTCAAGTCCCCCTTTCCGGGCACCTTCCGCGATGGCGCGAACACGGCCGTGGTAGCGAAGGCCGTTGCGATCGAAGACAACCGTCTTGATCCCCTTTTCCTTCGCTTTCGCGGCGACCGCCTGGCCGAGCCTGTACGCTTCTGCAACACGGCGTGACATCGGCAGCCTCTTGCCTTCGATTTCGAAGTTTTCGCCGTCCTCCGGCAATTCAAATGCTTCCAGCTTTTCGGTGCGCGTGCTCACCCCGAACAGCGTCTGGCCCTGGTCGTCGTCCACCAGCGAAACCGCCATGTACTTCAGCGACCGGTTGACCACCAAGCGGGGACGCTCGCTGGTGCCGCTGACCCGCTTGCGGACTCTCATTTTGCGGCGCTGATGCGCCCGCTTGCTCTTTTCGAGTTTCGTCGCCATGAGTTACTTTGCCGCCTTTCCAGCCTTCCGGCGGACCTGTTCGTTGTTGTAGCGAATGCCTTTGCCCTTATAGGGTTCCGGCGGCCGGATCAGACGGATGCGCGCCGCGACCTGGCCGACAAGCGCCTTGTTGTATCCCGATACACGAATCGCGACGTTCTGGTTTTCCGCCTGCTTGACGATCCCGGCTTCGACCCACTGGCTCGGCTGCAGCACCTCGAACTTGATTCCCGGGGGCGCTCCCAACCAGACCGGATGGCTGAAACCAATCCGTAGGTAAAGACCGTTGCCCTTGATCTCTGCCGAGTAACCGATCCCGATCACCACCAGCGTCTTCCGGTACCCCTTGCTCACGCCTTCGACCATGTTGGCCAGCAGGGAACGGCTGAGGCCATGCTGGGCACGGTGCAGTTTATTGTCCTGCAGGCGCTCGACAAACAGCGTCGCATCGTCTTTCCTGATCGACACCTCCGGACGGAAGGTGTGCGTCAACTCGCCGAGCGGTCCCTTGACGGCAACCGTCTGGCCGTCAATCGAAACGTCCACCTTTTCAGGTATCTTGATCGGCATTTTCCCGATTCGGGACATTCTATCCTCCGCGGTCTCCCTCCATCCCGAAGCGTCGGGACGGGGTTCCCAGCCTACCAGACGTACATCAACACTTCACCGCCGACCTGCTCGGCTTTCGCGCGCTGTCCGGTAAGCACACCCTTGGGGGTGGAGAGCAGCGCAACGCCCATGCCGTTGCGAACGCGCGGAACATCCCGGTAGCCGATGTACTGGCGCATGCCAGGGGATGAGATCCGCTTCAGGCCGGTGATCGCGCTCCGGCCGTTTTTGTCGTACTTGAGGAAGATGCGCAGGAAGCCCTGCTTGTCGTCCTCGATGTTGATGTAGTCGCGAAGGTACCCTTCGTCCACAAGGACCTTCGTAATCTCGCGTTTGATCTTCGATCCGGGGATGTCAACCTTCGGATGCCGCACCATCATGGCGTTGCGAATCCGGGTCAGATAATCCGCAATCGGATCCTGGAGCTTTGACACGGTCCGTATCCTTTCTTTTCAGGACGCAACCACGCCCTTAGGGCCTTTCGCCGCACCGGGGCTCAAGCCCGGCTGCTCGCCGGCGAACCGGCCGAACGATTGCCTACCAGCTTGACTTCGATACACCCGGAATCATCCCCTGCAGGGACAGCTCCCGGAAACAGATGCGGCAGACACCATACTTGCGGATGTAACCGCGCGGACGTCCGCACCGGCTGCAGCGGTGGTATTTGCGCACCTTGAACCTCGGCTCCCTCTTCGCTTTCGCGATCAGCGCCTTTTTCGCCATGAATCTCTCCCAGCTCTCAGGCCGTTGCCGCCTGGACAGCGCCCTGGCGCCTGCGGAACGGACAGCCCAACTCCTCCAGCAGCGCAAACGCCTGTTCATCGTTGGGCGCCGTGGTCACAAAGGTGATGTCCATCCCGTGAATCTTCTCGACCTTGTCGTAATCGATCTCGGGGAACACGATCTGTTCCCTGATGCCGATCGTATAATTCCCGCGTCCGTCGAAACTCTTGTCCGGCAGGCCACGGAAGTCACGGACACGCGGGATCGCCAGGTTGAAAAGCTTGTCGACGAATTCGTACATCTGCCAGCGGCGCAGGGTGACACGGGCTCCCACCTGCATTCCAGCGCGAAGCTTGAAGTTGCTGATCGACTTTTTCGCGCGGGTGACGATCGGCTTCTGGCCGGTGATCGTCGCAAGTTCATCCAGCACGCTGTCCAACAGCTTCTGGTCCTGGTGCGCTTCGCCAATGCCGACGTTGAGGATCACCTTTTCCAGCCGTGGCACCTCCAGCACGTTCTTCAAGCCGAACCGTTTCATCAGCGACGGGACGATCTGCTCCTTGAATTGCTTCAGCAGGCGCGGTTCATAATCCGCAGGCATCTGAGCGACCTCAGCCGCCTCCGCGGTTTTACCCTTCCCGGCCTTCGCGGCGCCCTTGGCTGTTTCTTTCTCTTTTTTCGCCACAACTCACCTCTATCCGAGCGTTTCGCCGGAGGTTTTCGCCACCCGGACCCGGCGCTGCTTTCCGCCTTCGCCTTCGACCATCTTGTGACCGATGCGGGTCGGTTTTCCCGACTTGGGGTCAATGACCATCACGTTGGAAACGTGGATCTTGCCCTCGCGCTCCACGATACCGCCCTGGGGGACTTTCTGGTTCGGCTTCGTGTGGCGTTTGATAAAATGCACGCCCTCGACGATCACGCGATCTTCCCTGGGGAAAACCTTGAGCACCTTGCCATGCTTGCCGCGGTCGTTGCCGCCAACGATCACGACTTCGTCGCCCTTGCGCACCTTGAGCTGGTGCCTTGGGACCGTTTTCTTTCGCCGGATCACAGAACCTCCGGAGCCAGGCTGACAATCTTCATGTATTCCTTTTCGCGGAGCTCGCGGGCCACCGGGCCGAAGATGCGCGTGCCCTTCGGTTCGTGGCGTTCGTCAAGAATCACTGCCGCGTTGTCGTCGAAGCGGATGTAGGTGCCATCCTTGCGACGGACCGCCTTTTTGGTGCGCACGACCACCGCCGTCTGCACGGAGCCTTTTTTCACGGCGCTGTTCGGAATCGCGGATTTGACACTGACGACGATGACGTCACCGAGCGAAGCGTAATGGTGCCGGGTTCCGCCGAGAATGCGGAAGCACTTAACCTTCTTCGCGCCAGTGTTGTCCGCGACGTTGAGCAGCGTCTCTGTCTGGATCATGATGCCCTCTACGGATCAACGCCGCTTACACGGCCTTCTTAACGATCTCGATCACCCGCCAGCGCTTGCTGCGCGACATCGGGCGCGCTTCCATCAACCGCACCATATCGCCGGTGTGGCACTCGTTAGCCTCATCGTGCGCATGGTACTTTTTAGATTTCGTCACGAATTTCCTGTACAACGGGTGACGAAGCCGCCGCTCGACGACCACCGTCACCGTCTTTTCCATCTTGTCGGAAACCACCGTCCCCATGACGGTTTTCCTGTGACCACGCTCGCTCACAGATCCTCCTTACGCCTCACCCTGGGACGCGGCAGCGCCGGCTTCCGCCAACTCGCGCTCGTGAATCAGGGTAAGAATGCGCGACACCGCCTTGCGCTGAATGCGCACCTGGATCGGGCTTTCAAGCTGGCCACTGCCGTTCTGAAAACGCAGGTTCGCCAGCTCCTCCTCCGCGTCGGCCAAACGGGCCTTCAACTCGTCCAGCGAAAGGCCGCGAAGCTCTTCGATGTTCCGGGCCATTGTGCTATCCTTCCAGACGCGTCACGATTTTCGTTCTCACGGGCAGTTTGTGCATCGCCCGCTCCAGGGCTTCCTTAGCGAGACCCGGCTCGACACCGCCGAGTTCGAACATCACCCGCCCCGGGCGCACCACCGCCACCCAGAACTCAGGCGTGCCCTTTCCCTTGCCCATCCGGACCTCGGCGGGCTTTTTTGTCACCGGCTTGTCCGGAAAAATCCGGATCCAGACCTTGCCGCCGCGTTTGACGTGGCGAGTCATCGCCACACGTGCCGCCTCGATCTGCCGCGCTGTGATCCAGCCCGGTTCCAGGGTCATGATGCCAAAGTCACCGAAGGAGACTTCGTTCCCACGGTAGGACAGACCCCTCATCCGGCCTTTCTGAACCTTGCGGTGTTTAACTCGCTTGGGTGCAAGCATGCTTCCACTCTCGCGCTATCGTTCCGCCGGATCCATTCCGGCGCGCGTTGTCGTCAGTTGGCCTTGGTGGCGTTTCCGCCCATCTGGCCCTTGCCCAGAATCTCGCCCTTGCAGATCCACACCTTGACGCCGATCGTGCCGTAGGTGGTTTTCGCCACGTCCTGGGCGTAATCGATGTCGGCGCGCAGGGTGTGCAGCGGGATGCGGCCTTCCTTGTACATTTCGGTGCGGCTCATTTCGGCGCCGCCGAGACGCCCGGCGGTCATCACCTTAATGCCCTCCGCGCCCATCCTCATCGCCGCCTGAATCGCCTTCTTCATCGCCCGGCGGAAACTCACGCGGCCTCGGAGCTGGTGCGCGATCGATTCCGCCACGAGGGCGGCTTCGATTTCGGGGCGCTTGATTTCAAAGATGTTCAACTGAACATCCTTGCCCGTGAGCTGCGCCAATTCGGCCTTCAGCTTGTCCACCTCGCTGCCTTTTCGCCCGATCACGATGCCGGGGCGCGCCGTGTGGATCGAGATCGTCACCAGCTTCGGCGTGCGCTCGATCTCGACGCGCGACACTCCAGCGTTCTGCAGACGCTTGGAGAGGTAGCGACGCAGCATCAGGTCTTCCTGGAGTTTGGCCGCCGTGCTTTTTTCATCAAACCAGTTGGAGGACCACGTTTTGTTGACCTTCAACCGGAACCCGATGGGATGAACCTTCTGACCCATGATTTCCTCGCTCGATCCGCGCCTACGTCCTGACAACCAGCGTCATGTGGCTGGTACGCTTGTTGATCCTGGTGGCGCGGCCCATGGCGCGCGCCCGCCAGCGGCGCAGGGTAGGACCCTCATCCACCCGCACCTCGGCGATCACAGCTTCGTTGACGTTGACACCTCTGGCCTCTTCCTGGCCCATCAGGTTGGTCAACGCGCTGCGCAACAGCTTTTCGAGGTGGTGTGCGGCCCGCTTCGGACTGTGCGTCAACACACCCTGAGCCTGGCCGGCCTTCATCCCGCGGATCATATCCGCAACCAGCCTCGCCTTGCGCGGCGCAATCCGTACGTAACGGGCTGTCGCTTTCGCTTCCATTCCGATCCGCCCTCGCTTACTTGATCTTGCCGGCCTTTTCCGTCTTCCTGGTCCCGGCGTGGCTACGGAAGGTGCGGGTCGGGGCGAACTCACCCAACTTGTGACCGACCATGTTTTCCGTCACGAACACCGGGATATGCTTGTGCCCGTTGTGCACCGCCAGAGTGAGACCGACGAACTCCGGGCTGATGGTGCTGCGGCGGGACCAGGTCTTGATGACCTTCTTGTCCCCCGTCTGCTGAGCCACCTGGATCTTCTTCATCAGGTGCTCATCGATGAACGGTCCCTTTTTGATCGACCGGGCCATAGCGTCCTCTATCCGTTCCTTACTTCTGGTTGCGCCGTTTGATGATGTACTTGTCTGACTTCTTCGTCCCGACCCGGGTCTTGTACCCCTTGGTCGGCTTACCCCACGGTGTGCAGGGGTGCCGTCCTCCGGAACTGCGTCCTTCGCCGCCGCCCATGGGGTGATCCACCGGGTTCATGACCACGCCGCGGACATGCGGGCGGCGACCCAACCAGCGGCTCTTTCCCGCCTTGCCGAAGGACTGGTTTTCGTGCTGCTCGTTGCCCACCGAACCGATTGTCGCGAGGCACCCCTGGGGCACCTGGCGCATCTCTCCGCTCGGCAACTTGAGCACAGCCATCCCCGCATCGCGGGCCATCAATCGAACGCTGGCTCCCGCGCTGCGCGCCAACTGGCCGCCTCGTCCCGGCTGCATCTCGACATTGTGCACTTCCGTGCCCAGCGGTATGAATTCGAGGGGCATCGCGTTTCCGGCCCGAATCTCGACCTGCTCGCGCCCGCTGGCCAACTGGTCTCCCACCTTCAAACCCTTCGGCGAGAGGATATACCGCTTTTCCCCATCCGCGTAGACGAGCAGTGCGATGTTCGCGCTGCGGTTGGGATCGTACTCGATTGTGGCGACCTGCGCCGGCACACCGAATTTGTCACGGTGGAAGTCGATGCGACGGTACTTCCGCTTGTGACCGCCCCCCCGCTGCCAGATGGTGACACGGCCGAAGTTGTTCCGGCCGCCACTCTTGGACAGAGGTTCGAGAAGGCTTTTCTCCGGTTGAACCTTGCTCAGTTCGGACTTGTCAAGGTTTGTGCGGAAACGTTGTCCCGGTGTTACCGGATTGTATTTCTTCAACATGGTTCCCTCGCGGCGGTGTCACTGACATCGCCGTCCGCCGTTCGCGGCTTGCGCGGCGGGCGAACGCTAGACGTTTTCGAACAATTCGAGTTTCTGTCCCTCGGCCAAAGTCACAAAGGCCTTCTTGCGAGCGGCACGGTAGCCGGCGAAGCGGCCCATCCGTTTGAGTTTGCCCCGGACGCTCGTCGTCCGGACCCCCTCGACCTTCACTTCGAAGATCGTCTCCACCGCCCGCTTGATCTCGACCTTGTTCGCGTCGCGCGGCACCTCGAAGGCGTAGGTATTCAGCCTTTCGGTCATCCGCACGGCCTTTTCGGTCATCAGCGGCCGCTTAAGCAGCTTTCTCAGACGCGCGCTTTCCACCTAGCACCTCGGAGATGGCGTTCAGGGCGCCCTGCTGGATCACGAGCACCCGGCTGTTCAACAGATCATAGGTCGACGCCTGCACACCCACCTGCACCGCGCAACGTTCCAGGTTGCGGGCGCTTTTCACCAGGTTGACGTCGTACTCTTTTGTCAGGATCAACACTTTCTGGTCCTGCAGTTCGAGCGACGCGAGCAGCGCGACGACTTCCTTGGTTTTCGGACTTTCAAAATTGAAATCCTCGACGACGCGCACGGCCTCTTCCGCGGCCCTCGCCGAAAAAGCGCTGCGGCGGGCCAAGCGGTTCATCTTCAGCGGCATCCTCATCACGTAGGGATGCGGCTGCGGGCCGAAAATGGTGCCTCCATGGCGCCAGATCGGGCTGCGCGTCGAACCCGCGCGCGCCGTGCCACGACCTTTCTGACGCCAGGGTTTCTTGCCACCGCCCGAGACCAGTTTTCGGTTCTTCGAAGCGTGGGTGCCCTGACGCATCCGGGCGCGCTGCACCTTTACCGCCAGCCACATGGCGTGCTCGTTGGGCTCAATGCCGAACACCGAAGCATCCAATTCCGCCTTGGCGCCCGTCGGCTTGCCCTCGCGGCTGTACACAGGCAGCTTCATCGTTCACCTGAAATCTTATGCAGCTCGACAATCGAATTCCGGGCTCCCGGCACCGCACCTTTGACGAGCAGCAGATTCTTGTCGGTCACCACTTCAATCACTTCCAGGTTCTTCACCGACACTTTCGCATTACCGTACTGTCCGGGCAACCGCTGGCCCAGCCAGACACGGCCGGGCGAGGTGGTCGAACCGATTGACCCGGGCCCGCGGAAAGATTCATGAGTGCCGTGCGAACCCTTGTGGCCATGGAAATTGTGGCGCTTGATCACCCCCGCAAACCCACGGCCCTTGCTCGTTCCGCGCACGCTGACCCGGTCGCCTTCCGCGAAAATCTCCTCGACGTGGATCTCGCTTCCCGCGTCGCGCGCGGCCATTCCGCGGAACTCGCGCAGGACGCGATGGGGATTGACCCCCGCGCGTTTATAGTGGCCGGAGAGCGGCTTGTTCACCTGGCGCAGCGACTTCGCACCGTAGGCGAGCTGCAGGGCGTCGTACCCATCCTGCCCTTCCGCCGATTTCACCTGCACCACCGGGTTCGGCACGACCTCGATCACCGTGACAGGAATCTGCATTCCCTCGCGGTAGACACTGGTCATCCCGATCTTGCGACCCAACAGTCCATCCGACATCGTCAGGTCCCTTTCAGGTCTTGATCTCAATGTCCACGCCGGCGGGCAACTCGAGCTTCATCAGGGCATCGATCGTCTTCGACGTCGAGTTAAGGATGTCGATGAGACGCTTGTGCACCCGGGTCTCGAACTGCTCACGGGACTTTTTGTCAACATGCGGCCCGCGCAGCACCGTGTAGAACGTGCGCCGCGTAGGCAACGGAATCGGCCCGCTGATCACCGCCCCCGTACTCCGGGCAGTCTGAATGATCTTCTGGGTCGATTTGTCCAGCAGGTTGTGGTCATACGCTTTCAAGCGTATCCGGATATTCTGCCCGGCCACGTGGACCTCCGGTAACTCGATTCTTTATCCATCCCGGTGCGACGCGGCCGATGCAGCCCGCTGCGCCGGGAAACCTTCACAGCAAAGGCTACTTTTCGATCTTTGTAACGACGCCGGCGCCGACGGTGCGGCCGCCCTCGCGGATCGCGAAGCGAAGCTGCTCGTCCATCGCGATCGGGCTGATCAACTCCACCGCCATGTTCACCTTGTCGCCCGGCATCACCATCTCCACGCCTTCCGGAAGCTCGATCGACCCTGTCACGTCCGTCGTCCGGAAGTAGAACTGCGGACGGTATCCCTTGAAAAACGGCGTGTGACGGCCACCCTCGTCCTTGCTCAAGACGTACACCTCCGCCTCGAACTTCGTGTGCGGCGTGATGCTCCCCGGCTTCGCCAACACCATCCCACGCTCGATCTCGTCCTTGTCCACGCCCCGAAGCAACAGGCCCGCGTTGTCACCCGCCTGGCCCTCGTCGAGCAGCTTGCGGAACATCTCCACACCCGTCACAACCGTCTTACGGCTCGCACCGAGGCCCACCATCTCAACCTCTTCGCCAACCTTCACCACCCCCTGCTCGATACGGCCCGTCGCCACCGTGCCACGGCCCGTGATCGAAAACACGTCCTCCACAGGCATCAAAAACGGCTTGTCCGTCGCACGCTTCGGCTCCGGCACGTAGCTGTCCACCGCCTCCATCAACTCGAAGATCGACTTCGTCTTCTCCGCGTCGTCCGGGTTGTTCAACGCCTCCAGCGCGCTCCCACGGATGATCGGAATCTCGTCCCCAGGGAACTCGTACTCGTTCAACAACTCACGCATCTCGAGCTCCACAAGGTCCAACAGCTCCGGATCGTCCACCATGTCGCACTTGTTCATGTACACCACAAGCGCCGGAACGTTCACCTGACGCGCAAGCAAAATGTGCTCTCGCGTCTGCGGCATCGGACCGTCCGCCGCACTCACCACCACGATCGCTCCGTCCATCTGCGCCGCACCCGTGATCATGTTCTTCACGTAGTCCGCGTGACCCGGACAGTCCACGTGCGCGTAGTGACGATGCGACGTCTCGTACTCCACGTGCGCCGTCGCTATCGTGATACCACGCTCTCGCTCCTCCGGCGCGTTGTCGATCGAATCAAACGAACGGAACTCCGCCCCGCCCGACTTCGACAACACCAACGTGATCGCCGCGGTCAACGTCGTCTTCCCGTGGTCCACGTGACCGATCGTACCGATGTTCACGTGCGGCTTCGTCCGCTCAAACTTCGCCTTCGACATGATTCAACCCTCTTGCTGGGTTCCCTTAATAACCGCGAACCTTTTTGACCACCTCTTCCTGCACGCTCTGCGGGACGCGCAGATAATGGTCAAACTCCATCGTAAACAACGCCCGCCCCTGGGTCATCGACCGCAGTTCCGTCGCGTATCCAAACATTTCCGAAAGCGGAACATCCGCACGCACGACTTGAGCGTCGCGGCGCGGGGCAATGCCATGAATTTTCGCACGCCTGCTGGACAGGTTCCCCATCACGTCCCCCACGTACTCCTCGGGGGTCACCACCTCGAGCTTCATGATCGGCTCGGTGATGTAAGGATCCGCCTTCTGGGCGGCGTCCTTGATCGCCATGCTGCCCGCGACGCGGAAGGCCATCTCGCTGGAGTCAACCTCGTGATAACTGCCGTCCACGAGCCGGACCTTCACATCATCCATCGGGTAGCCCGCCAACACTCCCGATCCGAGGGCATCCTGAATTCCCAGCCGAACCGCGGGGATGTACTCTTTCGGGATCTTTCCGCCGACGATTTTGTCCTCGAAAACGTAGCCCGACCCCTGGGGAAGCGGCTCTACCTCGATAATCGCGTGTCCATACTGTCCATGCCCGCCGGACTGGCGGACAAAACGGCCTTCGCCCTTGGCCGCTTTGCCAAGGCTTTCCTTGTAGGCCACCTGGGGGTTGCCCACATTGGCCTGAACCTGGAATTCCCGCATCAGGCGGTCGATCAGGATTTCCAGGTGAAGCTCGCCCATGCCGCTGATTTGCGTCTGGCCCGCCTCCTCGTCGTACCGAACCATGAAGGTCGGATCCTCTTCCGCAAGCTTGAGCAGACTGTTAACCAGTTGGTCCTGGTCGGCCTTGGTCCTGGGCTCAATCGCGCGGGTGATGACCGGGGTGGGGAACTTCAACGACTCGAGAAGGATGGGATGGCTGATGTCCGAGAGAGTGTCGCCGGTGCGCACGTCCTTCATGCCGACGAGCGCGACAATACCGCCGCTGAAAACAACGTCCCGCTCTTCGCGCTTGTTCGCAAACATCTCAAGAATACGGCCAATCCGCTCTTTCCTTCCAGTTCGCTGGTTGACCACCATATCGCCCGTGTGCAGCACGCCCGAATAGACGCGGATATAGGTGAGGCGGCCAACATACGGATCGGTCACGATCTTGAAGGCCAGCGCGGCGAATGGCTCATTGTCGTTCTGGGGACGGCTGATCTTGTTTTCCGTGTGTGGCTGAATTCCATGCACGGGGCCGATTTCAAGCGGGCTCGGCAGGTAATGCACAATCGCGTCGAGGAGACGCTGCACACCCTTGTTCTTGTAGGAACTGCCACACAGAATCGGGACAATCTTCAGGTCGATCGTCGCTCTGCGAAGCGCAGCGCGGATTTTGTCGTCGGGGATTTCCTTGCCGTCGAGGAACATCTCCATCAGCCCGTCGTCATAGTCACTGATGGATTCCAGCATTTTCTCGCGCCACTCGTGGGCCATTTCCCTGAGGTCGGGCGGAATCTCGCCCTCGTCGAATTTCAGGCCGTTCGTGTCCTCGTGGTACCAGATTGCCTGGTTCGTGATCAGGTCCAGGAGGCCGTTGAACATTTCGCCCTGGCCCATCGGGATCTGCACGGGGATCGGAGTCGTCCCGAAGCGGTCACGGATCATGTCTACGGCACGGTAGAAGTCGGCGCCGACTCGGTCCATCTTGTTGATGTAGCCGATACGGGGAACACCGTACTTGTCCGCCTGCCGCCAGACCGTCTCCGATTGGGGTTCAACGCCACCCACCGCGCAGAACAGCGCCACAGCTCCGTCGAGCACGCGCAGCGAACGCTCCACCTCGGCGGTGAAGTCGACGTGGCCCGGAGTGTCAATCAACGTCAACCGGTGATCGTTCCACTCGGTAGTGATGGACGCCGACGTGATGGTGATGCCGCGCTCTTTTTCCTGTTCCATCCAATCGGTGGTTGCTGCGCCGTCATGCACCTCACCCATTCGGTGAAGGCGGCCTGTGTAGTACAGGATGCGTTCCGTGGTCGTCGTTTTGCCCGCGTCGATGTGAGCCATGATCCCGAAATTGCGGATCTTGTGCATCGGCCAGCGCCGTTCATCGACCGAGTTTTTCTTGTTCTTTCCGTTCGCCATGCTCGTCTGCCGTCATCCCGGGGCCACCCCGGTACCTTTCGTTCCGCTTTCGCTTGAGAAAGAGCCGAAACCGAACTCACGGCCGCCGCTCTTCCCCATCCGTTACTTAGCCGGGAAGCCGCGGCGCCGTGCCGCTGCTTACCAGCGGAAGTGCGCGAAGGCTTTGTTCGCCTCCGCCATCTTATGAGTATCTTCTTTCTTTTTAATCGTCGAACCTTCGCCGTTCGCACACGCCAACATCTCAGCGGCGAGCTTCTCCGCCATGTTGCGCCCCGGACGCGCCTTCGAAAACGTGATCAGCCAGCGGGTCGCCAACGCCTGTCCGCGGTCCTGGCGCACCTCCACGGGAACCTGGTACGTGCTGCCGCCGACACGGCGGGATTTGACCTCGACCATCGGCTGAGCGTTGCGCAGCGCCTTCTCAAACGTCGCAACACCCTGTCCCTTGGACTTTTCGTCCATAATTTCGATGGCCTTGTACACAACGCCTTCCGCGACCGACTTCTTTCCCCGCTCCATCAGGTTGTTGATGAATTTGGCAACCTTGATCGAGTTGTATTTCGGATCGGGAAGAATCTCCCGCCTGACTGCGCGTTTCCGCCTGGCCATATCGTTCGTTCCTCAATCGCTGCCGTCCCGTCGCTCCGGGACCGGCGACGTTACTTCTTCGCCCGTTTTGTTCCGTACTTGCTGCGGCTTTGGTTGCGGTCCGCCACCCCCGCGGCGTCCAGGGTGCCGCGGATGATGTGATAGCGCACGCCCGGCAAGTCCTTTACACGGCCGCCGCGAATCAGCACAATCGAGTGTTCCTGCAGATTGTGCCCCTCGCCCGGGATGTACGCCGTCACCTCGATTCCATTCGAGAGGCGCACACGCGCCACCTTGCGAAGCGCCGAGTTCGGCTTCTTCGGAGTTGTGGTGTACACACGCGTGCAGACGCCACGCCGTTGCGGGCAATTCTGCAACGCCGGAGCACTCGTTTTCTTGACCTGCTTCGCACGGCCCTTGCGGACCAGCTGGTTTACCGTCGGCATTACGTCTCCATCAGCTACGACGTCGGGCGATGCAGCCTCGCCGCAAGCACCCCACCTTTTGCTCGATCGAACCGCGTCAAGAACGCTCCGCGGTGGATCCTCAACAGCCGAATCCGGAATTGGAACCCGGCCGTTTCAAACCGCTCCATTCCATGATTTGGCCCCCTTTCAAAGCGCCCCTAAACCAATGTTTCCGTGGGGTCTACCTGCCTTTGAAAGGAGGCAAACAGCAACGAGCGGCACTCCCCGCACCGCTCGCTACGGTCATCCCCAAACTCTTCTGTTCCTGCATCCGAGTTCGCGAATCATCTGCCGGGCAGGGATTGGGGACCGACAGCGTTCACACCCCGGAATTTTAGTTCAGCAGGATGTCTTTGAAGCCCGGGAAGTATAGGATAAAACTCCCCCGGAGTCAACACTTTCAGGACTCCTCAGAGTCCGCGGAGCCTTCGCTTTCAGCGTCTCCGGATACCTCCTCTTCGACATAATGGCTCGTCTCTTCGAGGGCGAATTCCTCGGCCTCTTTCCGGGCACGTTCAGCCTCCTCGGTGAGCCATGCCTGGTCTTCCGCCTCAATCCGCTTCCGCTCCTCTTCCTCGCGGTTGATAACGTCAAGTTCGAAGTAGCGTTTCAGGCCGGTTCCCGCGGGAATCATGTGACCCATGATCATGTTTTCCTTGAGCCCGCGCAGCTCATCGGTCTTGCGCTCGATGGCAGCTTCCGGCAACACACGGGTGGTTTCCTGGAAGGAAGCGGCGGACAGCCACGATTCCGTAGAGAGTGACGCCTGTGTGATCCCGAGCAGCAACGGCTGGTACAATGCCGGTTTCGCGGGGCGGCTTGTCGGGGCCTGCAGGTCGTTCTTCTGGAGACGCCGAACCTCACGGTTAAACTCAGCACGATCAGCGAGTTGCTCCTCATAGAAGCGGCTGTCGCCAACAGATTCGACCACCACCTTGCCCTGGATGTCGCGGTTGGCGCGATTCAGCGTGAAAATGCTGACCTGATCACCCTCGAGGAACCGCGTGTCGCCGGGTTCCTCGACCTTGACGCGCTGCATCATCTGGCGCACAATCACTTCGATGTGCTTGTCGTTGATGCGCACGCCCTGAAGCCGGTAAACCTTCTGGATCTCGTTGACAAGGTATTCCTGCACCTGCGCCGGACCGAGCACCGCGAGGATGTCCTGGGGCGAAACGGCGCCTTCGCAGAGCGGTTCACCAGCCTTGATGAACTCGTTTTCGTGGACGAGAATGTGCTTTCCGTAAGGAATCTGGTACTCAAACTCCTTTTCGTCCGGGGTGATGATCTTGATCTCGCGATACCCGCGTTTCAGCTTGCCAAGTCGAACAGTTCCATCGACTTCCGAGACGACTGCGGGGTCTTTGGGGCGGCGCGCCTCGAAAAGCTCGGCGACACGGGGAAGACCACCGGTGATGTCTTTGGTTTTCAAAGCCTCACGTGGGATTTTCGCCAACGGATCGCCCGCCTGGACCTCATCACCCTCCTCGACGACGAGGTGGCAGCCGGTGGGCAGGATGAACGTGCCCTTCTTTCCGTCGCCCCCCTCGATGATAATCGACGGGTTCAACTTGCGCTGACCGGGGACCTCGATAATCACCCGCTGCTTCATGCCGGTGATGTCGTCCACTTGCTCGCGGACGGTCGTTCCGGTCTTGATATCGTGGAACTTAACCTTACCGGACTCAGTCGCCAGAATCGAGCTGGAGTGAGCGTCCCACTCGAACAGCACGTCCCCTTGCTTGACCTCCTGCTCGTCGCGACACATCAGCACGGCACCGTACGGAACGCTGTACTTGGCGACGATTCGGTTGTTTTCATCAACCAGCTTGACCAGGCCATTACGGCGGATGGTGATCAGGCGGTTTCCGTTGACTTCTCCGGGCTCACCTTTTTTCACCTTCTGGCTGAGAGTGTGGATGTTTTCGAACACCACCGTGCCGTCGCTCTTGGCCTTGACCTGTGACTCAGAGGCAATCAGCGAGGCTGTGCCGCCGATGTGGAAGGTTCTGAGGGTCAATTGAGTGCCCGGTTCGCCGATGGACTGGGCGGCGATCACCCCGACCGCCTCGCCCGCGTCCACTTCCATGCCGTTTGTCAAATTGATGCCGTAGCAGCGCGCGCAGACACCGTTTTCCGTTTCGCACGTCAGCACGGAGCGGATCAACACCTTGTCGATGCCGGACTCGGCGATCAGCTGCGCCTCCGCGTTCCCGATCAACACGTTGCGGTCGAGCACCTTTTCGCCGTTGACCTCGTTGTACACCTCTTCGGCGGTGACACGGCCGAGGATGCGCTCGTACAACTGCTCGGTTACATCTTCGCCCTCTTTCTGGGCCTCCACCGTAATGCCCCGGACCGTATGGCAATCGTACTCGGTGACAATCACATCCTGCGCGACATCCACCAGCCTCCGGGTAAGGTAGCCGGCGTCGGCCGTTTTCAACGCGGTGTCGGCCAGGCCCTTGCGTGCGCCGTGCGTGGAGATGAAGTACTCGAGCACGCTAAGGCCTTCCTTGAAGTTCGCGGTGATCGGCGATTCGATAATCTCGCCCTTGCCGCCGGTCATCGTTTTCTGGGGTTTCGCCATCAAGCCACGCATCCCGGCGAGCTGACGGATTTGGTCCTTCGAGCCACGAGCGCCGGAGTCGGCCATCATGAAGATCGGGTTGAAGCCGTTTCGATCGCTCTTCATGTCGCGGAACATCATCTCCGCGATTTCGCTGGTCGTGTGCGTCCAGACATCGATTACCTGATTGTAGCGTTCGCCGTCGGTGATGATGCCCATCTCGTACTGCTCCTGGATCTCATCCACCCTCTTCTGCGAACGCTCGATGACGCCTTTCTTGTCCTCGGGGATGTGAACGTCGCCGAGTCCCACCGAAAGGCCACCGCGCGTCGAATAACCGAACCCGAGGTTCTTCAGGTTGTCAAGGAAGGCCGCCGTCTCGGCGTTGCCGACTCGTCGATGGCAATCCGCGATGATTTCCTCGAGCCGCTTTTTGGTCAGCAGCTCGTTGTAGAACGTCTCCTTGCGTACGTCCTCGGGCACGATCTGGTTGAACAGCACCCGCCCCGCCGTAGTGCCCACGTAATGGTCGTCGATGCGCACATGGACCCGTGCGTGCAGACCCACCTTGCCGTGGTTGTGCGCGACGATCACCTCGTCCCGGCTGGCGAAAAACATTCCCTCACCCTGTGCTCCGGGCTGGATTTTTGTCATGTAGTAGCATCCGAGCACCATGTCCTGCGAGGGGACTGTGATCGGGCGGCCACTGGCGGGGTGCAGGATGTTCTGCGCCGCAAGCATCAGCAGGCGGGCCTCAAGCTGCGCCTCGTAGCTGAGCGGCACGTGCACAGCCATCTGGTCGCCGTCAAAGTCTGCGTTGAACGCCGCGCAGACCAGGGGGTGCAGTCGGATCGCCTTGCCTTCAATCAGCAGCGGCTGGAACGCCTGGATGCCAAGCCGGTGCAATGTCGGAGCGCGGTTGAGCAGCACGGGGTGGTTCTCTATGATTTCCTCGAGGATGCCCCACACGACTTCGTCTCGGCGCTCGACCATGCGCTTTGCGGACTTGACCGTTTTTGCGTACTCCTGCTCGATCAGCTTGCGGATGACAAACGGCTTGAACAGCTCGATCGCCATATCCTTCGGCAGCCCGCATTCGTGCAGTTTCAGCTCGGGACCGACCACAATCACGCTGCGGCCGGAATAATCGACACGCTTGCCGAGCAGGTTCTGGCGGAAACGGCCCTGCTTGCCTTTAAGGTTGTCCGAGAGCGATTTCAGCGGGCGGTTGCCATCGCTGCGCACCGCGACGCTCTTGCGGCCGTTGTCGTAGAGGCTGTCGACCGCCTCCTGCAGCATCCGCTTTTCGTTGCGTAGAATGACTTCCGGCGCCTTGATCTCGATCAGGCGCTTGAGGCGATTGTTGCGGATGATGACGCGGCGGTAGAGGTCGTTGAGATCGCTGGTCGCGAAACGGCCACCCTCGAGCGGCACCAGCGGGCGGAGGTCCGGCGGGATCACCGGCACGACAGAGAGCACCATCCACTCGGGACGAATCATGTCCTTACTGGTCGATTCACGGAACGCCTCGACCACGCGCAAGCGCTTGATCGCATCCTGGCGGCGCTGCACACTGGTCTCGGTGCGGACTTTCCTGCGAAGCTCCGCCGCAAGTTTCTCGATTTCGATGCTTTTGAGCAGATCGCGGACCGCCTCACCGCCGGTTTTGGCGATAAAACGCTCCTCGCTGTCCTCCTCGAGCTGAACATTGGCCGAACCGAATTCACGCAGCAGTTCGAGATACTCGGCCTCGGTGATCAGTTCGAGCTCCTTCCGGCCGGAGTTTCCCGGCTGCAGGATCACGTAATTCTCGTAATAGATCACCCGCTCGAGCTCGCGCACCGTCAGACCGAGCAGGTAGCCGATCTTGGACGGCAGCGACTTGAAGAACCAGATGTGCACGACGGGCACGGCCAGTTTGATGTGGCCCATACGCTTGCGGCGGACATCCTTGCGAGTTACCTCAACGCCGCAACGGTCGCAGATGATGCCCTTGTACCGGATGCCCCGGTACTTTCCGCAGTGGCATTCCCAGTCCTTGGTCGGCCCGAAGATCTTTTCGGAGAAGAGGCCCTCATTCTCAGGCTTGTAACTCCGGTAGTTGATCGTCTCGGGCTTGGTCACCTCGCCATAACTGCGGGCGAGAATCATTTCCGGACTTGCCACATTGATCGTGATCTTCGAGATCGACTTCGGATCTTGTTCCGGAGTGCGGTTGGGTGCGAACACGGCAACCCTCCTTGAATGCTATCCAGGGCGGCCCGGCCGGTTGGCCGGCGCCGCGATCCCTGCCTTTATCCGTGCGGAGTGAACCGCACCTGGGACGCCATCAGTCCAGCTTGACGTCCAGCGACAGACCCATCAACTCGTTAATCAGAACGTTGAAGGATTCCGGCACTCCCGGGGGCGGCAGGTTCTCCCCCTTGACAATAGCTTCGTAGGTGCGTGCGCGACCGGCCACGTCATCCGACTTCACCGTGAGCATTTCCTGCAGCAGGTGAGCCGCACCGTACGCCTCCAGCGCCCAGACTTCCATCTCGCCGAAACGCTGGCCTCCGAACTGCGCCTTCCCGCCCAGCGGCTGCTGAGTGATTAAACTGTAGGGGCCGATGGAACGGGCGTGAATCTTGTCATCGACGAGGTGTGACAGTTTGAGCATGTAGATCTGCCCTACCGTCGTCATCTGGTCGAACGGTTCTCCGCTGCGGCCGTCGAACAGCTGCACCTGGCCATCTTCGGGCAGGCTGGCCTCTTTCAACTCGGCCTGCACATCTTCAAAACTTGCGCCGTCGAACACCGGAGTCGCGTAATGCTTGCCCAGCTTCTCGCCCGCCCACCCAAGCACGGTTTCGAAAATCTGGCCGATGTTCATACGCGACGGCACGCCGAGCGGATTGAGAATGATATCCACCGGGGTGCCATCATCGAGGAACGGCATGTCCTCCATCGGGACGATCTTGCCGACGACGCCCTTGTTGCCATGACGTCCGGCCATCTTGTCCCCGACGGAAAGCTTGCGGCGCTGCGCGATGTAGACCTTGGCGAGCTGAAGGATGCCGCTGGGCAACTCATCGCCCACCTGGATCTTGTGCAGTTCGCTGGATTTCTTCGTCTCGGCCTCGTCCGCCGCCTGACGGTACTCGCTGATCGCGTAGTTCGCCAGCAGGTTCGTTTCCTCGTCCCGGGTCCACGCCGCGTCGTCCGGGAGTTGATCCAGGTCCAGCTTGTCGAGCAGATCATCCGAGTAGGACTTGCCCTTGGGGACCAACACCGAATCGTCTTCGACGGAGTGAATTTCCTTGGTGGCGCGACCGAGCAGAACGTTCTTGAGATTGAGGATGGCGTTCTTACGAAGCTGGCGAATCTCCCGCTCGCCGTCCTCCTCAAGCTGGGTGAGGCGTTCCTTGTCGCGCTTACGCGTTTCCGCGTCCTTGGTCTTGCGGCTGAAGAGTTTTGTATCAATCACGATGCCGTACATCCCCGGGTGCGCCTTCAGGGACGCGTCCTTGACATCGCCGGCCTTATCTCCGAAAATCGCCTTCAGCAGCTTGTCCTCAGGCGTGAGGTCCGTTTCACCTTTCGGCGTCACCTTGCCGACGAGGATGTCGCCCGGGTTGATGATGGCGCCGATGCGAACGATGCCGTTTTCATCGAGATCCTTCGTCGCCTCTTCCGAGACGTTCGGGATTTCACGGGTCAGCTCTTCCTTACCGCGCTTCGTCTCGCGAACCTGAAGTTCAAACTCCTCGATGCGGATCGAGGTGAAGACATCATCCCGAACGATGCGTTCGGAAATGATCACCGCGTCCTCGAAGTTGAATCCGTGCCAGGGCATGAACGCCACGAGGACATTGCGGCCAAGGGCGAGTTCACCGAGATCGGTGGACGGTCCGTCCGCAATCACCTGCCCGGCGCGAATAAACTGGCCCTCCTGGACCAGCGGGCGCTGGTTGATGCAGGTATCCTGATTGGTACGGACGAACTTTTTCATCTTGTACGTCATGTGGCTTGCCGGCAAATCCTCCTGCCGGTCCTTCGAGATGCCCCTGCGACGGTTCTTAACGACAATCTTTTCCGCGTCGACGTAGACGACATCCCCGTCTTCCTCCGCGACGACAACGGCGCGGCTGTCGCGGGCGGCGCGCTCCTCCATCCCGGTTCCGACAATCGGGACTTCCGGCACAAGCAACGGGACGGCCTGGCGCTGCATGTTCGAACCCATCAGCGCACGGTTGGCGTCGTCGTGCTCGAGGAACGGAATCAGGGAGGCGGCAAGCGAGACGATCTGCGTCGGCGCAACATCCATGTAATCGATCTTGTCCGGCGTCATCACCGGGTACTCTGCCCGGTACCGGCACTTGACGCGTTCATTCTTGAAACTGCCGTCCTCATCGAGCGGAGCATTCGCCTGCGCGATCACGTACTTGTCCTCCTCGTCGGCGGACAGGTAACGGATCTGCTTCGTCACCTTGCCGTTCTTGACGACGCGGTACGGCGTTTCGATGAAGCCCAGATCGTTGAATCGGGCGTAAGTCGTCAGCGAACTGATGAGGCCGATGTTCGGCCCTTCCGGGGTTTCAATCGGGCAGAGGCGGCCGTAGTGCGTGTAGTGCACGTCCCGCACCTCGAAGCCGGCGCGCTCCCGGGTCAGGCCGCCGGGTCCGAGCGCGCTCAGACGGCGCTTGTGGGTCAGCTCAGTCAGCGGGTTGACCTGATCCATGAACTGCGAAAGCTGGTTGGTTCCAAAGAAAGTGTTGATCACGCTGCTAATCGTCCGGACGTTGACCAGGTCCTGCGGCTGAAGCTTTTCGCTGTCGCGGACATTCATGCGCTCCTTGATGGTGCGCGCCATGCGGCTGAACGCCACACTGAACTGGTTCGCAAGCTGCTCGCCCACCGTCCGGACGCGGCGGTTGCCGAGGTGATCGATGTCGTCCGTGGCGCGCCTGCCGTTTTTCAGGTCGAGCACGTATTTGACGATGGCGACCACATCATCGCTGGTCAAAACGGTCGTTTCATCCGGAATCTGCAAGTCGAGTTTCACGTCGATACGGTAGCGGCCGACGGCGCCGAGGTCGTAGCGCTTCTCGTCGAAAAACATCCGTTGCAACAGCTTGCGGGCCGTTTCCACATCCGGCGGCTCGCCGTTGCGCATCTCGTGGTAGATGTGTGTCAGCGCCTCTTCCTCGCTGGACGTTTTGTCCTTCTCGAGGGTGTTCTGCAGGATTTCGAGACTGTTTTCGGCGTCACGCCCGCGGAGTTGCTTGATCAGGTGAATGCGCTTCACCTTTGCGCGCCGCAAGCGCTTTAGCACTTCCTCGTCAAAATCCGCGCCTTTTTCGCCGACGATTTCGCCGGTTTCCTCGTCCACGTAGTCGTTGAGCAGAGGACGTCCGTAATAGGACTCGATTTCCTTGCGGCTGAGCGGAATCTCCTCGGCAAAACCGAAGAGTTCGAGGATCTCGCCATCGGTGCCGTACCCGATGGATCGCAGGAACGTTGTGACCGGGAATTTCTTTCTGCGGTCGATGTAGACGAACACGGCGTTGTTGATGTCCGTCGTGAACTCGATCCAGCTTCCGCGGAAAGGAATGATTCGCGCGGAGTAGATCGTCGTTCCGTTCGGGTGAATCGAGTCGCTGAAGAAGACACCGGGGCTGCGGTGCAGCTGGCTGACGATGACACGTTCGGCGCCGTTGATAATGAAGGTGCCGGTTTCGGTCATCATCGGCAGGTTGCCGAGGTAGACGTCCGACTCGATCGTCTGATCGAATCCGTCTGACTCCTCGCCCTCAGTTCTGCTGGAAAGGCGCAGGCGCGCCTTAAGCGGGACCGTGAAACTGACTCCGCGCTCCTTGCACTCCTCGACAGAGTACTTGGGAGCCTCGATATAGTAGTCGACGTACTCGAGGATGTGCTCCTCGCGGTTGTCCACGATGGGGAAAACCCCGCGGAACACCGCTTCCAGGCCCTTGTTCTCCCGCGATTCGGGAGCAACGCTGACCTGCAGGAAATCCTCGAAGGACCTGAGCTGAACTTCGAGCAGGTCCGGAATATCGAGCGGTACGTCGATCTTGGCGAAACTGTGACGCTGAATCGGATTCTTTCTTGTCACAGAAGCCTCCTGGGTATCTGCATGTGGTTAAGACACCAAAAAGCGGAGCCCTCCCTCGCGGGCGGTCCGCCGGGCACTGCGCAGTGATCGGATCTGCCGCACGGGGCCAACCTACTTCAACTCCACGGCGCCGCCGACTTCCTCGACCTTCTTCTTGATCTCTTCGGCTTCGTCCTTCAACACGCCTTCCTTGATCGGCTTCGGAGCGCCGTCAACGAGATCCTTGGCCTCTTTAAGGCCGAGACCCGTGATTTGACGGACAACCTTGATCACCTGAATCTTGGAAGCGCCACCGTCCTTGAGCACGACGTCGAAGGAATCCTTCTCCTCGGCGGCTGCAGTTTCGCCACCGTTCGCCGGGGCGGCGGCCGCCATCGCTACGGGAGCCGCTGCAGTGACCCCGAACTCCTCCTCAAGGGCTTTCTTCAGCTCGACGAGTTCAAGGACTTTCATGTTCTTGATGGTTTCAATCAGCTGTTCCACCTGGACCTCCAAATACGGCAGTTACCATGTTGTGTTCGATATCTCTGGCTCGGCCCGGAGGCCGTGCCCGGGCGTTTACTCTTCGCCCGCAGCCTGTTTCTTCTGGATGATCGCGTCGATGACGCCGACAAAACTCCGTAAAATCTCATGCAACACATTTACAAAACCGGAAAGTGGCGCCTGGATGCTTCCAATGATCGTAGCGTAGATCAGCTCGATCGACGGGAGCTCCGTGATCACCTTCACCTTTTCCTTGTCGTAGAATTCCCCATCGACGAAGCCGCCCTTGAATTGCGGCTTTTTCTTCTCGTTTTTCTTCGCGAACTCCGCGACCACTTTCGCCGGCACCACCGGATCTTCGTACCCGATGGCAACCGCCGTCGGTCCCTCCAGGAGACCGGCGGAGATCACATCGATCCCCTTGTTGTGCAGGGCGATGTTGATCAGTGTGTTCTTGGCGACGACAAATTCGCTGTTCCCGGTTTCGAAGAATTTTCCGCGCAGTTCATTAATCTGCGCCACATTCAAGCCGCTGAAATCGGTGAAATACATCCCCTGGGCACGGCCGATTTTTTCTTCGAGTACGGCAACCGCCTCTTTCTTCGCCGGGTTCGCTTTCGCTTCGATGGCACCCATCGTTCTTTCCTCGCTGCGTCCGCGGAAATCGTTCGCGGAACCGGTCCGTCTACTTCAACGCGTTCAGTGCATTCACTCGATCGATCTTGACACCCGGGCTCATCGTCGAGGACACCGTGATCTTCTGGACGTAGGTTCCCTTTACCGACGCCGGGCGCATCCTGACAATCGTCCTCAGCACCTCGTTGACATTTTCCCGGAGCTGCTCGGTCCCGAAGGAGGATTTGCCGACGCCGACATGGACAATGCCATAGCGGTCCACACGGAAGTCGATGCGACCCGCTTTGACCTCCTTCACCGCTTCCGCGACGTCAAAGGTGACTGTGCCGGTTTTCGGGTTTGGCATCAGCCCGCGCGGCCCGAGCACCTTGCCGAGCTTTCCGACCTCACGCATGGCGTCGGGGGTGGCGACGACGACATCGAAGTCGAACCACCCACCGTTGATCTTCTCGATCAGATCGTCATAGCCGACGTGATCGGCTCCCGCCTCGCGCGCCTCGACCTGCTTTTCGCCGGGAGTCAGCACCAGCACGCGCACGGTCTTGCCCGTACCGTGAGGCAGGGTGATCGTGCCGCGGATCATCTGGTCCGCCTTCCGGGGATCCACGCCGAGGTTGACGGTGAGCTCGACCGTCTCGTCGAACTTGCCCTTCGAAGCGAAATCCTTGACGAGGCCAAGGCTTTCATCGAGCTGGTATTCGCGGACACGGTCGATCTGTGCGATCGCATCCTTCCAGCGACGGCTTCGTTTCATCGTTTACTGCTCCACCGTGACTCCCATCGACCGAGCCGTTCCCGCGATGATGTTCATCGCCGCCTCGACCGTATGGGCGTTCAAATCTCTCATCTTCAATTCGGCGATCTCACGAACCTGTTTCGAGGTGATCCTGCCGACCTTTTCGCGGTTCGACTCGCCTGATCCTTTTTCGATCTTCGCCGCCCGCTTGATCAGGTAGCTGGCCGGCGGGGTCTTGGTGATGAACGTGAAGGAATGGTCCTGGTAGACCGTCACTTCCACCGGGATCAAGACGCTCGGCTGGTCCTGCGTCTTGGCGTTGAACGCCTTGCAGAACTCCATGATGTTCACACCCTTCGGACCGAGCGCTGTGCCCACCGGGGGCGCAGGAGTCGCCTGTCCGCCGGGGATCACAAGCTTTGCCAGACCGATGACCTTCTTCGCCATGACTTCCTCACGACTCGGTAAAATCCGTGGTCACCTGGAGAAAATCCACTTCGACCGGCGTTTCGCGACCGAAGATGGACACCAGGACCTTCAGCTTCCGTTTCTCGGCGTTGATCTCCTTGATCGTCCCCTGGAAGTCACGGAACGGACCGTCGGTGATCTTCACCACATCGTCCACGTCAAACGGAATTTCCACCGTCTGCGTGTCCGCTTTTTCTTCAACCCTGCCGAAGATGCGGTCCACCTCGTGGGGCTGAATCGGCTCGGGCTCCTGGCCCGTGCCGCCGATGAAACCGATCACACCGGGCGTATTGGTCACCAGGTGCTGAGTCTCGTTGTTCAGCTCCATTTCGATCAGCAGGTAGCCGGGGAAGAAGTTGCGGCGCTTGACCCGCTTCTTCCCCGCCCGCATTTCGACGATCTCTTCACTCGGAATCAGGATCCGGCCGATCAGCTCCTGGTAGCCGAGGCGTTCCACCTCGCGCTCCAGGTATTCCTTCACCCGGTTTTCCTGACTCGTGAAGACGTGTGTGACGTACCACTCCATGGACGCTTCGACTCAGATGATGAAGTTGATCACACGGGAGATGATGAAATCCGCCGAGAAGATGAACAGGGCCAGGATCAGCGAGAGCAAGAGGGTGATCATGGTTGATTCCATGAGTTCCTCACGTCCCGGCCAGTTGACCTTGGCCATCTCCACCCGGACCCCCCGCAGATAGTTGGCAATCTTCCTGAACATCGCTCATCCCATGTGTCGAACCACGCGGCGCATTCACGTCCGGCGTGGGACCTGTCCTGACCGCTGGGGATTCTTGCCCAGCCCTTGCAGGACACGAGGGACTCGAACCCCCAACCCCCGGTTTTGGAGACCGGTGCTCTACCAATTGAGCTAGTGTCCTGCGGCTCCCGTTGCCGGAAGCCCGCCCGCGTTTCCGCGGGCAAAGCTCAAATCCGCCCGTCTCCCTGCGGTGACACTTAAAGAACGGAAGTCCCCTTTCCGCATTTGTCAGCGGGTCTCCCGGTGCGTTGTGTGACGGCCGCAAGACGGGCAGAATTTTTTGACTTCAAGACGCTCTGGGTGGATTCGCCGGTTTTTCGAGACGGTGTAGTTTCTGCTGCGACACTCGACGCACGCCAGCACCACCTTGTCACGCTTACCCGCTCCGGCCGCCATCGCTCTTCATCCGTGATGCGGTTTCCACTCCCCCCGGCAGTACGCCGTACGGGGAGCCAATCCTCTGCGCCGAAGCTCCGGCCCCAGGAGAACGTCTTCGCCGCTTACTTTTCGATCTTTGTAACGACGCCGGCGCCGACGGTGCGGCCGCCCTCGCGGATCGCGAAGCGAAGCTGCTCGTCCATCGCGATCGGGCTGATCAACTCCACCGCCATGTTCACCTTGTCGCCCGGCATCACCATCTCCACGCCTTCCGGAAGCTCGATCGACCCTGTCACGTCCGTCGTCCGGAAGTAGAACTGCGGACGGTATCCCTTGAAAAACGGCGTGTGACGGCCACCCTCGTCCTTGCTCAAGACGTACACCTCCGCCTCGAACTTCGTGTGCGGCGTGATGCTCCCCGGCTTCGCCAACACCATCCCACGCTCGATCTCGTCCTTGTCCACGCCCCGAAGCAACAGGCCCGCGTTGTCACCCGCCTGGCCCTCGTCGAGCAGCTTGCGGAACATCTCCACACCCGTCACAACCGTCTTACGGCTCGCACCGAGGCCCACCATCTCAACCTCTTCGCCAACCTTCACCACCCCCTGCTCGATACGGCCCGTCGCCACCGTGCCACGGCCCGTGATCGAAAACACGTCCTCCACAGGCATCAAAAACGGCTTGTCCGTCGCACGCTTCGGCTCCGGCACGTAGCTGTCCACCGCCTCCATCAACTCGAAGATCGACTTCGTCTTCTCCGCGTCGTCCGGGTTGTTCAACGCCTCCAGCGCGCTCCCACGGATGATCGGAATCTCGTCCCCAGGGAACTCGTACTCGTTCAACAACTCACGCATCTCGAGCTCCACAAGGTCCAACAGCTCCGGATCGTCCACCATGTCGCACTTGTTCATGTACACCACAAGCGCCGGAACGTTCACCTGACGCGCAAGCAAAATGTGCTCTCGCGTCTGCGGCATCGGACCGTCCGCCGCACTCACCACCACGATCGCTCCGTCCATCTGCGCCGCACCCGTGATCATGTTCTTCACGTAGTCCGCGTGACCCGGACAGTCCACGTGCGCGTAGTGACGATGCGACGTCTCGTACTCCACGTGCGCCGTCGCTATCGTGATACCACGCTCTCGCTCCTCCGGCGCGTTGTCGATCGAATCAAACGAACGGAACTCCGCCCCGCCCGACTTCGACAACACCAACGTGATCGCCGCGGTCAACGTCGTCTTCCCGTGGTCCACGTGACCGATCGTACCGATGTTCACGTGCGGCTTCGTCCGCTCAAACTTCGCCTTCGACATGAACCAAGCCTCCTAGGTGGACCGGAGCCAGGCTCCGGCGTTCCTCGTTGTTCGCGTTTCTCCCTGAGCCGTCGACCGGGATTGAACCGGTGACCTCATCCTTACCAAGGATGCGCTCTACCGACTGAGCTACGACGGCGAACCTGACGTTCGACGCTGTGCTGCCCCAAGGCTTTCTCCGCCTACCGGCGGATTCGCGAAGCGGCAAGATCTGGCATGTGACACCGTGCTATCTCAAAGCGTCACCCGCTCGCAGCGGATTCACGGGCAGCCATAACAAAGAGCGCAACTCCCGATCGAACAGCCGGGAATACAACTTTCAGTGAACTGCAACGACATCGTTCGCGGGCACTCTTTCGAATCCGCCCACGTTGAGCGGGAGACGGGACTCGAACCCGCTACATCCAGCTTGGAAGGCTGGTGCTCTACCAGGTGAGCTACTCCCGCAAGCCGGAAGTCCGGCGCCAAGGGCGGCCTGGAGTGCTTCGCACTCGCGCCGCGAACACAACAGAACCTTCCAAACTCTCCGCCAAGCCTCGGCCTTTCGCCGTACTGTGCAAGCCTTGCCACGACACTCGGCTCCAGCAACTCCGCTGGTGGGGGGGGTAGGATTCGAACCTACGAAGGCGTCCGCCGGCAGATTTACAGTCTGCTCCCTTTGACCGCTCGGGAACCCCCCCGATCGGATCATTCGCTTGCAAAGAGCAACCCTGAAAACACACAAAATGTGACCACGTTTAGAAGACCAGGTGGCTGGCACTCCGCCTATGCTGGGGCGAAGGCCTCCCTGCTCCACGTCACGCGTCACTTCCTCCAGCCAGCGGTGGTCCGGACCCGAAGCCCGTACCCGCCAGCCGAGCCGGCGAAGGGACTCGAACCCTTGACCACCGGATTACAAATCCGGAGCTCTACCAACTGAGCTACACCGGCAGTCAGTGGGCACCGCAACTTGACTATAAACCGATGGTTGTGCACGTTGCGGCCCCGTAAAACCCGTAGCCTGTTACTATACGCCCTCGATCCTTTCGAGTCAAGGGTGTTTTCGCTATCGGCTCCCAACAGGGAATACAGGTGACAAGCGGGTTTTTCCCCGTTTCACCTGCGCGAGGAAGCGCATGATACAGCCGTGTGCCCAGGGATGACAAAAGGACGGATCCGTTACTTCGTCTCCGCGAGCAGGGGAAGGATCATCGCTGACCAGGCCGTTTTGTCCTGCACGCCAATGTGGGTGTAGCGCACCACCCCGTCCGGACCGACGAGATAGCTTGTCGGGATTACGCCACGGTCCGACGCCGGAAGCAGTTGCTGCCAGACGTTGTACACGTCATTGTCCACGATCGCGATGGGATAGTTCACCGTGTTCATTGCCATCCACTTGCGGACGACGGACTCGCCACCCCGATCTACAGATAGCCCGACAATGGCCAGTCCCCGATCTCCATATTCCTTTTGAAGTTCCACAAAATCAGGAATTTCCGCGCGGCAAGGACCGCACCATGTCGCCCAGAAGTTGACGAGCACCGTTTTGCCTCTTAATTTTTCGAGAGAAAGTGGATTCCCTTGCATATCAGTGAGCGTAAATCCTGGTGCTTCTTGAGTTTGCGGCTGTTCCTGCTGACCGTCCGCGCCAATCCACGGCTGCACGCTGAAGAGGATCGCAAGCCCCAGGCTGAGCACCGCTCCAATCGCGTAAAGTGTTTGTTTTCTCAATTCTTATCCCTGTTCAAGGTGGTCGTCGAAACGCTCGATGAGCTTCTGCTTGGAGACGAGGCCGGTGATCTGCTCGCGAACCTGACCGTCACGGAAGAAGAGAACGCGCGGAACGGACAGCACCCTGTACTTCTGGGCGGTCACAGGGGCTTCGCCAACGTCCAGCTTGCGCACCTTCACCCGGTCGCCATACTGCTGCGCCAACTCCTCGAGCATCGGATCGAGCTTCTTGCAGGGCCCGCACCATGTCGCGCCGAAATCCACGATCACCAGGCCGTCTGCGTTGGTCACTTCCTGATCAAACGTCGCGTCGTTCACCGTCTCCATGCCCATCTCCGCGTCAGTGAGTGAAAAAGCCAATGCCTGAACGTGTATTGTCAAAATCACAGGCAAGCTACAAACAACCGCTGTTACCCCGCATGCTTCGCCAACCAGGAAACAACCTCTTCGGGCGCTTTGTAGGAGGTGAACCGGGCGCGCTCGACCCCGTCCGGTCCGAGGATCAGCACGGTGGGCAATCCACCTACGCCGTACTGTTTTCGCAACGCTTCTTTTTCTGGAGTGGCGCGTGTGTAGTCGAGCTTCAGCGGGATGTAGCCCTTTGCCGCCGCCATCACTGCCGCCTGATTCCAGACCTTGTGCTCGAGTTCGACGCAGACGCCGCACCAGTCGGCGTAGAAATCGATCAGCACCGGTTTGTTCTCGTCCATCGCCTTTTTCAGCGCCCCAGCGTGATCGTCGACGATCCAGGGGACTGCCGCCTTGTGCACGTCGGCCGCGCTGCCTTCGACAGCACCAGCGGCCACACCTGCGAGCTGAATGCCGTTGACTCTCGCGAAACCCAGCAGGAAATAGAACGCCCCGGCGAGCACCAGCAGCAGGCCGAGTCCCTTGCCGTATCTGCCCGCGTTCGACAGCTCCTCCCAGCGTCGCGCGGCACCGATGAACAGGCCAACGAAGAGAACGAACGCTCCGAGCAGGACTGTGAACAGGTCCGCCGGAATCAACAGCCGGATATAATAAAGGGCGACAGCGAAAATCACGATTCCCAGCCCTTTCTTGACCGTCTCCATCCACTCCCCCGCCTTGGGAAGCGCGGTGAGCGCACCTGCGAAGGTGCCAATCACGATAAACAGCACGCCCAATCCGAGGGCGAAGGTAGCCATCAGTGCGAAACCGAGAATAAGGTTGCCAGTGTTGCCGATCCAGCTCAACAGCACCAGCAGCGGCGGTCCGGCGCAGGGTGCGGCGACGATTCCGGTGACGCCGCCAATCAAAACGGCACCGATCAGTCCCTTGCGCTCCCCACCGGTAAGCTTGCCCTGGATCGCCGCGGGAACGGTGATATCAAACGCTCCCAGCATCGACGCGCCCAAAGCCACGAAGATCGCGACGATTACCCAGAGGACGACCGGATTCTGCATGAACGCGCCGAACAATGAGCCGGTGGCCCCGGCGATCACCCCCAGGATCGAGTAGGTGATGACCAGCCCGAGGACAAAAAAGACGCTGAGAATGAAACCCTTGAACCGGCTCCCCCCCGCACCGGACCCGACAAAGCCGATGATGATCGGGATCATCGGGTAGACGCAGGGAGTGAAGCTGATCAGAATGCCCGCCAGAAAGACGAGCAGGAACGCCGCGATCGATCCCCGCTGCAGCGCCGCGGTGAGCCTGTCCTCCAGCCGCGCCTGATTCGCCGGAACAACGGTCGAGGTTTCAGCGCCGGTCGCCGTTTCAAGTGCGGTTCCGCCGAAGATCGTATTTGCACTGGGGATCGGCGTCGAACCAGGCTCCAGCACAGTCAATGCGGTTGAGAGATCGGCGCCGTTGGGGAGGAAACAGACCTCGGGCTCCGACTCGCGGCAGAGCTGCCAGTTGAGCCTCACCGGGATCGCATACTCGCCCGGTTTCACCGAGGCACTCACGTGGAGCAGCAGTTTTATCGCTACGGTGCCGCGATAGTTCTCCTCACCTTTTTCGACTTCCCCCAGAGGATATTCGGTCGAGGCGATGGTGATGCCCTGCGGCAGCTTTGGATCAACGGAAAAGAGTCCGAAGGATTTGTCCGTGATGTGGTGGTTGTCCGGAATGTCGAAGACTGCCGCGAGAGTGATCTCTCCGCCCGGCGCGACTCCTGACTGCGACCAGACGACGTCCGTGGGCACCGGCGGTTCGCCGACGTTCTGCGCGAGAAGAGGCACTGCGAAGAGCAGAGCGGAGCACAATAAAGGAATCATCACACTTCGCGGATTCGGCATGGATCCCTCTCCTTTTCCCTTCCTGGATTCTGACCGGTGCAGGACTTTCACCTATTTGGATTGCCCGACGTTCACTGTCTCTTCTACGATAAAAGCGCCGGGGTAGCCCAATGTTGCAAGGCGGTCGAGTCGCGAATTGGCATCCATCTTCGCCGTGAAATCACCGAGACGAACCTTGTACACACCATCCACTTCGACGATATAGGCGCGCAAACCGGTGCGCGCCTCCGCCTGTTTCGCCTCCTGCTCGGCAGCGGCTTGTGTGCTCACGCTCATCACCTGGATGCGAAAACCGGGCGCGGTGACAGGCGCCGGTGCGGCGGAGCTGGTATCCGCCTTCAGCTGTTCGGAAGAAACCGCGGAGGTGTCGCTTTTTTCACCGCCCGGCCCCACGACAACAGGCGCCTGGACGACAAACGCATCGCTATACCCCTTGTCCCTGAGAACATCGCGCAGCGAGTCGGCGCTCTCCCGTTGGATGTAGTTGCCCACGAGGAGGATGTAATGATCTTCGAGGTAGCGGAGGTGCACAGGCAATCCCGGGAGCCGCATCTTCAGCTCGGCATCGGCCGCATTGACCACCTGCTTGTCCGTGTAGGAACCCACCTGGACCTTCCACCCTTTGCCCAGCTCCGGGGGTTCCTCGCCGGGAGCCTGCGGGCCGCCGTTGGGGATGAACCCCTCTTTGTTAAGGCTGTCAGGAGGAAGCGGATAGGCCTCTTCGGGGAGCGAGAGCTCATCGGTCGGAGTCGGCTCGATGACGGTCATGCCGTCGGGACGCGCGGGCGTCTGCGAAACCGCCGTTTCCGTGGTTGCGCCGGCTTGTGCGAGTGTATCCCCCGAAGCCGCTGCGGCTGAAGTGTCGGCCGGGAGCGGAGTCGCTGTCAACACCGGAATCTTCTGCTGCGAACCGACGAAGGGACGAATGCCCGCGCATCCGGATGCGATCAGCGCGGCAATAGTGACCAACAGAGCTATGTGCTTCATAGGATTCTCCGCTGCAACGTGACCCCACTGGCACCGTTCGGCCGCCGGGGAGTTCCGGTTTTGGACAAACCTCGCGAGCGCACTCCACGGGGCGTTCCAATATGGGGGCGGGGTGCGGATTGGTCAAGGCCGTTGATCGCTCACGGCGCCGTCCGGCACGCGCTTTGTTCAACCCTTCACAAGTCCGTATATTGGCGTCCCGACGGGACTTTCCTGCGGTGGGGAAGGCGCCGGATTACCGAGGAGGAGTTCAGCATGATCGTCGGAATTCCCCGTGAACGGTTCGTGGACGAACGTCGTGTGGGACTCGCTCCGGCCGGAGTCCGTTCACTCGTGGAACTTGGAGCGACGGTGTATGTGGAGGACGCGGCGGGGGCGGCTGCCGGGTGGAGCAATGATGAATATGAGCAGGCGGGCGGAACGATCGCCCACAGTCCCGAAGAGGTGTTCGGCCGCGCAGACCTTCTGATCAAAATGCTCACCCCTGATCTCGCAGAAAGCGAGATGATGCGCGAGGACCAGGTGATCCTCTCCTTTCTGCAACTCCCGCTCGCCCGCCGGGAAATGTTCCAGAACCTCGTCGATCGAGGGATGACTGCTGTCGCCCTTGAAAACATTGAAAACGAGAACGGACATCCGGTCCGGCGGGCAATGAGCGAGATCGCCGGGCCAATCGCGGTGCATGTTGCGGCGGACTACCTCAGCGCGGACCGCGGAGGACGCGGCGTTCTGATCGGCGGGGTGCCCGGCGTCCCGCCCGCGAGCGTCGGGATTATCGGCGCTGGAGTAGTCGGCACAGCCGCCGCTGAAACGGCGCTCAACCTCGGCGCAAGCGTGATCCTCGTCGATCACCGGATCGCACCGCTGCGGTACGCTCTCTATCATTTCGGAAAACGGCTCCAAACAAGCGTGCTCAACGAAACCAACGTTGAGAAACTCTGCCGCTTCGTTGACGTCCTGATCACCGCCGTACTGGTCGAAGACTATCCGACGCCCCACGTGGTCACCCGGGAACATGTCAAGATGATGAAACCGCGCAGCGTGATCGTGGACGTCGCCATCGACCAGGGCGGAACGGTCGAGACCAGCCGCCCGACTACCCTCTCCAGTCCCACGTATGTGGAGGAAAACATCATCCACTACTGCGTCCCGAACATGGCGGCCAAGGTTCCGCGCACCGCGACACGGGCGTTCATGAACCAGGTGCTGCCGTTCGCGCGGAGAATCGTCAGGGGCGGCATCAAACACGCCCTGCTCGAACACCCCTACCTGATCACCGGGCTCAACCTCTACGAGGGACATGTGACTCGTGAGGCAGTCGGCAAGGCGTTCGGCGTGGAGTGGGTGGAAGCCTCGGGGGTGGTGCGATGAAATGGCTCGAACGGTACCAGGCGAAACGGTGCACTCCCGCTGAAGCTGTGTCCGTCATCGAGAGCGGGAACCGTGTCGCCATCCAGCCCGGGTGCGCCGTTCCGAACCAGCTTGTCAACGCCATGGTCGCCCGCGCCGATCAGCTCAAAGATGTGGAGGTGGTGCACATCCTGACGATGGGCGAGGCGCCTTACATGGACCCGAAATACGAGGGGATCTTCCGCCACCGTGCGCTGTTCATCGGCCACAACGCGCGCAAAGCGGTCGCCGAGGGGCGCGCCGACGCGATGGCAATCCACCTCGGCCAGGTCCCGAAACTCTTTTCTTCGGGCACGCTGCCAGTGAACGTCGCGCTGATCCACGTCAGTCCGCCCGACGAACACGGCTTCTGCTCCTTCGGCACCGACGTCGGCACGATCAAAGCGGCGGCGGACAACGCGAAACACGTCGTCGCACAGGTGAACCCGAAAATGCCACGCGCGCTCGGCGATTGCTTCATCCACGTCAACAAGCTGGACCGTGTCGTCGAGGCGGAGGAGGAACTCGTCGAGATGGCGCAGTTCGTGTTCGATCCGGACGACCCGACCACGAAGGTGCCGATGAAGATCGGCGAGAACATCGTCGAACTGATCGAGGACGGCTCGACGCTGCAGATGGGGATCGGCACCATTCCCGACGCCGTTCTCTACCACCTGCGCGAAAAACGGGACCTGGGGATTCATTCCGAGATGTTCAGCGACGGCGTCGTGGACCTTGTGGAAGAGGGGATCATCACCAACGAGAAAAAGACGATCAATCGGAACAAGATCGTCGCCGGGTTCGTGCTCGGGACGAAAAAGACCTTCGACTTCATCGACAACAACCCGATCGCCGAGTTCCGCCCGACGGAATATGTCAACGACATCAACATCATCGCGCAGCACGACAACATGGTGGCGATCAACAGCGCGATCGAGGTGGACATCACCGGCCAGGTCTGCGCCGACAGCATCGGTCCGCGCCTGTTCAGCGGCTTCGGCGGGCAGGTGGATTTCATCCGCGGCGCGGCGATGTCCAACGGCGGCAAACCGATCATCGCGATGCCGAGCACCGCGAAAGACGACACGATCAGCCGCATCGTCCCGCAACTGAAACCGGGAGCGGGCGTGGTCACAACCCGTGCGGATGTCCACTGGCTGGTCACCGAATACGGCGCGGTGAACCTGTACGGCAAGAGCTACCGCGAACGGGCGAAACTGCTGATCTCCATCGCCCACCCGAACTTCCGCGACGAGCTGGAGAAGTACGCGAAGGAACAGAACCTGCTTTAGATGTCATTGCGAGCGAAGCGAAGCAATCTCGCTGTCGTCATCCTGAACGAAGTGAAGGACCTATGTGTTAAACGTCCGGCAACTTGCCGGGCGTTTCTTTTGTTGCATAACAAAAAGCGCCCCCGCCCGAAGGCGAGGACGACGGTTCCCCGAAGGGAGTGTCCTGCGAAGTCAAGCTTCTTATTGTGACAAGCAACGCAGGCACCGGTCAGTTTCACTACGAACTTATATTAGCAATTATCACTCGCTCATGCAAGGAGGTCGTATGAAGTCAAAACAGACGATGACTCTCGGACTCGACTTGGGCACGAATTCAATCGGATGGGCTTTGATCGGAGAGGACGAATCCGGAGTCCCTAACAAGGTGATCGCCACCGGTGTACGGATTTTCCAGGAAGCTGTCGAAGCAAAAACCCGCGCTCCGAAAAACTGGGCGCGCCGGGAAGCCAGATCTGCCCGAAGACGAAATGACCGCCGAAACCGCCGCAAACAAGCACTCAAGCTTCGTTTGCAAGCTGCGGGATTGCTCCCAAAACAGCCTGAAGCCTTTCAGGCGTCGATGCAGTCGGAAAATCCTTACCAGTTGCGCAAACAGGGATTGGAGAAAAAGCTAGAGCCCTACCAGATCGGGAGGGCGGTCTACCATCTGAACCAGCGACGCGGATTCCTGAGCAACCGGAAGTCCTTGAAAAAGGAAGATGAAAAAGGCGCCGTCAAGGAAGGGATCAGTTCGCTGGCGAAGGAAATCGAAGATTCCGGGGCTCGCACGCTTGGCGAGTTTCTCGCGTCGCAGGCCAAGAAACGCGGGCGCTATACGGCGCGCGAAATGTTCAGCGATGAGTTTCGAGCCTTGATCACCGCTCAACGGCGCTTTCACCCCAAATTGTTGTCGAGGGATCTCGAAGCCGACCTTTTCCGCATCATTTTTTTCCAGCGGCCGCTTAAGGTACAGAAATACCTCATCGGCCACTGCACCTTTGAAAACCATCGCCCTCGCGCCGCTATCGCCACTCTCGCCTTCCAGAAATTCCGCACGCAACAGGACTTGAACAACCTCGAAGTGCGCGATCCCGAAACACGTGAGTGGCGAAAGCTGACGATAGAAGAGCGCGCCATGCTTTACAAGACCCTGCAGGAACAGAAGGGACTCAAGTGGTCAAGCGCAAAGAAAAAAATCCACTTGCACGACAATGAACTGTTCAACCTCGAACAAGGCAAGAAAAGCGAATTGATCGGTAACCGCACAGCCTTTGACATCCAGAAAGCAATTGGAAAATCGACCTGGAAAGCGCTGTCCGAAGAACAAAGAGAACAACTTGTTACCGACCTGCTGACCATTGACCATGCGGCCGGATTCCTGCGGCGAATGCGGGAGCATTGGGGGTTCGACGAAGAAACCGCGCAGAAGCTCGCAGAGCTTGAGCTGGAAAACGGTTATGCCCGTCTTTCGATGAAAGCTCTTAAGAAAATCCTGCCGCATCTCGAACAGGGCTTGCGTTACGACGAAGCCTGCAAAGCCGCAGGCTACCACCACGCCCTGCACACCGCCTACGACAGCCCCGGCCGTCAGGTGCTCTCGGAGCCACCCAACCTGCGCAACCCGGTCGTTCAAAAAGCGCTGTGGGAAGTGCGCAAGGTGGTCAACAACCTGATCCGCGAATACGGCAAACCCGATGTGATCCGCATCGAGATGGCCCGCGAGATGAAAATGTCGCGGAAGCAGAAGCAAGAATACCAGGACAAGACAAAGAAGCTCGAGAACAAGCGCAAGCAGACTATTGAAATCCTTCAAAAGGAGTTCGGCATCCAGCAGCCCAGCCGCGCCGACATCGAGAAATTCCATCTCTGGGAGGAGTGCAACGAGACCTGCCCCTACACAGGCCAGCCGATCTCGCGCCAGATGCTGTTCGGAACCGGAGAGGTGGATGTCGAGCACATCATTCCCTACTCCCGCTGCCTCGACGACTCCTATATGAACAAATCCCTCTGCATCCACAAGGAAAACCGGGCCGTGAAACGCAACCAGACCCCCTATGAAGCATACCACGGCGATCCGGAAAAATTCGCGGCGATCCACCAGCGGCTGGTGACGATGAAATCCATGCCTCACGTGAAAAAACGCAAGTTCGACCAGAAAGATGTGAAACTCGACGAGTTCATCGAGCGGCAGCTCAACGACACACGCTACATCGCCGTAGAGGTCAAGGACTACCTGCGTCAGCTCGGATCCGACGTACAGGTGAGCAAGGGCCAGGCGACCGCGGCCTTGAGGAGGTCCTGGGATTTGAACCGCATCCTGGGAAGTGATCCCGGTGATAACGGCCCCGTCCAGAAATCACGGGCCGACCACCGTCACCACGCCGTCGACGCCGCCGTCATCGCCGTAACCACACGAGGCCTGCTCCAGTACCTCTCCCGGCAGTCGGCCACCAGTCCATCAGGAAGCGGATTGTGGAACCGCGATTTCGACATCGTCCCGCCCTGGAAAGACTTTGCTAAAGACCTTCGGGCCAGCATCGAGAACATCGTCGTTTCCCACGCGCCACTGCGGAAACTGTCGGGTGCGCTTCACGAGGAGACGGTGTATGGCATCGCCGGTGTGGATGAGAAAAGTGGCAAGCTGATGGTTGTCTATCGCGTGCGACTGGACAACCCGATCACAGCGCCTCAGATCGAGAAAATCCGCGACGACGGCGTGAAAACTATCGTCAAAGAACGGATCACCCAGGTCGCCGCTAATCCGGATAAACCAACTCCCGCGGAGTTGAAACAGGCCTTCGCCACACCGCTCTACCACAAGGACGGCAAAACTCCCATCGAGACCGTCCGCATCGAACAGCAGGTCTCTGCTGATTCCTTTTTCGTCCAGCGTGACGAGCAGGGCCATCCTCTGAAAGCCTTCGCCTATGGGAACAACCACCACGTCGAGATCATCGAGAACATCAAGACGGGAAAACGGGAGGGGCGGTTCATCACCACGTTGGAAGCGGCACGGCGAGCGAGGGTGCTTAGCGTTCCCATCGTCCAGAAAGACCACGGCCCCGACTACCGCTTTGTCATGGCGCTGCACATCAATGATATGGTGGAGGTGGTGAATGAGGAAACAGGTGCAATAATAATCTATCGGGTACAGAAGATGTCAGGTGCTGATGGTCGTCTTTCATTAAGACTACATACAGCTGCAACATTGGATAATTCTAGGGAAGAGCTTCGTTCAAACCCGAACTCTCTACACATGAAAAAAATCGATGTGAATCCCATCGGCCAAGCGAGAGAAGCTGATGATTAAACGCATCGTCGAAATCTCGAGTCCCGCGAAACTCTCATTCAACCATAGACAACTCGTCGTCGAGCGTGAGGATGAGGAGCCCGCGAGCGTCCCCCTCGAGGACCTCGGCCTGCTGATCCTCGACAGCCC
>CAZIDZ010000011.1:0-14357 GCA_964538455.1 uncultured bacterium
GTTTGCCCGCTTACGCTAAGCAAACAGGGGCATAAACTTGAGTGCGATCCCTCGCGTTGGGCGCCCTTCCCTGCCTACCTTTTGCCACCCCATAACATCTGGTGAAGAGGTGTCCGACCCATGTCCGACCGTGAACGGTACCGTCAGCTCGTGGAAGAAATCCGCCGCCACAACCGCCTCTACTACGAGGAATCGCTGCCGGAGATCTCCGACCAGGATTATGACGAGCTCTACCGTAAGCTGGTCGAGCTGGAGGAAAAGCACCCCGACTGGGTGACCCCGGAGAGCCCGACGCAGCAGGTCGGCGGTGCGCCGTCTGAGAAATTCGCGACGGTCGAACACCGCGTCCCGATGATGTCCCTCGCCAATACCTATTCCGAACAGGAAGTGCGGGAATTCCACGAGCGGATGCTGCGCGAGGTTGAAGATCCCAAAAAAGTCGGCTACACCTGCGAACCGAAAATCGACGGCGTCGCGGTCACCCTGCGCTACGAGAAGGGCAAGCTGACCCTCGGCGCGACACGCGGCGACGGGCGCACCGGCGAGAACATCACCGACAATCTATTGACCCTAAAAGACATCCCCCGCTCGATTTCAAACGCCAAGTACGGCAAGCGGGATTTTGAGGTTCGCGGCGAGGCGTACATGACCCTCTCGGGTTTCCACAAACTGACTGAAGCGCGTCAGGAAGCGGGCGAAAAACCCTTCGCCAATCCGCGAAACGCCACCGCCGGTTCGCTCAAGCTGCTTGACAGCGGCGAGGTCGCGCGCCGCCCCCTCCATTTCTTCGCCTACGAGCTGATCGCGAAGGATTGGGCGGGATCCTTTCAGGTGAACCGGCTGCGCGCGCTCAAAGAGATGGGATTTCCGACGTTCGAGCTGTGGAGCGAGGCGGCGGACGCGAACGAAATCCAGACCTTTTGGACGGAGCTCAGCGAGAAGCGGGATGACCTCGACTACGAAGTGGACGGCGTTGTAGTCAAGCTGAACGACCTTCGGCTACGCGAGGAGCTGGGCAGCACGGCGAAAAGCCCGCGCTGGGCGATCGCGTACAAGTTCAAGGCTCGCCGCGCGGTGACCACGCTGCTCGAAATTACGCACCAGGTGGGGCGCACGGGCGCGGTCACTCCGGTGGCAGAACTGGAACCGGTCTACCTCGCGGGCTCGACGATCCGCCGCTCGACGCTGCACAACGCCGATGAGATCGCTCGCCTCGGCCTCGGTCCGGGGATGAAGGTGATCCTCGAGAAAGCGGGCGATGTGATCCCGAAGGTGATCGGGCGCGCTGAAGGGGAGCCGGAAGGACGGTACGAACCTCCTGTGAAATGCCCGGTTTGCGGCGAGTCACTCGTTCGCCCGGAGGGAGAGGTGGTTCAGCGCTGTGTCAACATCTCCTGCCCGGCGATGCTCCGCGGACGGCTTATCCATTTCGGCAGCCGGGGGGCGCTGGACATCGAGGGATTGGGTGACAAGACCGTTGATCTGCTGATGGAAAGCGGACTCGTGCACGATCCCGGCGACTTGTATTCATTAAAGTTAGAAAATGTGCGAAAATTGCCCGGTTTTGCGGAGCTTTCAGCTAAAAATCTTCTCGAATCGATTGAAAAAAGCAAAAAACAGCCCATCGACCGCCTTATCTTTGCACTCGGCGTTCGCATGGTTGGAGCGGGCGTCGCGCGGGTGCTGGCAAGGCATTTCGGCAACCTGGACGCGCTGATCGACGCCGCCCGTGACCCAGCCGGCCTGGAGCAGATCGAGGAGGTCGGCCCGAAAATCGCCCTCTCGGTGCATGAATTCTTCGGCCTCGAACGCAACCTGAAGTTCATCGAGACCCTCCGTTCGGCCGGGATGTCGTTCGGAGACGGAAAGCGGACCGAAGGGATCATCCAAGCTCTTGAAAACAAAACGATTGTACTGACAGGCGCGCTTGAGAGCATGACGCGGGAAGCGGCAGGAGAAACACTGCGGGCGTTGGGCGCGAGGGTTTCCGGAAGCGTTTCGAAGAGCACCGACCTCGTCATTGCGGGACCCGGCGCCGGTTCCAAATTGACGAAAGCACAGGAATTGGGTGTGCCGATGATCGATGAAGCGGAGTTCCTGCGCCGCCTGGACCGGTGGCGCGCCGGTGACCCCGCCGGGTTTAATCGGTAGTTCGCAAACTAATTACTTGAAATTGCGTTACGTAGTGTTGAGTTCAGGGGTGGGATTGCGGTTGCGCATGCCGGAGTAGCCCTGTATCTTATCCGCCTGATTTCACAGCAGCGATTTTCAACTTCAGGGCATGGAGAAACTCCCTCATGGCGAGCACTGCCGACTTCCGCAACGGGATGGTCATCCGGTACAACAACGATCTTGTTCAGATCGTCGAATTTCAGCACGTGAAACCCGGCAAAGGCGGCGCATTCGTCCGCACCAAGCTGAAGAATGTGGTCACAGGCCGAGTGATCGACAACACCTTCCGCAGCGGCGAGAAGGTTGAAGAGGTGCGCCTCGAGGCGCGCCAGATGCAGTACCTCTACCAGGAAGGCGGCAGTCACGTCTTCATGGATCAGGAATCTTTCGAGCAGATTCACATGGACGAGTCGATGCTCGGGAAGGATGTGACGAAGTACCTGAAAGAGGGTGTGGACTACAAGGTTCTTTACAGCGAGGGCAATCCGCTGCTCGTCGAAACGCCGTTCTTCCTGGAACTTGAAATCGTCGAGGCGGAGCCCGGCGAGAAGGGCGACCGTGTCAGCGCGGCGACGAAGCCGGCGACGCTCGAAACGGGCGCGGTGGTCCAGGTGCCGCTGTTTGTCAATGTTGGCGACGTGATCAAGGTGGATACCCGCACCGACGAGTATCTCGAGCGTGTCCGCTCCTGATCGGGAGGTGTTTGTCATGGCAGGAAACGCGCAAGAGAACAGGGAAAGATCCTCCAGCTCGCGGAGGAAGGGAGAGTCGATGAAGTTCACCGATGTCCGCAAGCTTGTGAGGCTTGTCGAATCAAGCGGGATCCATGAGCTTGAGTTCGAAAAGGACGGGACACGCATCCGCGTACGGAAAGCGGACCCCGTTCCGGTGGCGGCGACGTACACGGTGGCTGCTCCCGCTCCCCAGATGGCCGCGCCCGCCGCACCTCCCACACCTGCCACAGACAATCCCGCACCGTCTCCCCCGCCCGCGGTGGAGGCTCCGCCCAAGCAATACAGCGAAATCAAATCGCCGATGGTGGGCACCTTCTACCGCTCTCCAGCGCCGGACGCCGAGCCGTACGTGCAGGTCGGTGACATGGTGCGGCCGGGCCAGACCCTCTGCATCGTCGAGGCGATGAAACTGATGAACGAAATCGAGTCGGACATGGCCGGCGTAATCAAGGAGATTCTCGTCGAGAATGCCGACCCGGTGGAGTTCGGCCAGGTAATGTTCCGAATCGACCCGCAGGGATAGGACGTGTTCACAAAAGTACTGATCGCGAATCGCGGGGAGATCGCCCTGCGCGTCATCCGGGCGTGCAAAGAGATGGGCATCCAGACCGTAGCGGTGTACTCTGAAGCCGATACCGACTCGCTGCACGTGCGTTTCGCCGACCAGGCCGTCTGCATCGGTCCACCCCCGAGCAACAAAAGCTACCTTGACTACCGCCGGATCATTGCCGCCGCCGAGATCACCGGCGCCGAGGCAATCCACCCAGGGTACGGTTTTCTCGCCGAGAACGCGGAATTCGCGGAGGTCTGCGAAGATAACGGCATCACCTTCATCGGCCCCAGTCCCGACGCGATCAGGCGCATGGGCGATAAAGCGCTGGCGAAAAAAACGATGCGTGCCGCCGGAGTTCCGGTCACGCCGGGCAGCGAAGGTGGGATCGCAGACCTGAACGAAGCGCGCAGGATCGCCCAGGAGATCGGCTACCCGATCATCCTCAAAGCGAGCGCGGGTGGCGGCGGCCGAGGGATGCGGGTGGTACGCAGCCCGGAAGCGCTGGAATCCAACTATGAGCTTGCCAGGGCGGAAGCCGAGCAGGCGTTCAGCAACCCGGAACTGTACCTCGAACGGTTCATCCTCAACCCGCGTCACATCGAAATCCAGATAATGGGCGATCGCCACGGCCATGGGATCCATTTTGGCGAACGTGACTGTTCAGTCCAGCGGCGTCACCAGAAATTGATCGAGGAAGCCCCGAGTCCCGCACTGACCCCGGAGCTGCGTGAAATCTTCGGGAGTGCGGCGGTCAAGGGCGCGCTGGCAGTCAAATACGTCGGCGCCGGGACGATGGAATTTCTCCTCTCGGCGGACGGCAGTTTTTACTTCATGGAGATGAACACGCGCATCCAGGTCGAGCACCCGGTGACCGAGGAGGTCACGGGAACCGATCTTGTCCGTGAACAGATCCGAGTCTGCGCCGGTGAGCCACTCTCGTGGAAGCAGGAAGACATCCATATCAAGGGGCATGCCATCGAATTTCGGATCAACGCGGAGGATCACGAGCGCAATTTTCTTCCGACGGCGGGCACGATCACCGCATTGCACAAGCCCGGCGGCATCGGGGTTCGTGTTGACACCCACGTGTACGACGGGTACCGGATCCCGCCTCATTACGATTCACTGATTGCAAAACTGATCGTCCGCGGCGACGATCGCGAGCAGGCGCTGGCCCGCGCTCGCAGAGCGCTCGAGGAGTTCATCGTCGAGGGCATCCCGACCACCATACCTTTCCATTTGGAGATGCTGGACGTCGATCAATTCCGGAAAGGGGAGGTTTCCACCTCTTTCCTGGACGAATGGATGGCCGCCCGGAGCGGCCTGTAAGGGGAGTTTCCCATGGCCAATATTCCACAGGGTTTGAAGTACACCGAGGACCACGAATGGGTCAAGATCGAAGGCGATACGGCCACATTCGGGATCACGGACTACGCCCAGGGTGAGCTGGGGGACGTAGTGTTCCTCGAGCTGCCTTCGGTGGGCGATGAGGTCAAGCAGGGTGACACCTTCGGTTCAATCGAAGCGGTAAAAACGGTCGCGGACCTGTATGCACCGCTGTCCGGCGAGGTGATTGAAATCAACGAAGCGCTTGAGAACGAACCGGAAACCGTGAACAAGGATCCCTACGGCAATGGCTGGTTGATCAAGATTACCCTTTCGGATGCGACGGAAGTGGACAGCCTGATGGATGCCGCGGCCTACGAACAGCACCTATCGTAAGGATGTTTCGCGATGGCCTATGTGCCGCACACCGGGGCGCAGGTGAGCGAAATGCTCCGCGCCATCGGGGTTGAGAAGTTTGATGACCTGATCAAAGCAATACCGTCGGACGTCCGTCTCGAAGGCGGGCTCAACCTGCCCGACGGACTCTCAGAACTCGAAGTGACTCAGCGAATGAAAGAGCTGGGCAGAAAAAACCGCCCGGCGGTCGAAGCGGTCAATTTCCTCGGGGGAGGCAGCTACGACCACTTTATTCCCGCAGGTGTCGGTGCGATGCTTGCGCGCAGCGAGTGGTACACCGCCTACACCCCATACCAGCCGGAAGTCTCCCAGGGATCACTACAGGCGATTTACGAGTACCAATCGGTGATTTGCGACATTACCGGCATGGATGTCGCGAACGCCAGCCTCTACGACGGCTCCACCGCAGCGGTTGAAGGCATGCTGCTCGCGCTGCGCAACGCCAAAAAGAGAGAAAAAGTCGTGCTCAGCGAAGGGCTGCATCCGCACACGCTGAAAGTGATCGAAACCTACGCCCAGGCCAACGGCATCGAGCTCGCTGTTGTTCCGGTCGGCGCGGATGGCCGCACCGATGCTAAAAAACTGGCCGACGCCCTCGACGCAAGCACCGCGGTGTTCACCTTCGCTCAGCCCAATTTCTTCGGTGTGCTCGAGGATGCTCCGGCGTTGACCGAGGCGGCTCATCAGTCAGGGGCGCTGGCCCATGCCAGCGTCTACCCGGTCAGCCTGGGAATGGTCGCTCCGCCGGGAGAGTATGGCGCGGACATCGTCTCCGGCGAGGGACAATGCCTCGGCAACCGGATGGGTTTCGGTGGCCCCTACCTCGGGATATTCGCAGTCAAGCAGGAGTTGATCCGCCAGCTGCCCGGCCGTCTCTCCGGGCAAACCCTGGATCTGGACGGCAAACGCGGATTCGTGCTCACCCTGCAAACCCGCGAACAGCACATCCGGCGGGGCAAGGCAACGAGCAACATCTGCACGAACCAGGGGCTCAATGCGCTCGCCGCGCTGATTCACCTCGCGCTGATTGGAAAAGAGGGCTTCAGGCAGGTGGCGAATCTCTGCTACCACAAGGCGCATTACCTGCACGACACCCTTTCTGCGGAAACGAAATTCAAACCGGTCCATACGGCGCCCTTTTTCAACGAGTTTGTCGTCGAGAGCCCAATCCCGGCGGGTGAGGCCATCGACATGCTCGCGGAACAGGGCATCCTGGGCGGAATCCGGCTGGGCCGATTCTTCCCGAAAGATGAAACCGGCATCCTCATCGCTGTCACCGAGAAACGGACGCGGGCGGAATTAGACGCTTATGTCCACGCGCTGAAGAGCATCGCCTGACGGCAAATTGAAAAGGAGCAGCATTCTCTTCAATTCACGATGCTGTGCTCCGGATCGGGATTCAAAAGGAAATGCCTCTTTTGAACCCTCGAATGAACTCAAAGAGTCGGAGCGGAAGACAGTCTCTATGCAAGGGAGGGAGAGCGGACGGGATGTCCGTTTTGTATGTTGAGTCAGAAGCCCGCCACTCGAGAGGATGGTCGAGCGTTGTACTGACATTGTAGACTGAAGATAAGGAGGTTGATTCCCATGCCATCATTATCATTGTCAATCGTTGTCATCATCGGTCTGATCATCCTTGCCTCCGCGATCAAGGTCGTCAAGGAGTACGACCGGCTTGTAGTTTTTCGACTTGGCCGTCTTGCAGGGATGAGGGGCCCCGGTATCGTGATCATTATCCCGATCATCGACCAGGTGATGCGGATCAGCACCCGCATTCAGGTGTTTGACGTTCAGCCGCAGGATCTGCTGACCAAGGACAACGTCTCCGTGCAGGTGAACGCCGTAGTCTACTTCCGGGTGATGGACCCCGCCCGCGCGGTCGTTCAAGCGGAGAACTTCTATCAGGCCACCGTCCAGATCGCTCAAACAACCTTGCGTGCGGTCGTCGGTGAGATCACACTGCAGGTGCTGCTCGACGATCTCGCTGGGGTGAACAGCCGTCTGCAGGAGATCATCGACGAACACACGGACGCCTGGGGCGTCAAGGTTTCGAACGTCGAGATCAAGCACGTGGATCTGACGCCGGAATTGAAGCGGGTGATGGCCTATGAAGCGGAAGCTGACCGTGTCCGCCGCGGGAAGATCGTCGCCGCCGAAGGAGAATTCCAGGCGGCTCAGAAGCTGACCGAAGCGGCGTCGCTGATGGCCACCCAACCGATGGCCCTGACCCTGCGTTATCTGCAAACCCTGGTCGAGGTCGCCGCCGAGAACAACAGCACGACTCTGTTCCCCGTGCCCATCGACCTTTTCGAGGCGTTCAAGGGAAAAATGGCTGAGAAAACAACGGCCCGGCGGCGGAGGTAGGGTAGCGGAAGTCTATCGAACGAGAACCTTGTGTGACCCGGTCCCGATCTTTCGGGACCGGGTTCATCGTGCCGTCACCACTAATTGTTTCCGTCAGGGTTCAGCTACGTAACGGACCTGCGTTTTTCAAAGGTAGCTGCAACTTTTGAGTCCACATTGCAGCCGCCGTATCTTGACGCCGTGAACAATCCATCACAGAAGAACCCCCGCGGCTCAATGCGCATCGCCCACCTGATCTCCAGCCGTGGCGTCGCCAGCCGGCGCGAAGCGGAACGGATGATCGCGAGCGGCCGGGTCAGCCTGAACGGCGCGATCCTGACCGATCCCGCGACCAACGTCGATTCCGACCGCGACGTGGTTCTTGTGGATGGAAAACCGCTCCCCGCACCGCAACAGGACCTCTATATCGCTCTGCACAAACCGCACGGTTACCTCTCCTCCTTCACACGGGGCCGCGAAAAGGGCGAGACGCTGAGCAGGCTGGTCCCGTTCCAGCGCCGACTGTTCACCGCGGGCCGTCTCGACCGCGATTCCACCGGCCTGCTGCTGCTTACCACCGACGGCGATTGGGCGAACAGTGTGATGCACCCCCGCCACGAGAAGGAGAAGGAATACCTCGTTCGCTTCAAGGGGGAACGGCCGACACCTGCCGCGAAAAAGATCAAAGGTGCAACATTCCACGAGGATGGACGCGAATTTGGGGTCGTCTCCGCGGTCCCCGAGGGTTCGTTCGTGCGAATTGTCCTGCGCGAGGGACGCAAACGCCATATCCGCCGGGTAGCCGAGGCGGCCGGCCTGGCCGTTCGTGAGTTGATCCGCGTTCGCATCGGACCTGTGCACCTCGGGAAGCTCAAACCGGGGAGATGGCGCAAGCTTACCGCACTTGAAATTCACCAATTAGGGGCGAAAAAAGAGTGACAGTAACCATTTTTTCAAATTCAAGAAAAACAGTCTATCCGAAAAAACGGTTACTGTCACTCTTTTTCGCAAGAAGAATCCTCCTGCACGGCACTTGAAGTATTCCTTGAAACACTCGAAGAATAGTTAAAACTCTGCTTTACCTCTGCCGATAAGAAAGATGGGTACGCATACGGCGGCTATCTTTCTTGGAGTAAGCATTTTGAAAATCGGCGGTTACATCTGCGTCAAGAACGAGCGTGACCTGATCCTTTGAAACCTGCGCTACCATCTCGACGTCGCTGGATTCGATTTGATCGTGGTTATCAACAATGGATTCTACGATGACACCGTGCCCCTCATTGAGGGGATGAACGAGCCTCGTGTGGTGCTCATCCATACTCCCGAAGGCGTCGGGCATCAGCAGGATCTGCTCTCCACGCAGGCGGCTCAGTGGCTTATCCGCGACGCCGGTTGCGACTGGGTGGTGCCGCTTGGCGCGGACGAGTTCTGGGTAAGCCACCGTCACGGCAGCCTACGCAACGTCCTCGCCCAAGTCGATCCCTCGGTTGAACTGATCGTCACGGACAGCTTCCAGTTCCGCGAGACTGAACTGGATGACCCCGCCGAGCCCGACCCATTGGTGCGTATCCAGCATGCCGTGCGGGAAAAACTGCCCAAGGTTTTGATGCACGGGCTTGGTGATGATCTCGAATTCATCACCCTAGGGAACGATTCCATTCAGGTGAAAGGAAACCGCCACCTCAAGAATTTTCCGATCGACACGGACGATCTTGTCCGCTACCATTACCGCCAGCTGGGTGTCGATGAGTTTCGCCGCCGCATTAGGAACCAGGCGGAGGGATTCCTGCTCAGGTATGGTGATCGCTGGATGGGTGGGCGTAATGAACAGGGCCTAAGAATCTGGAGGTGGTACAATACCATTCGTCAGGGTACATTTGAAAAAGAGTACCATCGACAGCTCACTTACAATCGTGAACAGGCCGAACGACCGCTCGAACATGGGGAACTGCGCCGCGTCGACACACTCGCCAACCTGTTTAAGGCCGAACAGGCGGCTTCAGTAGCTTGATCGCGATCCGAGCACTTCCGCCAGTGTTGTGGAATCCAGCCTCAGCAACTCGGACTCTGTCTTGGCTTGCATCACGCGTTTGAACCTCTGCTCTTCGGTACCGAATGTGTTTCGTTGAAGGCGATCGCCTCACGCAGCAAAGCCTTCAGCGCGCGCCTTTCGATTTTGTCACCTTCGAACCAGTCAATCGCTCGCCTCTGGTTCCCGTTAAGGCTCGAATTCAGGAGATTGTCGGGGTCGCTGAGCTTGGCGCCGTAATGGAGCGTGAGCTTGACTTTGTCCTTGAACGCATTCGCGTTTGCGTACATCCCCTCGTGCGACCAGACGGGAGTTCCCATCCACTTCCATTCTTCGATCACGTCGGGGTCGACCTCGTGAATGAGCTCGCGGATCTCGGCCAACATAGCGCCTTTCCAGCCGCCGGCGTCCAAAATGTATTGGTCGATTCGTTCGACCGCACCTGACCTGTCGTCGCCGGATGCTGTCTGTGCGCGTGGCTTGGTTTGCTTTGCCGCACTATTCCTTGTTGTTGTCTTTTTACCGGCATTCGCAGCCGATTTACTCTTCGCTTCGCTCACTTTGTTCACTCCTGAACGCTTTGTCTCTCGTGCTGTTTTTTACGTAGGGTAGTACAAACAGATACAACCCAGTCATCATCATGAACATAAGCGGAACGAACGCCAGGGCTCCAATCCACCCCGCCTGCGATCCCATAACGAGAGCAACGATGTTGATGATAATGGCCACCGTAAGGATAATGGACAGCCAACGGTGAGTAGTACGAATCCCCTTGTTCCAACTCATTGTTAACTCCTCTTGCTCTGGCGACGATATACGATGCACTTCGATCGCCAATTCGAATCACATGTCGGCTAGGGTTCAAATGAATGACCGCTCAATCGATCTCTGCCAACACCTTGGGAAGTGCCTCGCCAGCCATACGCGTCCATCCCCAATGAGCACCTTTAATCGACTGCTGCTGGTCTTTCTTGAATCCTGTTTGTTCAAGTTTCAGGAGGGTTCCCGTGGGAGTTTCCTCGAGTGTCCAGTTCACCACGGTTTCGACACCGAGGGCGTGCCAGGCATAACTCAGAAATCGTAGCTCCTCGACCTCGAGGATCTCACAGTCCACGACACCGTTCCAGTCTGGAATGGGTTCGCTTTGAAACTGAAAGCGATGGCCAACTTTCGGGATCAGATCAGTCTTCATCAGCCATCGTGCCAGCAGCTCTGGATCGGTCAGCGCCCGCCAGACTTTCTCAGGTGCGTGAGGCAGGTCAAAAGTAAGCGCCACTCGGTCCATTTCGTTCTTGTCGGTCATCCATCCATCTCCTTCAGCAGTGCTTTCAGTTTATCGATGCGCTCGATCCAAAACGCCTGGTAACGCTCTATCCAATCGACCAACGGACGCAATCCTTGGGGTTCGGCCCGGTAATAAACCAGCCGCCCTGCCTTTCGCTCTGCTACAAGCCCAGCCCCGCGAAGTGTTGCCAGATGCTGCGATACCGCCGGTTGGGAAATCGCCAGGTGACGAGTCAGTTCCTTGACAGGCGTCTCACCTTCGGTAAGACGTTCGAACAGTGCACGTCGACTGGGATCAGCGAGAGCGCGAAAGACTTCATCCTGTCGCGTCATGCGGGAAGTATAAGTGTTCACTTATGGATAGTCAACCTACAATCGATAAAGTGTAGAGACAGCCGACTTTGGTGGGACACTCCGGAGACATGTTACGTATCTCGTATATTTTTTCTGATGCTGAAGAGGAGGCTACCATGACTGTATTGATGGCACTGGGCGCGGCGGTGTTCTACCTGATCGCCTATCACACCTATGGCCGTTGGCTCGCCCGAAAAGTCTTCAACATCGATCCGAATCTCGTCACCCCCGCGAACCAATTTCGTGACGACAGCGACTACCTCCCGACCCGTCGGGGAATCCTTTTTGGCCACCATTACACTTCGATCGCGGGAACGGGGCCGATTGTCGGACCGGCGATTGCGATTATCTGGGGGTGGTTGCCCGCGCTGCTGTGGGTGCTGATCGGCAGCGTGTTGATGGGCGCGGTGCACGACTTCGGTTCGCTGGTCGTCTCCACACGTCACCGGGGTCGCAGCATCGCGGATGTCGCCGCGGAAATCATCGGACGGCGCGCGATGCTGCTGTTGATGATCCTCGTGTCCATCGCGCTGATGATCCTGCTCGCGGTGTTCGTCCTCGTGATCGCCAACATCTTCGATCTCTATCCGCAGGCGGTCTTCCCGGTGTGGATGCAGATCCCGATCGCCGTCGGGCTTGGTTTCCTGCTTTATCGCAGACATGTGAACCCGCTGCCTTGGACAATAGCTGCCGTAACGCTGATGTACCTGACTGTCATTGCGGGCGCCTGGCTGCCGGTGACGATGCCCGCTCTGCTCGGAATCCCCTCGCTGCTCATCTGGGTGGTCCTGCTATTTGTCTACGCCTTCATCGCCTCCATCCTCCCGGTGTGGACCCTGCTGCAGCCACGGGACTACATCAACGGTTACCAGCTGATGGTGGCGATGATGTTGCTGACGTTGGGCATCGTCATCGCCCGGCCGGAAATGGTGGCGGATGCCGTTCGCCCGGCTCCCGCGGGAGCCCCGCCGTTGCTGCCGATTCTTTTCATCACGGTGGCTTGCGGCGCGATCAGCGGGTTTCACAGCCTCGTCGCGTCGGGCACATCCTCGAAGCAACTCGCCAACGAGCGGGACGCGCAGTTTGTCGGGTACGGTTCGATGCTGCTCGAGGGGTTTCTCGCGGTGTTGGTGTTGATCGCGGTCGGCGCGGGGATCGGACTCGGCTACAAGATCATCGGCGGCGACGGTAGCGTTCAGTTCCTCGCGGGACGCGAGGCCTTCCTTCACCACTATGCCAGCTGGGGAGCGGCCCAGGGACTCGGCGCGAAGGTGGGCGCCTTCGTTCGCGGTTCGGCCAACCTGCTCGGCGCTCTAGGGATCCCCGCCAACGTCGCGCTCGCCCTGATGGGCATGTTCGTAGCCTCCTTCGCGGGGACAAGCCTCGACACCGCGATGCGCCTGCAACGGTACGTGATCAGCGAACTCGCAGAGGAGTACCACTTTCCCGTTTTCCGTGGGCGGTGGTCGGCGACGCTGCTTGCCGCGGGGAGCGCCGCGATCCTCGCGCTGATTCCCGTACGTGACCCCTCTGGCGCATTGGTGCTCGGGAAAGGCGGGCTGCTTCTCTGGCCGCTGTTCGGAGCCTCCAACCAACTCGTCGCTGCCCTCGCGCTGATTGTAGTCACCCTCTATCTCGAACACCGCCGTGCTCCCTGGGTGGTGACCGCGCTGCCCGCCGTGTTGATGGTGGTGATTACCGTGTGGGCGCTGGTGCTGAACCTGAAAGACTACCTCGTCACGGGACGCATCTACCTGTTCGTCATCGGCGCGGTGCTGCTGCTGATCGAGGTGCTGATGATTTTCGAAGGGGTGAAACGTTTCCGGGTTGTGCGCCTCGAACAGGCGGCTGAGGCTGTTTCCGCCGTTGATTAGGTGTCCACCATGTTCCGTACCGATGGCTTGTCCTTCCTCGAACAAGCCCGTAGAGCGATTGCACACGCCGCCTGAACATTACCGGGATCAAGCGTTTCGGTGCTTTCTGTGGAGAGCACCGTTATTCGTTCGGGGAAATAGCATGCTAACTTAAAGCAACCTCCCTTGACGCACCGCGTAGGTCTATGTCCCGGTTCAACGACTTCAGCGTGCTTGTCTGGGAGGTCCCATGGAACGGTCGAAATCCACACTCATCGCCACGCTCGCCGTGCTTCTTATACTGACGTGCAGTTGCGTTCGCACACGCTACAACACCCCCGACATCGCCGCTGCCAAGGCCGAACTCGACTCGCTGTACGTGCACTGGTCCCAATCCTGGTGCGAGAGCGATCTGGAGGCCTACCTCGCCCCGATCGACAAGGATGCCGTCTTTCTCGGCTGGCCCACGGAAAAGCTGCTCGCGGGCAAACCGCTGATCGAACAGGCTGTACGGCAGCGATTTCTGCGAAGCGGGAAAAACACGATGCATCCCACGTTTCATCGGGATAGATGGCTGTTGCACGCGACGCCGACAATCGCCTGGGCCGAAGCCGGCATCACCCTCAGCTATACCAGCTCGCAGGGCACGCATCACCTGCATTACCTCGAATCGATGGTGTTCGAACGGCGAAACGGAGCCTGGCAGGTGGTCCAATTTCAACGGTCGGCTGGATCGGAACAATAGCGTTTTTAAAAAGGTCGGAAGGCCAGGTGGTTTTCCTCACCGGCCGTGAGCGGCTACCTTGACACGTATGGCGAACGAATCTCCGGATTTGCCCGATGAGTTCGAGCTGCCGATCGACGGCGTGCTCGACCTGCATACCTTCCGCCCCCGGGAGGTCGGCGAGCTCGTTCCCGACTACCTCGCCGAATGCCGCGCGCGTGGCATCCTCACCGTGCGCATCATCCACGGCAAAGGAACCGGCGCCCTCCGCGAAACCGTTCACTCGATTCTGAAACCCATCGACTACGTCCGCGATTTCCATTTGGCGATGGGCGACAGCGGCGGTTGGGGTGCGACGGTTGTGGAGTTGGAACCGATGGAGTGAGCCCGCAGGTGGCCTAAGTGGCTTGCCTACCCGGGCCACCCGTCCCCTGAGTCGATCTACAAGTCGATTACCTACATCCACAACAACCCTGTGCGTGCGGGATTGGTGGAGAATGTTTTGGAGTGGCGCTGGTCCAGTGCAAGGTGTTATGAATTGGACGAGTACGCGGGATTGAACGCTGAC
>CAZIDZ010000011.1:14457-17181 GCA_964538455.1 uncultured bacterium
AGTACGCGGGATTGAACGCTGACAAGCTTCCTGGCTTGTGATGTGTTGCAAGGCTGGCTTTCACTCTACGAAACCCGGGTGGACAAGCCACCCGGGCCACCCGTCGTCGGACTATATGACGGCGACCTTACTTGTCATCCCCGCAAAGGCGGGGATCCATTTTGTGAAGAATTATTGTAGACCCTGTTTGACGAGCAAACAGGGGGCACGTATTGGTAATGTTCTACTGGAATTTCATCACTCATGAAACCCGGGTGGACAAGCCACCCGGGCCACCCGTCATAGTCTATTAGGGAACTCTATAGTCATTCTGAATGCCGTTTTTTGGGCATGAAGAATCTCTCGATGTGATCCTTTAAAAAGTCAATACACGTTTTCAAAGAGTCATCCTAACCGCCATACTGCCAAACTGCTCACCTCAAAAGATCCTTCATACGTTCAGGATGACGTCGCTGTTCAACTGTTATCCCACCTCCAACCAGGTAGCCTTCCTGAGGGCGTTGCGCTCGAAATCGAATTTCAGTTTCGGCAGGGAGGCCAGCGTGGGATCGGCGGCGAGCAGGTCGTCGGCGGTTTTGCGGGCGAGCAGCAGCAGGTCCTGGTCTTCGACGAGGTCGGCGAATCGGAGCTCGGGCATGCCGTGCTGGCGGACACCGAACATATCCCCCGCTCCCCGGATTCTCAGGTCCTCCTCGGCAATCTGGAAACCGTCCGTCGTTGCGAGCATTGTCTTGATCCGCGCCCGGGCGGCCTCAGTGATCGGCGGATAGCCGACCAGCCAGCAGCGGCCGCCACGGCCGCCGCGGCCGACACGCCCCCGGAGCTGGTGAAGCTGGGCGAGGCCGAACCGTTCCGCGTGCTCTACGATCATCTCTGTCGCCTCCGGGACGTCCACACCGACCTCGACGACGGTCGTAGAGACGAGCACCGGCGTTTCCCCTACGGAAAAACGTCGCATCGCCTCCGCCTTCTCCTCGATGGACATGCGGCCGTGCAGCAGGCCCACCTCGATCCCCCGCAACGGACCCTTGAGCAGCTGCTCCCGCCCCTCCACCGCCGCCTGCAGATCCACCTTCTCCGACTCCGCAACGAGGGGGAAAACCACGTAGGCGCGACCGTTTTCTTCGAGCACGATCTTGCGCAGCTCGGCGTACAGGTCATTGCGGTCCGATTCGCCGTTCACCGCTTTCGTCGTCATCCCACCGCGTCCCGGCGGCATTTCGTCGAGCCTGCTGACGTCCAATTCTCCGTACAGCGCAAGGGACAGGGATCGCGGGATCGGCGTCGCGGTCATCACGAGCACGTCCGGCCGCACCGGGCCGCCCGGGTCCATCAGCTTCAGGCGCTGCGCGACGCCAAAGCGGTGCTGCTCGTCGATCACCGCCATCCCGAGCCGCGGCAGGTCCACTGCCTCCTGGATCAGGGCGTGGGTGCCGATGACGATGCAGGGCTCCCCCGAGGCGAGATGCACCAGTTTCTCACGGCGTTCAGCGGATTTCGCGGAGCCGGTGAGCAGTTCGACGTGCACCCCGAGCCCCTCGAGGAAATCGCGGCTTGTCAGGTAATGCTGCTCGGCGAGAATTTCGGTGGGAGCCATCAGCGCCGCCTGCCACCCGTTTTCGACCGCGATGGTCATCGCGATCAGCGCGACGACAGTCTTGCCGCTGCCGACATCCCCCTGCAGCAGGCGGGACATCGGATACGGTTGCTGCATATCCGACCAGATTTCGCGGAGCACCCGTCTCTGCGCATTCGTAAGCGTGAACGGCAACCGTTTTTCGATCAATTCGCGCGTCGTCTCTCCCACCTTCTCGTAGGCGACCCCTTTCGCCCTGTCGCGGCTGACCCTGCGCGTCCACGCCCAAAGCAGCTGCAGAGTGAGCAACTCGTCGAACTTGAGACGTTTCAGGCCGTCGCGAACGTCGGACGTTTTCCGTGGCCGGTGCAGTCCCTCGAGCGCCTGGCGAAGGGTGACCAAGCCAAGCTTCTTCCGCCACTCCTCCGGCCAGATCTCATCTCGCTCAATCATTGGCAGGAATTCGCCGACGATCCGGTCGATCAGGCTGCGAAGCTGCCGCGAGTCGAGGCCGGCCTTCTCGAAATCCGTACCTCCCGGATAGAGCGCCACCCAACGCCCTTCACCGCGGAGCAGGTCCTGGATCTCCCCCTTGGCGAGGCTGCTCGCCTCAGGGTGTGCGATTTGCAGCCGGGCGCCGAACTGGTTGACTCTACCGTGAAACGCCGCTGCATAGCCGGGTTTGATCCATTTGCGGATCTGGTTGACGCGGCGGAACCAGATCAGGATCAGCTGCCCGGACCCGTCGTCAAGGACCGCCTCGTACCGCTCCCGTCCTCCTTTCATCCGGATCGGGCGGGCTTCCACGATTGATCCAATGATGGTCACTTCGTGCTCGGTCGGTCCGATCAGGTCGCCGATTTTGGTTGCGGAGGAGCGGTCGAGATAGCGCCGCGGGATGTAGTAGAAAAGATCGCGAAGTGTGTGGACTCCGGCTTTTTCGAAGGGATCGGCTTTGCGTGGGCCGACCCCGCGGACGAAGCGCAGCGGGAGATCCAGTGGGGACGAGTGTTCCGGCACAGCGGGTTCCCCTCTGCCTCAGTTGTACCGCACACGGTAGGTGAGTTGCCCCACTTTGCCCGCGGGAAGGGTAAGACTCCATTCACGCGCGAACGCGTCCGTTTTCGCGCCCTTGACGGATTCCTCGA
>CAZIDZ010000011.1:17281-41788 GCA_964538455.1 uncultured bacterium
AGACTCCATTCACGCGCGAACGCGTCCGTTTTCGCGCCCTTGACGGATTCCTCGAGGATTTTCCAGTCTCCGCTCAAGTGCTCACGGACAGTTACGGTAACCGCAGCTTTCTTACGGTTGCGCAGCTCGATTTTCCACGCTTCCTCACGGGTGTTGTTGGAAAGCCGCTTGAAGTCGGTGCGTGTCCGTTCGCCGACGATGTCGAAGGCGTACCCGCTTGTCAACTCCACCTTCTCGCCCTCCGGAGTGTGGGAGATGCGGTCCTCACCGACAAATTGGAGCGAACCGTCCGCCTCATCCTGCATCACCATCCTCACCTTTCCAGCGGGAAGCGGGATTCCCAGTCCGGACGCCTTGTCGTTCACGAACTCGATGCCCACTTCCACCTTGTCGCCGGTGCGCGCTCCGTCGTATACATAGGTGCGTTTCGAGGGAACCTTGCGCGGCTCGAGCAGGGAGATCTGTTTCGTCTGGTTGTCGTGCACCGTCACTTTTCGCGGCAACGTATAGAGGTGGTATTCATAAAACTCTTTTTGCTTAAACCCTTCCTCGGCGGCTTCCGTAGCCCTCAACTGCGGACCCTTGCCGCGGAGCATTTCGCGCAGCACCCGGACGTCGCCCGCCATCAACTTCAACGTGGCATCCACATAGCTCGCACCGGAGCGGTTGGTTACCTGCACCCACCCCGAGAGTTCCAGCGCGTCCTCACCGAGGATCGCCGCAACATAGCTGGCCTCCCATCCGATTCCACCGGTGAGGTAGTAGAGCTCCGATTCCACCTTGCCCGTGTGCTTTGTATCGAGCGTCCAGCGGAGGGTCGGCTTCAGCACCAGCCCTTCCGGCAGGTCGGGAAACCGGATCGATTGAACCGTGCTCGGTTCAACGACCCTCACGTTGCCGTCGTCGTCCTCGAGGATGATTCCGCCGCTCGCCGAGAGCAGCCGCCCACGCATCACCTCGCCCTCGGTGACAACATCGATCGTCTCGCCGATGTATTTCTCCATCAGGGTTTGACGGTCAACCAGGTCGAACTCGAAGTTCTGCTCGAGCACGGAAGTGCCGTCCGCAGAGAAACGGACAGACGTTGGGTCGATCTTTGCTGCGACTCCGTCATACGAGAAATCCTGGACGCCCTTGCGCAGCGAGAGCGTCCTCGTCTCACGAACGAGGGCTAGATTCTGGTTATAAACCGTAAGGGAAACGGCGGGGTCGCTCGCGAAGACAGCGGTTGCAGTGAACAAAACGAGGAGGGCCGAAAGAGACGTTCGCATGGCTTCTCCAAACCGTAAAGACCTTGTCCATAAGGACTCAGGATACACGGGAATGTACGTTCAGGGAAGGCGGACCGCCACCTCATCAGCTTGTCCGGCCACCGATAAACGTGCATCTCGTCCTGTACAAGGCCGGAGTTTCCTTCGTACGTTAAACGGTCCCTCCAGCGGAACGCGGAGGCCATGATGAAGATCCCTGGAAGCCCCCGGCATCGCCCGACCACAACCCTTCATTGGATGCTTTTTCCGATCGGGATGGTCATCTTCGTAATGACATTGCCGATTCTCCCACACCAGAAAACGGTCTCGAGGCTTGACGCGCTGGCGGATACGCTGCTGATCGACAGTCTCGCGGGCTGGCCGCGGCCGCGGTTCGAAGCGAAAAAGCGCGAGCGATTGCGCATGGTCGCCACTCAGATGACCGGTATCCGCGACGACCGTGTGCTAGACGCGATGCGCCAGGTGCCGCGCCACTTGTTCGTTCCAGAGATGGTTCGTGCTTACGCGTATGAAGACGGTCCGCTGCCGATCGGCGAGGGACAGACGATCAGCCAGCCGTTCATCGTCGCGGCAATGACCGAAGCGGCCGACATCCACGCCGGGGATAAGGTCTTGGAAGTTGGAACCGGAAGCGGCTACCAGGCGGCGGTGCTCTATGAATTGACACCGGAAGTGTATACAATCGAAATCGTGGAATCGCTCGCTGAACGCGCCGCGGCGACTCTGCAGGAACTCGGCTATTCGACGGTGCACACCCGCATCGGCGACGGCTACGCGGGCTGGCCGGAGGCCGCACCCTTTGACGCAATCGTTGTCACCGCCGCTCCTGAACAGATTCCCGAGGCCCTCGTGGAGCAGCTCGCCCCGGGCGGGCGGATGGTGATCCCCGTAGGTGATATCCGTAAGGGCCAGTACCTGATACGGTTAATCAAGCGTAAAGACGGCACCGTAGTTCAGGACACGCTCTTCCGCGTCCGCTTCGTGCCGATGATTCACGGGAAATGATAGCAGGCCGGATGAGGCGAGTTGCCGGCTTCACGGTTATGTATTCAGGGAAAGTCCTCAAAAATCCTGTAGAGTGACTGCCCCTCAATTGCCCCATCGTTGAATCTGTTCGCGACGGATCAATCCTTGTACAAGCCGGCCCTGGTAAGCGGCAGATCGTTTGGGATGCCATGGGTCAGTGTGAGCTGCCAGAGACGTAGATCGCCGTAGCGGAATCCCACCGCTGAGCCCGCCAGGTAGAAACGCCACATCCGTACGAACCGCTCGCCGTACATCTCACGAACACTTTCGACGTTCGCTTGATACCGGCGCAGCCACTCCTCGAGCGTCAGCGCGTAGTGGAGACGGAGATTCTCGATGTCGACCGGAACGAGATCGAGCGATCCTGCAACTTCGAGAATTTCATGCAGCGCGGGGAGCATTCCGCCGGGGAAAATGTACCGTTGGGTCCATGGGTCAGGGACGGTAACAACGTCCTTGCCGATCGTGTGCAGCAGGCTAACGCCATCCGGCGCCAGAAGCTGTTTCCAGGCAGCCATGAATCGAGGGTAGTTCTTCCTGCCGACGTGCTCAAACATGCCAACAGACACAACACGGTCGAAGGTCTCGCCGATGTTGCGCCAATCCCGGTTTGCAAACTTCACCCGGTCGCTGATCCCTTCGCGCTCCGCTAGCTCCTGCGCGTATTCCACCTGCGGTTGCGAGAGCGTAATCCCGAGAACCTCTACCCCGTAACGCTTCGCGGCGTGGATCGCCAGCCCTCCCCAGCCGCAGCCGATGTCGAGCAGACGCATCCCCGGCTGCAATTGCAGCTTGCGGCAGATGTGCTCCATCTTGTCGGCTTGCGCCTGCTCGAGGGTGGAGTCTTCAGTTTTGTAATACGCGCAGGAATAATTCATCGACTCATCGAGGTAGAGGTGGAAAAAGGCGTTGCCGAGATTGTAATGGTGGGTGACATCCCGTCGCGCCTTGCGAAGTGAGTTCCACCATCGCCAGGGCTGAAGAGCGGTGGTCAGACGCTGGCCGCGGGAGGTCATCCGCCCCAGAAACGGTTCGGAGAAGCCGAAACGGAGCAGCTCGAGGATCTCACCCTCGATGTCCAATTGCCCGTTCATGTAGGCCTCGCCGAAGCCGAGCACTCCCCCGGTCAGCATGCGTCGAATCGCCGAAGCGGAGTTGAACACGAGGGCGGCTCGCGGAACGCCGTCGCCGTACCGGGAAGAGCTTCCATCGAGCCAGCGAATTTCCCAGGGAAAATCGGGCCGGGTTGCCGCGAGACGATCGGTGAGTCTGGCAAGCGGATGGGCCATGGGGCATCTCCTCTTGCTGTGGCCTCGGATCACCTCGTGAGGGTGTCTTCAGGAGTATAAACAGTCTTTCACCGAAAATTCAAAACAGGATCGAGGGGAGCGACTTACTTCGTGTCGCGTGCTTTTCAGGGCTCGCTCTTCTTCCGTGCGTTCCATTCGTCACGCAGGATGCCGTAGACGTACTGATTGTAACGGCCGCCGTCACGGATGCCGAACTCACGGAAGATCCCCTCACGTTTGAAACCGAGCTTCTCATACAGCGAGATCGCGGATTCATTGTAGTCCACCACATAGAGCTGGAGGCGGTGCAAGTTTAGCTCCGAAAACGAGTAATCGACGACCAGGCGTACCGCTTCGCTCGCGTATCCTTTGCCGCGGAGACTCGGATCGCCGAGACCGACGAAGATCGTCCCCACCTGGTTCGACCAGAGCAGCTCGGTGAACCCGACGAGTCCGACCAAACGGTCATCCTCGATGAGCCGCAGGCCGAGCATCATCTTCTCGTCGTCTTCGTTGTATTCGTCGATCGTCTTCGCGATGTCACGCTCAGAGAGGGGAATCGCAGGATAGGTGTCGTAGAAGCGGGCGAACTCATCACGCTCAAACCACGGCGCGATGATCGCCGCATCTGAGGGATTGAGTGCGGTCAGACGCAGCCGCTCGCTGTGCAGGACGTCTTTCATTTCTTCCTTTCGCCGGTTGGAGAATAATGCGGTCTTGCTGGTCGCCCGAAAATACAAAAGAAGATGCAAAGAAAACCCACTCTGCTCGGGCTGGGCTCAACAAGCGCAGAAGGTGTCATTGCGAGGAACCAAGAGACGAAGCAATCTCGCTGATACTTTCTAGCGTTTTCAGAAACTTATATCACGAGTGAAAGACAAAGCTGTCTCGCGTGCATCATGAAACCCGGGTCTGAAGACCCGGGCCACCCACTCGTTAGTGGAAACCCGGCCATCAAGCTGGCCGGGCCACCCATCCATGGAATCCCCGGATTCAAGAATCCGGGCTACGACCTATCAACTGAGGCTCGCCAGATTCGCGTTCAGTTTTTCCAGGTCCGCCTGCCACGCCGACTGTTTCTCACGCTCCTTGGCAACGACCTCCGCCGGGGCCTTATTGACAAATTTCTCATTCGCCAGTTTCGCCTGCACACCTTTCACCGCGCCCTCGAGTTTGCCGATTTCTTTGGTAAGGCGGTCTTTCTCGGCGTCCAGGTCGATCAGCCCTTCGAGCGGTATATACACCTCGCGTCCCTCAACGAGGGCCGTTGCGCAGACCTTCGGTTTGGCAGCCACAACCTCCGGTCCCTCCCCGTCCAGTTTCGCGAGGCGGAACACGGTTGTCCATTCCCGGCGGATCAACTGTTCACGTGGTTCGCCCTTGAGAACTGCAATCTTCGCCTTCGCCGCGGGTGGTACCAGCAATTCCCCACGAACGTTGCGTATCGCTCCGATCAACTCAATCAGGTAGCCGAATTCGTCAAGCGCTTCAGCGTCCTCAGGCGCCTCGTCGAGCTGCGGGATCTGCGAAATCGCGATCGATTCCGCCCGGTTAGCCGACCAACCCTCCCCCAGTGATTGACGCAGCGTCTGGTAAATCTCCTCGGTAATAAAGGGCATGAACGGGTGCAGCATGTGCAGCGCCCAGTTGAGGATCTCGATGGCGTAGTGCAGCGTCGCCGCACGTTCGCCGGGATCGACACCGTCATTCAAACGCGGTTTGATCGCCTCAATGTACCAGTCGCAGTACTCGTTCCAGAGGAAGCGATAGATCGCCAGTAATGCTTCATCTAAACGGTAGTCGGCGACCTTCGCCTCCACTTCGGAGCGCATCGCGTAGAACCGCTGCAGTATCCAGCGATCCTCGAGGGTCTTCGGCTGGATCTTCGCCTCGGCGACACCGGTCAGATCACGATTCGCGAGAAAACGGAAACTGTTCCACAGCTTGTTCGCGAAATTCCGCCCCATCTCGAAACGGCTTGGATCGAGACGGATGTCCTCGCCTGGGCTGTTGAGCACGATCAGGCTGTAACGGACGGCATCCGCGCCCCACTGTTCGATCATCTCCAGCGGATCGATCCCGTTGCCGAGCGATTTGCTCATCCAGCGCCCGAATTTGTCGCGGATCATCCCGGTGATATACACCGTGCGGAACGGCACCTCGCCGACGAAGTGAAGCGTGGCAATGATCATCCGCGCGATCCAGAAGAAGATGATGTCGTAGCCGGAAATCAGCACATCGGTCGGGTGATAGTAGCGGTTCCGATTCCACTCGTTCTCGCTCGGCCAGCCCAGCGTGCTGAAGGTCCAGAGCCAGCTCGAAAACCAGGTGTCGAGCACGTCTTCGTCCTGGTGAATGTGCTTCGATCCGCAGTGCGCACACTTCGTGGGATCGGTCCGCGCTACGGTCATTTCGCCGCAGTCCTCGCAATGCCAGGCCGGGATGCGGTGACCCCACCAGAGCTGGCGGCTGATGCACCAGTCACGGATGTTCTCCATCCACTGGAAATAGACATTCGCCCAGCGTGGCGGCGCGAATCTGATATCGCCGTTCTTCACAGCCTCGATCGCGGGCGCCGCCAACGGTTTCATCTTGAGGAACCACTGCGTCGACAGGTAAGGTTCGATGGGCACCTTGGTTCGATGGCAGTAGCCGACGCTGTGCACAAAGGGTTCGGTTTTGACCAGCAAATCCAGGTTCTCGAGGTCGCTGACCACCGCCTCGCGCGCCTTGAAACGGTCCATGCCGACATACTTCTCGGGTGCGGGAGCCTGGATCCGCGCTTCGGTGTCGAGGATCACCGGCATCTCGAGGTTGTGCTTCTTGCCTACCACGAAATCGTTGGGGTCGTGCGCCGGCGTAACCTTGACCGCGCCTGTGCCGAATTCACGGTCCACGTATTCATCGGCTATCACCGGAATCGTCCGTCCGGTCAGCGGCAACTCGACCGACTTGCCGACCAGGTGGGAGAAACGTTCGTCGTCCGGATGGACCATCACCGCCGTGTCCCCAAGCATCGTCTCGGGACGGGTGGTCGCGACGACGACGCCTTCGGACCCATCCGCGCCGGGATACCGGATGTACCAGAGGGTGCCCTGCTCCTCCTTGTGCTCCACCTCTTCGTCGGAGATCGCCGACTGGAGTTTGGGCGACCAGTTGACGATGTAGGGCCCCCGGTAGAGCAGGCCCTCCTCGTACAGCCGGACGAACACCTCGCGAACCGCCTCGGAAAGGCCCTCGTCGAGCGTGAACCGTTCACGAGACCAGTCCGCGCTGTCGCCGAGACTGGCTTTCTGCTGTGTGATCGTGTTCCGGTTGCGCTCGACGAACTCCCAGACCCGCTCGACGAACTTCTCACGGCCGAGTGCACGGCGGTCCGGCTCGCCGTTCTCTTCCAGATCACGTTCGACCACCGTCTGAGTCGCGATACCGGCGTGGTCCTTACCCGCCTGCCAGTGGGCTTCGTAGCCGCGCATCCGGTAGAAGCGGATCAACGCATCCTGAACCGCGTCCTGGAGCGCGTGGCCCATGTGCAGTACGCCCGTTACGTTGGGCGGCGGCATCATGATCACATACGGCTTCTTGCCGGGATTGGGGGAGGTCTTGAAAAAGTCCTTCTCCAGCCACCAGTTTTTCCAACGCTCTTCAACGTCTTTCGGTTCGTACGTCTTTGGGATGTCCACGGGTTGATCCATCTGGTTTAGTGCCTTCGCTCTCCCGAAACGGGACTTTCACACATTTTAAAGCAACGTTGCAGCGCTGAAGTTGCCTGAAAACAGAGAATTCTCATCCCGGCGGAATGTAAAAAACGCCGCGTGCCCGACAAAATGCAGGTTCAGCGGCTGCTCACCCCCCGTTTTCTCGAGATTGAAATATAGACGGGACACACGAATTTGGCAATCCAATTGCCGAGAGCTAGTGTATTGGGGAGTCTGATATACAAAAGTGACAGTTACCTTTGTCTTATTCCAATGGTAACTGTCACTTTTGATCTTTCCAATGTGAACCACCGCGCGACAGCGGGATGACTCGCTTGCCTGTTAGAGATCCTACGTGATCCAGAAAAGGTGCCGAGCCTAAGGGCAAACCATTCACTTCGTGATCACGAAATTTCTTCAGCTGGTCATCGTCCAAACCGCTTTCTAACAGCCCTGACCAATCATCCGTGATACTTTCCATCCGCGTCAAATCTGTCACTCCGTCTCCGCTTCGATTGAGATGAGCCCGTGCACTACTCCATTTGTAATCAGCAGGATGGGTTGCCAAACCTGCACGGACAGGATTCAATTCGACGTATCGAATTGCGGCAATTGTGTGCGGATCATCCAGCGGCACGGAGGAGAATCGCTGCTGCCAGAGATGTCCCGTCCACCCTTGACGCCGGTTTATCTCTTGTGAATACATTCGGTGCAGAGGTGCAAAGGTCGCTCTGAGACCTTCTAAAGTACTGGGAATAGCAATTAAATGAACGTGGTTCGGCATTAGACACCAGGCAATTATCGATGTTCGGGCACGTTTGGAAAACCTACTTAGCAAGTGTTTGTAAAAACGATAATCATCGTCATTGAAAAAGGTCAGCATCCGGCGGTTGCCGCGTTGGGTGATGTGATGTGACAATCCCGGTACCACAATCCTCGATCCTCTTGGCATTTTTACCCCATTCAAAAGTGACAGTTACTTTTGTCTTTTTCCAAAGGTAACTGTCACTTTTGATAAATGCAAATAAAACAACATATCACCTGACGTGGATCGAGTGCTCCATTACTGTTTCGTTACCCACTTTATCCTGGGCGACGAGCCGCCAGGTGTGGCGGCCTCGTTTCAAATCCGACCAGGGACGGAAGGAAATCGTGTCCTTGTCCGGATCGAACCTCCAGATTGTGTTCTGACCATCCAACTCGAGGCGGCATTTGTCAAGATCCAGCCCGCTTAGCTCATCGACCACCTCCACGGCGAGCAAAGGCCTTCGGGTTGAAGACGTTCCGCCATCCGAGTAGCTGACCCCGAGAATCTGCGGCGCAAGAGTGTCAAGCATCACGGAAAATGTCTCGTTGCTGTAAGCTTCCGCTTTGAGCACGAAACCGTTCATCTCGTGTTCATTGCCGAGATAGGTCCAGCGGCCCCCCTCGCTCCACTCCCGGTAAACGATGACAGCGTGTGGGTCCCAGGGCTGTTCTCCGGAGTGAAACGCCACCCAGAAAGGGCGTTCGAAGGGGTAGTCAAAGGGGTGAAGCTGGATCCGTTCGGCAACTGTTTCGGCGCTTGGCGGGCGATGCGTCATTCCCATCACCAGGTCGTACCAGAGCGTTCCGGGGGCGATACGCACCTCGAAGCGGTCATCCGGCATCGACCAACGGTCGTTCAAACCAGCAAGAAACCCGGCAAAACGGATTGACGACGAAGCGGTGTACGCTGCGCTGTCGTTCTCCGCCACCACTTGGAACTCGGTCCACCCGCGGAAAGTGACGGGGATTTCCACTCTCCCGATCCAGCCCCGTCCAGGGCGATCGACGAGATCGAAAGCGTTGCCGAATTGCGGAACACGGACCCAGACGTTCTCGGTGCCCTGGGGCACTCCCGCGACACGAATTCTGGCGGTTTCGCCGAGAATCCGAATCTGGACGGTCATCGCAGAATCCGCTGCAGCCCCGGGAGGAATCGGCGGCATCGGTACGCTGGAAGCCGCGGGAGGCAGCGTCGGCCCGTCGAGCACGTTCAACGCCAGCCGGGCGTCGTTTTCATTCCCGTTGTCGTCGATCGCCCGTACACGGATCCAGTGAATGCCGCGCTTCATCGTCTTCGTATCCAACAATCCCCCGGGAAGATTGCGGTTGTAAAAATCCAAGTCGTTGCCGGGCACGATGTACAACCGGCGGAACCGTTTGTAGCCCAGCTTTTGAAGCTCATAATCGAAATCGAGCCTGCTGTCGCGGTTGTTGCGGTAATTGAACTGCCTCAGATCGGTCACATGGATCAGGCGGCCGTCCAGGTACAGTTCAATCCTTCTCGGACCCAGCCGGTGCCACCCACCATCCTGAAAATCAATGACTTCGGCGGAGATGCCCACCCGTCCAAAGATGTCCACCGTGGCTCCCGTCCGGTTCTGCATCCGGCGAATCACCGGTAGCATGTCCCCCTCCGCCTCACTCGCGCCGTCCAGCGCCTTTACGGCGATGCGGCGGATGACCGGCGCACGGGTATCCTTGACAACAAATCCATCCACGGACGGGTTGTAGGGGACGCCGAGCCCCTTGCGCAGTTCGAAGTGGAGGTGGGCAGGGCCAGAGCCGGTGTCGCCCGTGTAGGCGATTCGATCCCCTTTTTTATAAGTGATTTCACCTGGTTTGAAAAAAAGTTCGATTTCGTATTTTCCGGCGGCCAACTGCGCCTCGCGCACCCGGCGCTCGATCTTGTTGTCGAAACGGCTGAGGTGGGCATACACCGCGACCCGATCGCCCGCGGTCTGGAGATAGAGTACCCTGCCATATCCGTTGAAATTCGTCTTGACCCGAATCACCGATCCGTCGTTGATCGCGTAGCAGGGAAAGCCAACGCCGCCGCCCGTCGAAAAGTCGAGCGCAGCGTGAAACCTGTCCGGCCGGGGTTCGCCAAAGGTGCTGGTGATCCTCCTCGACGCATCAGTGGGCCAGCGGTCGCCGTTCGCGGTGTAGAGGTCTTCCCCTTGCGGCCGAGCGTACACCGCCGGATTCGCAGTCAGGAGAAAGACAAGCAGAGCGAACAGTACCAGCAACAGAGTACTGGGCAGGTGATGCGACCGTCTTGTTGGAGTGAAGTTGGGCATTCGGGATGGGAATCAGAGCAGGCCAAGCTTCTCGAGTTTCTTCAGTACCGTCGGGGAGTGCCGGCTCTGCGGAAAATCAGCGAGAAAGCGGACATACAGTTCACCGGCCAGGGTGGCTTCGCCGAGCGCTTCATGGCAGAGGGCGATTTTATACAGGGCATCCTCGCGCTTGTTGGTTCCCGGAAAGGCAAGAGTCCTGTCAAACTCGACCAGCGCCTGGTCGTAACGCCCGAGTTGGTAATAGCTCTCGCCGATCCAGTACTGGCAGTTGTCCGAGAGGTCGTTGGTCGCATCCGTAGCCAACAGATTGCGAAAGTCTCGAATCGCCTGGGTGTAGCGGCCGCGTTCGAACAGCCGGTAGGCAGCATGGTAGCGATCCGCGAAACTGGCTGCCGTCGCTGGAGCCGCGAAAAGATTCGCCTGGAGCAAAAGCACCACTGCAATCGCCGCCCATTTTGTCCACCGGCTCCGAGCTTTCATCTTTTCCTTCCGCAGCACGGTTTCTCGATTGACCCAATATAGAGGACTCGGCAGGGTTCTACAAAGCGCGGAATCGATCCGACAACGCACCTGGGTGTCCTAACAGGACGCCATCCGCCGAAGCATGGACGCTTCCCCCGGGCATTCACATCATCGGCAACACCATCTGCTCCTGTCCCGGCCGCACCGTCTCCCGCAGCGGTCTAGCGCACCAGAACGATCCGTTTCGTGACCGAGCTTCCATCGGCCAGAGCTGCACGAACGTAGTACTCGCCGCTGGAGTAACCGTCCATCGAAAGCGTGAATACACGAATTCCGGGTCCCACCTTCCTTTTGGCAACGGTCCTCAGTGTCCGCCCTAAAAGGTCAAACACCTGCAACCGGAGAAACTGCCTCTTCGCCAGGGTTACGGTGATTCGCGCCTGGGAATTGAAGGGATTGGGATACACGGCACAGGTGAACGATGCCGGCACTTGTGGTCTTTCGTCAGGTCTGCCGAGACCGCCGGAACCGATAACCCCGAGAGTATCCGAATAGCCGCTCGCCGGGCTGCCATTGTAGAGCGCACGGGCCGCCACTTGCCAAGTTCCGTTTGGCAGCCAATCCACATAAAGCGACGTTGCATCAACCACGGTGTCAATGTGTTCCGCTGTCGAGCTGCTCCAGAAGTCCAACTCGTAGCTGACAACGTCCGGATCGCCGAACTTTGCAAACAAGATGCGTGGTGTTGCAGCGGCCTCGTCGATCATCACCTGCGGAACCAGCGGCCTTATTCGGAGCGACGAACGGTAGGCCCGGTAACTCATCAGATTGTTCGGGTAGGGGCTCCCCTCTTCCATCTGCAGCTCGCCGACGATGTTTCCGCTGGAATCCACCTCCGTCGCGTTGGGGGCGCCACTGTTTTTTTCACCCCACCCGATCAGCGTGTTTCCGTTCTCGAATCGTTGGACACTGCCGCGCGAACGGCTTGTCATCGACTGCCCGTAGTCATACTCCCAGGCGATTGTCGCGGTCTTTGCTTCTTCGTCGAGATCGTATTCAATCGCCCTGCAATAGTCGGGATAAATCTTCGAGCCGTTGTCAAAGAAAATGATGTGTCCGTTCGGAAGACGCTGCACGTCATGCTGGCCCGAAAACCACCGGGCGTCGGAGTCGGTCAGCGTAAACTGATTGCCTATCCCTCCGAACACCCACATCACCTTCGCCGAGTCCGAGCTGATCTTGTAGATCGCATCGGTGTGGCGGGAGGAGATAAGGTAATTCCCGTCGAAATCCCTCGTGACCTTGTTCATGTGCATATAGTCGATTGGTGAACCGCTGAGGTCTGTGCCCGGGAAACCATGATTCACCCATGTAAACTGGATGGTCGAATCTTCCAGGCTGCGCCACTGAAACAGCAGCACGTTGTTCTTGTCAAGGACCTGGAACAGGGCACCGATGACCACCGCATCACTGCGACCTCCGTAAGAGGTCATATCCATTTCTGCGTAATCATTGGCCATCACGATTGCGCTCGTGTCTGGGAAAAGAGTCATATCGTGAAAATTGGTTTCGGGAGCCGCTCCGCCGGTGTAGGGAGCATATCCTCCCACGCAGGCCAGTTTCTTTACCAGCGTCCAGGTCGTGTCCATGATGCTGAACTCATTGTGGTCGAAACTGAACCATGAGATCAGGTTCAGATCATCGTGCGGCGCGAACCACTCGGTGCGTTCCTGGGCGCGGTAGTAGTAGATCACTTTTCCGGAATCGTCGAGCACCAGATGAAACATTGTCTTGAACGGGTAATTGGTGCCAAAATTCATGAACGTATTTCCGGGTGTTGCATTGGCCGTCGTCGTGAAGGCGTACGGTGGAAATTCCTCCGGCAGATCGTAATCGCTTTTAATCGTGAACTCAGTCGTGTCGAGAGAATTCAAGCCGGGTGTGTTCGCCGTAACGGACTCCTGCTCGCTCCGCTCCCGTTCCAGAAGACGGCGCGCCTCCGCTATGCGTTCGGGCGAAATCCAATTTTTAACCGTAAATGAATAGTCGAATCCGGGCAGCCCCTGCGAGGCATCGCCCTCGAAGCGTACGACGACCTTCTCGCCATAACGAAACGGACGATCAGGTTTGAAATAGATCGTCACGCCTCCACCGCCCAATCGGACACTCCCGTGGTGCTCGCCGCTGGCCTCCCCCTTGACAACGAACAGCGAGGACGCAGGCGGATATGTCGCAGGACCATGCGTTGGGTGAAGCAGGATGCCCGTCCCCGGCTGAACATGAGTTGCACCCGGCTTGGGCGAAACGAATGAATAGCCATCGGGAGGCACCGCAAAAGTGTGGAGAGGCAGCGCCAGGACGACCAGCAGTCCTGCGCAGACCACGAAGGAATTTTTCATCTCTATGATACCCGCTTCGTTGAAAGCATAGATCACCAAAAATGCCTTCGAATCGGTCCGAACACAAATCGATTCTGAAGGGTCACTCGTTGCCGGTCAGCGCAGTAGGACGATGCGCCTGGTCACCACGCTTCCATCGGAACGTACTGCTCTCAGGAAATAGGGTCCGCTCGCATAACCTTTCATATCAAGCGTCAAGATGCGTCCCTGCGAACCGGCAACATCAAGCGGAATCGTTTTCACAAGCCTGCCGAGTTCATTGTAAAGATTCAGGCCGAGCAGTCGCGCACCTGCGCTTTCGACGGAAATCCGAACGGATGAATTGAACGGGTTGGGATACGCTTGAACAACAAATGAACCGGGAATACCGTTAGATGCTGTTTCTCCGGCGGAGTTCACAACGATAGTAACTGCCATGGTGTCAGAGTATCCGCTCGTCGAATCATCTTCATAGACGGCTCGTGAACACACATCCCACAACCCGCCAGGCAGCCAGTCCAGATAGAGTGAAGTTGCTGCAACCGTGGTGTCTGCGGTCGCCCCGGAATCCTGTTCCGTGAAGCTCAACTCGTAGCCGACCACGTCCGGATCACCGAACTTCGCGAACAGAATCCGTGGCCGCGCCGCTTTCTCATCCCACGTCATCAGCGGGACCTTCGGCCGAATGCTTAGTGGCGAGCGATAGACGCGGTAGGTGTCGTATCGATCCGAATAAGGAGAGCCCTCTTTCATTTGAAGATAGCAGACGACATTGCCCTTGGAATCCACCTCAATCCCGTGCAGATTGCCGCTTGGCCTCGATCCCCATGTCACCAGGGTGTTGCCGTTCTCGAGTCTCTGTACGCCTCCCTTGGCATAGCTCATCAGAGACTTATCATGGTCATACTCCCAGACAAGCGAGGCGACCGTATCAACCTCATCGAGGTCAAATTCAATTGCGCGGCCATACTTGGGCGTAGTGAAGGACCCGTTATCGAAAAAAATGATGTGCCCGTTCGGAAGCCGCTGAACGTCGTGTTGACCCGAAAACGGTTTGAGTGATAAATCGGCGAAGGTGAACTGGTTTCCTTTCCCCCCGAACACCCACATGGTCTTCGCTGAATCCGCACTGATCTTGTAGATCGCATCGGTGTGCCGGGAGGAGATGAGATAGTTGCCGTCCGTGTCCAGCGTAACCTTGTTCAGATGGAAAAAGTCCACTTTTGCCCCATTGAAATAGACATTATAATTTGCCCAGTTTAACTGAATGGTGGAATCTTCCACGCTGCGCCATTGAAACAGCAAATTGTTGTCCTTGTCAAGCACCTGAAAAAGCCCGCCCATCAGGATTGCGTCTTCCCGACCCCCGAATGCTCTCAGGTCCGTAGAATCGATATAGTCATTGCACATCACGATGCAGCGTCCGTCCGGGAACAAGGTGAAATCGTGAAAATTCGTCAATCTTTCATAGCCGTTCACGCAGGAGATTTGCCTCAACTCCGTCCACGTGGTGTCCATCACGTAGAAGACTCGATTGTCGAGGCTGTACGTGGAAATCAACTTCAAATCGTCGAGCGGAGCGAACCATTCGTTTCGTTCGTGCGTCCGTGAGTAATAGACCACTCGTCCTGAATCATCAAGTACCAGATTGAAATAGACAGGACTTTGCACGCTGTTGAATTCCATGAAGATGTTTCCATGCGCGGCGCTGGGCGAGGTCTGAAAAACGTAGGGCGGAAAATCCGTCGGCAGATCGTAATCACTCCTGATAGTGAAATCGGAAGCGGCGACCGGGCTGAAGCCCGGTGAATCCTGCGCTGTGCCATTTCCGCTACCCCAATCCTCTTCCTGGTTGGTGATCCGGTAGGCCTCTTCAATCCGTTCGGGCGAAATCCAATTTTTAGCCGTAAATGAATAGTCGAATCCGGGCAGCCCCTGCGAGGCATCGCCCTCGAAGCGTACGACGACCTTCTCGCCATAACGAAACGGACGATCAGGTTTGAAATAGATCGTCACGCCTCCACCGCCCAATCGGACACTCCCGTGGTGCTCGCCGCTGGCCTCCCCCTTGACAACGAACAGCGAGGACGCAGGCGGATATGTCGCAGGACCATGCGTTGGGTGAAGCAGGATGCCCGTCCCCGGCTGGACATGAGTTGCACCCGGCTTGGGCGATACGAACGAGTAGCCCAAGGGAGTTTCCGCCAGAGTGAAGACCGGAAGGGTCAGGAGAACGAGCAGTCCTGCGCAAACCGTGGAGGAATTCTTCATCTCGTGTATTCCCGGATTCACGAACGGAACAGGTTAAGGCAAGATGTTACCGATACAGTGGCGAATACAAATCGATCTGCGATCTACCCAACGTTGAACATGCTAAGTATTTGGAGGTTTCAGGTACGCCGTGGTTGCTTGAAGCATCATTCAGCAAGTTCCACGATCGTCACCCCGTCGCCGCCCTCTTTCGGTTCGCCGATACGGTGGGAGCGGACGAGGGGATTGCGGTCGAGCACCTCGACGACCATCGCGCGGAGAGCGCCTGTGCCCTTGCCATGGACGATTCGCGCCCACCCGAGCCCCGACAGCGCCAGATCCTCCAGGTATTTTTCCAGCGCCGCCTCGGCCTGCTCGACGCGCATGCCGATCAGCATCAATTCCGTCTTCATCGGCGCTGCGTCATCGTCCCCGGAGAGCTGCAGGTTGACCTTTCCGGACGCCGCTTGTGCCGGACGGATTCTAGTCAAATCAGCCAGGGGCAACCAGACCTTGACCGCTCCCGCAGCGACCTGGGCCTTTTGGCCCTGGATCGCCAGCACCTCACCGGTGACGCCGGATTCGAGCCGAATCGCGTCCCCAACTTCGATGCTACCGGGTAGCTCTTCCTGCGGTTCCTCACGCTTGGCGGCTTTGCTGCCTCTCTCGCCCTTCGCCGCATCGCGCTGCGGATGGCGCTTTTTAATCTTTAGTGACTCCTCGCGCCCCTGTTCCGCACGCTGTTTCACCCGATCCACCTGGGCGCGAGCCTGCAGAATTGCATCACGGCTCGCCTGGGACTCACGGATTTCCTTGACCGCCCGCTCGATCGCACGATTGGCGTCCGAGAGCAGCCGGCTCGCTTCATCCGCCGCCTGCTCGAGTTTTTCCGCCCGGTGGCTCTCCAGGTCAGCGAGCCGCTCCTGCAACCGGCTTTCAAGCCCTGCGGCCTGAGAGCGAAGCCGTTCGAGCTCGCGTTCGCGGTTGTGGACGGTGTTCAGCCTTCCCGTAAGCTCCTCGATCAGGTCTTCGAGCCGCATGCGCTCCTCGCCGAGCAGCTCGCGGGCGCGGCCGACAACCGATTGCGGCAAGCCAACGCGTTCGGCGATCTCCAGCGCGTAGGAACTCCCCGGGACGTCCGGCACGAAACGGTAGGTTGGCGTCAGGTGTTTCCGGTCGAACTGCATCGAACCGTTACGCACCCCCTGCGTCCGGTGCGCAAAGGTTTTCAGCTGGCCCATGTGAGTCGTGACCACGGTCCACCAGCCGCGCGAGATCGCTTCTTCGAGAAACGATGCGGCCAACGCCGAACCCTCGGTGGGATCCGTCCCCGAGGCGATTTCATCAACCAGGACCAACTTGACGGCCGCGGGGTTCGCCGTGACGTCACGCAATCGCTCGAGATGGCTCGAAAAGCTGGAGAGGTCCGACTCCAGGGACTGCTCGTCACCGATTACCACATGCCACCGGTCAATGGGAGGCACGGCGGTCCCGTCCCCGGCAGGTGGCCAGATCGCAGAGTGAATCAGGGCTGTGACAAGGCCGATGGTCTTCAGCGCCACGGTTTTCCCTCCGGCATTGGGGCCGGTGATCACCAGCACCATGCCGGATTCCCCGCCGAGTTCCAGGTCGAGCGGGACAGTGTTGTCCAACCCTTTGCGCAGCATCAACAGCGGATGGCGGGCCTGCACGAAACGGAGCGTGCCCCGCTCGACCCGCGGACGCATCCCCCCTACCTGCTCGGCGAAAATCGCCCGTGCCTGAAGCGAATCGAGAATCCCAACAGTCTCCACCGCCGCGGACAACGGATCGAGATGGTCGCGGACGACATCGGTCACCTCGATCAAAATTCGGCGGATTTCTTCGAACTCCTCCTGTTCCAGCCGGCGGCGCTCGTTGTCCAGTTCAACCAGTTCTTCGGGCTCAATGAATAGAGTCCCACCGGTCTGCGAGCGTCCGTGCAGGATACCACGCACCTTGTTTTTCGACGAGGGCCGGACGGCGAGCACATAGCGCTCCTCGCGCAGCGTGTAGCCTGTTTCCGTCAGCGACCCGGACGACGTCAGCTTCTTGACCAGAGCGTCGAGGCGGGAACGGATCTTCTGGTCCATGGCGCCCAGCTCACGCCGAATCCGTCTCAGTTCCTGGCTGGCCCGGTCCGAGACCTGCGCCGTGTTCGCGTCGATTGCCTTCCCGATGGCTTTTTCGAGTTCTGGCATCTCCACCAGCGAAGCGGCGTAGGTCTGCAGGGAGGAGAGCTCATCCTTGCGTTGCTGAAGCGTTTTACGCAACCGGCGAGCGGCTTGGGCCAACGAAGAGATGTGGAGCAGAACCTGGGGCTCGAGAAACGTGCCGGGGGTTCGAGCCACAACCAGCGCATCGCCCAGCTCGTGGACCCCGGCAAAGGAAAGCGGTTCCCCACGCTGCACGGCTCCCGTAAGCGCTTCTATCCGGTCAAATTCCGCTTCCAGCTCCGATGTGGAAAAACCGGGACGGAGAGCGTTCACCCGCTCTTTCCCATAGCCCGTGGCGGCGTGAGAGGATACCGCCTCCAGCACCGAAGCAAAATCCAAAGCTTCAAGCGCGGAATGATTTTCGTTGTAGGACGCGGCGGAATCGTTGTATTCAGCTTGAACGGGATGCATAACGGTCTCAAGATACGGTACGATCCTCCCGTCCAACAGGCTTCCCTGCCGGAGGCGATGACCGGAGTCGATCGTATCCCCTTGGGGAGTTGGGTATCCAAGAGTGCGGGGAGTTTCGATTATATTGGCGAACATTCACGTTCAATCCATCAGCTTTGACCGGAGTCGGTGCCATGGGTGGAAACCGGTTGGTCCCACTACTCGCTTTTCTGCTGCTGTTTTCGACGGCAGCCGCCCGGGCCGGGTCCTATGACCGCTACAGCCGGAAACCGGAACCGTTCCGCATCGACGGCACAACCCATATCGGCTTTCGCGGAGGGCTCGGGTCCTCGTCTTTCACAGGGGATGACGTCGGCACCGACACCGATCCCGACAAGTACAGGAATGCCGGGGTTTTCCTCACCTACTGGCTGACGCCGACGGTAGCGCTCGAAACCGAATTGTATTACGCCGAATCCCGCGGCGTGCAGACGGTCTTTGACTATGCGATAGACCCCACTGTCCCCGGAGGTTCGGTATCCTACTACGATGACATCCTGTGGAAACTCTCCCACGTGGAAATTCCCGTGCTGTTCCGCTGGTCCTCGTCCGACAAAGCCCGCAATCCTGACGGTACGCCAAGGGCGTCCGTGTTCGACCCGTACTATGAGGTCGGATTGGCCGTCAGCTACAACATCGCAGAATCGCACAGCGACCACATTCGCGCATCCGCGCCCAGCGCCAGTGTTAAGCCTACGATCGACTACCTGAATTGGGGTGCGGCCTCCCTTTCGTTGATGGTCGGTTCGGGCGCGAATTTGAGAGTGGGACCGGGATTCATTACCATGCAGGCACGTTTTCGCGCCGGAGTCGCCAATCTCGGCGGAAATGCGGACAAGGCGCAGAGCACCGTGATCGCCCTGCTGTTCGGGTACGGCTGGCGCATCCGCTGACGAATCCCGGGAAGCTCGATGAGCGAATTGGCTGTAAAGATCCTCAGACTCGGCCTCGCAGCGGCCAACGGACTGCTTTTTGCCTTCGGGGTCTGGTGGGCCGTGGAGATCACGATTCTCCGGGTCCGGCGCTGGCGGCTTCAACTCAGCAGACTGTTGCGGTTACAGGAGCTCTCGAGCGAGGACGGTGAAACGGACGCTCAGCGAGAGCGTGAAATTACCGAGCTACGCCAGCGTATCAAACAGCACCGAACCGATCCACGAACCATGTTTCAACTCGGTTTCAGCATCCTGATAATCTGTGTTGCGTTGATCGCGCTGGTCGGCCTGATCGCGCCACCCTGGGCGGCACTGATTCGCTGAACGAAGGAGACACCGATGAGAGAGATAAACGATCCCGCCACCATCGAAGAGGCGCTGTCCACACAGGCGCCCATCGCCGTTGTCGGCCTTTCACCGAAACCGCACCGCGACAGTTTCAAGATCGCAGAATACCTGATTCGCAACGGATACCGGGTGCTCGGAGTGCATCCGGGCGGAGAGGATGTACTTGGAACGCGGGTAGTCACCAGCCTGAGCGAGCTGAAGGAGGATGGCATCGAGGTAGTGGATGTATTCCTCAATCCCGACCGGCTGATGCCGGTGGTGGACGAGGCCATCGAGATCGGCACTAAAATCCTTTGGCTGCAACTCGGGGTAATCAACGAGCAGGCCGCCGAGAAGGCTCGTCAGGCCGGTCTGCACGTCGTCATGGATCACTGCATCAAGGTCGAACACGGGGCACGCAGCTGAAGTTCCACTCCCCCCGGCGACTCAACTCATTTTCACCCTCCACCGCTTCGCGACGTAGGACAGTACTCCTTGGCAATTCGCGATGCGGCCGCACTTAGTCGTCGGCATGCCCGCGGGCTATCTGGATCACAATAACGCCAAAAGACAGAGTCATGAAGAGGGTCGAGAAGCCTTCGAACATCAGGCGGCCCAGAGGGCGGCCAGCTCCAATCCACCAGATTTTATGGGATAGACGCAGTCAGCGTCCGAGGAAATAGGCCAGTAGCACTCCTGCAGCGGTCGCCGACCCGATCACTCCGGCGACATTGGGTCCCATCGCGTGCATCAGCAGATAGTTGTCCGGGTCGTAGAGACGGCCGATCTGCTGCGAGACCCGCGCGCTGTCGGGCACCGCGGAGACACCCGCCGAACCGATCAGCGGATTGACCTTATCCCCCTCCTTGAGGAACAGATTCATGAACTTGGCGAACAAAATCCCGCCCGCGGTGGCAATCCCGAAGCTGATTGCGCCGAGAACGAAGATGAAAATAGATTGCTTGGTTAGGAAATACTGCGCCTGTGTGGACGCGCCGACGGTCAGTCCGAGCAGAATAGTAACGATGTCGATCATCGACGTACCGGCGGTTCTCGCCAGACGTTCCGTGACGCCGCTCTCCTTCAGCAGATTGCCGAAAAAAAGCATTCCCAGCAGTGGCAAGGCGCCGGGAGCGATAAAAGTGGTGACAAGCAGACTGACCAGCGGAAACAGAATTTTTTCGGCTTTCGGGACGCTGCGCGACGGTTTCATCCGTATCCGGCGCTCCTTGCCGGTGGTCAGCAGCCTCATGATCGGAGGCTGAATCACCGGGACCAGCGCCATGTAGGAGTACGCCGCGATGGCGATTGCGCCCATCAGGTGAGGGGCGAGTTTGCTCGAGATGAAGATGGCAGTCGGGCCGTCCGCGCCGCCGATGATCCCGATCGCGGCCGCTTCTTGAGGGCTGAAACCGAGCGCCAGCGCACCGAGCAGCGTGGCGAAAATGCCCACCTGCGCCGCCGCTCCGAGCAGCACCAGTCTCGGATTGGAGAGCAGCGCGGAAAAGTCGGTCATCGCACCGATGCCGAGGAAAATCAACGGCGGGTAAATTCCCTGCGAAACCCCGTAGTAGAGATAGTGGAGCACGCTGCCTGACTCGTAGATCCCAATCTTCATATTAGCGTCAGCAGGAAATGGAATATTTCCGATGATGATGCCGAATCCGATCGGCACGAGCAGTAGCGGTTCGTAATCCTTCTTGATTGCGAGGAACAGGAAGAAGGCGCCAACCGCAATCATGAGCACATTTTTCCACAGCTCGGGCTGCACGAATCCGGTGTAGCTGAGGAAGTGTTCAAACAGTTCCATGCTCCGCGCTCCCCCTTAGCTCGCGCTGATCGTGATTATTTCCTGACCCTCGAGCACCGACTGTCCCTCGGTGACCGAAATGGCGCTCACCATGCCGCTCGTCGTCGCGGCGATGTTGTTCTGCATTTTCATCGCCTCCATGATGCACACGGTATCTCCCGACTTGACCGTGTCGCCGGCCTTAACCGTCACCTTCAGAATCAGGCCCGGCAACGGCGCCTTGACGACTCCCGCTCCCTTCGCCTCTCCGGGCGCGGCGGTTTTGCGGGTGTCCTCCCCGGGGATCACGCTGGGCCGGACGATTTTGGCCGTCGCCTTCGCCATCGATTTGCTGATGCGCGGCTGCAGATACGCCTTGTACTCCTGGCCGTTCACGCTGATTACGACCTCGTCCTCCTCACGGCGGACAACCTTCGTCTCGAATTCATGACCGTAAATCTTGAACTTGTAGGTATTCATGGCGTCCTCTCGAAAAAGAGGCCTCTCGTACGCCTCCGCGGAAGAACGGACAGCCGCCCGTCGCTTTCAGGCGTGCGCCCGGACTTCCGTGCAGCCATCAGACTTCCTTTCCCCGCTCGGGATCGGGCCGGCGAAACACCCCCGTCCGCCCACTCGTCATTTTCACAGGCCAGAACCGCTCGATCCTGCTCTGCCACCAGTTGCTGTAAGGCCTTGGGATCGCGTGAAGCGTCAGCACCAGCGATTCCTCGTCGTGAGCAGACTCCTCTTCGAAGATGAGGGTCAACGCGATCGCGGCAACGACGACCCCCGGGATGTCCTGCGACCCGTCCGGTCCGACAATCGCGAGCGGGTCGCCCCCCTCGGCTCTGCGCCGCTGGATCCGCCTGTGCAGCACACTCTGGTACCGCTTCAATCCTTTCATCACGTACATCAGGAGCACCAGCGAAACGAACACGACGGACATGCCGACAATCATCAGCATGATCCCGTGTCCTTCCGCTATGCCATTCCAACCAGCCATGTATCACTCCAAGAACGACTTCGTCAATCTTCATCCTCGAAAGGGATCCGATCACCCCTTCCCCACACAACTACAAATAACCCAGCGATTTCAAAAACTGTTCCGCTTTTTGCCAGGCGTCCGCCGCGACTTTCGGGTCCGGATTCGGCATATCCTGGTCCGATTCACCTTCAGGCGTGAAAAGGTGCCCCACATGGTCATAAAGAACCAGGTCACACCGATTGCCGGCCTTGTGCATCTCGTTGCAGAATTTTTCCGCACCAGCGGCGGGAGTAACCGTATCGGTCTTCCCCTGCAAGATCAGCGTGGGCGGCATGCCCGACCTGACCTGATCCACCGGGGAGTAGTCCGAGGCGTTGTTGTCAGGGCCGAGTAATTTCACAAACCATCCATCCCTCGTCAGATTGACCGCTGGCGAAATCAAAACCAACGCGTTTGGAACGCAACTGGTTTCACTGCCAACCGAATCTTCCGGCAGTTCAGCGATCATCGACGCCAGATGACCACCCGCCGAAGATCCCCGGACAACAATCCGATCAGGATCGATTTTCAACTCGCCCGAATGTTCACGAACCCAACGAACAGCCGAACGTGCATCATCGATTGCATCAATGGGGGTTACTGCAACCTGGTCGGACAGACGATATCCAGCAGTAATCCCGACCAGCCCCATTTCCGCATACTTCTGTGCGACACCCAGCCCCCACTCCGCGGTGCCCATGTACCAACCGCCACCGTGGAAGTAGACCACGGCACCGCGTGAAGTCGCACGCAACGAATCCGCTGGCTGGATCACACCCAGCCGCTGTTCCGGATGTGAACCGAAACTGTACCACTTCACGTCTTGTTTGTCTGATTGTCCCAGCACATTCATGGGATTCACGAGAAGCAGTGTGGAAACGAACAGTATGTGAATCGCACGGTGTACCATCGAATCCCCCTATTGATTCATTGATGATAAATGACCCTTTGAACTTTTTTTAAAGCGGCACGAGGCCAATCTTCTTTGGTGGATTCTGATCGCGCTTCCCGGCCAGCGACTCGAGACCCCGTATGATCCGGAAGCGAGTATTGCGCGGTTCGATCACATCATCGATGAAGCCTGCTTTTGCCGCGTTGTAGGGATTCGCGAATTTATCCCGGTAATCTTTCTCTTTTTCTGCGAGAAATTTCGCCTTCTCCTCGCCCTCCAGTTTCGCTATTTCCTTGCCGAAGAGTACTTCCACCGCACCTTGAGGTCCCATCACCGCAATTTCCGCCATCGGCCATGCGTAATTCAGGTCGCCGCGCAGGTGCTTGCTGCTCATCACGTCATAGGCTCCGCCGTAGGCTTTGCGGGTGATCACGGTGATCTTCGGTACCGTGCATTCGGCGAAGGCGTACAACAGTTTTGCGCCGTTGAGGATGATTCCCTCGTACTCCTGCGCAGTACCCGGCATGAATCCGGGAACATCCACGAAGGTGACCACCGGGATATTGAAAGCGTTGCAGAAACGGACAAAGGCTGCACCTTTGCGTGATGCTTTGTTGTCGAGCACACCGGCGAGCGCGCTGGGCTGGTTTGCGACGATCCCCACTGCGCGTCCGTTAAATCGGCCGAACCCGGTGATCAGGTTACGCGCCCAACCACGACGCACCTCGAGGAAATCGCCGTCATCAACCACTCCCTCGATAACCTGTGTCATGTCGTAAGGCAGGTTCGGATCCTCGGGGATGATGTAATTCAGTTCGTCCTCGAGACGGTCGACGGGATCGCTGGTCGCGACAATCGGCGTCTCTTCCATGTTGTTCTGCGGCAGGAAGGTCAACAGCTTGCGGATCAGCTCGAAGATCTCATCCTCGGAATCCCCGACGAAATGGGCAACACCGCTTTTGGTTGCGTGTACATCCGGTCCGCCGAGATCCTCCGGGGTGACATCCTCATGGGTAACCGTTTTTACCACTTTCGGACCGGTGACGAACATGTAGGAGATATCGCGGGCCATCAGCGTGAAATCGGTGAGCGCAGGGCTGTACACGGCTCCGCCAGCGCAGGGTCCGAGGATCGCACTGATCTGCGGGATCACCCCCGAGGCCATCACGTTCTTCAGGAAGATATCGGCGTAACCGGCGAGCGACATCACCCCTTCCTGGATGCGGGCGCCGCCGCTGTCGTTGAGGCCGATCACCGGCACTCCCACCTTGGTCGCGAACTCCATGATCTTGACGATCTTCTTCGCGAACATCTCGCCAAGGCTGCCGCCGAGAACCGTGAAATCCTGGCTGAACACCATCACCTGGCGGCCGTTGATCGT
>CAZIDZ010000011.1:41888-65905 GCA_964538455.1 uncultured bacterium
GCTTGTGAAGAGATGCAACAAGAACCTAATGCAGAAACCAAGGTCTCCAATTACCTGTCAATAAAGCGAAAAGGGAACATCTGTCGGCGGAATTTGTGAACAATAGAACATAATGACAGTGCTACGAATCAGAACCACACTCTGCATTTTTCGACTTCCTGAAATCTCTATTTCGAAGTAACTCAGCGATAATTACTAATATAAAATAGAGACTGTCCCTCTTTGATTGATGATTATCACATAAGATGAGATTATTATCAGTTAAATAGGGACTGTCCCTCTTTTATCATCATAAATAGCAAGTAGATGAAAACAGACTGCTCAGGATGCCGCAAGTTCTGCGACGAGGCGGTCATGCCGCAGGCGGGCGATCGGGGCGAGCAGTCCGTCGGGATCGGAAAGCAGCAATTCTTCCAGGGACCGTATGGCGCGATCGAGGCTGCCGTTCTTCTCCTGCCATTCCGCGAGGGTCAGCCAGGCACGTTCGGCAACAGGTGTGCCTGAGCGCTGATGGGCTAGGGCGACAATCCGCGTTGTGTCACCCTGTTCGAGTGCAAGAACCGCGTCAAGCCACGCCGATTCTTCCGCGACGGCCCCATCCTTACCTGTTGCGAGCGCTTCAAACCGGGTGCGTGCTGTAAGCGTATCACCACGGAAAAGAGCGTGATCCGCGTCCGCAAAAGCGGCGAGGGCGAGGCTATCAGTTTCACCGTTGATCACACGCAGGTATTCGAGAGCATCGTTTTCAATGTCGCTTCCGGTGGGCGGGGTCAGCACCCATTCCAGTAATCCCGCCGCGAGGGATGGTTTGCGTTCCCAGAGTGCGATTCTCGCCGCGAGCAGACCGGCGCGAACATCCCCCTGCGGCACCGGAGTCGAGAATCCCTCGGGTTCGCCGGGCACCGGCCGTGCGAGCACACCGCGCGCCGCTTCGAGACTGTCCTGTGCAGCCAGCGCCCTCGCAAGGCCGTACCGCGCCGCCAGCACCTGTCCGCGATCCGGCTTCGAGAGCAATTCGCGGAAATCGTCTTTCGCCCCGGGGGGGTCGTCCAGACGTTCGAGGCGGAGCATCCCTCGCAGCAAACGAGCGTGCCGGTCTACAGCCGGACCCGCCGGGTGATCGATCGCCCAGCTGTAAAGTGAATCCGCTTCGCTCCAGCTCCGCCGGCGTTCCGCGAGAGTCGCTCTCGCCAGCGCCACCACACCCTGCCCGAGAGGATCACGCATCCGTTTCGAGGCGGTGCGCAGCGCCTCCCCGGCGATCTGCTCTTTCCCCTCCCCCATCGCTTCCCCGGCGAACGCAATCAATTCGGCACCGGGATTCGGATCGAGGCTGTCCAGCTCAGCAACGACGGTAAGCGCTCCCGCGTAATCTCCCGTTTCCTTGTAGCGGTTCGCCAACGCCGAAAGCAGAGTCTGACGGTACCCATGCCACGGCTCTCCGTTGGACTCGACTTCCCTGAGTTCATCCCGGAGCGTCTCGTTGACAGCTCGTCCCGCGTCGCCCTCGACGGGAATCGAGGCGAGGCCGCGCAATGAGAAGTCGGCTGAGGATTTCGAGTCGCGAGCGGTTAGAAGGTATTCATGCGCCGCTCCCGCCCAGTCCATCCGCGACTTGAGCAAGGGCGCAATTGAGGATGCGTACAGGGTCGGATTGTGCAACTCCCGGCGGCCTCGGCGAAGCACCTCCAGCGCGTTGTCAATCCGCCGGTTTCGCGCCAGAACGGTGGCGACGATCTGGTAGCCTGCGGGGCCGGGAGCTTCGCGAATCGCCCGGTCGAACGCGGCCGCCGCCTGTGTCGAATCCCCCTCGAGGATCCAAGCCTCGCCCAACTCCGCATAAAGGTTGGCGGTGTTCTCAAACGCGACTGGGCGCTCGAGCCGCTTGCGCAGCAGGTCCCTGGCTTCGTCATACCGGCCCAAGGCAACCAGGTTCCTGCGGACGCCGTCGAAGTAATCCAGCCGTGTGCTGTCCATCGCAGAGAGGCGCTGCCACTGGTCCAGCGCTCTCTCAAAATCGGACCGCTCCTCATACCTGCGCGCTGCCATCTCCTGCTGGCGAACGCGCATCGCTCTCATTGCCCGTTCACGGTCCTGAGGAGGTATGCCCCGTTGATTTATCGCGCCGCTCGTCTGGGAAAACGAGATAGCCGGAAGCAGGAAGAGACACGTTAGGCACATAAAACAAATGGCCCGAGACCGTGCTCCGAGACAATTCCTCATGCCTCTCCGGCTCTCGCTGCAAAGACGCTGGTACAACCGTTGATTTCTAGCGCTAACTCTCATAAAATGAAGCTACAAAGCGGCGGTCCGTGCCGCAAGCCGGTTGATTGCGGACGACCCTGGAGAATTCCTGATAATTGCTGTTTTTCAAGACGTTTCCCTTGACTCCGGGGCATTTCGCGTGGCACGATAAAGGTCGGAATTATTTCCGATGGTGAATCGGAAGCGTTCGCGTCACGACGTTACACCTTGATTAGGCTTGTTTTTTCGGGAAATAAAGTCGGCTTCCAGGCACAGCAACCGTTCCGATTCCAACTTGCCGTCTTTCCCTTCGAAGAGCGGACCGGCAAATCGATATCTGTAGCCGTTCCCAAGAGATGTGGGGCATGTGCTCCAGAACACATTACTTTGAGATTCTAGCTGCACATTTACTCTGGGAGCATGGAGTTCCACACGTTTGCTGTTCAGGAGGAGTCATGAACCGTTTGGGATTACGCCGTTGTCTGGTGGCGTTGACGGCGCTGCTGGTGAACGCCGTCCCCGTCTTCGCAGTCGGCGTCAACACCGGATTTCTCGCCTCGAATCCACAGATCTTTCCGGTCGGCGACTTGGTGGATATCAACGCGATCCAGGACAACACAGATTTCGACTGGAATTCGCTGCCAGATATCATCTTTTTCCAGATCACCGCAACGTCCCAGGAGCAACAGGCGGACAGTCTGGTGATCCTGCATGTCGATTTCTCCTTTGGCTCGACAGAATTGATCCGTTGGTGGTCGCGAGAATTCCCGTTGAAAAAATGGATCGAGGCCCCTGAGGGGTCCCATGGATACTTCACCAATCGTCAGCTCGGCCGCCTCCAGGAAACGGATTGGCTGCATGAGGACTCAGACCTGACCTATTACGCGGACACAGGCGATTTCCTCTCGGTGCTGGACGGCAGCCGCGTTTCCGCCGGGATTGCGACGATCAGGATCGAACTGTACAAATACGACGTGGACACCGACAGTCGCGGTGCTCTGATCGCGACGATGAGTCAGACGGTCCAGGTGTACAATCCCTCTGCCCCGTCGCTGCAGCAGCCGGAGGACGGCGCTGAGATTTCCAGCTATCCCATTTTCTTCACCTGGAACTGGGCCGGCGGGCCGTTGACCACCAGCGACATCACGCTGACGATCATCGAGGGTTCGCCGGGGGATGACGGCGAAACTGTCATGGATACGCGCAACCCGAGCAAGGTACGTTTCAGCGGCAATCCACAATTCACCAACAATCACACCTACACCGGGATCGCGGGCGGCGAACAGGCCTTTGAAAACGGCAAGACCTATTTCTGGCAGGTCACCATCAAGGCGAACAGCGCCGTCCCCGGACAGTCGAGCACGTTTGACTCGAACATTTATAGCTTCACTTTCAACAGTGGATCACAAGCTCCGGGCGCAAGCCCGGGCGTGGGAGGTGGCCAGAATCCGGTACTCGCCCAGTTGCAGTCGATCCTGCCGCCCGAACTGGTCGCTCAACTCGCCGAAGAACTTGAAGGCTACACGTTGACGAGCATCACAGTTGACGGGGTCGGCGGCTATCAACTGCAGGATTTGACACAATTCATCAACCCGCAAGCGACCTCAATCATGTCGGTGACGATAGAGTAGGCGCTGTGCACCCCACTACGAGGAGCAGGATGATCAATCGAAAACGTGCCTGGCTGGTCGCTTTCCTGCTGGTGATGATGGCGACTTTGCCCGCAGCGGCGCAGAACGCCAAAGCGATCGCCGTACTCATTTCCACACGCGGAGAGGTGGAATTCGCCAAGGCGCAGAGTTCATGGGGCGCCGCAAAATTCGGCGTCGTCTTCGATGACGGCGACCGCCTCCGCACGGGTACGGACGGATTCGCTTCGATCGTCTTCACGGACGACAAAAGCCAGATCAAGATCCGTCCCAACACATCGATCACGGTGAATGCGAGCCGAGACCCCGACTATTCTCTGGCAAAACGGGTGAACATGGATGTAGGGCAGCTTTTCGCGGATGTGCAAAAGCAGAAGGGATCGATGCGCGTCGCCACGCCTAATTCCGTGGCGTCAGTCAAAGGCACCCAGTTCTGGGTGCTCGTCAGCGGCACCGGTGAATCCCAACTGCTCACCCTGCAGGGCGTAGTGGAAATGCTCAGTTTGCTGACCGGGCAAAGCGTCACAGTCGGGTCCGGGAACTCAGCAACTGTGTCCCAGGGGGGTGGAATCACAACCGGGACGATCAATCCCGAGGACGTACCGGATCTCGGCGAAGCCGGTCCGACGCGCGTGATCGAAATCAAGTTCACGGGTGAGGACGGAACAGAAAAAACATTGAAGATTGAGATCGCGACCCCGGAACAGCAAGGTGGGCAGTAAGCTTCGCTGACGGGCCGGATCGATTGAAAAGCAGTCGGCGGATCCTGGGCGGGAATACATCGTCGGGAAGCTCCCTCTCACGTTTTCTTCCAGATCCGCATCACACCAGGAGTGCGCATGCGAGTTCCTATTCGACTTGTGTGTACTTTTTTCCTGATGGCGGTGGTGGCTGTCCCGCTGTATGCGCAAGCGAGCCTTGCGCGAATCGTGCATGATCCCGTGTCCTTTGTCAACATCGGCCAGCCGCTGACAATCAATGCCTATCTGGAAAACGCCCAGGACCGCGGCGAGGTAGAAGAGGCTCAGCTCTGGCATAAAGGCCACAACGAAGACGTCTTTGACTACGTGGACATGATCCGCAGCGGCGACGGGTGGAGCGGCACGATTCAGCCGTCCGACATCCCCTCCACCGGATTGGACTACTACATTGAAATCACCTTCTCGGACGGGAGCACCCTCAATTATCCTGCCGCCAATCCTCAGCAGAACCCGGTTCAAGTAAGCGTTCGATCCGCGGCGGCGGAAGCCGGTGCGTCGTCGCTGGTGGTCATCAGCCCGAGTCCCTTCAGCACGGTGGAAGGAGATGTGCTGATTGCGGTCGCGTTCAATCAGAGTATTCGGCTGATCGACCCGCAGAAGGTACGCCTTGTGATCAACGGCAGGAACCGAACGAGCCAGGTGCAGGTCAGCGATGAAATTCTGATCGGCGTTGTGCCCGGTATCAAAACGGGCCGGGTGCGGGTGGATGTCAACTACCTGGGAGACAAGGGAACCGAGAACCTGGGCAACTTCGTCTTCACCCACACCAAAGCCGGTGCGAAAAAAGGTCCCAGGCAGGAATTCAGCGGGAATCTCGCCACCGAGGAGCGGAGTCAAAAAGTCAACGCGATCGAGCGGCGGATCGGCCGCCAGATGGTCAATCTTAACTACCAGATCGGCAGTTTCAGCGTGATCACCAACGCTATGTTGACAAGTGAAGAGCAGGCCAGCCTGCAGCCTCAGCACCGTTACACCGTCGACATGGGAACCAAGGGATTGCGCATCCGCGGCGGCGACATCAAACCGAGATACAACGAACTTGTGCTCTGGGGAAAACGTGTGCGCGGCATGGAGATGGCGATTAACACACGCCCGATCGGATTGAATTTCCTCTACGGCTTCACAAAACGCGGCATCGACGGCCGCGAGCTATTCACCACAACGACCGACACCTCGACCGGGGAAGCGGTCCAAGACACCGTGCTGAATCCAGGGGTTTACCAACGCTGGTTGGCGGCCGCCCGATTGCGGTTCGGCAATAAAGACAAATTCTCCCTCGGGTTCATGGCGATGAAGGCAAAGGACGATACCAGTTCGATTGTCTACGGTGACAACGCCATCGACAATGTGGTCGCGGGTGTCGACCTGGCAGCCTACCTCGACCACCGCCGGATCGCACTCACGGCCCAGGCGGCGCTGTCGATTACCAGCGATGATATCCGTGTCGCCCCCTTCGACGACGCGAAAGATTTTGCCGACATCATTGTCATCAACAGCTACTTGGACCCACTCCCGGACGCTGGCCTGCCGGACACGACAGGCGGCAGTGTGGACTTCATGGAAGTCGGAAAATCGATTTTGAACCAGGCGGGTTCCTACAAGACCCGGCTCCGCCTCCGCTATCTCCACAACGATCTGCAGGTGGGCTACAGGAAGATCAACCGCAGCTACCGGACCTTGGGCGTGCCCACATTAACCAACGACCGGCAGGGGTACTTCGTGCGCGACCGCATCCGGCTGTTCCAGAGCAGTCTCTACCTGAACGCCGGGTACGATCATTTCTTTGACAACGTCACGGGCAAGGGCGACGTCCGGAATCAGTACGACCAGATGAGCGCGGGAATCAACATCTACACCGCCCCGTACCTTCCCGATCTGACGTTCTCCTACAATGACTTTTTCAACACCAATGACGGGACACTGAACGTTTATGAAACCGCCCCGGGAGACACTACGATTACGGACACGCGGAACCAAAACCGGACAGGCACCTGGTCCTTCAGCGTCAACCAGCAATTCGGGTCGGGCTTTGCGGACAACAATTTGACGCTGATCATCCAGCAGAGCAATCGGACGGACGCCTACAATCCCTACGGCACCGCAGAGACGAAACTGATGAACGCCGCCCTGCGCTCGCTGTTCGAGATGCCGTTAATCACCACCGCGTCCTTCAGCTATCAGAAATCTACGTCGATCGGCGACCTTACGAACCTCACCTACCAGATGGTGAACCTGCGTGCGGATATCCTGCTGTTCAACCGCAAGCTGGTTCCCTATTTCGGACCGAGGATCACGATCGGCAGCGGTAACAACGCGATCAGCTATCTCGATCCGGCGAGCTCATTGAACCCGGATGATTTTTCGACCCCGGAGGAATACCAGACCGCGGTCGACGCCGCCCATGCGCAAAGCACCAAGAATATGGTCGTCGACTTCAGGAGAATCGACTGGCTCGGAGGGTTCCGCTGGGATATCTTCTCCAACCAAACGCTTGAGGGAATGTTCAGCATCTCGACGTATCTTGAGAACAGCAAATTTGAGTACTGGAACGGAGAATCGTTCAGCGTGAGCGATGAAACCATCCAGAACGGCGGCTATACCCTGCAACAGGTGACTCCGCTGGACCGGAACGATGTGATTGCCTCCATCCAGTACCAGATCCGGTTCTAACCTCACCAGGTCGAGATGGCAGATAAGGAGGAGGGCTCCAAGCGCATACGGGTGAACTGGTGGCTGGGTAGCGCGGTCACCCTTGTGCTTGCTGCGTTTATCTACCTCTCAGGGCGTACAGGTCTTCTTTACACTTTGGAGCTGAAGACCTACGACGCCCGTTTTCTCATGCGGGGCGCGCGCCCGATGGAGAAGAGCGACATCGTGATTGTCGCTGTCGACGATGAAACATTCTCGACGATGCCTACACGGTGGCCGTTCCCCCGCCGGTACTACGCCCACCTGATCCATAACCTTTTCGCCGCTGGCGCCCGCCTTATCGTCTTCGATATCCAGTTCACGGAGCCAAGTGAGGATCCGGAAGACGACGTGATCCTCGCCAAGGCCACCGCCGAGTACGCGGACAGGATTGTCCACGCGGGCAAGATCTTCTTCACCAAGGACAAGCGGCTCAACATTGTACTTTCCGATGCGCTCGTGCCGGTGGATACAATCCAGGCGGCGGGCGCCTCGGTGGGGATCGTCAATCAGCTTGACGATCGCGACGGATTCGTCAGGCAGTATCCGCTGTACATGGAACATGCGGACCGCAACTACCTCTCGCTCGCCATGAAAAGCGCCCAACTGCTGGCCGACCTCGGGTCGGATGTCCCTTTCGTACGGCACCAGGATCATATCGATTTCGGCCCCTATCAGGTCCCGCTCCAGATTTCCGGCAATATCGGCACGATGCTGATCAACTATTACGGACCGGCATCGACCTTCCCCACGTACAGTTTTTCGGATGTGATGGATGATGAGGAGTTCGACTTGAGGAAGGACGATACGGATTTCATGAAATGGTTTCTGATGCCGGACGACCAGTTCAATATGCTGACCTCGTTCCTGCCGGAAGAAGCTGCGAAAACGTTCAAGGAAATCCGCGAGGCGAATCCGTTCAAGGACAAGGTTGTCTTCGTCGGCGCCTCGGCCGCGGAATTGCAGGATTTGAAGCTGACACCGTTCTACACCTTCCTCAATCCGGACGGGCAGATGGAACATCGGATGATGCCGGGAGTGGAGTGCCACGCCAACGCACTGCAAACCATTCTCGACCGGAATTTCATCCGCAACGTCTCCCCAATCGTCGAGTTCATGCTGGTCTTCGTAGTGATGTTCGGGGTGTTCGCGCTGAACAACACCACTCGCCTGCTCGTGGGCACCGGCTTGACTGTGCTGCTGGCGATTATCTATTCAATCGCAAGCATCTGGGTGTTCATCGACCAGAATGTCTGGCTGGCCACCGTCAGCCCCCTCTCCGGCCTGCTCACCTCCTATGTCGCCACTACGGTCTACCAAGTAGTGATGGAACAGAAAGAGAAGGCGATGATCCGGGGGATGTTCAGCCAGTACGTGCCGAAGAAGGTCGTTGCGGAGTTGATCAATAACCCCGATATGCTGACCCTTGGCGGAGAGCGCCGGCGGATGAGCGTGCTGTTCACGGACGTCGCTGGATTCACCAGCATGTCCGAGAAGATGTCGCCGGAGGATATCGTAACCCTGCTTAACGAGTACCTCTCTGCGATGTCGCTGATCGTGCTCGAAAATGAGGGGATTATCGACAAGTACGAGGGCGACCTGATTATGGCCGAGTGGGGCGCGCCGGTGTTTTTCGAGGACCACGCGGCGCATGCCTGCCGCTCGGCCCTGCGGATGCAGGCAAAACTCGCCGAACTCCGCATGGACTGGGTGCAACGCGGCATGCCACCGCTGCGCAGCCGTGTCGGGATCAACACCGGTTTCATGCTCGTCGGCAACATGGGGTGCCTGGAAGTTTTCGATTACACCGTCATGGGCGACGCGGTCAACCTCGCCAGCCGTCTCGAAGGCGCCAATAAGTCCTACAAATCCACGATTATGATCGGCCCGGACACTCACGAGGACATCAAGGACCTGCCCTTTGTCACCCGCATGCTCGACGATATCCGCGTGAAAGGAAAGGCCGAAGGCGTCCGCGTCTACGAGCTGCTCGCGGAAAAACCCGAAGACCTCAACGAACGCAAGACAAAGATCGTGCCGATGTACAACGAGGGGCTGGAGGCCTTCCGCGACCGCCGTTTCGCCGAGGGGAAGCAGATTTTCACGGACGCCCTGAACATCGACCCGGACGACGGACCCAGCCAGACCTACCTGCAACGGTGCGAGGAGTTCCTGATCAATCCTCCGCCGGAGAAGTGGGATAAAGTGTTCGAACTCACTGAAAAATGAGTGTCATTTACTGACAGCTTGGACTTAGTACCCTACTTTGTCGTCCTCCGGCTTGACCGGGGGATCCATTATTTGTACCGCCGGTCAACCTCCTCGTTCAAGAAGCAGGTTCGTACGTGAACTTGTAGGTCTGAGTCGCGCCGTTCGAGAATTTCCAGTGAATTCGGGTTGGATTGTTCCGTTTGTCCATTTTGAACGTGATCTCCGCGTTGAGACCATCATCCCCCGTGAAATGGCCTCTCTTCAGACGACCCTTTCGGTCGTGCTCGAAGGTCAGCTTGCCTGTGAGCCACGCATCCACGTTGACGTAATCCGCCGAAACGAGCCTGCCTTGGCCGTCATACTGGTAGGATTCCGAGCCGGACGTTGTGTCGCTGGTGAAGAAAGTTTTCCGGGCGAGGTTGCCGCGATCATCATATTCGAAGCGGAAAAATCCGGTGCGGCCATCGGCATAGGAACGGTAGGAGCGCAGCAGCCTGCCTTCCGGGTGGTAGATGTAGGTCGTCACCGTCTCAAGGCCGTCCGAACGGACGTAGCGTTTGTGCAGCAGTCGGTTGCTGCCGCCGTCGTATTCGTAGATGGATGGACCTCCCACCTTCCCGGAGTAGTCATACTCCTCCGAGGCGACACGGACCGCCGAAAGATCGCGAATAAACGGATTGGCCGATGTGCAGGAGACCGGCGAATCAGGAACCGGTGCGTATTCCCGCCGGAAGTTCTGATACCAGCCACCGACGAAATTCCAGGCCTCTCCAGCGAGGTTTCCCTGTTCGTCGTAGTCATAGGTGACAACCCCCGCGCTGTCCCCTTCACTCAGCACCAGCGCGCGGGTCTTCTGTCCTGCGTCGCTGTAACGGAACTCAAGGGTCGCGAACAGCCAGCCGTTATGTCCGTTGTGCTCGGCACGGATGAGACGGCCGTTCTCGTAGATGTACTGCGAGCTTCCGGTCCTTCCGTCCGACCGTTCGTACTGCTCGGCGACAAGGTTGTTGTTCTCGTCATGCTGGTAGGTGTTTTTCGATACGCGCCCCTCCGAGAAGTAGCGCACCTTCAGAATCAGGTTCCCCCGATCGTCATAGCTGAGATAATTGATCGAATAGCGGGTACCGTCGAGCAGCTCCCACAGCGACACCGCGGGCGTGTCCGATTTGCCGTCGAAGGTGGAGATCCCCCGTTCGCCGGAGGCGTTGTCATAGTGGAGCCAAACGTAGCGCAGCGTGCCGCTATCCGGACCCGAAGACGGCGGATTTGCCTCGAGCTGTTGCGCGAATAGACACACGGAGAAAAAAATGACCGTCAGGGCGACGGTTCGCAGGGTGGAACGGCGCATGGAGCCCCCCAATGGCTAATCTTCCGGCTCCAGGTGCATCTGGCCTTCGAGGTCCAGAGGATGAAATCGTGCTATAAAGATAGGAATGAATTCTCACTTCCGCACCTGTCGGCAAATGGATCGGGAGGCTTCCTGCCTCTTCCCTCCATCGTGAATCGGATGAACGGGCAAAATGCATTCCCGCCTTCCCCGCCTGCGCGGGGACAGGCCGCGTGGATGACAATTTCAGGCTGTCGCCGACACGAATAAATGTTATGGCAGGTCGTGAACGAAGTGGAGACCTGCCACACTATTCCGCCAGGTCTCCGCTAATGCTAACGACCTGACGTGACGACAAAGAAGGCATCCTCGCAGTGACATGAATACATTTCCTCAGGTCTTGTGTTCGAGAGAGTCATTTACCGCTTCGTTCGATTCGACATGTTGCGGCACGTGCTGTGAAATGACTACCCTTTTCCGTCATGGCGAAGCAGAAAAACAAAATTCAGGCGGCCGTCGAACTCGGCCTGGTGAAAGCGCTGATCGCGATTCTCGGCGTGCTCCCCTTCCGAACGGCGCGGCGCTTCGGAGGACGGCTCGGTGTGTTTTTCCACGATGTCGTAGGCATCCGTGTGAAACACGCGCGCGCTGAATTGCTACGGGCCTTCCCCGACAAAACCGAGCAGTGGGCTGCACGCACCGTCCGGCAGGTGTACCGCCATTTCGGCATGGTCGCCGTGGAACAGGTATTGATGCCAAAAATGAACCCGATCATCGAAAACTACGTCCACGTCGATCAGGCGAGCATCGAGCGGTTGCGGGAAGTGCACGCTAAGAATCGCGGCATTTTCATGGTCTCCTGCCACATGGGCAATTGGGAAAATATCATGGGGCTGATGATTAAAAAAGGGTACAAGATCACCGGCGTTTCCGCGAACCAGGCGAATGAGGGGATTGACGCCCTGCTCGACCGGAACCGTGAAGCCGTTGGAGTTGAAGTAATGAAACGGGGTGAAGCGGCAAGTGGCATCGTCCGAGCGGTGAAAAACAATAAGATCATAGCAACAATGCTCGACCAGGATGCGGGCAGCGAGGGTGTCTTCGTGCCCTTTTTCGGCCGGCTCGCCTCCACGTCCCGCGGCGTTGCGACCATCACCCTGAGGCTCAACGCCATCGTGATGCTGATGAAGACGTGGCGGGACGAAAACGACGATATTCAAGTCCGTCTGCTTGATATGGACTACGTGTCGACGGGTGACTTCCAGGAGGACGTGGTCGGGATGACCACTGTGATGACGGCGAATATCGAGCAATGGATTCGTGAGCGCCCCGGGCAATGGCTCTGGCTGCACCGCCGCTGGAAAACCCGTCCCCCGGAAGAACAGGCGGAATCTCAAGCATTTGCAGGATAAACCGTGAGGAGCTCCCATGCCTTTGCCCATTGAAACCATCGAGCAGGTATTGCAGACGGTGGACGGCAAGCGGATCGCCGTGATCGGGGATTTCATGCTGGACCGGTACGTTTGGGGGGCGGTGAAACGGATCAGCCCGGAGGCGCCGGTCCCGGTCGTGGAGGTCCGCGAGGACAGCGAACGGCCCGGTGGCGCGGGCAACGTAATGCTCAACCTGGCCAGCCTCGGCATCACCTGTGAGGCCATCGGACTGGTCGGCGAGGATATTTACGGCGGGACACTGAAGAAATTGCTCTCCGTAAAACCGATGGTCAGCCGTGGGCTCGCGGTCGCGAAAGACCGGCCGACAACGGCGAAAACAAGGATTTTCGCGGAGGATCAACAGGTCGTCCGCGTCGATCGCGAGTCGACCGAGCCCGCCAGCGGCGATCTTGAGGCGGAGGTCCTCAAGCGTGTCCGGCAAGCGCTTGAAAAAGCGGACGCTGTGATCCTCCAGGATTACAACAAGGGCGTGCTGACACCGGCTGTCATCCACACCGCGATCGATCTCGCGCGTGAAAAAAAGATCCCGCTCGCCGTGGACCCGAAACGTGAGAATTTCTTCGCATACACCGGGGCGACGGTCATTAAACCGAACCTGCGCGAGGCGGAATTCGCCCTGGGACGGCGATTCGGCAATGAGAAGGAGATCGAACGCGGAGGAAAGGACCTGCTCGTCCGCCTCGAGGCGGACATGGTGTTGATCACCCGCGGCGCCCAGGGAATGAGCCTTTTCACCCATCACGACGCTCCCTACCACATCCCCACACGGGCCCAGGCGATCGCGGACGTTTCCGGTGCCGGGGACACGGTGATCGCTACGATGACCACCGGCCTGATGGCCGGGCTCAGCGGCACCGATGCGGCGCTACTGGCAACAAAAGCAGCAGGTTACGTCGTCAGCCAGGTTGGAGTTGTGCCGATTACGAAAGAAGCCCTCCTGGCCGCTGGTGGGGATTGATTTCCCACATATTGCGGCCTATACTCTACGGCTGATTTGCGCAGGCAGGAAAAATCCCGTGCGGGCGCTTAGCTCAGTTGGTTAGAGCGCTGGTCTCACATACCAGAGGTCACTGGTTCGACTCCAGTAGCGCCCACTGAATGCGGGTGGCGTTTCCCGGTGAAGCGCCCCGGTGGGGATTCGGGCAGGGATGCCCCGGGCACCATGGTGATGAATGGCCCGCGAAGTGTGTGCAAAAGGCTCCCAGGACGGGGCCTTTTCCATTGCTGTTCACGGATCCCTCGGAATTTCGTGGACTGGAATGTCACGGGAGGTCTGAAGTGGCGAACAGACGGCCGATGACGTGGGAGGAAGCGGTCTCGTGGCGCAAGGAGCTGGCGTCGAGCGGCAAAACCGTCGTGTTCACCAATGGGGTCTTTGACATCCTGCACGCGGGGCATGTGGAGCTGCTGGAACGGTGCCGCGCACAGGGCGACGCGCTGATCGTCGGCCTCAATTCCGACAGCAGCGTGCACACGTTCAAAGGGGAGTTGCGGCCGATTGTCCCCCAGGAGGACCGGGCGGCCATTCTGCTCGGTCTCCGATCCGTGGACGCGGTGGTGCTGTTCGACGAGCAGACGCCGGCGGAATTGATCGAAACGCTGTTGCCCGACGTGTTGATCAAAGGCGGCGATTACACACCGGAGCAGGTTGTCGGCCGTGAGAGTGTGGAGCGAGCGGGCGGCCGGTTGGTGATCCTGCCGCTCATCGAAGGACGGTCGACAACCGGCGTGGTCGAAACGATCCTCGAACGGTACCGCGGCAAACTCCGCGAGGGACACTGAAATTCCGGCAGGAACCCCTTTCCTTGAGCTACTTTAGGGCCCGGCCGGTGGATCGGCTGAGAAAGGACAGGGAGTGGCGTGTTCGGAGAACTGAGCGATAAACTTGACGGTTTCTTCAGAAAACTGAAAGGCCGTGGAAAGCTCACCGAGCAGGATGTCCGGACCGCCTTGCGTGATGTACGTCGCATCCTGCTTGAAGCGGATGTCCATTACGCCGTTGCGAAGGATTTTCTGCAGCGCGTGGAACAGCGCGCTGTTGGAGCGGAAGTGCTCAAGTCGGTCACTCCCGCCCAACAGGTGGTCAAGATCCTTCATGACGAAATGGCGGATCTGCTGGGAGGCACGTTCCGTCCGCTGAAACGAAGCCATGAACCGCCGACGGTGTTGATGATGGTGGGGCTTCAGGGATCGGGGAAGACGACTACCTGCGGCAAACTGGGGCGGCTGCTCGCACGGCAGGGGATGCGCCCAATGCTTGCGGCGTGCGACCTGCAGCGCCCGGCGGCGGTCGATCAGCTTGAACGGACCGGCGAGCTGGTGGAGTTGCCGGTGTATGTGGATCGAAACGCCACTCCGCTCGAAGCCGCTGTTGCAGCGAAGGAAACAGCGCGCGGCAAAGGGTACGACACCCTGATTGTGGACACCGCGGGACGGTTGCACGTGGACGACGCCCTAATGGCCGAGTTGGCTGAGATGGCCAGTGCAATTCGACCGGCGGAGATTCTGTTCGTCGCCGATGCGATGACCGGCCAGGACGCGGTCAACTCCGCGAAGGCGTTTTCCGAAGCGCTGGCGGTCTCGGGCATAATCCTGACGAAGCTGGACGGCGATGCCCGCGGCGGAGCGGCATTGAGCGTGCGGGCGGTGTCCGGAGCTCCGATCCGTTTCGCAGGCGTTGGTGAAAAACTCGAAGACTTCGAGGAATTTCACCCGGAGCGGATGGCAGACCGGATTCTCAGCATGGGCGATGTGGTCAGCTTTGTCGAGAGAGCGCAGCAGGCGGTGGATGTGGAAGCCGCCGAAAAGCTGGCCAGAAAACTGAAAAAACAGCAGTTTGATCTCGACGATTTTCTCGATCAACTGCATCAGGTAGCGAAAATGGGCCCGCTGGACGGGCTGCTGAAAATGATCCCGGGGGTCGGCCGCGCGTTGAAAGATGTCGAGGTGGACCCGAAGGAGATGAAGCACACCGAGGCGATCATTCTTTCGATGACGCCGGAGGAGCGTCGGAAGCCGCAGCTCATCAGCGGCAGCCGGCGCAAGCGCATCGCCGCCGGAAGCGGGACGACGGTTCAGGATGTCAACAGGCTGCTGAACCAGTTTGACCAGATGAGGAAACTATTCAAGCGGATGGGTGGAAAGACGCCCAAGGGCGCACCGCAGGGATTCCCTTTTCCACCCGCATAAAGGAGGAAGACCGTGGCAGTAAAGATCAGGCTCACCCGGATGGGTCGCAAAAAGCGCCCCTTCTACCGCATTATCGCCGTGGACGAGCGCAAGCGCCGCGATGGCGCTTATCTCGATAAGATTGGCGTCTACGATCCCGTCGCGAAGCCGCGCAGGATTGAAATCGATCACGATCTCGCGCTGAAATGGCTGAACAACGGCGCGCAGATTTCGGATACCGTCCGCAGTCTGTTTCGTTTCGACGGGGTCATGCTCCGCTGGGACATGGCCAAGCGCAAGTACGACCAGGTGAAAATCGAAGAGGCCGTGAAGGAGCACCGCGAACGGCATAGCAGCGCCGAAAACGCCAAGGTCGAAGAGGCGAAGAAGGCGGAGCTCGCGAAGAAGGAAAAGGCTCAGAAGGAAGCCGAAGAGGCCGAGCAGAAGGCCCGCGAGCAGGCGGAGGCCGCCGCCAAGGCCGAAGCCAAGACAGTGGAAGGCAAACAGGCCGAGCAGCCAACGGCGGAAACGGCAAAGGAAGAGGAAGCAAAGCCCGAAGCAGCGCCCGCCGAGGAGGCAAAAGCCGAAGAAGCACCGAAGGAACAGGCCGAGCCGGAAGCCGAGGCCGCGGAAGGCGAACAGGCCGAGCAGCCTACGGCGGAAGCGGCAAAAGAAGAGGAAGCGAAGACCGAAGAAGCGCCTGCCGAAGAGGCAAAAACCGAAGAGGCACCGAAAGAACAGGCCGAAACGAAAGCGGAGGCCTCGCAGGAAGCAGCGACAGACGAGGGTGCGAAGAGCAGCGAGCAAGCTGCGGAAGAAGCCGAATCAGAAGAACCCAAGGCGGATCAAGCCAAGGCCGAAGAGCCTGCTGCTGAAGCCGCAGAAGATAGCCCACCGGACGCCGGGGAAGAATCCAAGTAAAGGGATTCCCGGCGAGGACACCGTTGCGCATGGTGTCGCGGGCCGTGGCGTTGTGACCTTGGGGGGACTTTCCACGAAGTCCGTGAACGTCTGGACGCGACCGGATCCGGTGACTGTGAACCCTTGACAGGAGGCACAGTGCTGGACGATTTCATCAAATTCATCGCGCAGCACCTGGTCGAACGGCCGGAAGATGTCCGTCTCGAATCGGTCCAGGAAGAGGAGCGTGACCTGTACGTGCTTTCGGTCGCTTCCGAGGACCTTGGCCGAGTGATCGGCAAGGACGGACGCAACGTCAAAGCGATGCGAACTCTGTTGACGGCAGTGTCCGCACGCAAAGGTCGTCGAGCGATGCTTGAGGTCAGCAACGACTCGAGCGCATCCGGCGACTAGGAGCCGACGGGGAAATGAGCCCACCAAAGCCGCCCGATCCTCAGCGACGCGTGCTCATCGGACGCATCGTCAAGGTGCGGGGGCTGCGGGGTGACCTGAAAATTCTGCCCATGACCTGGCGTCCCGACAGGTTCCAGCAGATGGATGGCGTCTGGGCGGCGCTGCCCTCAGGCGAGGAACGCTATTTGACCTTCAAACGGGTGCGTGAAGAGGGCGGTACTGTGTACGCCCGTTTTGTCGAGGTCGCGCGTCGCGACCTCGCCGAACCGCTCATCGGGGCGGAGCTTTTTATCGGCGAAGACGATCGAAGCCCGTTGCCGGAGGATCGGTACTACGTCGACGATATTATCGATTGTGAAGTCACCTGCACGCGGTTGGGCGAACTCGGAAAGGTGCAGGAAGTGCTGGAGATGCCCGCGAATGACATCTGGGTCGTAAGCGGGCCGCTTGGGGAGATTTTGATCCCGGTGATTCGGGATGTTATCGTCTCCATCGACGTTGAAAGCCGTAGGATTACGGTGGCGCTTCCGCAGGGATTGGTGGACGCGGAAGGCTCCGGCGATATCGAAAGCGGCGAGAAATAGGGGCCGAGATAGCCCGGAAAGCTCCCTTCCGCCAATTGCTTGACACGCGGAATATTCAATCCGGGCGATCGAGTAAAATCAAGCTTTATGGATTATTCACAGGCTCCTGAACCCCCCGTGGGAGCGTGACATCGGAAGGCCGGGGTGTTACCTTTCCCCACTTCTGAAGGCGGCCCTGCCGGAGATGGAGAATGGGTCACGCGAAGTCAGAAACGCCTCGGTCGGATTCGCCGAGGATGCTCATTGAAATTGTCACCCTCTTCCCTGAGGGGATCGAGGCGATTCTCGGCGAATCGATGTTGAAGCGGGCGCATGAATTCGGAATCGTCCGCACCGAACTTGTTCAACTCCGGGATTTCGCCGAGGACAAGCACAGCACCGTGGACGACAAGCCATTCGGTGGTGGCCCCGGAATGGTGCTGAAACCGGAACCGATCGCCGCGGCGCTGCGCCATCTGCGGACCAAGCGTCCCGAGCCTGAACCGCTGGTGATTTTGACCAGCCCCCAGGGCAAAACGCTGACCCAGGAGCTCGCGGAAGAGTTGGCGGAACGGCAGCGACTGACGATCCTCTGCGGGCATTACAAGGGTGTGGATCAGCGGATCATCGACGAGTTCGTCGACCTGGAAGTCTCGATCGGAGATTATATCCTCACCGGCGGCGAACTTGCGGCGGCTGTGCTCGTGGATGCCGTCGTCCGCCTGTTGCCGGGAGTGCTCGGAGACCCGGAGTCGGCGTCGGGCGACAGTTTTACCCGGCGCCTGCTCGATCACCCGCACTACACCCAGCCCGCTATCTGGGAAAACCGGGAGGTTCCGCCGATCCTGGTATCGGGTCACCACGCGAACGTGGAACAGTGGCGTTTTGAGCAGGCGCTGCAACGGACCCGGACGCTGCGCCCGGACCTCTACCGCCGCTGGGTCGAATCGCACGGGGATCCGTCAGAGGACAAGAAGCAGAAAAAGAAACGCGACCGCTGAGGCCGCTGGAAACGAAAAGAAGCAGGAAACGCTGCAATCAAGGGATATACGATGTCGGACCAGATTATTCAGGAACTGAACCGCCGCGAAGTGCGCGAGGGTATTCCTCAATTCACCGCCGGTGACACGGTGGCTGTGCATGTTCGCGTCGTTGAAGGGCAGAAAGAGCGCATCCAGATCTTCAAGGGCACCGTTATCGCGATGCGCGGACGGGGAGCAAACCTCAAGTTCACCGTGCGCAAGATTTCGAGCGGAGTCGGCGTCGAGCGCGTTTTCCCCGTCAATTCGCCTTCGGTTGCCAAGGTCGAGCTTGAGAAGGAAGGGCAGGTCCGCCGCTCCAAGCTGTATTACCTCCGTGAACGAGTCGGCAAGAAGGCCCGGATCCGCGAAAAAGAGACCAACAACTCACTGTCGACCGAGGAAAAAGCGGAGAAGGAAGCCGCCCGCGCTCAAAACATCGCCGCCAAGCAGGCCGCCAAGGCCGCCAAAAAGGCCGAGAACGGGGAGACCGTCGCGAAACCGAGGAAAAAGGTCGCGAAGAAGTCGGGCAAAGCCACAGCCAAATCGTAATCCGGAATTCATGGCGATACGATGTCCAAGGTCCTCGATTCCACCAGTTCGCGCGGCACGAGAAGAACGGTCCGCATCGCCTTGATGACAGCGGCGGCGGTCGCCAGCGGGTACCTGTTGATCGCGATCCCGAACGTCGAACTGGTCACCGCCACTGTCGCAATTGCGGGCCTGATGATGGGTCCGTTGCCCGGCGCCTTGGTCGGCACCCTGGCAATGGCGATTTTCGGTTCGCTGAATATCTTCGGAGTCCCCTATCCCCCGGTGTGGGTCGCTCAGATGCTGGGCGAGGCAACAACGGGGCTGCTGTTCGGGCTTATCCGGTTTGCCTACGACCGGGCGCCGCACATACGCCGGGTGTGGATCGGCGCCGCCCTGGCAGCCGCCGCCACCCTCTTCTACGACCTGATCACAAACCTGGCGTTTCCCATTGGTTCCATGGTTCCCGTCAGCGCCTGGTGGCCCTATCTGATCGCCGGGATCCCGTTCGCTGTCACGCACCTGGTCAGCAACATCCTGATCTTTGCCCTCGTCGTCCCCGTTACCTGGTCGCGCATCGGGCGGCGATACATGGAGCACAGTATCTTACCCTGATCATCCTGATGGATTCCATGCGCAAAGATCTGACTTCCAAGCCGTTTCTTCCCTTATATTCTTGTCGATCTCCGCTGTTTTTCGTGTTTCAGACGTACCGGATCGATTTGCTGGCAGGAACGACACCTTGACTCGCTCCATCTCTACAGACCAGATCAAAGCGGGTGCTCGGCTGGCCCGATCCATCTACGATGAGGACGGGAACCTTCAATACTGCTTTGGATTTACCCTCCACGAAATCGACGTCGAACGGATTAAGAACTCGCATATCAGCGCGGTGGAAATCTTCAGCGAATCCCCTCCCACGGACCCGGAAAAACTGCTACGCGACACGGTTCGGCTGGCTGTCACCAGGAATGTCGCCGTGGTGGAGCCGTCCGCCGGAATCAAGCTGCCGGAGATCCTGAAACCCGAGAAGATCCGCAATTCTCTGGAAGCAAGTGACGTCTGGCGCGGCGCGGAACCGACACATGATGCAGTCCAATCCGCCGCTGAGCTGCTGATCCAGGGGGTCGAGGATACCGGTGCGCTGCTGGCATCGTTGCCGAAGCAGGTTTTTGGCGAAGAGGAGGCGAAACACCTGCTGAATGTGGCAATCGTTAGCCTCGCAATGTCCAGGATTTTCGATTTTCCTCCCCGCGATCAGCACGCCATCGTGCTCGCCGCCCTGCTGCACGACGCCGGTAGATTTCTCTTTCTTGAACTGAGGAACAAGCCACTGGAAGCGTTGTCGGGATTTGAAGCACTCGCGATGCAGGAGCACCCCAACCTCTCCTCAATGCTGTTGCGGGGAATCCAACCCGGTCCGAGCGAAGTGCAGACCGCGATTCAGCACCACCATGAGGCGTTCAACGGAAACGGGTACCCCCAGGGATTGAAGGGGGTCGCCAGCCCGCCGGGAATCCTCCGTAAGAACGAGGCGGGAGTGATGCACCGTTACGCCGAAGTCCTCAACTTGGCGAATGACTACATCTCCTATGTCGATGGTTCCTACGACGGACAGTCCCGCACTCCCCTGGAAGCGGTTACGTTGATTGTCGAGGGATCGGGATCGCGTTACAACCCCTTTGTTGTTCTGGAGTTCTGCAGTCTCGTGCAGCGCTTCCCGGAAGGGATCCAGGTGAACATCCTGTCCACGAGCAGCGGGAGATACGGAGGTTTTTCCGGGGTCATCCGTGAAGCCGGCGGAACGGACGAGAACAACCCGGTAAAGCGGATCCTGCTGATGCGCAATGCGAAGGGGATGGCCATCACGCCCGCCGAGGTGGATCTCAGCGGCGAACGGCATGTAAAATTGCGCCTCGCCGAGCTCTGATGCCAGCGGACGGGCGCCTCTGGAGCCCGGCATCTGTTTTCAGGAACCATCCTTCGATTCAACCTGCCAAGATCGCTTGACTGACCTCCTCCCCCCCGGCTACCTTATCGCTTTCAAGCGGGGCCCGGTGGAGGGGCTGAAGCGGTGTTGCCCGGATCGTGACGCGAGTAAACAAACCCGCCGAGAACAGCGCTCCCTCCGATGATGGCATCACCTCCCAGCGGCGAATCCATGCGAATCGCATTGATCGGATGGCAGGGCGGCGGCAAGTCCACCCTGTTCACAGCCTGTACAGGCGCGCAACCGGTCGAGGGTGAAGAGGCGCACCCCGGTGGAGCCCGTGTCCCCGATGAGATGCTCGACCGCCTTCACACGCTCTATCCCCCTGCGAAAAAAGTCAACGCGCGCGTGGATTATCTCGACATCGCCGGTCTCGTCCCCGCCCACAAGAAGAGTGGTTTCAAGCGCTCCCTGATTAACCACCTGCAGGGGGCGAACGTGCTTGCCGCAGTGATCGGCACCTTCTCCCTCACCAGCAGGCCGCTCGAGGAGCTGGCTGCATCCGTGCGAGCAGACGTTACCGACCTCGAGACGGAACTGCTGCTCTCGGACTTGCAAATCGCCGAAACCCGCATCGAGCGGATCAAACAGAGTCATCAGCGCGGCCAGAGTGTGGACGCCATCGAAGAGAAGGCGATGGAGAAGGCGTTCGAGGCGCTGAACGAGGAGAAGGCTCTGCGCGATGTCGAATTCGACGCCACCGAGGACAAAGCGCTGCGGACCTACTCGTTCCTCAGCAGGAAACCGATGCTGATCGCGGTCAACCACGGGGAGGATCAGGACGGCGCGGCGATCGCGAGCCGTGTGCAAGACCTGGCCGGCGAGAAGAAACGCGTCGAGGCGCTGGATTGCAGGCTGGAGGCCGAGATCGCCGTACTCGAAGAGCAGGACCGCGCTGCGTTTCTCAAGGAGATGGGGATTCAGACTCCTGCGAGCGACCGGGTAATCCGGGCAGGGTTCAATCTGCTCGGACTGATTCGTTTCTTCACAGTGGGCGACGACGAAGTCCGGGCGTGGCCGATTCCCCGGGGGATGGAAGCCGTGGAGGCCGCGGGTGAAATCCACAGCGATCTCGAACGCGGATTTATCCGCGCGGAAGTGGTTGATTCGGATCACCTGCTCGAGAAGGGATCGCTCTCCGCGTGCCGCGATGCGGGCTTGCTGCGGCTGGAAGGAAAACACTACGTCGTTCAGGACGGCGACGTGATGCATATCCGCTTCAACGTCTGATACCGGAGGCAGCGTGAAGAAAATTGAAGCGATCATCCGCGCCTACCGCCTCGACGAGGTGAAGGCGGCCCTCCTGGAAATGGGCGTTCAGGGGATGACCGTCACCGAAGTGCGGGGATTCGGCAGGCAGCGCGGCCACACAGAGCTCTACCGCGGCCGTGAGTATCAGATCGATTTCGTTCCCAAGCTGAAAGTCGAAGTTGTGCTCGACGCCGACCAGGTGGACCGTGCGGTCGAGGCGATCATCTCGGCGGCCAAAACCGACCAGGTCGGAGACGGGAAGATTTTCATCACTTCGGTCGAAGACGTAATCCGTATTCGCACGAGTGAGACCGGACCGGACGCACTATAGGATGACCACACGCGGGGGGCGCGCGTGAAACCGATGATGGGCAAGGGGGCTCATCAAACGTTCTGACCAACCGCAAGGGCACAAACCAACAGAGCAGACAGGAGGGCGCGCGCATGGACACAATCCGTGAGATTTTCGAGACGATCAAGGCAAAAGGCGTGAAGATGGTGGATCTGCGCTTCATGGATTTCCCCGGAATCTGGCAGCATTTCACCATCCCCGTCGGACGGCTGGAAAAGGAGACCTTCGAGGAAGGACTCGGGTTCGACGGCTCCTCGATCCGCGGCTGGAAGCAGATCAACGAATCGGACATGCTGGTTATTCCCCGCGCGGACACCGCAGTAATGGACCCTTTTACGGCCGAACCGACCCTGATCCTGTTCTGCGACATCGTCGATCCGACAACCCTCCAGTCCTACAGCAAATGCCCCCGCACGCTCACCCGCCGGGCCGAGGAGTACATGCAATCCCTGGGCGTCGCCGACACCGCATATTTCGGCCCGGAAGCCGAGTTTTTCGTCTTCGATGACGTCCGCTACGGCCAGGACAACCATCAGGCGTTCTACATGGTCGACGCCGAGGAGGGACACTGGAACACCGCCCGTGACGAGAACCCCAACCTCGGCTACAAACCGCGTTTCAAGGAGGGGTACTTCCCCGTGCCGCCCTCCGACAAGCTCCAGGATATCCGCACGGAAATGGCGATTCTGATGGAGAACATGGGGATGACCGTGGAAACCCATCACCACGAGGTTTCCACCGGCGGCCAGTGCGAGATCGACATCCAGTACTCCCCTCTATTGCGCCAGGCGGACAACCTGATGCTGTTCAAATACATCGTCAAGAACGTCGCCCTGCAGCACGGCAAGACGGCGACATTCATGCCGAAACCGCTGTTCGGCGACAACGGCAGCGGGATGCACACCCACCAGAGTTTGTGGAAGGACGGGAAAAACCTGTTTGCGGGAGACCGCTATGCGGGCTTGTCCGAATTGGGGCTGTTCTACATCGGCGGTCTGCTCAAACACGCCCCTGCCCTCTGTGCGCTGACAAACCCGACGACGAACAGCTACAAGCGGCTGATCCCCGGTTTCGAAGCCCCAACCCGTCTCGCGTACAGCCAGCGCAACCGCAGCGCCGCCGTGCGCATCCCGATGTACAGTTCCAGTCCGAAATCGAAACGGGTTGAACTGCGCATTCCGGACAGCTCGTGCAACCCTTACATCGCCTTCTCCGCGATGCTGATGGCCGGTCTCGACGGCATTCAAAACAAGATCAACCCGGGCGACCCCTTCGACAAGAACATGTACGACCTCGAGCCGGAAGAGCTTGCGGGCGTTCCCGAAACTCCCGGCAACCTCGACGCCGCGCTGGAAGCCCTCGAAAAGGATCACGAATTCCTGCTCAAGGGCGGCGTTTTCACCGAGGATGTGATCGACACTTGGATCTGGTACAAGCGGAGCAACGAAGCGGACGCCGTTCGCATGCGCCCGCACCCCTGGGAGTTTGAGCTGTA
>CAZIDZ010000012.1:0-3245 GCA_964538455.1 uncultured bacterium
GCTTCCCGGGACAATCCAAACCTCTATTTCGGCCAGCCCGCGCCGGGCAAAACCGCGGTGAAATTCGCCGAAGGAATCGTCTCCACCGACGGCCATGAATTCGCGATCAGTTTTACGCCGGATGGCCGGGAGTGCTTTTTCTCGAGGCAGATTCCTGACGTAGGAAACCGTGTTGTCTGGACGCACCTGACGGACAAAGGGTGGAGCGAGCTGGAACCGGCTCCTGTGGCGGGCGACTATGAAGGGTTCGAACCGATTCTGAGCCCCGATGGAAACACGCTCGTTTACCAGTCCTTCGTTCCCGATCCGGAAACGGGGCAGGTGGGGATGCACCAGGTCCATTTGCACCGCACGCAACAGGGGTGGGGGCAGCGGGAAATCCCGGGCCTGCCGTTCAATCCGGGACGTGCGATGTACGCCTCGATGACCTCGGACGGGACCGTTTACACCACGGATATCAGCAAAGGCTTTGGAGACACGAAGATCGTCTGTTCGCGGCTGGTTGACGGTGTCTACCAACCCTTTGAGGTTCTTCCCGATCGGATCAACGCCGCTCCCTTCACGACCTACCCGTTTATCAGCGCCGATGAAAGCTATATGATCTATACGATGAAAAACTTCCCGTATCCGGTGCTGGACGGTCTTTACCTGACCTACCGTGACAAGAACGGCGACTGGACCAAACCCCAGAAGATCGATACCGGACTGGAAAGTCCGTCGATGCCCTTTGTCACCGCGGACGGGAAATACCTCTTCATGACCCAGATAAATCATGAGACGGACACCGGTGATATCTACTGGATGGACGCCGGTTTTATCGAGGAGGGGCGGGCTGCCGCTGTGGGGGCGACCCGATAAGCCGCTACAGGTTCCATTTATTTTGTGGACAATGGATCACTCTCCCGGATGCCCCACAGGTATGATGTAGAACACGTCGTTGTTGACGCCGAGCACCTGCTGCACGCGGCTGTCCTGAAATGCTCCCGCGGGAACTGCACCCAGGCCGAGCGCTGTCGCTTCGAGCAGCAGGTTCTGCGCAGCGTGCCCGCTCTCCATCGCGGCGTAGCGCCATGACCGGTCACGGTATTTACCCTCGAGGCGGCTTGTCACCGAGGTGATTACCACGCAGATCGCCGCCTCCTTCATCGATTCCTGCCCCAGCGCTGCATCCGAAAGATCCTCAACCGTTTTGTCGCTTGCCACCTGTTCGAGCGCCTGGTATTTGGGCTCGTAATGATAGACGCCAGGATCGAGGCCTTCGACATGTTGGACGACGATGTAGAGTTCGAGCGGGTAGAGTGCACCGGCGGAAGGCGCGGTTCGGAACCCTCGCGACGGCGGCGGCATCCGTGAACCGCGGGCGGGTGTCATCCCCTGCGCCGCCCACAGCAGTTGCGAAACTTGCCGCAGAGTGAGGGACTCGCTGGTGAACGAGCGCACCGATCGCCTCGTGGCGAGCGCCTGCTCAAGCGTCACCGTTCCGCTGGTGTCGGGTTGGGGGAGTTCGATCATGGTCTCTTCCGCGCTGGCGGGAAAGGCGAACAGCAGGGACAGAAGCAGCGGCGTCAAGGCTTTCCCGGAAATTCGATGGATCAAGGAAGTCATACCGGCCTCCTGGTCGCGGGGGGGATAGGGAGTATACTTCACACGACCGCTGCCGTGCTCGGGTGGCTCCTCGGAGCTATACGGAAAGAATCGAGGTGCGCGGCCGTTTTCAACAACGCGAGTTACAGCGGGCAATCACTATTCTTCGAATTTCTCGAATTTCCCCAACGTCTTTTCTCCAACAGTACATTATAGCGGGCGTTGGAACCGGAAACCGGTCAGCTTTCCGTGGAGGTCCACCCGATGATTTCCTCCCGAGACACCATCATTGAGCCCGTGCCGCGTTCCCGAGAGCAGGCGCGCAGGTCCTACGATCAGATCAGCCGCTGGTACGACTTTTTCACCGGATCGAGTGAGTGGCGTTTCGTCCGGCGGGGAGTGGAGATGCTCGCGCCGGGCGGCGGTGAAGCCGTCCTTGAAATCGGCTGCGGCACGGGAAAGGCGCTGGTGGCGCTGGCCGAGGCGGTGGGACCCGAGGGCAAGGTGGTCGGCCTGGACATCTCCGGGGGAATGCTCCATGTGGCGGGAAAGCGTCTGCAGAACGCCGGCCTGCTGGACCGTGTGGAGCTTGTGGACGCTGACGCGCTCGACGGGCTTCCCTGTGACGACCGCTGTTATGACGGGGTGCTCGTAAGCTTCATGCTCGATCTGATCGACACGCCCGATCTGTCCCCGTTTCTCGCCGACTGCCGCCGTGTGCTCAAGCCCGACGGGCGTCTCGAGGTCGTGGCCATGTCTACCGAGGGGGAGGGTGGGCCGATATCACGTCTTTACCATTGGGCGCACCGACGCTACCCCGCACTCATCGACTGCCGCCCTGTGCCTTGCCGTCGGCTTCTCGAGGAGGCCGGATTCAGGATTGACGGTTGGCAGTTGCTGCGGATGTGGGGCCTGCCGGTGGAAATTGTCCGCGGACGGCCCTGAGCGGCTGCGACAGTGCGTTCAATCAGGACCTTTCATCAGAGTTCTCGCCCGCTGAATGGAACCGGATCACCCTGGGAAAGAGATGAACATTTCCAGGTTCCTGCTTGATTTTGTCGTTGTCTTCGCAATCGCCTTTCTTGTGGCCGCGCTTGCCAGCTTTTTTCTCAGTCTCGTTGTTCACGGAAGCGGAGTCGTCGATTGGGAACACGCGGTTCGGCTTGGCATCATTATCGCCGTGATTCTGCCGCTTCTTAAAATTTGGGAAAAGAAGAGGCGCTGATCCTCCGCCGGGTGGTGGTGATAGCCGGAGAACCCACTCGATTTCGTCCCGTCCTTATCTTTCCAGCGTCAGGGGACGCATGTATCTTCTGCGGAATTGCTGAACGTGCTACACGGGAGTGGACCATGGCCCGGCGAACGGACATCTCGATTTGGAATTCGACACCGGCCCTCTGGATGGCGGGGATCGCGTTTCTTTTTCACCTGCCCGTGCTGATTACAGGCGGCTATGGCATTTTCCGTGACGAGTTGTATTACATCGCCTGCGCGAATCACCTCGCGTGGGGGTATGTCGATCAGCCGCCTCTCTCGCTGCTGGTGCTTTGGATCTGGAAAGGAATCTTCGGCAGCTCTCTGTTCTCGATCCGCCTGCTTGCCACCCTGGCCGGGGCCGCGTCGGTTTACGTGGGAGTTCGGATCGCCGCGCTGCTCGGTGG
>CAZIDZ010000012.1:3345-64149 GCA_964538455.1 uncultured bacterium
ATCTGGGAGGTGGCGCACGGCTGGCCGACACTCGAGTTCATGCACAATGCCACCACGTATAAAAACGCCACGATCGGTCCGTTCGCCTTTCTCGGTGATGAAATTCTGAACATGAATCCACTGAACGCTCTTCTCTGGATTGTTGGGGCGGTACTGCTGTTCAGCCGGATACGGTTCCGTCAGGTTCGTGCGGTCGCCTGGATCTTTCCCGTGGTTCTCCTGATTCTACTGATCAGCGGGACCGCCAAACCCTACTACCTGTCGCCTGCATTTACGCTTCCCCTGGGTGCCGGAGCTGCATGGATCGAGTCATTCACGCGAAGGATGCGCAGGAATTTCATCCCGCAGATCGCTGTGTTGGCACTGATCGCGATTCCAGGTTTTACCATGGCGCCGATGGCGATGCCTGTACTCCCGGCGAACCAGTTCATTAGCTACAGCCGGGCGATCGGGTACATGCCATCGGTCGGCGAGCGCAAAGAGATCGGTGTGCTCCCTCAGTTCTACGCTGACATGTTTGGCTGGAAACAGCTGGCGTCGGCTGTCAGCCAGGTGTACCACTCGCTGCCGGAAGCGGGCAGCGGCAAGGTGATGATCTATGGCCAGAACTACGGGGAAGCCGGGGCGGTCGATTACTTCGGAAAGGCTTTCGGGCTGCCGCCAGCGTCCAGCCGTCACAACAACTACTGGATTTGGGGACCCCACCCCGCCGATCCCTCGGTGTTCATTATCATCGACGATGACGGCTCGGACCTGGGGGAGCTGTTCGAGGAGACACGGCTCGCGGCCATTCACAGCTGCAACCTCTGCATGCCTTACGAATCCCGTCTCGAGATCTGGGTCTGCCGCAAACCGAAAATCGATCTAAGGGAGCTGTGGGAGGAGAATCCCAACTTCAACTGAACTTCTTCCGATGGACGGGTGATGGCCCTCTCCCGAAGTCTCCGCACGCACTATTTGGAGTATGTGAAACCCCGCGGCAGGCTCGCGTCTTCCCGGTTCCTTGTTCCTATCCACTTGCAACTTCTTTATCTTTGACACGCTCCGCACGAAAGATCGTGCAGACGGTGATACAACGAGAGATTCATGTCTTCCCGTACCTTTACGTTCGCACTCTTGATTCTGACGCTGCTGGTCATCTTCTCCGGCATCGCGTCCTCTTCCTGCTCCTCACGCCGGCTGACAGCGGATCTGGTGATCCGTGCGGACGTGATCTATACGGCCTATCCGGCCCGTCCCAAAGCGGAGGCCGTAGCCGTGCGCGCTGGAAGGATTATCGATGTCGGACGGCGGAGCAAGATCAACCGCCTGATCGGAAAAAGGACCAGGGTGCTCGACTACGACGGGGCGGTGCTGCCCGGCCTGATCGATGCCCACGGGCATCTCGCGAGCCTCGGCAGGGCGCTCAGCAGGATCGATCTCGTTGGCACGCGTGACAAGGACGAAATTCTCGCCAAAGTGAAAGAGGCGATTCCCGGTTCCGCTGTGGAGGATTGGATTACGGGGCGCGGCTGGGATCAGAACGATTGGCCTGACCAGCAGTTTCCAACCTGGAAAGACCTGCGCGAAACCGAGTCGCGGGCGGTCGCGCTCTGGCGGGTGGATGGGCACGCGGTTTGGGTAAATCGCACCGCGTTGCGCCTCGCGGGGATTACGTCGGCCACGCCGAACCCCGCTGGCGGGCGCATCCTTCATGACGACAGCGGCGAGCCGACGGGGGTTCTCATCGACAAGGCGATGGATCTCGTGTCGCAGCAGATGCCGAAAGAGGACGTCGCCCTCCGCCGCAAATACGTGATCGCCGGGATGAAGGAGTGCAATCGCTTTGGCTTGGTCGGGGTTGGTGACGCCGCTGTGGATTCGCTGGGGCTGGCGGTGTACCGGGACCTCGCCGAAAAGGGCGAGCTTACCCTCCGGGTGTACGCCATGCTCGACGGCAGCGATCAGGTGTTCGCCGAACAGGAGATGCTGCACGGGCCGCAGGGGAGTTCATCGGACATGCTTCGCGTCCGGTCGTTGAAAATGTTCGCGGACGGCGCGCTCGGGTCCCGTGGGGCGGCGTTGCTGGAACCCTACTCCGACGATCCGGGGAATTACGGACTGATCACCACATCTCGCGCAAAACTCGCGCGGATGACCAGCATTGCGATGGATCGCGGGTTCCAGGTCTGCGTACACGCCATCGGCGACAGCGCGAACCGGATGGTGCTCGATGTCTTCAGCGCCGCGTTGCTCGGACGGAATCCGGAGGATTTCCGCCTGCGCGTCGAACACGCCCAGATTCTAGACTCCCTCGACATCCCGCGATTCGGCGAGCAGGGAGTGATCGCTTCGATGCAGCCGACCCACGCCACCTCCGACATGCCCTGGGTTGAAGAGCGTCTCGGTCCCGAGCGGACTCGGGTGGGAGCCTACGTCTGGAGGAGCCTGCTGGACAGCGGTGCTCGCCTCTGTTTTGGCAGCGACTTCCCCGTGGAATCGCCGAATCCGATGCTCGGTCTCTACGCCGCCGTTACCCGTCAGGACACGTCGGGGAATCCTCCCGGCGGATGGATGCCCGAACAGCGCCTGAGCATGGAGGAGGCGCTCGACGGTTTCACGATCGACGCCGCCTATGCGGAGTTCGCGGAGCGCGTGATCGGCAGCATCGAAAAGGGGAAGCTGGCGGATTTCACCGTGATCGATACAGACATCTTCCAGGCCGATCCCAAAGCGCTGATTGACGCGAAGGTGCTGGCGACCATAGTCGACGGTGTCGTCGTTTATGATAGTAAGACAGCTGGCGGTGGCGAATGATCGTGTCCCCTGGACGGAAAGGAGCCCGGTGCTGAAGCACCGGGTTCTTTTATTTTTGCCTGTATGGCGTTCACTGCTTTTTACGACCTCTCGCCCTTTCCCGGCCTGCCTTCCGGTCCTCAGCGAGACGCCCATCTTTCTCTCTATATTTGAATGAGCCACTTTGGCAGTGGGAGGACGGACGATGGCAGCACACCGTGCGAACAGAACACTCACCCGCTGGGTTTACGTGCTGGCGGCGGTTGCACTGGTTGTTCTCCTAGCCACTCCTGTCTTCGCCCAACCAGCGGGCAACGTCCCCTTCCGCGCCTATCTGACGGCCGAGGCCGGATGGGGACGGCTGGCGGAAAACATTTACGACAACTTTATCGACGACAGCTATTACCGGGCCGGCGGCGGATTCGGCGTTGAATACGGCAAGTACAACGCGGAGGTGCTGTATCGAACGGGCACCGAATCTTGGCTCGCGGGCATGGCGATCACCGGGTATCGCGGGCCGCTCGCCCCGGATGGAGGGCCTTTCCGCACCCGGGAGATCCAGGTGAAAGTCGGCGTCTCTCCGTGGTCGGGAAGGTTTCGCGCGCCCGCGGGAGTGCTCGCCTCCTATACCACCTTTTCTTCGGAAACCCTGCTTAACGCCGCCTATCCGGTCGAGCGCTCCGGGTGGACGATCGGCACCTTTGTCGGCGCGGAACTGTCCGTTACACGCTGGCTGGCGTTCGGTGTCGAAATGCAGTACGACGTCGGTTTGCGCACCGGCGGACCGGGACCGGCCGACTTCTACTACAACCAATCCCGTGTCACCGAGCCGTTGCGGGATGCGCCCTTTTCCGCGGTGCCGCCCGGAATGTCCTACTTCGACAGCGTCGGCTTCTTCAACACCCGCACCGATGGCGGCTCGTCGAGAGGCGGTTACCTGATCCAGGTGAGGACGGTGATCTACCTGCCGGAGTTCGGGTCGGGCAAACCCTAACAGCAGAGGATCTCACCGTGGAGTGGGAGACAGTTCAGGTGCAGACCGGCGAGGACGGTGCGCTCGTTATCATGCAGCGTCCCGAACGGCGAAACGCGTTCAACCCGGAAATGATCGCCGATCTCACCGCGGCGTTTAAGGCACTCCGTGACAGCGATACTCGCCTCATCGTTCTCACCGGCGCCGGTTCCTCCTTCAGCGCCGGTGCCGACCTCGAATACATGAAATCGATTAAGGAGGCCGGCGCGGATGCAAACCGGCGGGATGCCCTCGCTCTCGCCGCGCTGCTCGAGGAAATCTACACCCACCCGAAACCGGTGATCGCGCGTGTCAACGGCCCCGCGATCGGCGGCGGTTTGGGATTGGTTTGCGCGTGCGACATGGCGTGGGCGGCGGAGCAGGCCTTTTTCGCTTTCAGCGAAGTGCGGCTCGGCCTCGTGCCCGCCGTGATCGCTCCCTATGTTCTGCGGGCGCTGGGGGAGCGCCAGGCACGCCGCTGGATGCTGACCGGCGACCGGATCGACGCGAAAACGGCGCTCACCATCGGCCTGGTGCAGGGGGTAGCGCCCCTGGATGCGCTGGATCGATCGATCCTCGAAGTGGCCAACTCCCTCAACGCGGCCGGGCCGAACGCGCTCGCCGCGTGCAAACGTCTCATCCGGAGAAGCGGGGAGGAGACCATCGAGTCTGTCGGCGAGTGGACCGCTGAGCTGATCGCCGAGCTTCGCGGTGGGGCGGAGGGCCAGGAGGGCATGGCCGCCTTTCTTGAAAAACGGTCGCCCGGCTGGAAACGGGTCGCCGGGAAGCTCGAGGGCGATAAGGCCAGGGACGATGGGTAGGGCGATTCGCTGATGAGTTGGACGGAGGTTGATCACTTGCGGTCCCGGTGCCCCGGGACCGTCTTCGCTATACAGCCTGCAGCAGTTGGCGTTCGAGGGGGAGCACGCGCTTCAGACGGCGGCTTTCGGGAACCGGAACTTCGTACCTTACCGCATCGATCAACGTTCGGCCTTTGCGGAGCATGATCCTGTCGGGTTTGACCACTTGGTACAGGAAATGATCGCTTTGGGTGTTCGCGAATCCGTGAAACACCTGACGTTCTGAATCGTACGAAGTGGTTCCTCTTCCCGAATGGATTCTTAGACCGGCTTGCGCCGGCAACAGTCCCTTGAGTTGCAGGATGGTAGACTCGCGGGTCGATTCGCCGGATCCGTAAACAAGGTGGATCAGCTCGATGCCGTCGAGGGTGACCGTGGTGCCCGTGGAGTTGCGAATCTGAATCCATTCGCGGTTCAGCAGCTCCTGGGAAACCTGCTGGTTCAGGCGATCGATCTTCCCGCGCGGGTTGATCATGGCTGCTTCGATCATCAGTCCGTGCATGGTACCCCATAACGGATGTTGACACTGCCGGTCATTTTTACTCGTCCGTCACCGGATGGCGGCTGCCCCTTCATCCGGTGGTTCAGTTCCCGATTCAGGCGTAGTATACGTTTCAAAATGTGGAACTTGCCAGTACCCCGGCGAAGAGTGTGGACAAAACGACTCCTTCGGGGCCCTCGCAGATCCCGGCCATCGCAATCGGGACCGAACCGCCGGCGATCACCATCGCCGAGGGCTCCTCACAGAGGCAGGTCAGCGCGTGGAACACGCCGCGTGCCACCGTCAGGTTCGGTGCGACCAAGAGGTCCGCGTGGCCAGCGACGTTCCCGGCGATCCCCTTCTTCTCCGCGGCATGGGGGCTGATCGCCAGGTCCATCGAGAGCGGACCCTCTACCGCCAGGTTTTCTTCGCCCGCAAGTTTTCGTGCCGCCGCTTCCGCCGTGACCGTTGCCGGAATCCCCTCGCTGACCGTTTCCACTGCCGCGAGCAACGCCGCTCGCGGGACCTCGATTCCGAGCGATCGAAGCAGCTGTCCTCCGAGGCGCGATACCCGCTCCAAGCGATCGGGTTCGCCTCCAGTGTTCGAAAAAAGATCCCCCACCAGCAGCGGGCGTCCCAGCAACGCCGGGTGCAACAAGGCGAAACCTGCGGCACTCTGCGGGATCAGTTCCTCGTCGAGCTCCTGTAACTTTTCAGCGAGTCTCCATCCCCGCCCCGGAGGGATCGCCAGCAGATCGAGCGCATTTTCATGGATCAGCCGCTCGGCGTCTTCCAGCACGTTCTCGTACTCACCAATTCCGTCGCTCAGCTTGAACTGGTTGTCATCGGAGAGGCTCGCCAGAATCCGTTCACTGTACTGTTCCCGAAGAATCAGCGTGGGCTCGAACCACGCCGCTTCCAAATGATTCCACAGCGCCTCGACAAACGCGGTGTCGTCGTCCGGGAGCAGGATGCCGAGTCGCAGGCGTTCCCGGTTGCGACGCAGCTCCCGCACGTGTGATGCGAGCATCTCCCGGAGCGAATCGTTCTTCATTGTCCAGCCTCCCGCTGCATCTGCGCAATACAGACCGCGAGCGCGATGGAGGCCATCTTGTTCATCATCGTGTCGCTTCGGGAGACGAGGCTGATTGGAACGCGGGCTCCGGCGATCACTCCCATGAACACGGCGCCGCCGAACTGGATCAGCGTCTTCGCGATGATATTGCCCTCCTCGAGGGTGTGTACGAGGAGAATGTCCGCGCAGCCCGCGACGTCGTTTTCCGCTTCGGTCGCATTCACCATCGGGTAGGTGCATGCGCATTCGAGCGTCATCGGTCCCTCGATCGTCAGTCTGTCGCCAAAGCGTTTTCTTGCGGCGTGAACGATTCGGTCCGCCGCGAGCGTTTCAGGGAGATCTTCGCGCACCCGGTTGTCCGGCGCGAGCACCGCCACCCGGGGGGGATCGACGCCGACCGCCCGCATCACCGCCATCCCGTTGCTCAGGATCGTTAGCTTCTCATCGTGGGTCGGAGCGACGACAGTGCCGCCGTCGGTGATGTTCAACAGCTTGCTGTACCGCGGGATGTACAACACCGCACTGTGGCTGACAAGTTCTCGGTCGCGCAATCCGTATTCATGTTTCAGCAGGGTTTTGAGCAGCGTGCTTGTCTTCATGAATCCTTTCATCACGACCTGCGCGCGGCCGGACGCGGCGAGCTCGGCGGCTTTTGCCGCCGCCTCGTCTTCGGTTTCGCTGGCGATGATTTCGAACGTACCGGATGCCACGTTCGCCGACTTCAACGCGTTCTCAATCCGCTCGGGGCGGCCCACAAGCAGCGCGTCCGCTATGCCCTCCTGCCGGCATCGGTCCAGCGCGGACAGCACGTCTTCCTCTTCCGCGGCGGCAACCGCGACCGTGGTCATCCCGGCAGCCGCCCCGATTGCCCGGGCGCGCTCGAGAACCTGATCAGAGTGGGTGAGGGGGGTGTTCAGTGTGAGAACCGCTGGCATCGATTATCCCAGGTCTGTTCTTATCGATGCTCAAAGTAGCCAATAAGCCAAAGAAGGTGCAAGCTGTAACAAAATGAATTTCCTGACGTAGCGGTCAAAAGTGTGCGAAGAGGACTTTTTAGACGCTAGAAAAATACAGGGCTATTTTCAGCTCGGTCATTTCCTTCACCAATCTCAGATAAATTTCTAGGTTGCATGGAAACTCGTTCAGGGTTCCCGTTTTCCCGAAAGGATTAACCCGAGCAGGATTCTCGCGACCTGCGCGGCGAGCACGCTGCTGCGTCCGGTGTGATCGAGGTCCGGGGCGAGTTCGACGACATCGGCGCCCACGACTTGGCGGCCTTTGAGCGAATGGACCATCTCGGAGAATTCGCCCCAACCGTACCCACCCGCTTCCACCGTGCCGGTTCCGGGCACCAGCGCGGGATCGAACCCGTCCACATCGACGGAGATGTAGATCGGTGCGTCCCCGATCTTCTCCAGGAATTTCCGAATGCCCTCAGCGCAGGGAGCATACTGCAGACTGTGTTTCCGGATCAGTGCGAATTCTTCCTTCGTGCCGCTGCGCACACCAAACAGCGCAAGCCGTGCCGGTCCGACCAGGTCGAGCACACGGTAGGTGACACAGGCGTGGCTGAAAAGCGATCCCTCGTAGGTTTCGCGAAGATCGGCATGAGCGTCGAAAACAACGCACGCCAGATCCGGGTGGCGCGATAGCGCGCGTTCGACGAGCGGCAGGGTCACGGAGTGTTCGCCGCCTAACCCGAGTACCGGAAGTCCGGCGGGTATCTCCCTGATCGCGGAACGCATCTGGTCAACCGCTTCTTCGGCGGACACGGTGTCGATCTCTGCATTGCCGAGATCGACGTACCGGCCCACATCGAACAGATTCAGCCCTAGATTCGGATCGAAGGTTTCGATGCTGTCGCTGGCGATGCGTATCGCATCCGGACCGAATCGTGCGCCTCCGCGGTATGACGCCGTCCCGTCCCACGGCAGGCCGACAATGGCGGTATCTGCGCCGTCAAGCGAAGGGGAGGAATCGACAAAATGCAGCGGTCGGATCTTCATCTTGCTCCAACCTTAATCGAGCGGCGTGCGGGTAATCGTTTGCGTCGCGGATCGAGCGCTGAAAAGGTAGCACCATCGCAGCTGTTGCCGCTACAGGTCCAGCTCGCGGCGCGCGTACGTCGGCAAAGCGAAACTGCCCCGGTGGATCTCCTCATTCCAGTAGCTGCACCCCTCGGCGATCTCCGCGGCACGGGTGGGGTCGAGCGCCTGGAGTGGATCCGGTCCCTTGCTCGCCAAGGCGAAAGCCCACGTCCCTGAAGGGTATACGGCGATCTGGCTGGTATAGACGCGTAGCAGCGGAAAGATTTCGCGCAGGGTCAAGGTGATGCTTTTCAACATCTCCATGCCGTACAGCGTGGACTCCGCCTGGCAGACCATCACGCCATCCTTGTCGAGAATCCGGTGAACGTTCGTGTAGAATTCTTCGCCGAAAAGGCCAAGCGCCGGACCGAACGGATCGGTGCTGTCCACGATCACAACGTCGTAGCTGGCGTCTTCGGCGTCGCGAACGTAGCGCACACCGTCCCCGATCACCAGGTCCACCTTTGGGTGGTCGAACGCCGCGGCGATTTTCGGCAGGTGCTGCTTGCAGATCCGCACTACTTCGCCGTCGATCTCGACCTGGCGGGCCAGTTCGACCTCGGGGTGGCGAACGATCTCGCGCAGCGTGCCGCCGTCCCCGCCGCCGATCACGAGCACTCGCTTTGGGTGGGGGTGCGTCAGCAGGGGGACATGCACGATCATTTCATGGTAGGCCGTTTCATCACGTTCGGTCAGCATCACGCAATCGTCCATGACCAGCAGTTTGCCGTGGGTCTCCGTTTCGAAAAGCTGGATGCGCTGAAAATCACTCTGCACATCCTCGAGGATTTCCTTCACTTTGAAACTCAGACCGGTTGCACCCGGAAACCACTCCGTGTACACCAACCCCGCCCCGTTCGGTTCGGCGACCGGTTTTTTTACCTGCTTTGCCATCGCACTGCCGTCCCCGTTGGCCTGTCAATAAGAATCCGGCCGGGAATACCCCGCCGGAACGATGAACGACGTCCCGCGTGCCTCCGATTCGGGGCGCTGCCTAAAAACCGAGCACCACCGCCGCGAACGCCGTACCGATGTTCTGCACGTGATGTTCAACTGACGAGGACATCACGGCCTTCAATTCTCGCCCGCGCATTGCGAACGCCTCCTTCGCCATCTGCCGGGCGATGCGTTCCGCCGACTTGGCCGTGCCGCGCGCCGAATACTCCATGATCACACCGGGTTCCTCGGGATTTTTCGGAACTCCCACGGCAACGGCCGCCGCGATCTGTTCCCCGGGGAGATGGCTGGTGATCGACGCGTAGGCCACCGGCGTCAACGATCCGCTATCAAGCGGCCAGGGCTGAAGACTGCGCTTGCACCCGGGAGGGAGGATACTCGAGAGCTTAACCAGGTTGACATCACCGACTTTCGCCGCCAGCAGCGCGCCGTCAAACGAATTCAGCGGTGTATAGCCCTCGGAGGATCCCTGTGTAAGGAAAAAACGTGTCGGGCGTGGCAAATCCACGGCACCCTCCGCTGTTTTACCGGTCGCTGTTTTCGCGCGGCTCTTCGCTGGCGTCACTGGGCAATCTCCGCCGCGGCCTGAACGCCGTTTCCGTTCGCCGGCACCGGAATGCTTGGAAGTACGGCATCGGCCGCAACGGCGTAGATCGGTTTGTGAACGCCGTTCGCCTGGGGAAGGATACCGCGTTTCATCTCGACAACGGACATGTTCTGGCTGCCCAGACGCTCCTCGAGAAGTTCAAAGCCTTTCATCGGATCCACGGTGTCGCCGCAGGTGAAAAGATCCACCGCGGCGTACCCGTACTCCGGCCACGTGTGAATCGAGAGATGCGACTCCGCGATCACGATTACACCGCTGACACCCCATGGACTGAACCTGTGAAACACCTTCTCGACAATGGTCGCTCCGCTCGCGAGAGCGGCTTCGATCATCGCCTCCTCGATGCCTTCAAGATTGTCGAGAATGTCCTTCTCGCATTCGTAAAACTCCACCATCATCTGATGGCCAAGCGCGCGAGGTTTCAACGTTGGATCCTCCTGGTGGCCGGGACGTTCCCGGCAGGCTTTTACCCGCCCGATAAAAGGCGTCCTTCACAGTTTCAATGTTCGCCACCCTCAGAAATTGGGTGGACTGGTTATCCACAGAAAGCTCGCCTCCCGCCCGGTGTGATTCTCGACGGTCAGCCGGCTTTCGCCGCTCGCGTAGAATGTGTCGTTCCGTCCCGCCTTCAAGTTGCTTTTTCCGAAGTGAACCGTGATCTTGCCGCCGAGAACGTACCCGAACTGCTCGCCCGAATAGGGTTCCAGCGTCGCGCTCTCTCCGGGGGAAAGGTGCACCCGGACCGGTTCCATCTCGCGGTTCGCCGCGCCGGGCACCAGCGCCACAAAATCCTTCACACCTTCCCGCTCCAAGTGAACCTGATCCTGTTCGCGGAAGACGAACCGTTCCTTGCTCGGGCGGAAAAAGTCGGCGATGTGAATGTTCAACGCGTCCAGGATCATCAACAGACTGTCGATCGAGATCGAAACCTTTCCCCGTTCCAGCTGACTGATGAATCCGGGGGTCAGATCTGCGCGTTCGGCGAGCTCCCGCAGCGTCATCTCGGACGCCTGGCGGAGCCTGCGAATGTGCTGACCGATTTCTTCCAGCCTGTCTGCAGCCATCAGTATAGTAAACTTTTTGTTTTACTATCATGCATGACGTTTTATGGCCGGTAATGTATTTGGAATGGATATTCAACACAAGAGGCTGCCCCTGCTCCGGAGCCCGTTGTGCCATGATAGTGTTGCTTGAAATGATTCTATGTGAAACACGAAGGAAAACGAGAAGAGCCTGATAAGATCCTAAAATAAATGATCTTACGATTCAGTCGAGGAACGTTGAGGCGAATTGTCGGATGGAGAATTGTGCTCTTTCCGGAAAAATGTGCGGAGACGGCTGAGGGCGACGACGCGATAGTGAGGGCGCCAAGTCGAATTGAAATACTCGCTGTGGTGGATCGGCGGCCAACCGTGTTTGCGCACCAGCCGCGTGACATCGAGCAGATCGCGCGTTGAAGGCCCGTGGAGCCGCCCGCAGGCGAACAGGCGAAGCGTTTGATACCAGGCTCTTTGGACTGCGGTGGAGTCGTCGGGCACGGCGGAGTCGGCGACCAGTTTCGCCAGTTGTTCGAGGGTTCTTCCGGATGCCAGCCAACCCGCCAAGTGCACACGGACGTATCCCCGGCCGATCGGCTCCACCAGCACCGTGTCCGCCCAGTCGAGAGAATCCATGCTGCTGCACTCGACGTTCAGCCAGTGAAGCAGGTGTTGGGGATCTTTGCCGAGATGACCCGGACCGGAAGCGGTCTGGAAAACGAGCTTGTAGAGATCCGCCGCCTCCATCCCGGAGTATCGGGTGAGATGATCGCGAAGAATCGCCTCATCCGGTGCGGGCGTCCACCGGGTGCCGATCACGTAACCGATGACGAGCAGGAGGCTCACAAGGAGAACAGCGCCAGGAAATATCCTGGACAACTGTGTCATTTCCTGGAACCCCAGGAAATCTGGAGGCTGATCCGGTGAGTTGCACCGAGCTCCTCGTGCCCGATAAACGCGTAATCGAGGACAAAGGGGCGGAGATTCAGTCCCGCGCCATAGGTCAGCCTGTTTTCATCAAGTCCGATTCGGGCCGAGACGACGTTGCGAATCGTGTATTCAAAACCGGCCTTGAACGCGAAGAAATCGCTGTTTCCCCAGGATTCTGTTCGGGCGGCAACCTCCACGACAGGCATCGCGCGGGCCTGCAGCCGGTCGAGCGGCAGATCAAGGGACGCGCCGACACGCAGAGTGGGCACAATCGTTTCCTTTAGTCCGGTGTCCCAGACGAGCAGCGTCGACAGGGCGTCGCGGAGCTGAACTCCGAGCAGCAGCGGTCCCCACCGGCGTGCGGCGCCGACATCCACTCCCAGGCCGAACGCGTGATTGTCCGCGAGGTGCTTGTAAAGCAGTTTGGCGCTCGCACCAGCCTGGAAACCGTACAGGGAAGGTTTCGAATACCCGAGCAGGAACGCGTATTCGGCTGCGCTGGAGTTTCCCGTAACCTGGGGGAGGTTATCGGGGCCGAGCGGCAGGTTCGGGTCGCGGAGTGTTTCGCTGAGCAGGATGTCATCGACACCCTGGCGCACAATTCCGAGACCGAGGGCGGTGCCATCCTGCCGGGTCGACACCCAGTCGGCGTGATCCACCTTGACCGCGCTCGAGAAACGGTCGGCATGCATCAGCGAAAGCGACCGGCTCGAGAGTGTTGCGAGCCGGGAGGGGTTGGCGAGCAGCGCTGCTGGCCCGGTCGCGAAGGCCACGCCGGTTCCGCCGAGTGCGAGCAGGCGCGCGTTCGATTGGCCGCTCAGGTAATCCCCGGCATATTTCGCACCCAAGGAAAATTCGCCCCGTGCAGATACCGGGTGAAAGACAAAGAATGCAAGAGCGAGAATCGAAAGGGTGAGATTTTTGCCGAATCTCATGAATACTCCTGGTGTCGGGGTGTAGCCCCTGCACAGATCACCCTCACCGAGAGCGGTCTTCTGCGCACACTACGATCCTGCGATACAGCTCCATCAACAGCGTGCGCAATGGTCTGGCTACGCTCCTCGGCAAGGGTGATCCTGTTGTTGAAAATAGCGCTCTCCAACGTATACGGGCAAGTGTCGAACGAACTCGAGAAACCTGAAAACAGGCCTCTGGTCCCGTGGTTTATGGACCCAACAGAGTGCAGGCGGCAGGTGCACGGGATGCGCTTCGGCTGTTCCGTGACACGGAATCCGCTCGCCGAGAATTGGGTTGTACCTCTGTTCTACCTACTTGCCCGGGGACTAACGGTGGTATCTTCTCAAGTACCGTTTCAGTTTCATCACGCTCTCAATTCCACACTCGTGGTGCTGGTTTGGTCGCCTGCCCACGACGACGTGCTCCAATTCGACCTGAAACGGCAGCGGCAGTGAGTCGGAAACGGGCGCCGCTCGGCTCCCGGTTTTGCTGTAAGTCGGCCGGGATGCCGGAGTCCGGGCGGATGAGAGGGATTGAATGGAAGAGTGGAGAGGGTCGGGCACCGTCCTCGTCGTCGATGATGAAGAGCCTGTCCGATACGTCTGCAAGCTGATCCTCGAGCAGCATGGGATCACGGTACTGACGGCGGAAGACGGGAAACAGGCGCTGAAAATCTACCAGGAAAACCGTGGGCAGGTGGATCTCATCCTGCTCGACATGATGATGCCGCAGATGAGCGGTGAGGAGACCTTGAAGCTGCTGCGCGATTTGGACGACAAAGTGCGCATCATCCTGTCAAGCGGATTCTCGGAGCAGGATCTCCAGCGGGACATGGAGATCCGTCCCAACGCGTTCATTCAGAAACCGTATCTCCCGGAAGAGCTCGTGCGCACGGTTCGGGACGTGTACGAATCCGGCACATCGGGAAACGCGTGACCCTTCCGCGGCCACATTCACCCTTCCCACGGGAGATGCTCCCGCCACCGTGCAAAACGGCCTCTCGCCATTCGCGACGAGAGGCGCGCGATAGCGGTTCTCATCCGCCAGTCAGTTCTTGATCGTTGTCCCCAACACCTTCAGGAATGCCTTCATCCAGGCGTCGTTTGCGGGCCACGCGGGCGCGGTGACGAGGTTGCCGTCCGTGATCGCCTTATCAACGGGAATGTTGCGGTAGGATCCTCCGGCCAGTTTGACCTCCGGGCCCACGGCGGGGTAGCAGGTTGCTTTCCTGCCCTTCAGCACTCCTGCGGCAGCGAGAATTTGCGGGCCGTGGCAGATCGCCGCGATCGGTTTCTTTTTCCTCGCGAAGTACTTGACGATCTCGATCACCTTCGCGTTCAACCGGAGGTACTCGGGACCGCGTCCGCCCGGAATCACGAGAGCGTGGTAACTTTCGTACTTGATCGCGGAAAACGTGGCGTTCAGGGTGAAATTGTGACCCCGCTTCTCACTGTAGGTCTGATCCCCCTCGAAGTCATGAATCGCGGTCCGTACGGTGTCCCCCTTTTTCTTGCCGGGACACACCGCGTCCACCCTGTGACCCACCATCCGCAGCATCTGAAACGGCACCATTGTTTCGTAATCCTCAACGTAGTCGCCAACAAGCATCAGAATCTTTTTCGCAGCCATGGTTGTCCTCCTGAAGTGAGATTGTGCCTTTTCCGTCCACTTTGAGGATAACGAAGGATTGTCTTGTGGGGCTTTGTGCAGGCGAGACAATCGTTGAATATCGACTGCCTCCAGGAGGAATCCAAAAGTGACAGTTGCTTTGATTTCAAAAGCAACTGTCACTTTTGGCTCATGAACGCTTATTCGTAGCGCAGGCTGTCGATCGGATCGAGCCGGCTCGCCTTCCAGGCCGGCCAGGTGCCGAAGACCAGTCCGATCACGCTGCAGAACACGATGCCGAGCAGGACGCTCCAGAGCGGGACCGCCACCGGCAGGTTGGCCGCTTTTCCGAGCACCATCGCCGTGACAATCCCGATGCTGACCCCGATCATCGCCCCGATTTCGGTAAGGATGATCGCCTCAGCGAGAAATTGGTAAAGGATGCTTCTCCGTCGGGCTCCGACCGCCTTGCGAACTCCGATCTCGCGGGTCCGTTCCGTGACCGAGACGAGCATGATGTTCATGATGCCGACACCGGCGACGATCAGTGCAATGGAGGCGATACCGAAGGCGGCGATGCGGATCCAGCGAGTCATGTTGTTAAAGCTGTCCACGAGCTGGTTGCTGTAGAAGGTTGCGAAATTGTTCGGTTCGCCGGGTTTCAGATTCCTCGCCGCCCGCAGCGCGGCAACGGTCTGGTCAATGCCTTCCTGAATTCGAGCCGGATCCGTGACCTGCACGGTGATGAACCAACTCTGCTGGGTGCCCCACCAGCGAGTCCAGGTGGTAATCGGGATGACGCAATGGAAGTCGGAATTGCCGCCGAAGATCCCGCCCCGCTCTTCGAGCACCCCGATCACCTGCGCCCGATTCCCGTTGACGGTCACGTACTCACCGATCGGATCACGGAAGGGGAAGAGGTGATTTGCGACACCGTACCCGAGCACCACGACAGCACGGTTGAAGTGAACGTCCGTATCCGAAAGAAACCGGCCGCGTTCCACCATATAACCGTTGTTCGGAGCGAAGCCGGGCACTCCCCCAGCGACAATAATGTTAGGATTCGTTGATTTGTCCTTGTAGCGGATCGTCACCACGTATCTCCACACCTCGGGAGCAACGATTTTCGCCAGGGGAACGTTCCTTTCGATGGCGCGCACCTCCCGCCATCCGATTTTCGGCCAGTTGAAGAAGCGATTGCGCCGGGCGACGTTTCGCTCGAACGCCTCCACCTGAAACACACCCGCCGAAAGCACAGACATTTGCTGGTTCACCTGATTTTGCAGACCCCGGATTACGGACATCGTCGCGATAATCGTCATCACGCCGATGACAACGCCGAGCAGGGTCAGCGAACTGCGCAGCTTTTGAGACAGGATGTTCGTGACCGACATCCGGAAGGATTCACCGAGATTCATGATTCACTCCTGCCTGAGGGCTACGATCGGGTCCATGCGTGCGGCTTTCGCGGCGGGGAAGAGGCCGAAGACCAGTCCGACCACCGCCGAGAACAGGACCGCCATCACGGAAAGCCAGAGAGGGAGAGAAACCGGAAGTTGTGATTTGATCGCCTGCCCGGCGAGGGCAGCCAGGGCCAGGCCGATGGCGCCGCCCACCATGCAAATCAGCATTGCCTCGACGAGAAACTGAAAGAGGATATTGGTTGTTCTCGCACCCACCGCTTTGCGCATCCCGATCTCCCAGGTGCGTTCCGCCACCGAGACGAGCATAATGTTCATGATGCCGACGCCGCCAACGAGCAGCGCGATGCCACCGATTACCAAGCCCGCCGCATACACCCCCGCGGTAATCTGCCGGTAGAATCCTTCCAGCATCTCCTGGCGGTTGATGACAAAATTGTTTTCTTCGCGGGGCATCAGACGGCGCGATTTGCGCATCAGGAATGTGACTTCGTCCTCGAGTGCATCGAGGTCAACCCCGCTCTTTGCTTTCACCACGATCTGCACACTTCTGCGCCGTCCGAACACATTCTCGAACGTGCTTACCGGTATGACGACTCGGTTATCCATCGATTCACCGAAGGTGGTGCCGCGGGGTTCGAGGATGCCGACAACGCGGTAGAGATCGTTGCCGATGCGAATGCGACGGCCGACGGGATTGAGCGTTTTGAACAACTCCGACTGCACATCGGTGCCTATCAGGCAGACTTTTCGTGCGGAGCGAACGTCCGCGGTGGTGAATCCCCGCCCGACATCGATAGCGAAGCCGCTCGCGAGGGTGTAATTCTCGCAAGCGCCGTTCACCTCGACGCCTTCTCGCAGCTCATCGCGATATCCGATCGTTCGACGGGTGCCAAGGCCTGCCGCCACATACTCCGCCAGTTCGGAATGTTGCCGGACGTATTCGTAGTCCTCCATCCGAATCGGAGGCCGGTTAATGTATTTCCACCAGCTCCCATCGGTAATCACCCAGGGCCATTTGTTGACGTAGATCGTGTTGCTGCCAAGGAAGGCGATTTGCCGCTGGAATGAACGGTTCAGCCCCTGGATGATCATCAACATCAGGGTGACCGTCACGACTCCGATAACGATGCCGAGTGTGGTCAGAAGGGAGCGGGTTTTGTTGGAGAGCAAAGCGCGCAGAGCGATGTCCGTCCCTTCCCAGAAGTTGAAAATGGCTTTACCCATGACGCACCTCGCGTCAGGTGTAGCCGGCTCTGTCGCTTGGGATCATTGAGTTCCTGCCTCTTCCCATGTACAAGACAGGGAACACTGCGTGTCAGTTACTGTGTTATTCATACCTCAGCGCTTCGATCGGGTCGAGGCGGCTTGCCTTCCACGCCGGCCAGGTGCCGAACAGCAGCCCAATCACACTGCAAAAGAAAATACCGATCAGGATGCTCCACATCGGCACGGCGACCGGGAGGTGGGCCGCCCCACCGAGCAGATAGGCCGCTGCAACCCCGATCGCGACACCGACGAGTGCACCGATTTCCGTCAGGATTACCGCTTCGAGCAAGAACTGGGCGAGGATGCTGGAACGCTTGGCACCAATCGCCTTGCGCACGCCGATCTCGCGGGTGCGCTCGGTGACGGTGACGAGCATGATGTTCATGATCCCCACGCCGGCGACCAGGAGCGAGATGCTCGCGATCCCAAATGCAGCAATCGAGATCCATCGGGTCATCTGGTTGAAGCTGTCTACGAGCTGGTTGCTGCTCCAGATAGCGAAGTTGGTTGCCTCGCCCGGTCTCAGTCCGCGGGCGCTGCGAAGAACATTGGTCACCCGCTCGATGGTTTTGTCCATCTCGGAGGGATTCGCCGACTGAACGGTGATCACCCAACTGCGTTCATACCCCCACCAGCGAGTGAAGGTCGTGATCGGCACGGCGATAATGTGATCGGCGTTCTGATCGAGCATGCTGCCCTGTTCAGCGAGCACACCGATCACCTGCGCGCGTTGTCCGTTGACAGTAACCATCTCGCCGACCGGATCGCGGAGGGGGAATAGCTTGCGGGCAACGGCATCTCCAAGCACGACCACCGGCCGCGCATACTGCACATCTGGCTCGCTCATGAAGCGTCCGCTTGCGACTGACCAACCGTTGTTGAAAGCCGAAGCCGGAACGCAGCCGAACGTAAGGATGTTGGGATTGGTCGCTTCGTTCTTGTATTTGATTACCGTTTGCCATTTGTGCACCTCAGGTCCGATGAATCGGGCCGACGGCACATGCTTTTCTATCGCGCGAACCTCTCGCATGCCGATTTTCGGCCTGTATTCCCGGCGGCGACGGCCAACGTGGATGCCGACCTGAACGTCATACTGCTGCACCTGGAACACACCCGTGGAAAGCTGCGACATTTCCCGTTCCATCAGGTTATTGAGACCGCGGATGATGGACATCGTAGCGATGATTGTCATGACGCCGATGACCACGCCAAGCAGGGTGAGGCTGCTGCGCAGCTTGCTCCCCGCAATACTGGAGAGCGAAACTCGAAAGGCTTCGTTCAGGTTCATCCGGCGCCTCGATTACTGATGCCGCAGGGCGGCGATCGGGTCCATCTTCGCGGCCTTGGCGGCGGGGAAGAGGCCAAAAACAAGTCCGACGACAGCTGAGAAGAGCACGGCAGCGATTGCAAGCCAGGGCGGAAGGACGGCCGGGAGCGCGTTCCGGATAGCGAAGCCGCCAAGGAACGCGAGACCAATGCCGATTGCACCGCCGAGGCTGCAGATGACCATCGCCTCGATCAGGAATTGCCAGAGGATATGGCTTGTGCGCGCTCCGACAGCCTTGCGCATCCCCACCTCCCAGGTCCGTTCCGTGACCGAGACGAGCATGATGTTCATGATGCCGATCCCGCCCACCAGCAGGCTGATCCCGCCAATCACCAGGCCGGCGCCATAGACACCCGCCGTCATCGCCTTGTAGAACGATTCCAGCGCCTCCTGGCGGTTGATCGCGAAGTTGTTTTCCTCAAGCGGTTTCAGCTTACGCGCCCTCCGCATGATTCCGGTCAGTTCATCAATCAACCCGTCAATGTTTGCCCCGTCCTTGGCTCGAACCGCAATTGTCACGCTGCGATTCCGGCCGAAGGTGTTGATAAAGGTTTCGATCGGGATAATGATGATATTATCTCGCGACTGGCCGAATGTGCTTCCCTGTTGTTCCAGGATGCCCACGACCTTGTAATTGTTCGCCCCGATCCGGAGTTCGCGCCCGAGTGGATTGAACGGACCAAAGAGCTCCTTGACAACATCGACTCCGATCACGCAGACCCTTCGGCTGGCACGGTTGTCGATGTCCGAGATGAAGCGTCCAAACTCAGGTTGCGCACTCGAGATGAATGCGAATTCGCTCGTTGTCCCCAGGATCGCGACGCCCGAAAGCGCCTTGTCGCGGAATGCGACGGTTCGCCGCGTCCCAATCCTCGGTGCGACAGCGTCCGCCAGGGTAGTTCTTTGCTTGACAAATTCGTACTGCTCCATGTTGATGCGGGGTCGGTTGATGTACTTCCACCAGTCGTCATCCCACACCCAGGGCCAGGGATCGATGTATACCGTATTGCTGCCGAGAAACGCGATCTGCTGCTGGAAGGAGCGGTTCAGTCCCTGGATGATCATCAGCATCAGGGTAACCGTTACCACCCCGATGACAATGCCAAGTGTCGTCAGGATGGCACGAGTCTTGTTGGAAAGAAGGGCCCGGATGGCAATTCCGAACCCCTCAGTGAAATTGTGCATCCACGCTTGCAGCTGCTGCCTCATCGACCGCTACCTCCGATGCGCGGCGGAAACATCCTATCTATCTTAAGCGGATACCGAGTTCAATTCCCCGTTGTGCCGGCGTTCTCCCTGTCCGTCCCCGTAAGCCCGAGGCACCTGCGGTTTGTCTGCGGATACCCTGCCGTCCAGCAGCCGGACAACGCGGTGAGCGTACAGGGAAATGTCCTCCTCGTGGGTCACCAGTACGATCGTGTTTCCCTGGGAGTGAAGGTGTCCGAAGAGTTCCATGATTTCGTGGCTGGTGCTACTGTCAAGGTTACCAGTTGGCTCGTCGGCAAGCAACAGGCTCGGGCGATTGACCAGAGCACGCGCGACGGCTACCCGTTGGCGCTGACCACCGGAGAGTTCGTTCGGTTTGTGGTGCATCCGGTCCGCGAGCCCAACCTCGTCGAGCGCCTCGGCGACGCGTTCACGCCGCCTGGACCGCGGAATCCCGGCGTAGATCAGCGGGAGTTCGACGTTGTGGAACGCGTCCGCGCGGGGCAGCAGGTTGAAGGTCTGGAAGACAAACCCGATGCGACGGTTACGGATATCCGCAAGTTCGTTGTCGGTCATCTGGTCGACGCGCTCGCTGGTAAGACGGTAGATGCCGCCGGTGGGAGTGTCAAGGCAGCCGATGATGTTCATCATCGTCGATTTGCCCGATCCTGAGGGTCCCATGATCGCGATGAACTCGCCCTCCGAAATGGTCAGGTCGATCTCTCTCAGGGCTGGAACCTTGATCTGACCGATCTCGTAGGTTTTCGAGATCTGTTCAAATTCGATGATGACACTCATGATCTACTCCGCGATGACACTCGTCCGTTATTCCGTGCTGTCGGCGACAGCCTCATCCCCCGCGGTTTTCTCTTTCTTCGATTCCGGAGGCGGTGTATAGCTGACAACCTTGCCGCTGTGCAGATCCCGGGAAAGCAAACGGAATGGGCCCGTAATCACAAGGTCCCCTTCCTGGATGCCGCTCAGAATCTCGAAGTGCGTATCGGAGTAGATGCCCAGCTTGACAGGTTCCGCCCAGGCCGTATCGTTCTTGACCACGAATACCACTTCCACCGGGTCTTCCTTGCCGCTGTTCATCGTCGGGGAGTTGTTGCCGCCGTTTTTCTTGCCTTTCTGTTTGCTGGCACGGGCCCGCTCAGCCATCTTCTGCTCCTCGCTGAGCGTCCGAACGGCAACAGCCTCCTGCGGCAGGACAAGGGTCTTTTCACGACGGTCGGTGATGATTTCAACCGTGGCGCTCATCCCCGGCCGCAGCTCCGGAACCCGGTCGGTCACCGCGACCTTGACGTTGAAGTTGGTTACTTCTTCCGCCGTGCCGGCGCCGCGGACGACGCCCGAGTGAGCGATCTCCGTCACCTTGCCCCGGAAGGTGGTGTCCGGCATCGCGAACACCTCAATCTTCACCGCGTCGTTCAGCCCGATCAGGACGACGTCGTTCTCGTTCACCTCGACGTCCACCTCCATCTGGTCGAGCTTCGACACGATCATGATCACATCCTGGCTGAACGTCGCACCGATCGCCATCTCGCCGACTTCCTTGTTCAACAGGGTGACCGTACCGCTGATCGGGGAGTAGATGCGGGTTTTCGAGTAACTGTCCTGCGACTGGTCCACGTTCGCCTTCGCCCGGTCCACTTCCGCGTCAAGACGCTTGACGGTGGCCTCCGACGTCTCCAGGTCCGCGTCCGAGGCGAGTCGGGCTTTGTGCAGTTCGCGCACGCGCTTGAGTTTGCTCTGGGCTTCCTCGAGCTGAGCCTGTGCGCTGCGCAGGCTGAACTGCATCTGATTGAGCTGCGCCTTGTAGTTCTCGTCCTCGATCTTGACCAGCAGCTGGCCTTCGGCAACCGTGTCACCTTCTTCCGCGCCGAGGTAGAGAATCCGGCCGCTGACGTTGGCGCTGATGTTGACGTCGATCTTGGGCTGGATTTTGCCCGATGCGGTGACGGTCTGGACAAGGCTGTCGAGTTTGGCGACGGTGACGTCCACCTTTTCACCCTTTGGGGCACGTTTGCTGGCCACGTTTGCGATGACAAGCGCCGCCACCACGACCACCACGCCGACGATAATCCAAACCCGTTTCTTGTTCACCTTCCTGCTCACCGGGACACCTCCTCAAGCGACGCGCCGAGATCACGCTCCAGCGTCGCGAGCGTTGTAAAGTATTCGAGGACTCTCGCCAGATAGTCGTTCTCCGCCGTGATCCTGGTGACCTCCGCGCTGCGCAGGTTCAGCTGGCTCGACGCGCCGACACGGTATCGCTCCTGCTCGAGCTCCAATTGGCGGCGGGCCAGATCGCGGTTTCGTTCGGAAACCTTTATCTGCTGGTCCAGTTTTTCGAGGTTGCGCCATTCGCTGCGGACATTCGCCATGATGTTCTGGCGGAGCGAAAACTCGTCGTACACGGATTTCCGTTTCGCGATTACGGCGTTCTGGCGGTTGTACTCGCGCTGGAAACGGTCGAAGATAGTCCAATTGAGCGAGAATCCTGTGGTCGATGATGTAATGCTTGGCCACACTACGTAGTGTTGAGCTAAATCTTTTCTATAATCGCTGCGGTCGTAACTGTAGAACCAGCTGACCGTGGGGACGTACTGGCTCGTGTAGTTGAGCACGTTCAGCGAGTTGATCTTGACTTGGTTCTTGGCGGCTTTGAAATCGGGGCGCTTCTGGAGCGCCGTGGTGACAAGTTGATCGGCATCGGTATTGGGAAGTACCGGCGTCAGACCACCGACGACGGGGAAGGTGCTGTCCAGGTGAATGCCGACGGCGAGGTTCAACGCTTCGCGGGCGTTTTTCAGCGACTGCTGTGCCTGCAGCACGTTGTTCTCCTGGGTGCCCAGATCGATCTCCGCCTGCATCACGTCCAGTTCTATCACGTCGCCCGTGGCGTACCTCGCCTGCGCGAGCCGCAACGACTCACGCCGTTGCTGGAGGATCTCGTTCTGAACACGCAGGTTCTCCTTGGCCAGGAGAAAGTTGTAGAAAACCGTCTTCACCTGGGTGACCAGCACATCCCGGGAACGCTCGCTGTTGAGGAAGATGTTATCCAGAGACAGTTTCGCCGCTTTCAATCCCCAGAGACGTTGCCCTCCCGCGAAGATCGTTTCGCTCACGGATATCGAAATCGAACTACTGCTGTTGTTGTTGGCGAGGAGATTGCCGGCTGCGTCATAGGTCTTGCCCGACGTTCTGTACGATCCCCCTGCGGTAACACCCGGCAGGAATTGTCCAATCGCACTCGCCCTCAGCATGCTGACGATACGCTCGCCTTCGACAGCTTTCCTGTAGGTGTATTCATGATTGAGCGCCAGGTCGATCAAATCATCAAGCGTCTTGGATGAGTCGCTGACGATCAACGGAGGCTCATCCGGTGTGGCGGCCAACCCGGCGCTCGACAGCATCAGCACCCCGATCAAGGTCAGCAGTGTGCGACGCACGTAGCTTTTACTGCAGTTCATGGACGTCCTCGTTGTTCCAGAGTTCGTTGGTTGTCTGACAGCGATCGACGGCTGCCGGTTACATTGCGCCCCCAAGCAGCAGGGACATGATGATCGAGAGGCCGAGGAATACGACCAGCATCCAGACGATGCCTTTGCCGTTGGAAACCTTCGCCGCCACGGCTACACCGATTCCCGCGACGATCGCCTGCCAGATCCGAAAGACATCGAAGACCTGGAGAATCTTGTGCGCGGTGCTCTCGGGATTCGCCTTTGTGATAATGCCAAGACCCAACTGCGCACCCTGAATGTCACCCGTGATGTTCATCAGGAAACCGCTAATCAGGAAGGAGAGGAATCCGATCACGGACGACCACCAGATGATGGTCCAATAATGCCCGAATTTGAGATTCCCACCGAGGATTACATTCCCGACGAGCAGCGCGAGCAGGGCGAGCACGAAGTTGAAGATGAAGATGTTGACGATCGGTCCGAGATAGAGGCCGATTGTCATCATGCCACCGTGGCTCTGGCGCTCCATGAACTGATCCGCCTGATCCTGCGTCAAGCGGCCGTCCGCGACCATCTGTGTGAATCGTTCCTGCATCTTCTGGATACTGAAATCACGGACCACATCACCCGCGAGGATGGCGAAGAGGACAATCCCGATCACGGTGAGCACGAGGGGCACCCACCACTGCCCCGGTTTCTTCAGGGCGCCGCGCATGGCTGCGGTTGGCTCGGTGATGACTGAAACTAGGCGGGAATACGGGTTGACTACGACGGCCTCGGCGGCCGCTGACTCGGTGGTACTGGTCGGCTCCGACATGATCCCTCCCTTGTCATGCTGATGAATGAACGTGAATCGTACCCCTCCGCGACTCACGTCTCCCAATGTTCAGCAACTCCTGTGCCTCTTTTCACGTTTGTAAGTATAGGTTTTTTCGCCGGTTTTTATGGTTTTATGTGGCAAAACGCACCACAGTGTGTCCGAGGAGTAGCATTCTGGTGCACGATAACGGACACTTTCCGAGCGAAAGTGGACATTTTCTCACGTAAAAACAATGCCCTCGCTCTGTGCACAGCTAGATGAGAGGGTACAAACCCGGAGATCATTTTTACGTATTCATCTCTCCCATGTCCGTTCACTCCAGCGTAGGATGATGCCAGGGAATGTCGCTGCAAAGGTTTGCGATTTGGCGGAAGAAGGGAATACAAGACCTACTTCGATATCGCAGTATCGGCGTATTATTGGATCTATTGGCAGAATAAAACACGCTGCCTCTTTACGTCCGCCGTTTCACTCCATTGACTTTCGCGTTCCCAATACTGGAGAGTGTAATCAAATAAGAAACCACATTCATTGTGGTGATACACCTCATCTAGCGGAAGGCTCTCCTGAAGATGGACAGACTTTAGCGGCTGCACTTGATCGGCTTGGCAGGCAACTCTCTTAACCCTACCTTTTTACACCAACGCGCGATCTTTCGGATCAGGCGCGAAGTCCCCTTTCAGAAACTTGCCGCCCGCCGCCATTGTACTGCAACCTCGCAAATGTACCGGGATCATTCGAAGCCGGTCCATCTGATGCGACCACTTGATGGAATGGATTCCAGGAAAGCGAGACTATAACTAATTCGTGGCCGACTTTGGAATGCGGAGTGGACAATCGAACCATGCTGTGGCGATCCTTGAAGCAATTGACAGTGCCACAGGAAAAGTGAAACGCAAGGGCTGTAACTCCTAAACCCTTATTTGATACGACTCAGGGCTTGATCCTGGGGGGAGGCAAGCATGAGAAGCGTATTCATATTCATCCTGTCATTCTCCATCTCGGCTATCGCTTTTTCTCAAGACAGTCTGAATGTCACCATGCCAGGGACACTTTATCATTTCTGGGGCGGAGAAGAAACCATAGCAGTTTCGGGAAACTACGCTTACATCGCCGATTTGTTCAGCGGGCTTCGGGTGATTGATGTCTCGGATCCGTCGGACCCGCAGTCTGCTGCTGTCTGCTCCTTGTACGGCCCGCTCGAAGTCGTTGTTTCCGGTAGCTATGCCCTGGTCACCGATCGAATGATTGGATTCACCGTGATCGATATCACAGATCCCCTGAATCCCGCATCGCTCGGCATATGTTCAGTATCTGGCAGGGTTGCGGATATCAAAGCGAGTGGGAGTTATGCTTATCTGGCTGTGAGCGACAGCGGCCTGGTAATCATCGATTTCTCAACTCCGTCCTCGCCTGTGATTGCAGGCCGTTATTCTACCTCTTCTGGAGGTCGAAGTGTGGAGATATCCGGTACCACTGTTTACATGGGGGCCCAGAACGATAACAGCATTCTGGTCATCGATGTTACCGAAATCGATTCACCAATCCTGATCGGATCCGTCGCCTCGAGTATGGGGGCTGATGACATGGCCGCATCGGTAAGTCTCCTGTTCAGTTCCGAGGGCGAAGCCGGTTTAAGGCTGTATGATGTATCCACACCTTCGTCGATCAGCGCATTGAGCGTGTTTGATGTCGCCGGTGTGGCGCAGGGGTTGTCGGTCTCCGGCGAGAAAGTTCTCATCACCGACAGTGAAACAGGACTTTATGTCATTGATATTTCCACTCCTGAATCTCCAACACAGACAGCCCTGCTGACATTTGACGATGCGGCGATGGATGTTGCGGTACGGGGCAATTACGCTTATGTAACGGCGAATTTGGCAGCCGTTCGTGTTGTGGACATCGCTAACCTTGCAAATCCGCAGGAAATGGGCAGCTGCGGCGAAAATGGTTTTGTTTACAAAGTTGACAACCAGAACGACCTTGTCTTCGCTGGCCTTCAGAACGGTTTTATCAAGGTTGTGGACGCTTCCATTCCCTCAAGTCCCGTTGAAATCGGCATGAGTCCCTATCTGTACAAGGTCTTCGATGTCGATGTGGAATGGGGCTATGCCTACGTTGCCTGCGAAGAAGACGGCATCGTCAGACTGGATATCAGTACCCCTGAAACTCCAGTGATCGAATCGACCTTCCAGACTCAATACCAGGCCAACGCAATCAAAGCGAACGGTGAGATAGCATACGTTCTCGATAATGAACATGATGGAATTTGTTCGATTGCTATCGTTGATTTCTCTTCTCCCAGCCCGTCCTTGTTGGGTAGTTGCGTTCTGCCTGATGCGGTGGAAATTGATTTATCAGGGGATTACGCCTATGTAGCTGCAGCTGACAGTGGGCTGCAGATAGTAGATGTTTCCAATCCGAATCAGCCTTTTATCGCAGGCAGCTATCTGGCACAAGGTTCAGTTGAAATGGTTGACGTAAGTGGTAATTATGCCTATCTGGCCGCCGGGGAGACAGGATGGATTATCCTTGATATTTCGGATGCGGCCAGCCCGCAACTGGTGAGCAGCATCGATCCAGCCTATTATGCTGTGAGTGTGACTGTCTCTGACAACCATGTGTTTCTGGGTGATTGGGCAGGGTTGGTGATCGCCGATGTGTCAGATCCGTATGCTCCGGTCGAAGCGGGGTATTATTACGGCTATCCAAACGGGGACGTGACTGTCAATCAGAACTACGCGTACGCCGCCGGAGTGTATGGCATCTATGTATATGACATCTCGCAAGCTTTGCCTGTGGTTGAGGTACACTCGAATTACCTGCCAAAGGAATTCGAATTAGATGCTCCCTATCCTAATCCGTTCAATCCCGCACTAACGGTTGTTGTTGAATTGCCACAGGTTGTGGACTTGCGCGTGGTTGTTTACGACATCATCGGCCGGCAGGTTGCCGAGCTGGCAAGTGGCAGAACGCAAGCTGGACGTCACACATTCACTTTCGACGGATTCGACGGATTCGACGGATTCGGCGGAGCAAGCGGTGTCTATTTCGTTCGTGCGACGGTGCCGGGGAAGATGGATCAGGTGAGGAAGGTTGTACTGATGAAATAGCTTGGGATGAGTTGTGAAAGTAAAGAAGCGGCTCAGGTAATGCGACTGAGCCGCTGCTCTTTTGCCCTGATTGTTGAATGCTCTGGACTTCGGACTACTCCAGCGCGGCCTCCAGGATGCGGGTGGAGCGCACGACGAGGGTTTTCGGGTCGACGAGCAGACCGGCGGCGATCATCGCGTTGTCGAGCAGCATCTTCGCCGCTTCCGATGACAACTCAGCTTTCTCCGGTTGCGTCCGCAGGTCCGCCAGACGTTTCAGGATTGGGTGGGCGGGGTTGATTTCGAGCACCATCGACTTGCTCGGCACCGTCCCCTTTGTCACCGCCTGCATCACACGCTGCATGCCGGTGGTGAACATCTCGTCCGGATTGACGAGGATCGCGGGGCTTTTGACAAGCCGTTTCGAGACCTGCACCTCCTGCACGGCGTCCCCGAGTTGTTCCTTGATCCAGCGGGCGAGGTCGCCGGCCTCCTTCTCGGGCAACGCCTCGGCGCCGCCCTCAGGAGCCTCGGCATCCTCAAGTTTCAGGTCCCTTTGGTCCGCGGAGATGATCGGCTTGCCCTCGAACTCGTGCAGCGCGCTCATCACGAAATCGTCCACGCCCTCGTAGCAGTAAAGGATCTCGTACCCCCGGGAGGACAGCGCCTCGCCGTAGGGACCCGCCTCGATCGCCTCGCGACTCGGGCCGGTGATGTAGTAGATCGCGGGCTGCTTCTCCGGCATCCGTTCGAGGTACTGTTCCAGACTGACCTTTTTCTCGGGATCGGCGGAGAAGTCGTAGAGCAGCAGTTTTGCCAGTTCGCCGCGGTTGTCGGCGTCGGTGGCCACACCCTCCTTGAGGAAAACACCGAACGTCTTGAAGAATTCACCGTATTTCTCCGCGTCGCTTTTCGCTTCCTCGGCGAGGAACTTGATCAGCCGCCCCGTGAGCACCCGCCGGAGTTTCGCCACCAGGGCGCTGTCCTGCATCGTCTCGCGGCTAATGTTCAGCGGCAGGTCCTCGCTGTCAACCACGCCGCGGATGAAGCGGAAGTACTCCGGCAGCAGCTCCTCCACCTGGGACTGGATCATCACACGTTTGCAGTAGAGCGTGACGCCGGGCTCCATGCGGCCGAGCCCGAATCCCTCCATGTTCTGTCCGGGGACGAACAGCAGGGAGCGGATGGCGAGCGGGGCGTCCGCGTTGAAATGGAAGCTGTACATCGGATCGTCGAAAGCGTTTGCGATGAAACGGTAGAATTCCTTCATCTCGTTTTCGCCGATCTCGCTTTTCGGTTTCGCCCACAGCGGTTGCACGGTGTTAACCTGCTCGCCGTTGACACGGATGGGGAAGGGGACGAAGTTGCTGAAACGGCGGATCAGGTTCTTGATCGTGTCGGCATTCGCGAATTCGGCTGCATCGTCGCGAAGGTCCAGCGTCACCGTCGTTCCACGCGGCAGTCCGGGGTCCGCCGAGCGGAGGGTGAACGAGCCCGCGCCCTCGCTGCTCCAGACGACCGGCTCGTTGTCCGACTGCCAGGAGCGGGTGTGAACGGTCACCTTTTTCGCCGCCATGAACGCCGCATAGAATCCCACCCCGAACTGGCCGATCAGGTTCATATCCACCGGTTTGCCCTCCGCGATCTGCTGCAGGAAGGCTCGCGACCCGGAATGGGCGATCGTCCCCAGGCTTTGGGCGGTCTCCTCGCGCGTCATGCCGATCCCGGTGTCGGTGATCGCAAAGGTTTTCGCATCGGAGTCGAGGTCAATGTGAATCTCGAGGTCGGCCTCCTCGACCTTCACTTCGTCTTTCCGAATCAGCCCGAGATGGCGCATTTTTTCCAGCGCGTCGGAGGCGTTGGAGACAAGCTCTCGGACGAACACCTCGCGGTCGGTGTAAAGGCTGTTGATGACGATGTTGAGCAGTTGGGCGACTTCCGCCTTGAATTTCAACGTCTGGCTTTTTCCGCCTTTTGCAGTTGTCTCCGCCATGAGTCCTGCACTCCTTGCGTTCTTTTTTACTCTTCGATTGCCGTTTCAGATTCAGTTTGCTCGCAATCAACTTCCCGTGGCGCGGGCCTCCGTGCCCGCGATGGCGGCCAGGGACGGCCGCCCTACTGCTGAGAAATGTTCAAACAAAACCTGAGATAGCATGCAGCGCCTAGTCCTTTTGCTTTCCGTTTTCTTCGTCCTCGCCGCGAACGCCCTGATCGTCCGGGCCGGTGTCCTCCTGGATCTCATCCTCCTGGACGTACTGGACCTCCTCGATGGCGTGCTTTCGGTCGGTGCTGCTGAAACCGTACATGCTGCTTTGGGCCGTGAACTGCGCGCCGCCAAACATTCCTCGTCCGTGTTTTGCCAGATAGGCGAGTCCGAGTATAGCGAGGATTACGCCGGCGATAACGATGATAATGTCCAGCATGGGGCGACGTCTCCTTTCAGGCTTCATCTCCGGTTTCTTCTTCGCGGACGCCGAGGTCGCCGGGACCGGCGTTCTCACGGATTTCATCCTCGTCGAAGAATTGAAGTTCCTCCATCGCACCGCGCCGTTTGACGCCGTGATAGTCGATCTTGCTGCTGCGCATCGTGGACTGCATCCGGCCGAAGATTCCCCGCCCGAAGCGTGTCCGGGAGAGGAGGACAAGCACGGCAAAGATCACTGCGAGGATGAAAATGATCGTTGTTTCCATCACGCGAATCCTTCCCGATTACCAAGGGAACGCAATCCGTAGTTCAAATCCGAGTTGACGATCATAGCTATATGCTAACTCTTTAATTATACCAGTGTCTGCTTGCCAAGGCTCAATCCCACGGGCGCGGCTTGAAAGAGCTGCGGTCCGCGAGCATCTCGAACAGCTCCCGCTCATGTTTTGATATCTTGTCCGGCAGAACCACCGAGATTTCGGCGATCAGGTCGCCCCGGCCACCTCCCTTTTTCGGCAGCCCGCGACCGGGAACGCGCAATTTCTGACCCGAGGATGAGCCCGGCTTGATGCTAACCCGAATCTTTCCATCCAGCGTCGGCACCGTCACCTTTGCCCCAAGCGCCGCCTCCCAGGGAGCGACGGGCAACTGCAGGTGCAGGTTGTGTTCGTGAACCCGGAACAATTTGTGCTGTTTGAACTTGATTTTCAGGTACAGGTCTCCCGCCGCGCCGCCGAGCCCGGGTCCTCCCTGGCCGGAGACCCGGATCCGCATGCCTTCGCGAACCCCCTCGGGGATTTTGACTTCGAGGGTCCGGGTGCCGGAATGCGGGTTGCCGTCCGGGCCGATTTCGGTGGTGTTGATGGTGAAACGGGTTTTGCCCTCGCCGATCGCTTCCTCGAGGGAGATTTCCAGAATCGCCTCGTGGTCCCGTCCGCGGGGTGCGCCGCCCGAGAATCCGCCGAATCCAGCAAAATCGCCCTGGCCGAATGGACCGCGAGCGCCGCCCGAGCGAGTTCCGCCACCGCCGAAGATGAAGTCAAAGAAATCGCTGAACCCGCCGAACCCGAATCCATCCGCGGAACCGCTCTTCCGTGCCCGGAAACCGCCCGTACTCTGCCAGCCGGGCGGGGGCGTGAAGTCGTCGCCCATCTTCCAACCCGGTCCGAGCGAGTCGTACCGCTTCCGTTTCCCCGGGTCCTTGAGGACTTCGTAGGCCTCGCCGATCTCCTTGAACCGCTCTTCCGCGCCCGACTCCTTGTTCACGTCCGGGTGGAATTTCCGCGCGAGTTTGCGGTATGCCTTGTGGATGTCGTCGTCGCTGGAGCCGCGGTCAACGCCGAGAATCTTGTAATAGTCCTTGTACTTCATCGCCGGTGCGAATTTTCCCTTCATTTGTTGCTGACCGTGGAATATACCAAGAATGGCGCGAGCCGTTCCAAAAGCCCCGGGACTCCACGAAGCCGGGGAGAATCGGCGCCTGCAGGCAATAAGAAAACGCCTCGTTCGGCGAACGAGGCGTCGTCAAGGACGGGCTCACCCGGTCATACATCAACGAGGATCAGCTCCTGCTGGTCCGTCCCCTCGGCAAACGTCGGCCGGCCGTCGGGCATGATCATCACGTTGTATTCGCTGCGCACGCCGAATTCCGGCAGGTAAATCCCCGGTTCGATGGAAAAGCAGGTGCGGGGGATGATCGGGCGATCGTCATGGGTCTCCAGGTTGTCCATGTTCGCGCCGTTGCCGTGGTCGGTGGTGGTGATGCTGTGGCCGGTGCGGTGGAAAAAATACTCGCCGTACCCGGCCTCCTCGATCACCTCGCGGGTTGCGTCATCAACCTCGTAGCCGCGGACAGCTTTCCCCGCTTCGATGCGGTTCCGGACCCGTTCGAATCCCGCCCGGCGTGCATCCCGCACCAACTCCCAGATCTCCTGAACATTTTCAGGAGGAGCGCTGCCGAAATATCCCATCCAGGTCTGGTCGGCGTATACCGCGGCTTTCTCTTTTCCCTTGGCCCAGAGATCGATCAGCAGCACATCGCCCGCCTTGATTTCAGTGGACTCCGTGGAGGAGGGTGAATAGTGAGGGTTCGAGGCGTTGCTGTTCACGCCGATGATCGGGTCGCCATCCCAGGTCAGCTCCGTCTTCCGGAACTGTTCGCAGATCCACTGCTGGATTTCATATTCGGTGGCGGGTTTGCCGTCGCGAATGCGCTGACCGGCCAGCTCAAAGGCCTCCGCCGCGATGCGCTTGCAGTGCTTCGCCGCGTCGAAATGACTCGCGATCTGCTGATCGTCGAGGGTCGCCTCAAAGTACTGGATCAGGTCGGCGGAGCTGACGACATCGACACCGAGGGAACGCACCATCTCCACAGTCCCGGCGTCCACCCAGGAGACGGTGGGAATGTGGCACTCCGGGCTGTACTCCATCGCGACGGAATCATAGCCGTCGAGCATCGCACCCAGTTTGTCCTTAAGTGACGTATAGGAGGTGTAGAACTCATCGGAACCCGGGAGGCCATCCAGGGTGAGCGGCTCGATCGTGTGCAGCAGCTTGCGGGGTTTGCCGTGAACGGGGATCAAATAGTAGCAGCGGCGTGATCGGATGCCACCTTCGCTTAGTCCGAGGGTTGTCACCGCCACGGGATTCACATCGCGCCAGATGTACAGCAGCCAGCCCTGCAGTTCGAGATCGGCCAACTTTTCCTGGATCTGTTCAATGGATGTTTTCATTCCCGTCCCTCCTGCTCGTCCCTCCTTCGCGGCACAATCAGGTCCGCGATTGACGTTGCCACGAGAAATTCGCGCATCACTCGGCCGTAGGGCTGCCAGCGAAGATGCAGCTCTTCGAGGACTCCCGGCTCGGCGTCCTCCAGTCCCGCGTCACGCAGATCGAAATCGGTCTGGTCTTCCGTTGACGCCGCAATGTCATACAGGCGGATCGTTCCGGGATCGCGCGCCAGCCGGATCCCGCCGCCGCGACCGCGTGTGCTCTCGATGAGGCCCGCCGCGGTGAGCTGCTGCATCACTTTCGCGAGGAAAGAGGGGGGAAGTCCGGCCGCCTCGGCCAGCTCATCGCTGCTCCAGCGCCGCTTAGGGTCGCTGTGCGTCCCCGCCATCCGCACCATCGCCCGCACCGCATAGCCCCAGGATTTGGATAACATTATTTTAACCCTCTTTTTCCGCATCGATTTCAAGCAGCGCGACATTCGCTTCGACCTGCTGCCCCTCGGCGCAACGGATCTCGGAGATCGTTCCGGAGATAGGCGCGCGCAGAGTGTGCTCCATCTTCATCGCCTCGACTACGAGCACCGTTTCGCCCTCCGATACGGTGTCGCCCACCGCCTTGAACAACTTGATCACTTTGCCCGGCATCGGCGCGGCGACCGTGTTCCCGGTGGCGACCGCACCGGCAGGAGCGTCGGGGTCGGCCAGCTCGAAACGGAACACACGGCCGTCCACCGCCGCCCAGACCATTCCCTTGTACTCCACTGCGGCAACCCTGTGGCGGGCGCCGTTGACGCTCCACAATCCGGTTCCGTTTCCGACGCGTGTGAACGGTCCGTCGAGCTCTCTGTCTTCCGCGATGGTGGCGCTCAAACGCTCGCCGTTGACTTCAGCGCGGACGGGGAGCTCGCCCGAGCCGGTTTTAAACACGCGCCGGTTCATCGCGCGCCTCCCATCCGCCAGAGGCCCGTGGACTGCCACGGTGTTTGGCGGAATCCAACGCCGTTGCCCGCTTCGAACGTCTGCCGCACGCTATTACCGGCGAGCGCCGCCGCTGCACCCATCGCAAGGTCGCGCAAGGCTTCCTCCTCGCCCGACCACCCCTCGAAATAGGTGGGGATGAAATCGGTGAAAGTCTCGCCACGGATGAACGCTTCGTGGGAGAGGACGTCACGGAGAAAAGAGGCCGTCGTGGGCACTCCGAGCGCAACGTACTGCTCGAGGGCGTGCACCATTCTTTTCCGAGCCTTCTCACGATCCGGGCCGTGAGTGATCACCTTGGCGAGAATCGGGTCGTAGTGCACCGGGATTTCACGGCCCGCGACGATGCCGCTGTCCACACGGATGCCCGGACCCGTCGGTTCCTCGAGGAAGAGCAGGGGACCCGCGGCCGGGAGGAAACCGTTCGCCGGATCTTCGGCGTAGATACGCGCCTCGATCGCGTGCCCGCGCTGCGAAAGATCGCTCTGCTTCCAGGAGAGTTTTTCCCCGGCGGCGACACGGAACTGCTCGGCCACGAGGTCCACTCCGACAACCTCCTCGGTGACCGGGTGCTCCACCTGTATTCGGGTGTTCACCTCGAGGAAATAGAAATCCTGTTTTGCGGAATCGAAGAGAAACTCAACAGTCCCGGCATTGACGTAGTTCGCCGCCTTCGCCGCTTCGACGGCCGCCTCACCCATCCGTTTGCGCAGCTCGGGTGCCAACGCTGTCGAGGGGGTCTCCTCGACGACTTTCTGGTGGCGGCGCTGGATCGAGCATTCCCGGTCGAACAGGTGGATGACGTTGCGGTGGGTGTCGGCGAAGACCTGGAATTCGATGTGCCGCGGGCGCTCGACATAACGCTCGAGGAAAATGCGGCTGTCGCCGAACGCCGCTTTCGCTTCACGCATCGCCCCTTCGAGCGCTTCAGCGAGATCTTTTTGTTCGTGGACGATACGCATTCCCTTGCCGCCACCGCCCGCCGCGGCCTTGACCAGCAGCGGATACCCGAACTTCTTCGCCGCTTTGAGAAAAACCTCAGGTTTCTGGTCGTCGCTGTCGAAGCCGGGAGTGACCGGAACGCCGCTGTTTTCCATCAACCTCCGCGAGCGCACCTTGTCTCCGAGCAGGTCGATCGCTTCGGGAGGAGGGCCGATCCAGATCAAGCCTGCGTCGACCACCGCCTGGGCGAACGTGGAGCGTTCCGCGAGGAAACCGTAGCCGGGGTGCACGGCGTCGCAGTGTGTGCGTTTCGCCGCGTCGATCAGTTTCTCGATATTGAGGTAGGATTCGCTCGCCGGGGCCGGGCCGATCAGCACGCTTTCGTCCGCGAAGCGGGTGTGCAGCGCTCCCTCATCCACCTCGGAGTGGACGGCCACGGTTCGAATCCCGAGGGTGCGTGCGGCGCGGAGGATGCGAACGGCGATTTCGCCACGGTTGGCGACCAGAACACGTTGGATCATGCCTCTCCCGATCAAAGCCGGACGTGTGGAAAGGTTAAGCGACGGAAAGCCCGCTTGCAACCGGGTGGGGAGCGCATCGGGGAGGGGGAAATGGGGAAGGGGGCACGACTGAATCGCCGCACCCCCTCCCTGAATGGCGCTCCGTCAACGAACCAGCGTCATTCGCCGCGTATCCGTGACGGTGGAGGTCTTGAGCCGGATAAAGTAAACCCCGCTGGCCATTCCCGTTCCGTCAAACGAAGCGGAGCCGTTTCCTGCAGGAAGCACGTCTTCGCGAAGTAGAGCAACCTCTCGTCCGAGGGCGTCGAACACCGAAATCCGTACACGCTCCTGCCTGGCGAGATACCAGGTCACAGTCGCAGCCGGGTTGAACGGGTTCGGATAATTCGAGACCAACCGGCTGTTTCGGGGAAATGCAGGCTGATGACGAGGCTCCACGACCCCGGAACTCGCCTCCTCGGGCAGCAGCGCCGCTCCCGGACCGCCATACGCTCCGATATCGCCGCGAAGGCCGCCCATTGAGGGATACAGCGCGTTCCCGCTTGCGTCAGGGTCCTCACGATCCTCGTACGCAGCGTCGTCATAGCCCGCGTCGATGCAGGGCGATCCCGGCGAAAGCAGGTTGAGCGCGGTTTCGTCAAACAGGGGATCGGCGGTGATGCCGCCGTTCGCCGTAGCCTTCCCCTCGATGTCGTTGTTGTAGTAGGTCATGGTGCCGCTGATCACCTTGATCTGGGGCGCCTCAGCGGCCGAGTTTCCCCAGAGGATGTTGTTCCTCAAAAGGGCGCCTGTAGACCAGACGAGAATTCCGCCGCCCTTCCCGCGAGGTTCGGTTGAGGGAGCCATGCCCGAAACGGAATTCTGGACAATTGTGTTGTTCTCGATCACGGCTGTGTGGCCCATGCCGTACACCCAGATGCCGCCGCCCCCGTACGCTGATCCGCCGCTGTTCAGCAGGATCACGTTGTTCCGGATCTCCGCGTCGTCGTAATTCACCACGATTCCCGCGCCGTACCGCCCCTGGTTGGAGCGGATCGTGTTGTTCTGGATCAGGGGAGCTCCGAATCCCGTGCGGATTCCGCCTCCTCCAGCGCTCGTCAACCCGGAAGAGATCGTCGTAGCGAGATTGTCTTCGATCAGGTTGAACAGAATCCGCGGGGAGCAGTCGTTAATCAGAATCCCTCCACCTTCGCGATACCACCCCGTTGTCGGCGGATCGTACCATGCCGTTCCCGTCCCTCCAGTGAGGGTGAAGCCGATCAGGGCGGCCGCACGGGTTTGCCCGCCGATAATTCGCACGCAGGACGCGGTATCGGGATCAGCAGGCGAACTCCCGTCGATCACGGTCGCGGAGATGTGGGCCCTGTCGCCATCGAGTAGAAAGAGGCTCGCAACGACGATGTTGCGATCAAGGAAGGTTATGTTTTCTTTGTAGATACCTTCGCCGACCAGCACCGTGTCGCCGTTGCTTGATGCGGCAATAGCCTGCTGGATGGTCGAATAGGTTGCGGGCACATCGAGTGTCGTGCCCAGGGCCGAGGCTGCCGTACCCAGGATCAGCCATACGCCGCCCAACAATCGTGGATGAGTCATGCTGAAACTCCTTTTTGCTGGGAGATCCATCTTTTTTACCGGCCCGAATCGAAATCATCCTTGTTATCATCGCAAGTGATTTCAGTGATACATTCTTGCATGTATGTAAATTAGCAGTTCCTTGCCTAAACCTGCCTGTCTTCAAAGTGTAGGGGTGTCCCTCAGGCTTGGATTCCGTGAACGAAGATATCCGCGATTGTCTTCACTTTGTTGATTGAAAAATCAGGACTTCTGTGAAGAGGAGCGAAGTCGAGGACACCCGCGATCAGGCAGAGAATGCCGTCAATGACATCCTGGGGCTTGAGCTCCGCGCGCAACTCGCCCCGTTTGATCGCCTCTTCAATCAGCGGGCGAAAACTACCAACTGAGTCGATGTAGACCTGGTTGCGCTCGCGGAATTTTACATCGACCTCGGCGGTCTGCTCCGACAACTGGAGCAGCACCGTGAGAATCGCCTGATATTCTTTATTTTCAACAAGTAAACCGAAGAGGTTGTGCAACAGTCTGCGTATCCGTTCGACGGTGGGAAGCTTGGCATTGCGGGCCTCGCGAATCACCCCGACCATTAGCGATTGAGCGCGCAGCAGGATCTCATCGTAGATCTCAAGCTTATCCCGGAAATGGTGGTAGAACGCGCCGCGAGTGACTGACGCCTCCTGCGCGATGTCCTCAATCCTGGTCGCGCTGTAACCTTTGAGCTGCATTACCCGGATCCCCGCTGCAATCAGGGTTTGGCGTGTTTTTTCTGCCTCTTCGCTGGTTCGGCGCATGGTTCTTCCCACGGTATTTTTCCGGTGAATGAAGCGGTCTTGTGCCGGATGTTCTGGTTCCACAATGGTAAACATACATGAATGTATGTATAGGGATCAGTCTTGTCAACTGGGCGGATCATCTTGCCCCTAAGGCTCTGGAGAACGTTCACGACCAGCCGCCTATTTTTCGGCCTGCAGCAGCGCGGCCTGCGAGAAGGGGACACAGCGCGGTCCGAGAATGCGGAATCCCGCGCGCCGTGCGATGTCCAGCGTAACCCTGAAACGGTTATTTGTCACATGCAGGAGCGGTTCGAGGATCAACAGGAGGGATTCCGGTTTCAGGGCATCGTGCACCTGCGAGAGAAACGAAAAAGCGTCCGGTACCTCGTGAATCATCATCGAGGCGAGGGCGAAATCCGCCGACCGCGGGTCCAACCTGATGTCTCCTGGTGCGGCATGGTGGAGGCGGATACGGTCCTGCAGGCCGAGTTTCACTGCGCGGCGGGCCACTTTGCCGAGCATTCCCCGCTGGACGTCGACAGCGATCACCCTTCCATCGTCGCCCACCATACGGGCCATTGCGATCGAAAAGACCCCGCCGCCGCACCCGAGGTCGAGCACGGTCATTCCGGGTCTGACCAGATCGCCGAAGATCTTGTCGGGATTGTGCACCAGCGTGCGGAAGCGGTTGTCGAAGGTGCCGACGACCCATACGGGGCATACATGACCCGCGTCGCCACGAAAAGTTCTCCACAAATTCGCCAATCCCATCGAGAATCTCCTCGTTCACTGAAGGCCAGTTGAAAAATATCACCTATCGATTCTTTCTCAAAGGTGTCCATCGTTGCCGCTCTGCCGGGAGGTGCCAGCTCAAATTCGTACTGGAGACTGTGCCGGACTGTTGTGGGCGGTTATTTTGCCCTTTGGGTTAACAAAAACCAGGGGGAACGATGGAAGAGCTGCGACAGTCTGTGGACGCCATCCGGAGCATTATGGCTGTCTGGGCGCTTGCCAGTGCAATCGCGTCGTATGAGATCGCCCGCATCCACCTAAAGATCGAACGACGCTGGTATGCCAGCCGCTATTTCTGGCTCGGCCTGTTGGGAAACATCCCGGCGTTGATCGGCTTTGCGGCGCACGTTCATTTTTCACTGATAACGGGGAGGAAAGAGGGGGGAGCGGAGCAGACGCCGAAGTCGGAATAGGGTGGGAATAAAATCCTTCAGTAGTGTTGACCGCTGTTATACATAATCTGGGACAGTATACTAATATTTGAAATATTAGTATACTGTCCCAGAAGTTAGACATTGTGACTAATTAACTTAGCCAAAGCTTCTCCTTCAATGCCACGAGCCGTTTCGTCCAATAGACCATCTTTTCTTCGCATTCGACGGGTCCGGCGAGATCGCGATGGACGACGGTGATCGAGGCTTTTTTCGGCCCCTTCTTTTCGACGACGATCTGTAAAACCGTCTTTCCGCCGGGCCAGGGGAAGGTGAACAACGGATTGCCGGAGAGCACCTTCTGCTCGGGTTTCGGCAGTTTGACGTCGATCCATGCGCCGCGTTTGCGTCCGTCAACAACGAACGCGATCAACTCTCGATCGCTGACCGGAAACGTTCGCAGGCGGCTGATTTCATAATGGCCGTCGGAGCGCTGGTGAACGTCGCGCAGCCCGCGTTCGCGTTCGTACTGGACGGTCACCTCCTGCTGCCACCAGGGGCTGGTCTTGCCCGCCGCCTTGACCGCCGCGACGATGGTCTTGTGGTCCTTGTCGCTCATCCCTGCCTTATCGAGCAGCGAGAACCACTGATCCCAGGTACGCCCGGTCGCCTTGGCCACTGCCTGATCGCTCGGCCGTTTTACGTCCATCAGAGTTTCCTATTGCATACTTGATCTACACTTAGAACAGCACCTGTGTGAACATCAGGTAGAGCGCGAAGGCGACCATCATCAGCCCCTCTCCGGCGATGAAGCCGGAGGCGAGGGACGCGCCGTACTTGTCGACGCGCACCGGATGCTTTTTGTTGTAGGCGTAGGTCAGCACCGCGCCGAGCCACATCCCGATGCTGTACACCGCCGGGACCATGAACGCGATCCCGAAGGCCACCGAGCTCGGCAGCCACCGTTTCAGCCAGCCGGGTCCGATTTTGCCGAGTATCGGCAGCAGGATGCCGAGCCCGCCGCCGACGGCCGCGCCCCACAATGCACCCGCCGGGAGCGCCTTGAGCCCGACGGCGAGAATCTCCGCCATCTTGTACCACGCGAACACCGCCGGTCCGGGAAACTCCGGGCCGGGGATCTCATAGACGATCGTGAGTACGCGGTAGGTGGCCGCCGCCGCGAACACACCGACGATCACTCCGGTCAGCTGGGTGAGTACCTGGCGGCGAATGGAGACGCGGAGCATGTACCCCGCCTTCAGGTCGTGCATCAGGTCGCCCGCCTGGGAGGCGCCGGCGCTGGTGATCGCCGCGGCCATCAGGTTGTGGACCATCTTGCCCGGCGACAAGGCGCCGTAGATCACCTGGGTGATCTTGCCCATCGCGCCGACGGGATTGATGTCGGTCTCTCCGGTTGCACGGACTGCGATCGCCGCGATGAACATCGAGATAAACACCGCGAGCAGCGACTCCCAGACCGGGATGTCAAAATAAATCCGGGCGAGGGTGACGGTCAGCGTTGTTGCCAGAGCCATGCCGATCACCCAAAATTTCATCGGGTAGGGATCGGGAGCATCGGGCTCCTGCTCTTCGGCGGAATTTGATTCGCTGCCAACGCCGCCGTTTTTCCTCTGCACAACAGCGCGCATGCTGCCAAAGGTCCGCGCGATGGTTTTGTACTGCATCCCGAGAGTGGTCAGCGACGAGGTGATCATCAGCGCGACACCGGTCCAGAGCACCCAGTTGAATCCGCTGCGGTAAGGGCTGGTTGTCGTCGGGGCACCGGTGATTTCCGGCACGGGCTGCGCCTGCTGCTCAGGTGTCATTCCCGCCTTGCGAAGCAATTCCGCCGGGGCGTTGTAATGGCGGAGCACGTCAACGGAGGTCACACCGGAACGGTGGCCGGCGATCGCCTCGGCGCGTGTCAATGCCTCGCGAACAGCAACATTCAGGACCCGTTGGGCATGGTGCGACTCCGGGTGCTCGACGGTGCGCTGGAGCGCTGAGCTGACCGCCGCGACATCCGGCGACACCTCCACGGTGCCGTTGTTGATCAGGATCGGGGTCATGATGCCCCAGGCGATGATCGCGCCGGCAAGCAGCGACCATCCGACACGCGGGCCGATCAACACTCCCGCGCCGAGCATCATCGGCGAGAGGTTGAATCCGATCTGAAGCTGATAGACCGGGATTGAAAGGATGGCGATTCCGGCGAGCCCGACGTCGTTCAGCGAGAAGTCCTCGAGGGTGCCGATGCTGTCCGGGAAGGCGAGATAGAGCAGTTTCAGCGACGCCGCGAAAATCCCCGCCCAGAGCAGCACCTTCGTTTTCTTCATCGCCTCGACCCCGGAAGCGTACATCGCCTTGATCGTTTCGGCGGTCGCGGTCCCGGTGGGGTAGCGGAGTTTCTCGGTGACCACCATCTGCTTGCGCAGGGGGACGGCAAAGTGGACCCCGAGGAACGCCACGGCCATGCCCCAGATAACGAGGCTGTGGTAGGGGAGGGGAGGCTGGCCGTTCGCCATACGAATCATCTCGAGCGCAGGGATCGCGCTGACAAATCCGCCGGCGCTGGCCATCGTTCCCGACGAGGAGCCGGCGGTGGCCGCAATCAGGTTTTCCCGTTCGTCGAAGGGACGCCGCATGCTCCGCATCGTCGCGAAGATGGCGAAACTGATCACGGCTGCGGTGATTCCCGCGCCGAAGGTCCACCCGATCTTGAGGCCGATGGTGACGTTGGAGGCTCCGATCAGGCAGCCGACGAAAAGACCGGATAGAACAGCGCGCAGTGTCAGTTCCGAAAGGGGTTTCTGGTTCATGCCTCCCTCTGCAGGATGTGCACGGACAAGGTTGCCGCAAGATAGTCCGAAGCGGCCCTGCGGGCAATTCACTGGGAGGATCAGGGCGCGATCGCTCGAAATGAAAGAGCGCGGGATGCGACAATGGACTTGAAGCACCCCTCGGCTTTTGGTTATTCTGCACTCCCGGCCTGTATTGGGGGGGTAAGCAGGGTCCATTGGACAGTTTGCTGCCTGGGAGGGGAGGATGGCCGAGAAGGGGAATATTCACAACCCGTTGAAGATTTATATGGGCGGTCCCTGGGCGCTGATCGTGATGGCGCTCGCGTCCATCGTCGGCGTGCTGGTAATGCTTGCACAGCGCAGCCGCCGCAGGGCAAGCGCGCCCGATCCGGTGGAGCAGTTGGACCTTGAACACTATTCGGGAACCTGGTACGAAATCGCCCGCATTCCAACCCGGCAGAACCTTGACTGCATCGGAAATACCTCGGAATACACTCTGCAGGGGAGCCGTCTTCGCGTCCGGAACAAATGCACAATCGGCACCTTTGATGGACCGCAGCGGGAAGCGAAGGGAATGCTCTGGCAGGTAGATCCGGCGAGCGCCGGGAGGATGAAAGTGCGGCTCGGGTTCAACATCGCTTCGGACTACTGGGTGATCGATATCGCGTCCGATTATTCCTGGTCGGCTGTTCTCGGGCCGGACCGGATGAGGTTGCGAATTTTCTATCGTGAATCCCAGATGCCCGAGATCCTCTATCAGGAGGTTCTCCGGAGGCTACGCGAACGGGGTGTGAACACGACCGAACTCATCCCGACGCCCCAGCCGGACAGCTCGGCGCAAAAAGCGGAGACCGTCGGTGGCAAGGAGTAGAGCCAAACTCTCCAACCATCGCACTCGAATCAAAATCTGCTGTATCCAGAGTGCGGAAGAGGCCGCCCTGGCCGTCCGCTACGACGCGGACGCCGTCGGCTTCGTTTCCGCGATGCCGAGCGGACCCGGTCCCATCCCGGAGGCGCGGATCGCGGAAATCATCGATACCGTTCCGCCGGGCATCTCCACGTTCCTGCTGACGAGTGAAACGAAGTTCGAGGACATTCTTGAGCAGCATGTCCGTACGGGAGCGACAACGCTCCAACTCTGCGACCGTGTCGGCCCAGACGTTCGCCGTGCGATTCACAAGGTGATCCCGTGGGTCAAGATCGTCCAGGTGGTTCACGTCGAGGACGAATCGGCGGTTGAGGAAGCGCTGGAGGTCGCCGAGACCACCGACGCCATCCTGCTCGATTCCGGAAGCCTGAGCGCGGAAATCCGTGCGCTGGGGGGAACCGGCAAGGTGCATGATTGGCAGCTTTCGAAACGGATCGTGGACAGCGTGGATGTTCCGGTATTCCTGGCCGGAGGGCTGGAACCGCAGAACGTGGCAAAAGCGATCCTGCTGGTGCAGCCGTACGCTGTCGATGTCTGCACCGGGGTGCGCACCGACTACCATCTTGACGAGACTAAACTGGCAACCTTCGTGGAAGCTGTCCACACTACTCGCCGATAGACCCTTCCCTGAAGCAGGAGCGGATGAACGAAATTCTTTTCTTTGCGTTGGTGCTGTTTGCGTTCACCGTAACCCTCGCAGCCGCTCGGTTCGGCCGCCGGATGACACCGTTTGAGAAATGAATTAAAAAGGGGACACGTACCTTTTAATTTCTTGAAAATAATAATGGGTATGGTGTAGCGAATGGAATTAAAAGGTACGTGTCCCCTTTTAATTCCGTGTTAGAACGTGATCCGCTCGATTCCCCAGTCGCTTTCCACCAGCAGCGCCTTGCCCTCTGCCTCAGCCGCTGCGAAGGAGGCGTCGAGGATAATCCCGATATCACCGTCCGAAAGAGAAGTATGCCAGAGCGAACGCGGCTGCTTGCTGGAGATTCGGTTGGCGTATAGGTGTTCGCCATCTCCGCTGATCGATGGTCTCAAAGCCGCCTGCAGCATCGGAGTGCCTGCGGGATTGACCGCGAGCGGCAATTGCGTGACGACACTCTGATCGTCCGTGTCCAGCACGCTGACGTACACCGAAGCGCTCGTCGGGCTGAAGATGACGTCCGAACCGACCTGCGAGGCGAGCTGCACCGCATGCGACCAAATTCCGCCTGTCTCCGATTGCCAGATCAGTCTCGTGCCCAGATTGCTCGCGCTGCGATAATAGACTACGTCCGTTCCGGAGGGATTCAACGAGGGCTGGAACCCGGAATCGGTGATCTGGGTGACCGCCTCCGTGAGCAGATCGAGGGCGACTATCCGGCCGTCCTCCGTCGCTGCGATCAGCACCTCGTTGCTTTTCCACGCGGGGTGGCGGCCTCCGCGGAGGAATGAGCTGCTTGAGTCGTCGGCGATGGTGACAACGATCAGGCCGCCATCCACGCCCGGCCCGCTGAACGCCACCATGCTGCCATCCGGGGAAGGCACATAGTCGTGGTTCTGCGGGCTAGCCCACAGACTGGTTACGTTTCCTTCCAGGTCGGAGAGATAAATGCCCTCCGGACCCTCACCCTGCTTGTAGGAGAAGAGAAACTCCTCGTTCTGCTCACTGACCCAGACGGGTTGCGCGCCAAATTCAACCAGTTGGGTGCGATGAGTGGGGATCACGATCGAATTGTTGCCGCCGTTGGAATTGCCCGACGATCCGCCGCATCCGGTCAGCATCATCGCTGCGAGGGGGACGAGCGCGATCCATCGGCACAAACGCTTACCGTGCATAGCGAATCTCATAGGTCAGCGTTGACGTACCCCCGGATTCCACAGGGACGTCGAAACGGATCGTGCGCGCGTCCACGGCCTGGTGCATCACGCTCTTGCCGTTCACCGTCGCCTCGGGAACGCTGTAGTCACCGAACAGGCGGTCAAGCACCCGCACAGTGACGGCGTTTGGACCGGAGTTGCCCAGAGTCACACGGAAGCTCTGGCGGGTATCTTCCCCGGAAGCGGCAGACTCGCTCAACCGGGTCCGCTTCGCGGTGAGGTCGAAAGCCTGGGCAAGGGTCAGGGTAAGCGGCGACCCCGGAGGCGTATCGTCCACGTTGTCCGAACTGGTGAACCATGTATCGCCGTCGCGGGACTCATAGACCTGAACTTCGCCCGCGGGGATCGCATGCTCTCCAGTCACCTCCACCTTGGCGTGGACCCGATCATTGTAGATCGCCGCATCGTACACGTAGAAACGGTCGGCGGAAAGATTCCCTTCGCTGGACAACGTGAACAGGTTTCGGCTGTCTTCGGAGAGCACTCCCGGCTGATCGACGATCCAACGCCGGACCTCACCGAAACGGCTCGGCTTGTCTCCACTCGAAGCGCCGGGGGCTGGATTCATGCGGTCGACCTTGCGCTGATCGCCAGCGAGGTGAATCTCGCCGCCGACGAGCACAAGACGTGTGAACGGCAGTTCGAAACCGGTGTTGTTGGTGACCAGGGTGCCGGAGACTAACGTCGCTTTGCCGCCATCGAGCGTCAGGCGGTGGCTGCCGGACCAGGTGACGTCGTCCGCGAGATAGCGCAGACGGATTTTAGCGTTGCCGCCTTTTGCCTTCGCCACGTTCCAGCGGAGCGTTGTCTCGGTGACGATGCCGGAGGGAAGATGTTTGATCGTCAAGGAATCCTCCACCTGTCCGCGCGGCACCAGGATCAGCGCCGGACCGTCTCCCTCCTGCAGAAAAAGCCTCGCCGAGGTGACGCGGCGAAGGATTCCGGTGTAGGTCGTGTCCTTGGTCGCGAGCGTCACTTTTTGACCGAGCAGACCTTCCCAGTAGCCGTCCATGTTGAGCAGCCGGGTCAGTGTTTCCAGGGAGGCCGTTTCCGCCTTGCCGGATATCAGTTCAATCCGGGCCGAACCAGGCTGAATCGTCGGCGCAATCTGCTGCAGATCAACGTACCCGTTGCCCGAAGGCAGTTCGACCGTTCGCGTCTCGCGGATTTCCGCGAGGTTTCTGCGGTAGACGACGATCTCGCGGCTGGTGGCGTTGTCGGGACGGGATGCCAACGTGGGGGAGATCGCTAGGACCAGGAGCGCCAGAACGGAAAGAGATCGGACAGAGCTCATGACAACCTCTCGGTTTCGATAGATTCAGGGGAAGATACGATCTGTTGGAGACGATTTCCCGTCATTGTGATTTGTTCTTCGCACGCTTCACCGAGGGAGCCGGATTTGGTTGCGTTCTAGACGGAATTTGGCCAGGACTTCGGGCAGTATCCTGCTTGGATGGGGCTGACCGGGTGAATGAAACCGGCTGTTTCAAACAGATCGCCTCAGCGACTTGGCATCGTGTTAATTAGGGACTGTCCCTATTTAAGTTATAATAATGTGATAGTGTTATTTAATATCAGATAAATAGGGACAGTCCCTAATTAATTCTGAAGGGCTGTCTGAACAAAAAGCTTACTCCTCTTTTTCTTCTTCCCCGGCGCCTTTGTCGCGCAACAAGGGAAAGAGGATCACGTCCCGGATGGAGAGTCGGTTTGTCAGGATCATCGTCAGGCGATCTACGCCCATTCCCAGGCCTGCGGTGGGAGGCAGGCCGAGCTCCAGCACACCGATGTACTCCTCGTCGAGTGGCATCGCCTCCTCGTCTCCCGCCTCACGGTTAAGCTGCTGCTCCTCGAAGCGGTCACGCTGGTCAGCCGGGTCGTTGAGCTCGCTGAAGGCGTTTGCGATTTCCATACCGCCCAGAAAAGCTTCGAACCGCTCGGCGAGCCGTTCGTCGTCGCGGTGCCGTTTCGCCAGCGGCGACAGTTCGCGGGGGTAATCGGTGATGAAGGTTGCCCGGCCGGCAAGTTTTGGCTCGACCAGCTCGCCGAAGATCTCGTCCACGATTTTCGCCCAGCCTGCTTTTTCGTCGTACTCGACGTGGTGCCGGTCGGCGACATCCTGCACATGTTCGATGCTCGCCCCGAGCAGATCCTCACCGATCGCCTCTCTGAGCGCATCGAAGAATTTCACCCGTGGCCACGGTGTCGAAACGTCTACTTCGCCTTCGCCCCATGGCACAAGGTGGCTGCCGTGAAGCCGCTGCGCCATGTCCGCCACCATCGTCTCGACCAGTTCCATCATGAAGGAGTAGTCCTCGAAGGCGGCGTAGCACTCCATCATCGTGAACTCGGGATTGTGGGTTCGGTCGACGCCCTCGTTGCGAAAATCCTTGCCGATCTCGTACACCCGGTTGAGTCCGCCGACGATCAGCCGTTTCAGGTACAGTTCGTCTGCGATGCGGAGGTAAAGGTTTTTCTTCAGCTGGTTGTGGTGCGTCGTGAACGGCCGCGCCGTGCCCCCGCCGTAAAGCGGTTGCAGGACGGGCGTTTCGACGTCGAGGAACCCTGCGTTCTCAAGGTGCTCGCGCATCGTCTGGATAATCAGCGCACGTGAACGAAAGACTTCACGTTCATCCGGGTTGACGATCAAGTCCAGGGGTCGATTGCGAAACCGTTCGTCCGGATCGGAGAACTCGTGGTGACGTTCGCCGGTTTCCGCCTCCTCCTTGACCACGGGCAGCGGACGGATGCACTTGGCGAGGGGAGTGTACTCGAGGGTATGGAGTGTTTTCTCGCCGGTTTTAGTAACCATTGGGTATCCGCGCAGACCGATCCAATCCCCGAGATCGACGGCGTTCTTGAACACGCTATAGGGAGTGGTTTCGCCTTCGGCACCTTCAGGATTCACGTCGTCGCGACTGATGTAAAACTGGATTCTCGTCGTATCGTCGTTAAGGTGCGCGAAACTGGCCTTGCCCATCACCCGCTTGGCGACAAGACGTCCCGCGATGCGTACCTCTACTTTCTTCTCGAGCAGCTCGTCGAAACCATCCAGCAGCTGCTGCACGGTGTGAGTTCGAGAATAGGAATAGGGGTAGGGCTCGAAGCCCGCCGCGCGCCAGGCATCCAACTTCTTTCGCCGCGCTTCAATCAGGTCCTGATAGGTTTCCATCCTTTGCCTTCGTATATGCGGGGCACGCGCGGCGTCCAGCCGCAGAGGATTTCGTACGCGATCGTCTCCGCCTTCTGAGCGATCTCCCAGGCCGTGATCGTCTCCTTGTCTTGAGTGCCCAGCAACGTCACATCTTCCCCGACTCCGAGTTTGTCGTCGCCGAGGAATACCATCATCTGGTCCATCGAGATGTTGCCGACGATGGGGTACCGCTTGCCTTTGATCAGCACCTCACCGCGGTTTGACATCAACCGAGGGTAGCCGTCACCGTAGCCCATCGGCAATGTAGCCAACCAGCCGTCGCGCGGAGCGTGCCAGGTGTGCATGTAGCCGACTCCCTGGCCCTTGCGGATACCTTTGAAGAAAACCACCTCGCTGTGAAGGCTCATCGCCAGCTTCAGTCCCCACGTGTTTGGAATGTGAGCTCCCGGCGGATACCCGAACATGGCGAGCCCGGGTCGGACGAGGTTGAACCGCGCATCCGGGATGTTGAACAGCGCGGAACTGTTCGCCATGTGGACGTGCGGAAATTCGATTCCATCACGTTTGCAGCCGTCGAGGATTTCAACGAATTGAGCAAGTTGTTGCTCGGCGAGGGTGGTGTCGGGTCCCTGCGCCCTGACAAAGTGGCTGAAAATGCCGACGAGGTCGATATTCGGAAGACGGGCGACCTCCTTGACGAAATCGATACCGTTTGCGGCACGCACACCGATCCGGTTCATCCCCGTGTCGATTTTGAGGTGGACACGGGCGGTACGGTTCATCCGCTTCGCCTCGCCGGAAATCTGCTGGGCTTTGTAGAGCGACGAGGCGGTGAGGTCGAGGTGGTAGTCGAGGAAATGCTTGACCTGGTAGCCGACAAGTCCGCCGAGAATCAGGATTGGCGCCTCGATGCCCGCGTGGCGGAGCATCACCGCTTCCTCGAGGAAGGCCACGCCGTAGAAATCGACGCCCTCATCAGCCAGTTTCAGCGCGATTGGAACGAGGCCGTGTCCGTACGCGTTGGCTTTGAGGATTCCCATGATCCGAGCGCCATCCGCCTGCTTGCGCAGAATCGAGAGGTTATGGCCGATAGCGTCCAGGTCCACGCGGAGGAAGGTAGGCCGCGTCCGAAAGGTCGGAGGCATGCGGTACTCGGCATAGGGATCGTGCATCTCGGTGAACGTGGACATTTCAACCCCGTGAAATGCGGCTATGAAGTCTCTCCAGCCGGAGAATACGGCATCCCAGCGAATTGCGCAAATATAACAATCACTATTGGCTGGAGTGCCGGTATCGAGGCGGTATCGTTGGAGTTTCGAATAGAGAGGCGTGGACCGGAAGCGTCAGGTTAGAGTTCAGGCCATTTTTCTCTTGCTGTCTGCTGTGGAGTTGCGTACCATGTAATGGGCATATGCCAAATAAGTGGACAGTGACGAGCCCCTGATGTCAGCAGGAAAGGAGCGGACAATGCCTGGTTTTGATCGCACGGGACCGTTCGGCGGAGGACCACGTACGGGGCGGGGCATGGGCCACTGCGGCCGGGGGCGTTATCTGGATTATCCCGGATCCGGCGTCGGGCGTGGAGGCCGTCCCTGGGGCGGCGGTCGCGGCCACTGCTGGGGCGGCGGCGGCGATTGGTATCGCGGCTGGTACGGGGAAGCATGGAATCGTGAGGAGGTGCGTCGTTCACACGACGGCGTCGAGATGTTGACGGAGCGTGTGGAATGGCTTGAGCGCGAGCTCAAAGCCACTCGCGAGGAACTGGAACGGGCGAGGAAAACGGAGTGACCTGGATTCGAGGTGGGATTCGGCCCCTTCCCGGAAATCGCCTGCCCACGCATTTTTTCTCATTCGTGGAGGACGTGTGCCAAGACCCCACATCGTACGTGAAGTGAGCGGGAATCCAGTCGTCAAGGTGTTCAAGCCACTTGGTGTTCCGGTTTCGGATTTGAACCGTGTGGAGCTGACTCTTGACGAATTGGAAGCGTTGCGCCTCGCGCACCTGAAGGGATTTTACCAGGTTGCGATTTCCCGTCGTATGGGTGTCTCGCGGCAGACCGTCGGCAGGATTCTTGAGAGCGCTCATCACAAGGTGACGCAGGCGATCGTCGAGGGCATGACGCTCAGCATTGGCGGAGGTACGTACGTAGAGAGTGATCTTGACCCGTCTTTATGCCGCCGGTGCGGCCGCCACCACGCACGCCACGGACGGCATGGCCGGGGATACATCTGTCCCGACGAGGACGAGTAGGGGACAGGTTTCACATGGCCAGGCTGATAAATGATAGTGGCTAATCAAGGGATTGGATGAAGAAGTCGAGTGCCATCGAAAGGGGGGACGATGCCTCTGCGTGATGGTTTGGGTCCGCCGAACGGCGGACCTCGCGGCGGCCGCGGACTTGGCTGGTGCCGCGATCTTGTGCAAAAACCTGCAGCCCGGAACACCATCTGGAGCGCTGCGCTGATCTCAGTCGGAGCGGCGATTGTCAGAGATCTGTCACAGCCGAACAGCAACCTTCGACGGATTTTCCATACAGTCGCGGATCGCATTTCGGGTCGCTTGGAAAAATCACTGGGCAGTGGCACTAGCTCTGTTCGGATTGACTCGCGCACGGCGGACCGCGCCGACATGATCGAGGTACCGAGGGACAGTACGGCAGACGATGGCGATAACAACCGTGGGAATCAGATCAAGTCCCAATCGCAGCTCGATCATTCCGGGCAGTGACAGGAATCCGCGCAGTGTTGCAGCAGAGGCTGATGATTACCAGCTTCATTGGCTTTGCGCTTGGATAGGCGGGTACTGGGCGGATGGCAAAACATGACGTACAAACCTGCATATACGTATGGTCCAGTTCCCTCCCGCCGCTTGGGACGCTCGCTGGGAGTGAGTGTCATCCCTCCGAAAACATGCACCTTTTCATGTGTGTACTGCCAGTTGGGCCGGACAGATCACCTGCGGATCAAGAGAAAATCCTTTTTCGATAAAGAAGCCGTGCTCGCTGAAATCAAAGAGCAGGCATCGGCAACGGCGGTGGACTACATCACTTTCGCCGGCGACGGCGAACCGACGCTGTCGTCGGACCTAGGTTGGCTGATCCGGGAAAGCAGGAAACTGTCTAACGTTCCTGTCGCAGTCATCACCAATGGGTCGCTGCTTGGACGTGAGGATGTCAGAGGTGACCTGGCGGAAGCCGATGTGGTTCTCCCCAGCCTCGACGCGGGCAGTGAGCGTGTTTTCAAAGCGATCAACCGGCCGCACGGGACAATTACGTTCGATGCCATGGTGCGGGGAATAATTGATTTCCGGCGCGAATACACTGGACAGATCTGGCTGGAGGTGATGCTCGTCGCCGGTCTAAATGACAATGACGAAGCCCTCGGGGACATTAGCAGAATGACAGAACAAATGAAACCGGACAGGATTTATCTGACCACGCCGATCCGTCCGCCGACGGAATCTTGGGTGAAACCGCCTCCTCCCCGGGTCATTGTCAAAGCCCAGGAAATTTTCGGGAGAGCGGTGGCCGTCGATAAGAACGAAACAGGGAATTTCAGCCTGGAGTTGTTTGAACAGGCGGAAGAGGCGATTCTCGAAATTGGCTCACGACACCCGTTGCGGAGGGAGCAGGCCATTCAAATCGAGGAGCATTTCCATCGTGACGGCATCGTGGATACAATGATCCGCGAGCGGCGACTTGTCGAAGTGCTTTACAACTCTAACACCTACCTGCTCCCGGCACATTTCATCGGTGGCAAGTAGAGAGAATAGGAGACCATTAGGGAATTGGAGATGAGACACGACCGGGTTTTCGACCGTAATTCGAGCCGGTACGAAGAATGGTTTGAGAAGCATCCTTTCGTTTACAAGTGTGAATTGGAGGCGCTCGGCAGGCTGGTACCGGCCGCCAAAAGAAGTCTGGAAATTGGCGTCGGTACGGGTCGCTATGCCGCACCTCTTGGAATGACCCATGGAGTCGAACCATCGAACGAGATGATTTGTTACGCAAGGAAAAGGGGAATTCAGGTCGTACGAGGAATCGGCGAACAGCTTCCCTTCCAATCAGACAGCTTTGATGTTGTTTTGATTGTGACCACAATCTGTTTTTTCGAGAACATCTCGGCCGCTTTGAATGAAACGGCGAGAGTGCTACGCCGGGATGGGCCTTTGATCGTTGGCATGGTCAATCGAACCAGCCCGCTCGGGCAACATTACCAGCTGCACAAGGATGAAAACGTTTTCTATCGGGAAGCCACTTTCTATTCCGTCGAAGAGGTCGTCGCCTTGCTTCAGAGTGTTGGATTCTCACGATTCGAATTCATGCAAACCGTTTTCCATCCCCTTGATCAGGTAACCAGCAGGGAGGCCGTAACGGAGGGGTTCGGCCAAGGGTCGTTCGTCGCCATCCGGGCTGTAAATTCCGGCCTAATTTCGTGAGTATGGTTTGACCGACGAAAATAGGGACTGTCCCTAATTAACTGATAATTATTTTACTAACATTCTTTGATATCAGTTAATTAGGGACAGTCCCTATTTTCGTCGACCCTTGAGGGTCGGGTTTCTGTACCGCAATGCTATCAAATTCCACCTCCGTCGCCGAAACGCTCGTCACGAACCGTCGCTTGGGTGATCCTGCTGCCTGGAGAGATAGATCGTGTCAGCCAGACATTGCCGCCGATCACCGACCCGCGACCGATGGTCACCCGTCCGAGAATCGTCGCGCCCGAATAAATCGTAACGTCGTCCTCGATGATCGGGTGGCGGTCAATGCCCTTGATCGGGTTGCCGTGATCGTCGAGCGGGAAGCTTTTCGCTCCGAGAGTGACCCCTTGGTAGAGGCGGACGTTGTCGCCGATGATCGCCGTCGCGCCGATCACAATCCCGGTGCCGTGGTCGATCATCAGATTTCTCCCGAGGGTTGCCCGGGGGTGAATGTCGATTCCGGTGCGGCTGTGTGCCTCCTCGGTGATCATTCGTGCCAGCAGGGGAAAGCCAAGGTCGTAGAGCTCATGCGCGAGCCGGTAGTAGGTCAGCGCGAGAATCCCGGGATAGGTGAGGATCACCTCGGCGTGGCTGCGCGCGGCGGGATCGCCGAGGTAGGTCGCCTCGACGTCTCCGGCGAGGCGTCTCTGCACTTCAGGAAGCCGTTGCAGAAAACGGTCGGCGGTCTCCGCGGCGCGTTCCATGCACTGCTTGTCCACCTTTTCGCAGGAAAAGCAAAGCTCTCGCAGCACCTGTACACGCAAGGCTCGCCGCGCTTCGCGAAGGAGCGAATCGATGTACGGGCCGAGTGTCTCGATCGTCAGATCGGCTCCGTCCCCGACAAAACCGGGGAAAATCAAGGCACGAAGGTTTTCGACAATTCCGGTCAGCGTTTCCCGTGACGGCCTCGCCATCCGGCAGGGAGGAATTTCCGGTCCTGTCAGATGGGCGTGTGCGGGCTGGTCGAGGGCGTTTCGAATCTCCGTCAAGTCCAGCTTTCTCTCGAGTGTCTCAGGCATGGTCGTTCTCCCCGAACTGCTCAAAGAGCCAGGTGCTGAGGTAGCGTTCGCCAGTGTCCGGCAGGATCACCACGATAGTCTTTCCCTTGCTTTCGGGGCGGGCGGCAACCTTGATCGCCGCGCTAATCGCCGCGCCCGAGGAGATGCCGATGAGCAGTCCTTCCTCACGTGCGGCTCGCCTCGCCATTTCGCCAGCCTCCTCGTTAGACACTCGGATGATCTCGTCCACGAGATCGGCACGGTACACACTTGGGACAAATCCGGCTCCGATGCCCTGAATCTTATGCGGTCCCGGTTCGCCGCCCGACAAAACGGGGGAGTCTTCCGGCTCCACCGCGATCGCCCGAAAACCACGCTTGCGCCTTTTGATCACTTCACTGATACCGCTGATCGTGCCACCGGTGCCAACCCCAGCGATGAGAATGTCCACCGCGCCGCCGGTGTCGTTCCAGATCTCCTCGGCGGTCGTGCGGCGGTGGACATCCGGGTTGGCGGGATTCTCGAATTGCTGGAGCATGATCGCATTCGGCGTTTCCTTCACGATCCGCTCCGCCTCCTCGATCGCGCCTTTCATTCCTTTTTCGCCGGGAGTCAGCACAAGTTCCGCGCCGAAGATTCCCAGCAGTTTGCGGCGCTCCACGCTCATCGTATCCGGCATCGTCAGGACCAGACGGTATCCACGAGCGGCGGAGATGAATGCCAGCGCGATTCCGGTGTTGCCGCTGGTTGGTTCGACGATGGTGGTTTTGCTGTTGATCTTCCCATCCCGTTCCGCCGCCTCGATCATCGCCAGGCCGATGCGGTCCTTGACGCTGGAGAGGGGATTGAAAGATTCAATTTTAGCCAAAACAGTCGCCCCGCTGCCCTCCGTAAGTCTGCGGAGCTGGACAAGGGGGGTATTTCCCACGAGTTCTGTGATGTCCCGTGCTATGCGAGCCATGTTGCCTCCGTGAAAAAGCACGATGCGTGCCGTAAAAACCCGCGAGACACAACCGCGATCGGGGAACTACCCGAACGGGAAATGTCCGCGTCAAGTCTTGAAAAATCAGAGCAATGAAAAGGTGCGCGATACTATCTGCGCAGAAAAAAAGGGAGCATCCCGAGGGTCAACAGCCCCGGAATGCGCGGGTACAGCCGCAATAGGAGGTCCAAAACGAGGTGTTCATGCCGTCTCCAGGTCTGATCGGGGCGTAACACCAGCCGCCGAACAGACATAAGGTAGCCCTCATCGCCCTCGAAGGGAATCCCGTTTTGCCGTTCCTGCCTCTGTTCGGAGCCGGAGTGGCCGTTGTTCAGCATCACGGGTGTTCGAAATCGAACACTCAATGATCAAAAATGGTCATTCGTAGGAAAGAACGATGAATTAAATGATTAAAACACAATAAATTTCAGCGGGCACAGCGCTTGCGTGACCAAATTCAACTGTCTCCATCGGGAGTGTCCATGCTCAAGAATCTTATCGTCACCGGCCTGCGTCACCTTCTTCGCCACCGTCTTTTCAGCCTGATCAACATCACCGGCCTCGCGATCGGCATCGGGAGCGTGCTTCTCGTAGCGCTATTCGTCCGGCACGAGCTAAGCTGGGACCGGGACCTGCCCAACGGCGACCGTATTTACATGGTTCAATACTACTCCCAAGACACCGAGGGAGAGTGGGGATACAACCCCGAGATCACCTGTGAGGTTGTAGACCAGATGGTTCCAACCGTGCCGGTGATTGAAGCGTCCACGAAGATCGCTGAAGAAACGACTTCCATATTCTTCGACGACGAGGTTCTGAAACAATCCTATGCCTACGTCGATCCCGACTTTTTTGTAATAACCCAACCTCAGGTGATCGATGGTTCCTTGAATAAGCCGTTCGAGAATCCCCAGAGTGTCGTGCTTACCGAGAGCACGGCGAAACGGATCTTCGGTGAAACCAATGTCGCTGGGAAGACCTTGGAGCTAACCCTGTTCAGCGAACGCAAGCCGTTTTCCGTTCAAGCGGTGATCGCGGACTGGGCTCCGAACAGCCGGTTCGATGCTCCGATGTTCCTCAGGATGTCCCTGCTGATCGACCGCTATCATACCTTCAGACCGGATCTCTGGGGTGTGATCTTTTCGCAGAGCTATGTGATGCTTCGCCCGGGTGCGACAGCCGAGGAGGCGGAAGCGCAGCTTGCAAAATTCCCGATGCCGCCGAAAGAGGAGCGCAAATGGTCGCAGAACGCAGAGAATTACAAGCTGCAACCTCTCTTCAAAGCCCATTTGAATTTGGACAACAGGCGCGGTCTCGCCACTGATGTTGCTCCAGCGGGTATCCTGATCCTGATGGCCATCGGTGTCGCGATCCTTATTCTCGCTTGCGTGAATTTCACCTTGCTCGCTGTGGGACTTGCGGGAACACGGTTCCGTGAAATGGGAATCCGTAAGGTGATGGGTGCCCGTCGCGGTGCGCTGCGCGTCCAATTCTTCACCGAGACTGCCATCATCGCTTTTTTATCGATGCTGGCGGGAGTGCTGCTTGCGGAAATAGCAGTGCCACTCCTTGATCCATGGACTGTAGGGGGACTGAGCCTGAAGCCGGTGGTTTTCTGCGCCGTCGTCGTTCTACTCACCTGGATCGCTGCAACATTCCTCGCCGCAGTTTATCCTGCGTGGATCATGGCTTCCTCGCCGCTTGTCGACTCTCTGAAAGGCAGTCGGCGCGTTGGTGGGCGTGGATTGGTGCGGAAGGGATTGATCTTCGTCCAACTGACAGTTGCGGTCGCAATGGTCAGCGCGGCGTTGATCATGTCAAGGCAGATGAGCTTCGTGATGAAAACCGATCTCGGCTTTCACGGCGATCAGCTCGTCGTGCTCGACGCGTCTGCCGAACGGGGACTGGCGCAGAAGGCGATGGTCCGTCTGCAGGTGGCGTTGAATGGCGATCCGCGGTTTCTCGGATTCAGCTATTCTGCCTGCAACTTCGGCGGCGGCAACTGGACACTAGTCGGATTCAACAAGGAGGGGCTTCCCCTTGATCAATATTTCGAGAACGTTGTCGGACCCGGATTCGTCAATCTGATCGGTGCGAAACTTGCCGCCGGGAGGGATTTCCGGGACGATGAGGCCGACCGCAAGGGCGCGGCGATTGTCAACGAATCCTTTGGGAAGGCGATGGGCTGGGACGATCCGGTCGGAAAAACGGCTCCTGACCTGCTCGGCGATGCCCGGGTGATCGGAGTGGTCAAGGATTTCCATTACCACTCGCTGTATGAACCCATCAAGCCGCTTGTGATGATGATGGAGACTTCGACGTTTCCGAAAAGGGATTGGATGTGGATCGAGCAGAACACAAACCGTCCTACCCTGCTTTTCGTCCGGCTCTCCGGGAATGACATCCCGGGAGCGATGAAAAAGCTCGAAAGCGTGTGGAAAAAAGACGTGCCCGAATCGGCGTTCCAGGCGAGTTTCGTAGATGACACAGTCGGCAGGCAATACCAATCGTCGATGCAGTGGAACCATATGGTTTCCTCCGCATCAGGCCTTGCCGTGTTGATCGCACTGCTCGGATTGGTTGGAGTGACTGTGATGCGTGTGGTCGATCGGACTAAGGAGATCGGTATCCGCAAGGTGCTCGGTGCATCGGTGAAACAAATCCTAGGACTGATGAGCCGGGAAATCATTCTTCTCGTGATTGTTGGGGGAACAGTTGGCGGTCTTGGGGCGGCGTGGGCGATGTCGCGCTGGCTGGAGGGATTTAGTTACCGGATCGTGCTCGAACCGTGGAGCTTCTTTGCAGCCGGAGGAGTGGTGCTCGCGCTGGCGCTTGTCACAGTGCTTGCACTATCGCTGAGAACGGCGCAGATGAATCCTTCGACCACTTTGCGGGATGAGTAACCCTGTCGTAGAGGCAGACTAGTAGTAAGATAAAAAGCGGCCTCGAATTCTCACCGGATCGGAGGTTGGACGGCTGGCGGAATCAGGGCGTTCGGCTGGCAACAGCCTGAAAAACCCGATTTCCCAAGGCCACCAGAATTGCGACGAAAAAGACGATCGCGCCGAGGATGCCGTGCAGGGCGGGAACGTGCTGCGTGATCACATCCTGGAACCCATTGATCACGGCGAGGATCAGCAGCACCGGCAGCAGCCGCCGGATTCTGCTCTCCGTCGAGAACACATCCGCGGTCAACCCCGCCACAGCGGCGAAAGCTGGCGCCATCAGCCGCTCGCCGTCCAACCCGAGCAGAGTCGAAGCGTAGGTCCCGGCGAACAGGATCCCGAGGTGCGGGGCTCGTTTCACCGCGCGTGCCATTTCCTTCGGGTAGACGAAGAACAGCGCGGACACCGGCGCGAACGCGTTGGCCAGCGCGCGGAAAAGCTGTTCGGGGCTCCAGAGTTTGTGTACGTGCAGCCGCAGCGCTTCGATCAGTCCCCGTCCGCCCTGGTGCGGCACCAGCAGGTGGAGAGCGATGTAGATCAGGATCACCGGCGCAACCGCGAGTCCGATTTTGCGCCACTGGGTCGGCCTTTCAGGCAGAGTCATTACGTAAAACGGTGAGGCTATCGCGACGAGCAGCACGGTTTCCTTGGCGAACACTCCCGCCGCGAGCACCATCGAGAACGCGAGCAGGCGGCCCCGTTCGAGAGCCATCAACGCCAACAGGATCGCCGTCATCCCGATCAGATCGTTGGCCTGGTAGAAATTCCAGACCTGAAAACCGAAGACGTGCTTGTTGAGGATGAAAAAAAGTGTGATCACCAGGGCGAGGGAGGGGACCACGCCGCGGTCGCGGAGCCACTTGTCGAGCAGCGGCGGCAGGAAGAACGCGAATAGCAGGGTGAGCAGCATGAATCCCTGATCCACGCCGCCGGGCAGCAGTCCGGCGATCCAGGGACCGAGCAGGCGGAACGTGTAAGGCGCGGGGACGTTCGCGTTGAGCGCGGGGGCAGCGCTCGACATCGCCCGGTAGTTGTGCAGATCCCACGAGGCGTAGGTCATGTTCGCGGCGTCAATCGAGCCGTAATTCAGGATCATCACCACCGTTACGGCCACGAGCGCCAGCGTCCGCAACCACTCATTGCGCCTCTGTTCCATGGTCTCTGCTCCCGGAGTGTCGAGGATTAATCGCTGTTTTCCGCGCCGTGTTTCACACGTTTCTTGCCGAGCAGGAAGGCCGTGATGAACTCGTGAATGTCGCCATCCATCACGTTGTCGACGTTCGAGGTTTCCACGCCGGTCCGCAGGTCTTTCACCATTTTGTACGGGTGGAAGACGTAACTGCGGATCTGGCTGCCCCAGGCGATGTCGCCCTTTGTCGCCTCGATCTCCTGCTTTTTCTTCGCCTCCTCCTCGAGTTGTCTTTGGTAGAGGCGTGCGCGCAGCATTTTCATCGCGCTGTCACGGTTGCGGTGCTGGGAGCGCTCGGTCTGGCAGCTGACGACGACGCCGGTGGGCAGGTGGGTGATCCGGATCGCGGAATCGGTCTTGTTGACGTGCTGGCCGCCGGCTCCGGACGCGCGGAAGGTGTCCACCCGCAAATCGTTCGAGTTGATCTCGATTTCGTCGTTATCCTCCACCTGCGGCAGCACGAACACAGAGGCGAAGGAGGTATGGCGCCGGGCGTTGCTGTCGAAGGGACTGATGCGGACGAGACGGTGGACGCCGGTCTCCGCCTTCAGGTAGCCGTACGGGTGGTCGCCCTCGACCTCGATCGACGCCTCCTTGATCCCCGCTTCCTGGGCGGGTTGGAGGTCGATCACGCTGAATTCGTACTCCATCCGCTCGAGGTACCGCGTGTACATCCGCAGCAGCATCTCCGCCCAGTCCTGAGACTCCGTGCCCCCGGCGCCCGGCTTGATCGTAATGATGCATCCCTTGCTGTCGTTGGGGCCCGAGAGCATTTTAGCGACTTCGACCCGCTCGGTGCGGCTCTCCAGCGAGATCAGGTTTTTCTCGCCTTCCTCGGGATCTTCGTCGAACAGTTCGAGATAGACTTCGTAGTCCTCGACATCGCTGGCCAGGGAATCGTACTGCTCGAGGATACGGCGGTGAACGGCGGCTTGCTTCAGCACCTTCTGGGCGGCCTCCTGGTCGTCCCAGAGTCCCTCCTCGGCGGCCTTGGCGTCAAGCTCTTTCAGCTTCGCGCGGTGGCCGTCAACGTCAAAGGTACCCCCTTAATTTCGAGACCTTCGAGGTTAGATCGGCCCAGCGCTCCTGTGCTTCCTGCCGGGTGATCATGGTTGCTCCGTGGGTTGATGTCCTGCCGGGCTGAAAGGTAAGGGTGTTTGGGTGACGCCACAACCTGCGGCGGCCCGCTTCGAGCGCACGCGGTTCCAGGCGGCTGTGGACAGCGGGGGAGGATCGTTTGTAGGTTGTCCGTACCGCCAGTGAAGGGAGAAACCGTGATGCTCAAAAACGTTGCCGCTGTTCCCGTGTTCCTGATGCTCGTCCTGATTGCCGGAGGATGCGCTTCGACGATTCAGGTCAAGGGTCCGATTCCGCCGATGGAGAGAGTCGACGCGATGACCGCGTTTTTGGGTGAACAGTTCGGCCTGGACGATGTGCAGCTTGCCAAAGTCCGTGAGGTGGTCAAGACCAGCGCGGTGATGAAGAAAACCATTCACGAGATGGTGCGTGAGGGGCGTGTGGACTTGTACCAGGCGGAGCGGCAACGGATGAACCGTTTCTCCCGCGAGTTGGGGGCGATTCTGAACGACGAGCAGCGGAAAATGCTGAAGCCTGTCGTCGCGGAAATCCGGCGAGGTGAATCGGATCAGCAGAAGAAGTGGCGCGACACCAATCCGACGCCGATGGTTGGCGGGATCGGGCGGTGAGATCTCAAAGTGACAGCTGCTTTTGAAATCCTAGTCTGCCAGAATCCTGACGAACTCCGTGCTCAAACCTTCGTACAGAGGCTCGTAGAAATCCCATTCCTCCGGGTGGTATTCGTCGAGGTAGTAGACGTGCCGGATGCCGACGGCGGCGATCATCTTCGCGCAGTTGAAGCAGGGCATCACGGTGACGTACATGTCACAGCCGTCCGTCGAGGGGCCGAACCTGGCCGCCTGGGCGATGGCGTTCATCTCGGCGTGCACCGTGCGTACGCAATGGCCGTTGTGCATCGCGTGCCCGGCCTCGTCGCAGGTGACGCTGCCGGACGGCGCCCCCCCGTACCCGCTGGCGATCACCCGTTTATCCCTGACGATCACTGCCCCGACGCGCGCCCGGTCGCAGGTCATGAACTGCGACCAGAAACGGGCGAGGTCGGTGAACCGTCTCTGCCACTTGTCCGGGTGCAGGGCTTCCCTGGCGATCATTCGGCTCCTCCGCCGCTTGCCTTGGAGGCTTCGAGTGCCTCGTTTATCAGTTTAATCATGCTTTCTGGCGGCCGGACAGGTTTCGAGTCTTCAACCCGGAACCAGATTCCAGTTTGCTTTGCCCGGGCGCGCACTTCGCCGTCCACGGTGAATTCCGCGTGAAGCCCGAAGCGGAGACGGCCGCCCGGAACAACCCACATCGTGCCGATCACTTTCTCGAAAAGCCTGATCTGGCGCAGGAAATCGATCTCGGTGCGCAGCAGGGCGGGCATCACGCCGGACTTCGCCTCCTGCTCGAGCGGGTGGTAGCGGTCGAGCCAGGCGAGGCGCAGATCCTCCAGCCAGCGGACGTAGCTGATGTTGCTGACGTGGCTGGACGCGTCGATGTCGTACGTTTTCGGCACGAATTCCAGCGTCACTGGCAGGATTCGGGGTGATGAGTCAGGCGCAGCCACACTTAAACTCCCGGTTTATGTGGGTCACTGCTTGCGTTTCCTCGAGCTCTTCTTCGCCGTCTTCGGTTTTGGCTTTGCCTTCGGCGGGTTTTTCAGCGATGCAATCGCTTTTACCACCGCGGGAACGTTGTCCGTCGAGAGCACATCCGCGCCGTTCCGGTAAAGGTCCTCGTAAACGCCGATCCCCCTCGCCGCGGCCTTTCGGTCAAGGTTGCCCATCGTCCCTAAAATGCAGCGGATCCGCTTTGCGTGGAGAAGGTCGTAAAGCGCCTTGTCCGCTTCGGTGATCCCCACAAAGGCGATCATGTTCTTCACGGGAATCCCTGCGTCGACGAGGCGTTTCAGATCCTCCTCGTTGCGGATGTTCACCGACAACATCAGTTCGGGGTCGAGTTTGTGGTAGGCAACCGCCTGGTTGGCGTTGTAGGTGATCACCAGCGCATACCCCTTGGCGTCGTGCTCCGCAATCGCCGCGACGATCTGTTCGGGGTGGACGGTATGCTTCACATCGACCGTGAGGATCGCCCGTCCGCGAGCCCAGTCCAGCACTTCGCCGAAGGTGGGGGAGTGGAGGCCCGTAGTGTCGCCCTTGGGGTCGATCAGGTAGCGCATTCTGAAATCGTCGAAATAGACATCGGAAACAGGTCCGCTCCCGGGCATCGTTCGGCCGAGCGTGTCATCGTGCATCAGCACCAGCATCGAGTCGGCCGTCTGCGCGACATCCAT
>CAZIDZ010000013.1:0-62720 GCA_964538455.1 uncultured bacterium
CCCTTCACGTGCAAGGTGTACGAATTCCGAAAAAATCCCTGCTGAACGGGGGTTGCGAGGCGCACTCTTCTCCTTTGCGCCCTCCTTTCGCTTGATTCACAGGATGGGCTTCGCTACTTTCGCACGACCAAGACGTTGGGAATACGCGAACAGGGCAATACTCCCCTTCAACGGGGCGCTTTGGCGGAGACCACCTGATGGGTTTGTTCAGCTTCGGCCAGTTTCTCACCAGTGATATCGCGATGGATCTCGGCACGGCGAACACGCTTGTCTATGTGAAAGGCCGGGGGATTGTTGTGCGTGAACCCTCTGTGGTCGCCATTCGCAAGGAGGACAGCCGGGTCGTCGCGATCGGCCGTGAAGCGCGGGAGATGATGGGCAAAACCCACGGCCACATCGAGGTGATTCGCCCGATGCGCCACGGCGTGATTGACGACGATGAAGTCGCGGAGATCATGATCCGCAGCCTGCTGCGACGCGTGGTCAAAAACCGTCTGATCCGCCCCCGTGCCATCGTCTGCGTCCCGTCGGGGGTGACCAAATCGGAGAAGCGGATTATCCGTGACGCCGCGGAGCACGCCGGGTGCCGTGAGGTTCATTTGATCGCGGAACCGATGGCGGCGGCGCTGGGAGTCGGCCTGCCGGTGAACGAAGCGGTGGGAAGCATGGTGATCGACATCGGCGGCGGAACCACGGAGATCGCGATCATCTCACTCTCTGGCATCGTCAACGACACCTCGATCCGCGTCGGCGGGGACGAGATGGACGAAGTGATCGTCCAGTTCATGCGCCGCAACTACAACCTGTTGATCGGCGAGCGGATGGCCGAGGAGATCAAGCACAAGGTGGGTTCCGCGGTCCCGCTCGAGCAGGAGTTGAGCATGATCGCCAAGGGCCGCGATCTCGTTGCCGGAATCCCCAAGGCGATCGAGATCAACTCGGTGGAAATCCGCGAGGCGATCGGCGAGCCTGTGGGTCAGATTGTCGATGCGGTGAAACTCGCTCTCGAGCGCACACCTCCGATGCTCTCCGCCGACATCCGTGACCGCGGCATCATCCTCACCGGCGGCGGCGCGCTGTTGCGCGGGCTCGACCAGCGGTTGCGCGATGAAACGAGTCTGCCAATCAACCTGGCGGAAGATCCGCTGACCTGTGTCGTCCGCGGTACCGGTGTCGTGCTCGACAATTTCGAGCGTTACGAGCCGGTACTCCTGAAGAACTGATGTTCCACGCCCGGGAGCCTCGAGTGATCCCCCGCGCTGACCCTGTGGGCTCGACGATGGATTTGTTGATTGGAGCTACGGAGCGTACGCGCCGATGAACCTGCTTGCCCTGCTCTCCGCCTGGCGGGATTGGGTCGTGCTCACCCTCGCCCTGATCCTGTCGCTGATCCTGATGAACTCCTCGGACCATCCGGCCGCGGAAGTCTACCGCCAGGGCATGAGCCAAGCCATCGCATTCATCAGCGAACCGCTCACGATCGGACCTCGTGTTCTCGAACTCTGGAGCGAGAACAGGCAGTTGCGGCAGAAGGTCACCGAGCTCACCGCCGAACAGGACAACTGGCGCAACGCGATGCTCGAAAACATCCGCCTGCGCAAACTGCTCGGTTTCCGCGACCGTCCCGAGTTCACCTATCTCGCCAGCGAGGTGATCGCGCGCGATCCGCTGCTGACGCTCTCCAGTCTGCTGCTCGACAAGGGGCGGCGCGACAGCGTCCGGGTTGGCCAGGCGGTGGTGACAGCGGAGGGGATCGCCGGGATCATCTACCGCGCCGACCGCACCCAGAGTGTCGCTCTGCTCGCTACGGACCGCAATTTCGCCGCCAGCGTCCGCATCGAGAGAAGCCGTGTGGACGGAATTATCCGCTGGGCGGGCGGCGGCTCCCTGGAGATGACGGAAGTCCCGCGCAACCTCGACGTTCGCACCGGAGACCGTGTCGTCACCAGCGGCCTCGGCGGAGTCATCCCCGGCGGTCTGCCGGTGGGGGTTGTCACCCGGGTGATGCGTAATGAGGGGTTGTTCCTCAAGGTGCTCGTGGAACCCTACGTGGAATATTCCCGCCTCGAGGAGGTGTTCGTGCTGCTCCCGGTCCGTCACGCACGGGGGCCGCAGCGATGAAACTGCAAGCGCTGGTTATCGCGGCGATCGCTGCAATCGTGCTCCAGGTGTCGCTGATTCCCTACCTGGCGCTCGCCTCGATCACCCCGCAACTTCCGCTGCTGGTGGTGATCTTCATCGGCACGCGGCGCGGGCCGTACATCGGGGTGATCGCGGGTTTTTTCACCGGTCTGATCCTCGATGCACTCTCCACTGGGTTCCTCGGGCTTTCCAGCATGACCTACAGCCTTGTCGGCTTTCTCTCGGGCAAGATATTCTATTGGGACGTTGCGCTTCCTCTTGGACGGTGGGCACTCGCGAGTGTGGTAGGAGTGCTGTTCAACACGATCTTCTTCACCTATGTTTACACGCTTGGCGACGCCCCCCCGTTCGGCGTGATGCTTGTGCGCCAAGCTCTACCCACCGCCGGGTACACCTGGCTGGTCGGGATGCTTTGGGCGATCAGCCCTCTCTACGAGCGGCGGGGCAGAATGAGGCTGGAGGGATAGCCGAATGAACCTGGTCCGCCGCTTCGATCCCTCCCGCCTGCTTGCGCTGGGAGTCCTTTTCACGGCTCTGATGTTCGTGCTCGCAATCCGTCTCGCCCGGCTGCAGCTCGTTCAGTCCGATATCTACCTCCGCCAAAGCCAGACCAACCGCGTGCGAGTCATCGAGAAACCGCCGTTGCGCGGATTGATGTACGACCGTAACAATGATCTGCTGGTGGACAATTTCCCCTCCTACACGCTACTCGCGATCCCGGAGATGTTTGACCGGAATCCGGCGGTGCGCGACAGCCTACTCAAACTGATCGGCCTCGACGAGGAGGAGTTCGACCGGCGTCTGCACAAAATTCCAGGCAACCGCTACACCGCCGTCCGCATCCTCCGCGATCTCGATTTTCCGATGCTCGCCTCGATCGAGGAGCGCCGCGCGCACCTGCCGGGGATCATGTTCCGCGTCGAAACGAAACGCGCCTATCCCGTCTCCATAGCCCCGCAGACCCTTGGCCACATCGGCGAGATGAAAGAAGATCAGCAGGACCGCTACCCCGATCTGCAACCCGGGGACATCGTCGGACTTTCCGGGCTCGAGGAACGGTGGAACGGCGAGCTGATCGGCCGCACCGGTTACGAATACGTCGAGGTGGACGCTCTCGGCCGGTCGATTGGACCCCTGGAAGGCGTGGACCCGATTCCGGCGGAACCGGGAAGCGATCTGATTCTGACGCTCGATCTCGACCTGCAGAATTACGCCGAAGAGCTGCTCGGGGACCAGTCAGGAGCGGTGGTCTGCCTGCAACCGAAAACCGGCGAGGTGCTGGTGATCGCGAGCAAGCCCGATTATCCGCCGGAAACGTTCGCCGGATTGCTCACTCCGGACGAGTGGCGCCAGCTGCAGGACGATCCTAACACGCCGCTGCTGAACAGAGCGGTGCAGGGCGTCTATCCGCCGGGGTCCATTTTCAAACCGGCCGTTCTCGTCGCAGGTTTTGCCAGCGAAACGATCGACGAAAACTTCAAGATCACATGTGTCGGCGGGTACCAGCTCGGGAAACGGTGGTTTCGCTGTTGGAACCGCGGCGGACACGGCGATGTCGACCATCGAAAATCGATCAGTGAGTCCTGCGACGTTTTCTACTATTTGCTCGGCCTGCGTCTCGGCATGGACAAGTTCCACGACCAGATCCAGCGTTTCGGATTCGGCCGGAGAACCGGCATCGACCTTCCCCACGAGAACGAGGGGCTGCTTCCCAGCCGCCGGTACATGGATCGCAAGTACGGCCAGGGACGCTGGACGAGCGGGCACCTGTTCAACGTGGCGATCGGCCAAGGAGATGTGCTGATCACACCGCTGCAGGCCGCGGTATACGTCTCCGTTCTCGCCAACCGGGGCTGGTGGATCACTCCGCACCTCGTGAAAAAGATTCGCCGGCCCGACGGCAGCGAACAGATTCCGCCTAACGCGGAGCGCCACGAAACCGGATTCAATCCGGACATGCTGCAGGAGGTGCGGGAGGACATGCTGCAGGTGGTGGAGTCCCCGCGGGGCACGGCCCACTGGCTGAAAGATCCCCGCGTGCATGTCGCCGGGAAAACGGGCACCGCCCAGAATCCGCAGGGACCCGATCACGCCCTGTTCATCGCTTTTGCGCCTTTCGAGGACCCGGAGATCGCGGTCGCAGTAATCATCGAGCACGGCAGGCATGGAGCAACCGCCGCGGCCCCGATTGCATTCAAGCTGATTCGCCGCCACCTTGGTCTTGACGAAGAGACGTGGCTCCGCTATCGCTGGAAGATCCTGCAGCGGCAACGCCAGGCGGGCTTGCAGGAGGGACCCATCGAATGAAAGTCGGCCGGCGGGATATCGAGTGGATGATTCCGCTACTCACTCTGCTCCTGGTGGCGTTTGGGGCGATCATCGTGTACAGCGCGGCGCGGTCGATGGATCCGACATTATTCGCGCGGCAGATGGTGTACATTGTCGCAGGGATTGTGCTGTTTGTCGTGGCGGCCCTGATCCCGGACCGGCTTACCTTCGCCTTCGCCTACATCTTCTACACCATCGTACTGCTGCTGCTGCTGCTAGTTCTCTTTGTCGGCAGCGGACCCACCGGGCGCTGGCTGGTTTTCGGCCCCTACCACATGCAACCGAGTGAACTGGCGAAACTTGCGACCATTCTCGCGGTGGCGAGATTTATGGCAGACCGGCGTAACGACATTCACGAGTTGAAAAACCTGCTGTCACTGGCCATCCTCGCAGGACTCCCCTTCATCCTGATTGCGGTCGAGCCGGACCTCGGGACGAGTGTGGTGATCCCGTTCGCCGCCGGGATGGTGGCTTTTTGGGGAGGTCTCCCGCTGATCGCGATGGTGCTGGTGATCAGCCCGTTGGCGGTGATGATCGCGAGCATCAATCCCTACTCGCTCGTGGCGGTGATCGGCCTGCTGATCCTGTTCGCCTATTTCTCCGGCATCAAACTAACATTGGGCTTGATCTGGGGAACATCCGTGGGGGTGATCGGCGCCCTGACGCCAAAACTTGTGAGCTACCTCAAACCCTATCAGCGAAAGCGTCTCACGGCCTTTCTGAACCCGGAGGCGGACCCGTTGGGCGCGGGCTACCAGCTGATCCAGTCGAAGGTGGCGATCGGCTCGGGACGCTTTTGGGGAAAGGGATTTCTGCAGGGAAGCCAGACGCAGGGCGGCTTTCTCCCGGAGCAGCACACCGATTTCATCTTCAGCGTCATCGGCGAGGAGTTCGGCTTTTTCGGGGCGATGGTGCTGCTCTTCGTATTCTGGCTCCTGATCGCACGGCTTCTCTGGCTTGCCCGCAAGGTTTCCAATCCGTTCAGCAGCCTCGTGATCGTCGGCGTCGTATCGATCCTCGCCTTTCAACTGGTCGTCAACGTGGGCATGACCACAGGCATCATGCCGGTCACCGGACTGCCCCTGCCCCTGATATCGTTCGGCGGATCGAGCATGGTGACGATGATGATCATGCTCGGCTTTGCGACGGGAATGGCCTCACGATACCGTCAGCACGGCTGAAGCGAAAAACGGCCCTTTCCGTCAGGCTTTCCTGGAGCCATTCTATGGCTTCGGCTTAACACAATCCTAACGGTGCGAGAGTACTCTTTCTCGCCCTTACCAGGAGGTAGCAATGAATATCCTGGCCAAGTTGCTCGGCAGTTCCTCTCCCTTTGTCCAGCTGCAGCTTCACCTGGACAAGGCGATGGAGTGTGTCGAATACATCAAGCCGCTGCTCGAAGCGGCGCTTGAAGGCGACCGGGCCAAGGTGAAGGAGTTGGCCGAAACGGTTTTCCGCATCGAGCACGAAGCGGACGAGGTTAAACTCCACATCCGCGACACCTTGCCCCGAGACTTGCTGCTCCCCGTATCCCGGGCGGATTTCCTCGCGTTCCTTCGTGAACAGGATGGAGTTGCGGACAAGGTCGAAGACATGGCGATGATGCTCGGCGTCCGGCAGCTTCATCTTCCCGAACAGTGTGAACGCGGACCGTGCCGTGACGAGCTGCTGTCTTTGGCGGACCACGCGATCAGCGCCGCGAAAAAAGTGGCCGAGATGACCCGCCGGTTGGACGAGCTGAAAGAGGCCGGATTTCACGGTCCCTTGGCGAACGAACTTCGTGTGATGGCCAAGGAAGTCGGCGTCATGGAGCACAATGCCGACAAGCACCAATTCCGCCTGATCCGCTCCCTGCTCTCCCAGCCCGAAGCGGAGCAACCCTTTGCGGACAGCTACACGACGATGCAGGTGATCGGTGCGCTTGGCAAGCTGGCAAACCACGCGGAGAGCATGAGCGATTACCTGCGGTTGATGATCGCCGAGTAACACGGATGGTGGTGATGGATCTCCTCTTTCATCTGTTTCACACGACCGATACGACGATGATCATCATGGGGCTGATGGCGGTCGGTTTCGGCCTCTACATGGCTTGGACGATCGGCGCGAACGACGTCGCCAACGCGATGGCCACGTCCGTCGGATCCGGTACCGTGTCGTTTAAACAGGCCGTGTTGATCGCCGGCATTTTTGAACTCACCGGCGCCGTTCTTGCCGGGGGAACGGTGACAGACACGGTCCGCAAAGGAATAGTCAACACAAACCTGTTCATGCAGAATCCGAATCTGCTGATCCTCGGGATGGTCGCAGCGCTGCTCGCAGCCGCCATCTGGCTGCACGCCGCAACCTACTTCGGAATGCCCGTCTCCACGACCCATTCCATCGTCGGCGCAATCGTCGGTTTTGGGGTGCTGCTCTATGGCGCTACAGCGGTGCACTGGCAAACCGTGTTTTTCATCGTACTCTCATGGATTATCTCCCCGATTGGCGGAGGGCTGCTCTCGTTCCTGGTCTTCGTCCTCATCCGAAGGGCCGTGCTGACGAAGCCAAATCCGTCGGCCGCGATTAAAATCTGGGCTCCGATTTTCGGCGCACTCACAGTATGGATCATCGTCATTTCCGCAATCTGGAAGGGGCTCGCTCGTTTCAAGCTCCATCCGAGCAGTGGCGAGATGGTGATCATCTCATTGATCGCTGCGGCCACCGGTTACGTTTTCCTGACGATACTCGTTCGCCGGAGAGCCAAGAAGCTGCAAGACGCTTCACAAGTCGAGAGCATCTTCATGATCCTGCAGCTTTTCACGGCCTGCTACGTTGCTTTCGCGCACGGCTCCAATGACATCGCCAACGCCGTCGGTCCGATGGCCGCGGTCATCCAGACGATCAGCAAGGGCATCGTGGCGTTGAAGGTAGAGGTGCCGTTCTGGATTCTGTTGATGGGAGGGGTCGGCATCGTTTTCGGGCTTGCGATCTATGGGGCTCGCGTGATGCGCACGGTAGGAAAGAACATCACCGAGATCACTCCATCGCGAGGATTTTCAGCCGAATTTTCCGCCGCCTCGGTCGTGCTGGTTGCGAGCAAATTGGGTCTGCCGATTTCAACCACGCACACGCTCGTCGGCGCGGTCCTTGGGGTCGGGCTGGCACAGGGGTTCGACGCGCTGAACCTGCGGGTGATCCGTACGATCATCTGGTCCTGGCTACTGACTCTCCCGATCGCCGCCGGATTGACGATGGTCATCTTCTCCATCTTCAGGGTGATCTTCGCGGTCTAACGTGGGACTCAAGTAACGCCTTTGTTCTCAAGTTCATTCCGCTTTAGGAAAGATCCATCGTCCTCGCTCGTCCACAAATCTTGTCTCTACAGGTAATCGGAAGCACCCGGCAAGCAATGCGCTGAGGTGCTGTTGCCTAAGTTGGATCTCCTTTACGGAGACACCCCCTTCCGATTTCTCGCAGGGGCGTGACACATTCAATGAGACCGGCTCACTCCGCAGCAGCTTCCGCTCTTTCGAGCACTCGTTGGAGCTTTTCGCCCACCTCACGGGCGAGATTCACCATTTCCGTCCGATCGATCATCCTCGATATCACGTTGGGATCCATCGCGGCAACGACACGGTAATCGCCTTCATCGATCACAACGACGTTGCAGGGAAGCAAAACGCTGACAAGGTTCTCCGCCTCGATCGCTTTGTGAGCGAAGGGAGGGTTGCACGCGCCGAGGATTTTGAAAGGTTTGTAGTCCACATCGAGCTTCTTCTTCAATGTTGCCCTGACGTCGATCTCCGTCAGAACTCCAAAACCTTCATCGGAGAGAAATTCGGTGACTTTCGCTATGGCATCCTCGTAGGACAGTTGAGTCTCTATCCGACTGGCATATCCGCCGATATTTTCCATGACGAGTATTCCTCTTTCCGTTTCAAGCGTTGCTGAACCAGGCTCACCCGGAAGTCCCTGATTCACTCACTTGTTGGATGTCGCTGGGGGAAATATGTTTTGGGAGATGGGGCTTCTTTGCGAGAAAAAAAGAACGCGCCGCCCCGGCGAACCGGAAACGACGCGCTGACTTGGGAGACCCGCGGAGGTCTCCGCGTTTCGGCGCGGGCGCCGAAACACTTCTACCCAATCTTGTGCTCCTTGTACACCACGTGTTTGCGGATCACGGGGTCGTACTTCTTCATTTCGATCTTCCCCGTGGTCTTGCGCTTGTTTTTAAAGGTGGTGTAAAAATGGCCGGTGCCGGCTGACGAGACTAGCCGAATCTTTTCGCGCACCTGGGACGCCATGTTCTCCTCCTCACTGCAAACCACCGGCGTTGCCGGCCGATCCTTGTTATTCCCACACTTACAACCGAAATCCGCTCGCGGATTTCATCCTCTGCGAGGCGAATGATACCACTGCATCGACCCTGAAACCAAATCCCGTTTCTCCCCTCCGGGAGGAGGCGAGAGCTCTTCGCGACGTGTCTAAAGGGGCAGTATACTAATCCCATCGAAAAGGGATGAGTATACTTTCCTGGAAACACCAAAGGGAGATCGTCAACAATGGATACTCGTCAACTCGGCAACACCGAGCTGCAGTTGAGCGAAATCGGATTCGGCGCTTGGGCGATCGGAGGTTCCTGGACCTTTGGCTGGGGCGCTCAGGACGACAGCGAGTCGATCGCAGCGATCCATCGCGCGCTGGAACTGGGAATCAACTGGATCGACACCGCCGCCGTGTATGGTCTCGGCCACTCCGAAGAGGTTGTGGCGAAGGCGGTGGCTGGACGAAGGCACGAGGTAATCATCGCCACCAAATGCTCCCAGGTCTGGGACGACCGTGGCCGTGTGAGCACCGTCCTGCTGCGAGACTCCGTACGCAAAGAAGCCGAGGCCAGCCTTCGGCGCCTGAAGACGGACGTCATCGACCTCTACCAAATCCACTGGCCGGACGACGACAAACATGTCGAGGAGGGGTGGGGGGAAATCGGCCGCCTGATTGAAGAGGGCAAGGTGCGCTACGGAGGCGTTTCCAACTTCACCGTCGGCCACCTGGAGCGGGCGCATGCCTTGCATCCGGTCGCAAGCCTGCAGCCTCCCTACTCGATGTTTCGCCGCAGCATCGAGGGCAGTCAGATGCCGTGGTGCGTGGAGCATAACGTCGGTATCCTCGCCTACAGTCCGATGCAGTCGGGTTTACTGACGGGCGGCTTCGACATCCATCGCCTCGCCGACGACGATTGGCGGCATGGATCGCCCGAGTTCAACGAACCCAACCTGACGATCAATCTCGGATTCGTCGAGAAGTTGAAACCGATCGCGGAGAAGCACGGCAAGAGCGTCGCTCAGCTCGCGATCGCGTGGACGCTTCGCAGGCCGGAGCTGACCAGCGCGATTGCCGGCGCACGGCGTCCCTCCCAGATCGAAGAGACCGCCGCTGCCGCGGGATGGCGGATTGAAACGGATGACCTGGAGAGCATCGAGTCTCTACTCGCTCAGCGCGAACAGACAATCCGTGAAGCCGGAGGACACCTCCCGAAGTGAGTGGAAGCGATAACACGGACGCGGATTCGGTCCCTCTAGTCGGGTACCATGCTGAACACGCCTTTCCGAAAAGATGCGGAGGGATCGCGGCGTTTCTTACTATTGAGTATTCCACGGCATTCAATCGCACCCACGGTGCCGTTTCGAACGACAGAGAGGAGAGGCCGGCGTGAAACGTCCGCTGAAGCGCTGGGAGATCCTCGCGCTGGCGACCGCCGTCCTCATGTTGCGATGGGAACTCCAGAAACGCAGGACACCTACCGTACGCTTACGGGGGGCGGCGAGGCAAAGTCTCGCGAAAAAGCGTCTGTTTTCCTGGCGCTGGCTGCACCGGTGAACAGCGCCGGCGAAGCGGATGATCTGCTCGAGACCTGGCGCAAGCAGTACCATGATGCGAGCCACATCGGGTGGGCGCGGCGTCTCGCCCCTCCCCCTGATGGCGAAGAGCGCTGGGACGACGACGGCGAGCCGCACGGTTCCACTGGCCAGCCGATCCTGAACGCCATACGAGGCGCGGGTCTCTGGGGTGTTCAGGTGGGTGTTGTGCGATGGTTCGGAGGCACCAAACTCGGGGTGGGCGGTCTTGCGCGAGCCTATGGAGGAACGGCGGCGGAAGCGATTGCGAATGCTCCCGTACGGATTGTGACGCTCACATCTTCCGTTCAGGTCACAGTGCCGCACGATCGCGCGGGAGTGGTGTACGCTCTCGCCGAACGTGAGGGAGTGCGCGTCGGTCCCCCGGCTGCTAATGCGGACACCCTGACCCTGGTGCTCGACGTTCCGCTCAGCCGTACACCGTTCATCCTGAACGCGATCCGCGAAGCTACGGCCGGACGAGCGGAAGCGGTGGTGCTGTGATGAGCGGCGATTATATCCTGCTTGCGATCGCGCTGCTGCTTTCGGCATTCTTTTCGGGTAGCGAAACCGCCTACACGGCCGCCGGACGGCTCGCCATGGAAGTGTACACGCTGCATCGCCGTCCCGGATCAAAGGCTGCGCGGCACCTGTATGAACACCCTTCTCTACTGTTCTCGACAACGCTGGTAGGCACGAATTTCGTCGGAGTCGTATACAGTTCGCTCGCCGCGGTTATACTCCAGCAAATGGGATTCAAGATCCAGGGAATCGTCCTGCTGAGTACAGCGGTGGTTCTTGTTTTTGGCGAGATCCTGCCAAAAGCAATCGCCTGGGAACATCCCGAGCGGTGGGCAATGTCAGTCGCGTGGCCGCTCCGAATCGCCTACATCCTTCTCTATCCGCTCATCCAGATCGCACGCGGCTCCAGCAATCTGCTGCTGCGCATCTTCGGCGTCGATGCCACGGCTACCCGCCGGGTCAATCTGACGCTCGGGGAGCTGCGAGGAATCTGGGGAGACATGAGACGCAGCGGGGCTCTCCCAGAAGACGAGGTGAAGCTGCTGGACCATGCGGTTTCGCTCCGTGAAATGAGGGTTGGCGAACTGATGGTGCCACGCACGGCAATTTCAGCCCTTCCGCTTGATGCTCCAATCAGCGAGGCGGTGCACCTCGTCCAGGCACGGGGATTTTCACGCATCCCTGTATACGAGGACTCCATCGACCACATCGTGGGCATACTTCATGCCAAGCGCCTGCTAGAAAATCCCGCCACGCTTCACGACGCCCTGCTCGAACCCATCTTTGTCCCGGAGCAGACCACAGTTCCTCGCTTCCTGGAACTGATCCGCAAGAAGGAAACCGGATTGGGCGTGGTTGTCGATGAGTATGGCGGCACGGCTGGCATCCTCACCCTCGAAGCCGTGATCGAGAAACTCGTCGGAGACATCGAGGACGAGCACGATCGCCGCTACAACCTGGTCAGCGAGGTATCCTCGGGCGCCTGGCTCGTGCAGGGGCAGGCCTACCTCGATGACCTGCAAGAGCATTTCGGCATCAAACTACCGCAGGGCGAATACGAAACTGCAGGCGGATTGATGATCGACGCCCTCGGCAGAATCCCGGAAATGGGCGAAACCGTGCTGGCCGGCCGTTGGTCGCTCCGGGTAGTGGCGGCCGATCCGAGCCGTGTGAAACGGATCCTGATTCGGAAATTGTCCAGCACCCGATCTTGACCGGTTTTCTCCGCCCAAAAACAGCCCGGAAGACACCGGAGAACCCGATCTCCCAGGGCCCTTGCCCCCTCCTTGTCCGTCGCATAGCTTGACGCGGTCCCCGGGTTGAATTGCCGCGAACACGCAGCAGATTCCCCCGCCGTCTTGAGGAATGGCAGACGGTCGACTGGCCAGGAGCAGCATCAAGCACTTGAAAGTGTCAAGGGAGGGTGAGATGAGCGCCAGAACGGCGTATAAGAACGTACACGAAGTCCTTAAAAAACACATGTATATTGACGGTATGGACCTCGTGTGGGACCACGAAAAAAGCCACGGCAGCCGCCTTGTCGACGGCCGATCGGGACGGGAGTACCTGGATCTGTTTAGCTTCTTTGCGACAAACCCGCTCGGGCACAATCACCCGAAAATCGTCACCGGAGAGGCAGCAGAGGAGATCGCCCGGGTCGCGGTGCACAACCCGTCCAATTCAGACATCTACACCCGGGAAATGGCGGATTTCGTGGAGACCTTCTGGAATACAACCATTCCCGATGGATTCCGTTACGCGTTCTTCGTCGCGGGGGGCTCGCTGGCGGTTGAAAACGCGCTGAAAGCTTCGTTCGACTGGAAGGTGCGGAAAAACCTCGCCAAGGGAGTCAAGGGTGAGAAGGGCACCCGAGTGCTGCATTTCCGGGAAGCGTTTCACGGGCGCAGCGGCTACACCCTGAGCATGACCAACACACTGCCGGACAAGATCCGCTACTTCCCGAAGTTCACCTGGCCGCGCGTTTCCAATCCGAAGGTGGTTTTCCCCATCGAGGAGCACCTCGGCGACATCGTCAGCAGCGAACGGAAGTCGATCGAGGAGATCAAACAGGCGTTTCTCGACTATCCCGACGATATCGCTGCGATCATCATCGAACCAATTCAGGCAGAAGGCGGTGATAACCATTTCCGGCCTGAGTTCTTCACCCAGCTTCGCCAACTCGCCGACGAGAACGACGCGATGCTGATTTTCGACGAGGTGCAGACAGGCCTCGGATTGACCGGCACCTGGTGGATGCTCGAACAGACTGGTGTGACACCCGACATGTTCGCCTTCGGGAAAAAGATGCAGGTCTGCGGGTTTGTCGCGGGACCGCGCATTGACGAAGTGCCGGACAACGTCTTCCACGTCGGCAGCCGGATCAACTCCACCTGGGGCGGCAACCTCGTTGACATGGTCCGTGCGAAACACTACATCCGCGTAATAGACGAGGACAGGCTGCTGGACAACGTGAACGCGGTCGGCGGCGTGCTGCTGAAGGGATTGCAGCAGCTCCAGAAGAATTTCCCGACGGTTGTCTCGAACCCGCGTGCAAAGGGATTGATGGGCGCGCTGACCATCCGTGACGGAGCCACACGCAATGCCCTGCTGAAGAAACTGAACGAACTCGGTGTGGCGATGCTACCCTGCGGATTCACCTCGATCCGTGTTCGCCCGAGCCTCAATATCACGAAGGATGAGATGGAAGAGGGATTGCAGAAACTTGGTGAGGCGCTGAAGGCGGTGGTGTAGCTGATCAACCGCGAGTGCGAATGAATAGCCCTGTTAGCTCGTCCAACAGGGCTTACTTGTGTTTGGACTTTCTGCGAAAGAGGAAATACACCGAAGAACCACAAGATTGCTTCGTCATGCCGGCATGTCGCCATTTCTCGTAATGAAACTTAGAGAGCTCCTACTCACGGAGTCCGTTCAACGACGCGAAAGTCACGACCCTCGGTGCCGTAGGTTTTAACGCCAAAACTCGATGCGTCTTTCTGACTGCCGAACCGCCCGACCCAGACCGCATGGAGCGTGCGGCCTCCGCTTTTCAACGGCTCCACGGTGACGGTGAAGCCGCGTTTCTTCTGCTGATTCGCGAGGCGGTCAGCATTCGCGCGGCTGCCAAACGCCCCAATCTGCACCGCCCAGACGGTTTCCGGTTCGGGTTCGGGCAATGGTCCGCCGTACAGTTTTTCCGAGAAGGCGCGATCCACCCGCATCCCGGCGAGCGCCTGGTTGACCCGTGAACGATCACCCGCCAGCTGGCCGTACCCCCAGATCTGGAACCAGGCATAGGCTTTCGCTTTCGCGCCCGCATCACTGCTGTTGGCGACCTGCTCCAACTGCCTCAGGGAAGCGAGTCCGTCGGTTTCGAGCACCGCATTGGCGAGCGTTTCGCTGTCCGTTCCGTTCCAGAGGCCGCCCGAGAGGCCCGCTTCGATCGCGGAGATGCGCCCTTCTGCTGCAAGGGTGGCGACATCGTCGCCCGGCCCCGCTAAAGTTTTGCTCCCGGCGGTCAGAACTATAAACCCGAGCAGTGCAATCCCGGCCCGACGAAAATTCACTTTACCTCCGGCAAACGGTACAGCGAAAAGATGGTTGTACGACAACGGCAACGCAAATGTAAAGGATGTTCTCGTCCCCGCGGATAAGCTGTCTGGGCTCGATTCAACGGGTTGGCGGCATATGCCGGTCAGCTTGTCCGAAGGGAGGCCGTGACTTGTGTGTCCATTTCCGAATGCCTATCGTGGGAACAGCAAAACAGGGCCGGAAACCCTCGGCGGAAACTACCCGCCCAAACACGAGGATGGATGAGATGAACAAGCGATTTGTTGTCTCCCTTCTCGCCGCACTGTTCACCCTGGTTATAGTCACAGGAAACCTGCTGGCGAAGCCGGCAACGTTGAACCGCGACGAGATCCCCGATCAGTACAAGTGGAACCTCAGCGACATCTACCAGAACTGGGACGCCTGGCAAACCGACATGGAGAAAGTCCAGAGCCTGATGGACCAGTACAAAGGCTACGAAGGAAAACTGAACCAAGGCGCCCAGACGATCCTTGACGTGATGAAACTCAATGACGATCTGGGCATGCTCGCCTACAAGGTCTATCAGTATCCAGGCCTGATGTACCAGACCGACACGCGCAACAACGAAGTGCAGGCGAAATTGCAGCAGGTACAGATCATGTTCGCCCGGTTCGGGCAGGCGACCGCATGGTTCACCCCGGAACTGCTGCAAATCCCCAAGGAGACCATGGTCAAATGGATCGATGAGACCCCGGGTCTCGAGATCTACCGTTTCACCCTGATGGATACCTACCGGCAGGCCGAACATACGCTTGACGCCAAGGGTGAGAAGCTGCTTTCCTACTTCGGGCCAGCGACCGGTGGCGGATCCCAGTACAGCGCCCTCTCCACGGCCGATGTGAAATTCCCCGAGGTGACCCTCGCGGACGGCACGAAGATGAAAGCGACGCACGGCAACTATGAACTCTCCAGGTTCAGCTTTAAGAACCAGGCGGACCGTGAGGCGATGTTCAAAGGCCATTTCAGCGTCTACAACGACTATGAGAACACCTACGCCGCGATCTACAACGCGACGCTGCAGTCAAGCTGGGCGTACGCGCAGGCTCGTAACTACGAGTCCGACGCGCAGATGGCGCTGGACGGCAACGACATTCCCGTCTACGTGATGGAAAACCTGATCAACACCGCGAAGGCGGGCGCGGACCAGCTTCAGCGCTACATGAAGTTGCGCAAGAAAGTGCTGGGCCTTGACAAATACCATTACTTCGACAGCTACATGCCGCTTGTCGATGTCGATATGACGATTACCTACGAGCAGGCCCGGCCGATGATCGTCAAGTCCGTGGAGCTCTTCGGCAAAGACTACCAGCAGACAGTGGACCGGGCCTTCGACGAGCGCTGGTTCGATGTCTACGAGAGCGAAGGAAAACGCAGCGGCGCATTTTCCAGCGGAGTCTACGGCGTACATCCTTACATGCTGCTGAACTACGGCGACACGATGGAGGACGCCTTTACGCTGGCGCATGAGATGGGCCACACGATGCACACCGTGCTTTCCAATGAGAACCAACCCTTTGTCAACAGCGGCTACACGATTTTTGTCGCCGAGGTGGCGAGCACGGTCAACGAGATGCTGTTCCTCGACTACCTGCTCGATCACGAAAAAGATCCCAACACGCGCATCGCCTTGCTTGAGCGCGAGATCGACAACATTCACACAACCTTCTACCGCCAGGCGATGTTTGCCGATTTTGAATTGAAAGCTCATCAGGGGGTGCAGGAAGGCCAACCGATCACCGCGAAGGTGCTGCAGAAGCTTTACCTCGACAGCTACACTGACTTTTTCGGCACCAGCCACGACGACAAGGACTGGTACCGGAACACCTGGGCGCGGATCAGCCACTTCCAGCGACCGTTCTACGTCTACCAGTATGCGACGTGCATCTCCGGCGGCGCCCTGCTGCACGACAAGATGACCAAGGGGAAGAAGAAAGACCGCCAGAAAGCAATCGACAAGTACCTCGAACTGCTCAAGTCCGGCGGCAGCGACTACCCGATGAACGAGTTGAAAAAGGCAGGCGTGGACTGGTCCACCCCGGCCGCTGCCGAAGCTATGAACGCCAAAATGAAGGAGCTGACCGACCAGCTCGAAAAGGAGCTTAAGAAAGCGGGTAAGATCTAATTCCCATTTACTACTACGCTGGCCCGGGGTTTTGCCCCGGGCTTTTTTATGTACGGGAAGGCAAAATATTGTTTTTTAAGCAAGAGAGTTTTTCGTTGTTTCGCTTTTTTGGTCTCTCGGGTGACTAGGATCACAACGATGGGATCGTTCGTCCTGTTAACTATCTTCTTGGGACGTCCCCCCGTACTTGTCCTATCAGCCAGAGGAATCGATGAAGAAGGCAATCGCTGTCTCCGTGGCAGCTCTGACGTTGACGCTCGGTCTATGTTCCGCCTCGTTCTCGCTGCCGGCGGTCGTCATTCAGACCCCACCGCTTGCGCTCGAAGTGGACTCAACCGCAGATCTGAACGCTGTCTATCTGGATTCGGACAGCGTGGTGGTGGACACCTCCCTCGTCTGGGAGGTTATCCCCGATTCGCTCGGCGCGATCGACTCGATCCTCGTTTTCGAAGCCTTGAAACCGGGCGTGGGAATCATCACTGCAAGTCTCGGGGATCTGTCCGACACGGTTGCGGTCACCATCACCCAGCCGGACAGCGAGGACTATTTCGAGCAGCCTTCCATCATTGTTTCCCCCGGCGACACCATTCTGACGGTCGGCGACCGTATAAAGTTTACCGCGTGGAAATGCGACACGCTCCACGGATGTACGGAAGCGGCCGCCACCTGGTCGCTGGAGGGTGCCCCCATCGGCACGTTCACGGAAGGGGACACTCTTGAGGTCACCACGACGGGGTACGCCCTGGTCGTCGCCAACACAGAGTTCGGTTCGGGCAGCTCATTGGTGGTTGCCGAGAGCTCGGATACAACCGGCGATAACACGATACACATCACCCGGGACGCGAAGGGCAAGAAAAAAGTTAAGGATGTGAAAACCCTCCAGGAGGGCGAAGCCTGGACGATCAGCGGTCTACCACACCCGTTGAACGTACTCAACGGGGGACGGCTCTACTTCCCGAAGGGATGCCTGCACGAAGATATCCGACTGCACATTTCCATCCCGGGATTCATCAAAGATGAATCAGACAGTGTGCGGGGCAGCCACGGAATCGTCAACGGCCTTGACCTCCAGGTTTTTGTCAATGATACGCTCAGCGAACCCTATGTGTTCGACAGTCCCCTGTTCGTTGGCCTCGTCTTCAAGCGGGGCCTGTTGAACAAACTGGGTATTGATCCAACGACCCTATCGCTCGCTTTTGCCGAGGTGGAAGGTGATACGATCATTTTCGACCTGTCCGGAATCAGCAACACGATGGTGGATAGTTCACGCAACCGCGTTTTTTCGAATGTCGCTCACTTCAGCACGCTTGTGATTCGGGGTGAAAAGTCACCAATGACCTCGGCGCGCATTCCACGCACTCTGCCAAAGACGTTTTCACTGGGTCCCGCGTACCCCAACCCGTTCAACCCAACCACGTCGGTTACGGTGACGCTGCCTCGGGCCGCCGGCCTCCGCGTCAAGGTTGTGGACATTCTCGGCCGCCAGGTCGCTGTGCTTCACGAAGGCCGGATAGCCCCAGGCGCACACAGACTCATCTTTGACGGGAACGGAGACGCGAGCGGGATCTACTTCATCGTCGCGAGAACGTCCGGCGGAGAGGTGCAGGTGAGGAAAGTTGTTCTGCTCAAATAGTCTCGAACTGAAATTCTGCAGGACCACACATCCATCCGCTTCGCGGCACAACTTACCTCTCCGACGCGAGATTACGGGTTTTCTCTCTCTCCCCTTTTCCCCGCTCTCCTGCCATGCTTTGTCTGCCCCTGACTCGCCTATATTCCCTTGTTCTCAACGTTTTTCAACCAATTCTCACCGAGCCGGTGAAAGGAGTCTGCCTCATGAAACTGCGCACCTTAGCCTTCATCGCACTGCTTGCGCTAGTTACCACAATGCAGTTTGCCGCCGCCAAGCCGAACACCCTGGACCGATCCAAAATCCCCGACAAGTACAAATGGGATCTGAGCGACATTTACCAGGATTGGGACGCCTGGCAGGCAGCGTACAACGACGTGGATGCGAAAATCGCCGAGTTCGCCACATTCAAGGGATCCCTGACCGCGGAAGACAACGCTGGGCAGCTTGTGAAGGTGCTCAAGGCGAAAGACGCGATGCAGCTCGAAGGGCAGCGGGTCTTTGTGTACACCGAACTCTCCTCCGTCGAGGACCAGCGGGACAACATGACCCAGTCCAAGTTCCAGGAGGCGAACCTGCTGCTCAGCCGAATGAACACGGCGACGTCCTGGTTCACTCCCGAACTGCTGAGCCTGGGCAAGGAGAAGGTCTCCGCGTGGATCAAAAGCAACGGTGAGCTGAAACCCTACACTTTCCCGCTGATGGAAGCCTTCCGCCTCTCCTCGCATGTTCTCGACGCCGAGGGCGAGGAGCTGCTCTCGAACGCGGGCCCGCTTGAAGACGCCGTGACCAATCTGCACCCGATGCTGTCCACCGCTGACGCCGACTGGCCCGATGTCACGCTGTCGGACGGGGCCGTGCTCAAGGCCACGCCCGGCAACTACGCGATGGTGCTGGGCACCTCGAGGGTGCAGGCGGACCGGGACGCCATGCAGAAGGCGCATTTCACGATCTATGACAACAGCCCGAACACCTTCGCCGCTATTTATAACAGCACGGTACAGCGCAACTGGTTCGAGGCGAAGAGCCGTCATTACGGCAGCGTGCTCGAAGAAAGCCTTGATTCCGATGCCATCCCCACCGACGTATACACGGCGCTGATCAAGACCGCCAAGGAGGGATCGGGTCCCCTGCGCCGTTACCAGGAGCTCCGCAAGAAAGTCCTGAAACTTGACACCTACTCCTATTTCGACGCCTACCTGCCGCTCGTGACCACGAACAAGACCTGGGAATACGACGACGTCAAGAAGATGGTAATCGGTGCCACCGCCGTGTTCGGCAAGGACTACCAGGACATCGTGCGAAAGGCCTTGAACGACCGGTGGATTGACGTGTACGAGAACGAGGGCAAGGAGTCTGGCGCGTTCAGCGAGGGTTTGTACGGAGTGCATCCGTATGTCAAGCTGAACCACATGGACACGATGAACGACGTGTTCACGATCGCGCACGAGCTCGGACATTCCTTGCACAGCGTTTACAGCGACAAGAACCAGCCTTTCGCTACATCGGCCTACTCCATTTTTGTCGCCGAGGTGGCAAGCACGTTGAATGAAGCAAACCTGCTCGACTATCTGCTCGAACACGAAAAGGATCCGAAGGTTCGCGCCGCTCTGCTCGAACAACGCATTGACGCGATCGTGGGCACCTTCTACCGCCAGAGCATGTTTGCCGACTACGAGTTGAAGGCGCACACCCTCGCGGAGCAGGGTAAGCCGATCACATCTGAAGTCCTGCAACAGGCATACCTGAAGAGCTACAAGGACTTCTTCGGCGACACCCATGACAACATGGACCGATACAAAAACGTCTGGGCGAGGATCCCGCACTTCTATTTCGGCCAGCCCTACTACGTATACCAGTACGCCACCTCGCTGTCCGCTTCCACCGCCCTGCACAAGCAGATCACCGAGGGCAAGAAGAAGGACCGGGAAGCTGCCGTGAAGCGTTACCTCGAGTTGATCAGTTCCGGGGGCAGCGACCACCCCATCAGTCTGTTGAAGAAAGCGGGCGTGGACATGACCGATCCCGCCACCTACCAGGCGATCGTCGAGGAGATGGACCAGCGGGTTACACAGCTGGAGAAGGAACTGAAGACAATCGGGATGCTCTAAGACAGCTGCAGACAGTTCATTCCGTGAGCCCCGGACGAGCCTTCATCCGGGGTTTTTCATGCCCCCGTGCACTCCCGGGCTCTCCATTCAGGCTGGCCAAACCTTGTTCGTGCCACTCCTGCTGCCCATACTTCCCCGACGATAAACGAGAGGATGCAATGAGCGAGACCACCGGCAAGCACACCCGGTCCCGCGTCCGCGACGAGATTCAGGATCGCTATCGCTGGAACCTGTCCGACATCTATCCCGACTGGGAAGCGTGGGATGCGGCGATGCGTGAGCTCGAGTCGCATATCGGGAAACTCGCCGCTTTCAAGGGAACCTTGCAGGATCAAAGCGGCGGCCGGCTCCTGCACTTCCTGCGCCTTCACGACGAAGCTTCAATCCTCTCGTATCGCGTCTGGTACTACCCGGCGCTCGCCTTCGACACGGACCAGCGTGACAACGAGGTGGACGGCCGCCGCCAGCGTGTGCAGGAGCTATTCGCCCGGTTCAACACGGCAATCTCCTGGTATTCCCCGGAAGTGCTGTCCATCGGGATCGAGAAAGTGCGCCGCTGGATGGAAGAGAACGAGGGATTGGCGTTGTACCGTTTTGCCCTCGAGGAGCTGTTTCGGCAGGCGGAGCACGTGCTCAACGAACAGGGAGAACGCCTGTTGGCCCTCTCCGGCCGCTTTTCGAGCACACCGTCGTCCAGCTACCAAATGCTCTCCACGGCGGACGCGCGCTTTGACGAGGTCGCCCTCTCAACAGGAGAAAAGGTTACCGTCACCCCCGGCACCTACCACTCCCTGCTCACCACGCTGCGCGAGCAGTCCGACCGCGAGAAGGTGTTCCGTTCGCATTATTCGCGGTATCAGGCCAACGCAAACACTTTCGCCTCGATCTATGCCGGAGTGCTCCAGAAAGGGTGGTTCCACGCCCAGGCACGAAACTATCCATCTGTTCTTGAATCCAGGCTGCACGGCGACAACGTGCCGGTTTCCGTCGTCGAAACACTCGTGGACACGACACGCAAGAACACCTCTCCCTTGCAGCGCTATCACAGGCTGCGCCGCAAAGCGCTGGGTCTCAAGAAGTACTATCTATACGACGGCTTTGTGCCGCTCGTCGAACTTGATCAGAAGTACCCGTACGAAGATGTACGCGATCTGATCCTTTCTTCGGTCGCACCGCTGGGAGAGGACTATGGCAAGCGGATGAAGCGGGCATTCGAGGAGCGGTGGATCGACGTCTACGAAAACGAAGGAAAGCGCAGCGGGGCCTATTCAGCGGGAGTGTACGGCGTACACCCATACATGCTGCTGAACTATCAGGACACGCTCGATGACGTTTTTACTATCGCGCATGAACTGGGCCACACGATGCATTCGCTTCTTTCCGACGAAGCGCAGCCGTTCGTCTACTCCCAATACACAATCTTCGTCGCTGAGGTCGCAAGCACATTGAACGAAGCGCTGCTCCTCGATGAACTGCTCCGCCGATCGGAAGACCCGGAAGAACGTGCGCTACTTCTGCAACACGCCATAGACGGTACAGTCGGGACGTTCATCACTCAATCACTTTTCGCGGACTTCGAACTGCGGACCCATAGGCACGTCGAGAACGGTGAGCCGATCACAGCAGCTGTGCTCGGCGAGATCTATGCGGGATTGCTCAATGACTACTACGCTGACTCGATCGATAGCGAACAACTCTATCAGATCACCTGGGCGCGCATCCCGCATTTCTACCATAGCCCTTATTACGTCTACCAGTACGCAACCTCTTACGCAGCATCCGCAAAACTCTTCCAAGCCATCGACGAGGAAGAAAGCGGCGCTGTCGAACGCTATCTCGAGTTGCTTCGTGCTGGCGGGAGCGACCACCCGATGACTCTGCTCGAACGCGCTGGGGCGGATTTAAACGATCCAGGAACTGTACAAGCTGTGACACACCGTCTGGATCAACTGGTGAACCAACTGGAACGTGAACTTGCCGTTTTAAAGTCTTAAAAGATTCTATATGTGTGTATGTGTATATAGGAAAATCTTATACATTCAAAGATCATTTCCGACTTCTCCAAGTTGTTACAATCGTGGCTCGCAGCGTGGACTATTCAGTGTGACAAGCAAAAGTATGGAGAAGAATACTTCGCACTTTCGGGTGCGCGAACAGACACAAGGACTATTCCTCATCCGCGGGTCTGCTTCCGGCCGGTGGCACCCGATCCGGATCGATGCGCCAGACGAAGTAGGAAAAGACGAGAAGAAACACTACCCAGCCAAGAACCCCGATGAGCAGTATCCAGAGCGAGGCGTTGGTCTTCAAGAACCCGAGCGGCATTAACACCAGCCCCAACACCACCATTCCCACCCCTCCAACACGGTGTGTCCGTGTCCAGGAAAGTTTGCTGGTCAGCGTCCACGGCGTCCGGATGCCGACGAACCAATTCGGCCGGAGCTTTCCCATCAGATTGCCGAAGACGACGAACATCAAGCCGATGATCACGGGCACAAGGGCGACGATATTGAGCTGCGGATTCCGTTGCGCCGCAACCATGACGAAATAGATCGCGGCCATGACACCGACGATGGCCATCCGAATTACGTTGTATGGTCCGCGAAAAAGCCTGTAATTGGCACGTCCCGGATCGATTCGAGGAAGAACCACCATCAGGAGGTAGATTGCCAGGGTTATCAGGGGGATGATCAGCAGTCCCTCGAACTTGCCCCCCATGCCGTCCGGTTCACCCTTCCAATTCCAGTGAACGGGCATCCTCTCCGGACTGGATGGCCAGAGCGCGATCGCAAGGCAGAACATCACAAGGATCAACAACCACGCCGGCCAATCATTCCTTACGCTGACCTTTCCATCCGCGTTCATCTCGAATCTCCCTCCTGCGGTGGACGCCGCTCCTGCTCTCCCACCCGCATCAGATCCATGACCGCTCCCATCGCCTCTTCAAACACTGTCACGTTGAGACTGTACACAATGCTCGTCCCCTGACGCTCCGAGACAATGAGGTCGGCGCTTTTAAGCACGTTGAAGTGCCCTGAAAGAGTCGATTTTGCCAGGGGAAATGCATCAGAAATCTCCCCGGCGCTCATGTCCCGCTTGCGAAGCAGACGCAAGATATCCCTGCGAGTCGGATCGCTTAATGCTTTGAATACTTCGTTCGCACTCACGTTACCTTCCCCAGGAGAAAAGACGGAAAAAACCATTCCGATCCCTAAAAATTATCATTCCCTACGGGCCTCTCAGCTTTTTTGTGATTTACCGAAATATCCCTTCAAGCACTGGGGGTGGCGCCCATCATTGTTTGTTATTTCGGCAATGACCGAAATATACTCGCCGACTCATCCGCTGTCAAGGGATCTCCCCCGCTTTGGGGTGATATCCTGCAGGGCGCCGATCGAATTCACTTCAAAACGATCGGTTCAGTGGGCGCTCACCCCGTTGTTGCCATCCGTCTGCGGAGAGCCTGTCTCCGTGCCAGCGCCCTCCCCGCTTTTGTCCTCAAGCAGTAAAGAGGCTTTCACCTGTGGTTCCAGTTCACTCCATGCGATAGGCTGTTGGCGTCCGGTGTCGAACTGCTCTTCGAATCGAGCGCTGATAGCCAGGGACTCCGATCCATCGCTCTCGAAGTGGAGCTCAGGATGCCGACGGTGCATCAGGTGCAGTAAACCGGCGTGCCCGGAGAGAGCAGTCAACAGTGGTTCAGGATCGCGGCCAATCAGTTTTCTTGCATCTAGGGCGATCTGTGCTTTCCATTTTGAAGAGAGGTCTTCGGGTGTTGTACCGCCGAGCATCTGCCACACCTTTCGGCCACTCACCGGCCGGAAATCATCCCGCCGTCCCTCTGCGACCAGCACGTCCTGCAGCGCCAACAGTTCGTGCAGCGCCGCTCCCGTTCCGAGTTCGTGGATAAGCATGGTCTCCGTGGCGCCCCAACCGGCTCGCAAACCAAGTCCAAAGAGGCTAGTGGCCGCGCCCGCGCTCGCGCGAACTCCTGCAAGCGTGTTCGCGAGGCCCAATCCGCGCAGATCGGAAGCCTGAACTGTCATCGCGGTTTCCGAAATTCCGCATTCATCTCGCAACCATCGGACCCAGGAGGCCAAAGACCGAGGTCGTTTCGCCCCCGGCAGCGGGTCGCCCAAGCCCGTCTCATCCACGAGTCTCCAAAGGGGCTGCACATTCCGCGGCAGCAGCTCACGGGAAACAGCCTGGGCAACGCGGAACACGTCCTGATCTCGGGCGCGGCAAATATCCACGAGAGCGATTTCTGGAACGACTCCTGCCAGCGCCGCGTCGCGGGCTGCTTCCGCGGCAAATCCGGGGCTGCGCTCGACGCCCAGCGGCGAGAACCGTGCGGATGCGGCATCCGCCCCCACCGGCACCTCAAACACCCCCTCTGTCACTCCCTCCTGATGCAATCGCTTCCAGCGGTCCGACCTCGGTTCCAGGCGAGTCACCGGAGTGACGGGAGAGGTTTCCCGGGCGAGCCCAACAAGGAATCGGAGGACCGCCAGGTCCCAGGGCGCATCCATATACACTTCGATCCTCAGCTGGATACCTGTTCTGGCGGCCCAGCGGGCCAATCCTTCGGCCACGCGGAGCTGATCCTCCTGCCCCGGAGGAGTGCCGCCCCAGGTCCCAAGCGTCAGCGCGAGTTCGGTGACCGGTGTTTCCATGCCGCCTCCATTGTCTCCGCCCACAAGGTAGTTCCTGAAGCAGAAAGAGAGAAAGCGCCGGGACAACTCGGTCCGGCGCTTCCCAGCTATCCGTCAATCATGCACTTATGATTTGTCGATTCCCAACCGTTTTCTCGTGTATGGGATCAATCCGCCGGCATCCATGATACCAAAGACAAAGTCACTGAACGGAGGAAACGCAATCTCCTGTCCCTTGCCTTGGATCAGGCCCTTCTCGAAATCGATCTCGATCTCATCGCCGTGTTCGAATAGATCCTGAACCTTGGAGGAGGTGATCAGCGGCAGGCCGGTGTTGACTCCGTTGCGAAAATAGATGCGGCTGAAGCTCTTTGCGATGATCGCGCCGACGCCTTTCACTTTCAAGCAGGTAGCCGCCTGTTCGCGCGACGAGCCCATCCCGAAATTCTTTCCCCCGATGATGACATCGCCCGGCTGCACTTTCCCGGCGAACTCGGGATCGAGGTCTTCGAGGGCGTGCTCGCCCATCTCCGCGGGATCGTTGATCGTATAGGTGTATTTGCCGGGAAAGATGACGTCAGTGTTGACATCATCTCCGTATTTCCACACACGACCTTTGACCGTTTTCTGCATACCTCCCTCACTCGCTACAAATGTTTGCGGTCCTAAAGGTACAGATACGGCCTCAGGGTCAGGAAGAGGGCGAGAGGTTTGTCGCTCTTTCAGTGATATGCGCGATGCTAGAAAGTCGTCCGGGCGATAAGGTGCACAGTGGCGGCGGAAAAACCCTCTCCGGTGGGCACCGCCACAGCCACCTGAACGGCTCCGATTCCGGTCCCTACCTGCGCCCCAAGCCCCCAGGAGGCCTTCCACGCCGCGGCGTCCCCCGCTCCATCCAGCACCGCAACGTCCGCCAGCGCAAAGACACGGTTGTCGCCCCCGAGCAGCCGTCTCAGCTCCAGGTTCAGCCATCCGGCGCGCGGAGCAATCAGACTCCGCTCGGCATACCCCCTCACTGTGGCCGCACCTCCCAGCCTCTCCCACTCGGCGGAAGGCAGAATTCCGGCGTCCGAGCTCACCTCGACCCCGTGCAGCCCGGCGAAGGCGACCCAGCCGAAACGAATTTGAAGCGATTGCTCCAGATCCACGGAACTCCGATCGATGCGGGAAAACGCGTTGTCTCCGAGCGCCCATCCCCGTTCGGCGCCGGCACGGTAAAACCCACCCTCCGACGGATTCAGGGGACGGTTACGGGTGTCCATGGCGATAGCGGCCTGCAGTGCAAGCAGGGAGTAAGTCAGGCTATCCGGTCCTTGCGCGAGGGAATCGGCGTTCACCTCCCGTCGCGCAATTTCGCCGGAGAGCCGCCACCCCGTGCCGACATCCAGCCCTAACGCGGCAGAAGCGTCAAGCGCCACCCAGGAGGACTCCGCCGCCTCCTGCGACAACTGAAATCGAAATGAAAACGGACCGCCGAAGAGGAACGGTTCTCCATACGCGACGCGGAAAGCGATCACCTGCGCATAATCGCGCCGCCATGAAACCTCAACCGATCTTCCGGTCCCGAGCATGTTGATCAGCGAAGCGTCGAGCGCACCGGTCAGTCCCGTTCCGCCCTGTTGAGCCAACCCCACAACCCCGGAGATGGATCCGGCCGGGCCTTCCCGGACGCGATAGAGGACGCCGTAACGACCGTCACTGCCACGGAGCAATTCCGCCTCTGACACGTCGGCAAACCATCCGGTTGCAAGCAGCCGGCGGCGGGCCGCCTTCAGCCGTTCCGGGCGAAACGTGGTTCCCGGGGGGATCCGTGCAGCGCGAGCCGCGAGACGGTGATTCGTGCGAACCAGTCCGCTTACGGATACCTGGTCCAGTTTGACCCTCCGCCCCGGCGTCACATCCATCCCCACGAGCACTCCCACCGTGTCGCCGCGATCCCGCATCACCAGGGGGGAGGTCGTCACCCGGGCAAACGGGTGCCCGTGTTCCAACAGGGTTGTGTACACCTTTTCGAGATCGCTACTCCACAACGAAGGGTCGAACGGCGCACCGGGCGAAGTGCCCAGCAGCGGCTCGACTTCGTCGAGGTAAGCAGAGGGGACTCCACGGATAACAAGAGAATCGACAATCGCAACAGGACCGGCATCGACCAGCAGATCGAGGTCGATCATGCGGCTTCCCCTGGGCACAACACGCCATCCGGACACGCGTGCAAAGGGATGCCCAGGGAGGAGATGCAACCTGTTTTCCAACGAATCGCGCGCCGCTGCCAGGGACGCCGTGTCCACCACCGCACCCCGGGCAAACGGCACCAGCGAACGGACATCCGATTCGGCGAGCTCTCCGCGAATCCAGAGGTTGACCGCGTGTAGACGATAGCCCTCGCCCGCTCCTTTCCGAACGATGGAAGGTGACGGAGCGCAGCCGACGAGCCCCGCCAGCAGCAGCGCGACGATTCCACCACGGCAGATGTTCCGATTTCCAGGCACCGAGGATTTCTCCCTTGGCAATATCTTCTTGATGTCTATGAAGATGCACATAGACCGAGCCGCTTCGCACCCCTTGTCGGAATCCGGGAACTTCAGGCAGAAGGGACCCACCCTTTTGATTTTGGGTCTTTTTCTAGTACGTTTGGCGTGACCGGAAAGCTGAAGACAACAGCTCCGGTTTTCAACCTCATTCGGATCTATTCATCATTCGAGGCAGGACCCATGAGTGTGAAACGCGTCGCCGTGACCACGGGCGGGGGAGATGCGCCGGGATTGAACGCTGTCATCCGGGCCGTAGTCAAAACCGCTCTCAATCGCTACAACGTAGAGGTGATCGGCATTGAAGACGGGTTTGAAGGCCTGATCAACACCCGCAGGATCACCCAATTGGACAGAAAGGCTGTACGGGGGATTCTCCCGAAGGGTGGAACGATCCTTGGAACGACCAACCGTGGTAACCCTTTCGAATATGATCTGAAAGAGCCGGACGGCTCCGTGCGCACTGTTGACCTCTCCGACAAATGCATGGAGAATTTCGAAGCACTCGCACTCGACGCCCTGATCGCCATCGGCGGCGATGGTACGATGAGCATCGCACAGCGGTTTTTCGAGAAGGGGATGCCCGTCGTCGGCGTTCCGAAGACGATCGACAACGATCTGCTCGCCACGGATGTAACCTTCGGTTTCAACACCGCGGTCACGGTGGCGACCGAAGCGCTCGACCGCCTGCACTCCACCGCGGAATCCCATCGCCGGACGATGGTGCTCGAAGTGATGGGGCGCGACGCGGGCTGGATTGCGCTTGAAGCGGGAATTTCGGGTGGAGCCGATCTGATCCTGATTCCGGAGATCCCCTACGATCTGGATGAAGCGCTTAAGTTCATCAAGCGTCGTTATGCGCGTGGCAGCACCTTCTCCATTGCCGTCGTATCAGAAGCAGCAAAACCCCTCCCCCACCCGGAGGAAAACGTGAATCGTCGCCGCACGAGCGACACGCCGGGCACCTGGTTCGCCGGAATGGTGGCGAAACGGCTTGGAGTGGACGTCCGCCACATCATTCTCGGCCACCTTCAACGCGGCGGTACCCCAACGACTATTGACCGGATGTTGGGAACACGGTTCGGCATGCACGCGATGGAGTTGGCGGCGGAAAGCAAGTTCGGACAGATGGTCGCCCTCCGTGGGAACGACGTGCTGGACTTTCCGATCGTCGAAGCGATCGGCAAGCAAAAATTCGTAGATCCGGATGGCCAGCTTGTTCGTACCGCGGAGGCTCTGGGCATTTACTGCGGGCGCCCGCTGGACATCTGACGCATTTGGGCACTACCCTTGCGCGGGACTTTCCAGGAGGAATGTTCCGCGTTTTTTGTTGAAATTCTGCTACTTACGCACGACTATCGCCTCCAGCTCCGGTTTGCGCGAATTGGCGATACTGGGTAGATTTTCAGAAAGAAATACAGTTCCTGGCAACGCGAAAGTCCGTCACCGGCCACACCCATGCGACCGCCGACACCACCGAAGCACGTTCTCGACCTGATCCCGTACCAACCGGGCCGTTCCATCGACGAAATCCGTGAACTCACCGGTCTCGAACACATTATCAAGCTCGCGAGCAACGAGAACCCTCTGGGGTCCTCACCGCTTGCTGTCAAGCGGGCGCAACAAGCTATGACCGAGATCGCGTTGTATCCCCGCACCGGATTGGCCCTTCGCTCCACACTCGCCGACTATCACCACCTCGATCTGAACAACGTGATCGTAGGCGCCGGGAGCGAAGGGGTGATGCTGCACACACTCCGCACCTATCTCCGTCCCGGCGACGAGGCCATCACCGCCGAGGGGACCTTCATCGGGTTTTATGTCATCGCGGCGTCGATGGATCTCTCGCTGAAAACAGTTCCCCTCCGAGACGACTACACTTATGACCTGGAGGGTATCCTCGCCGCGGTCACGCCGAAAACGAAACTCATATACATCGCCAATCCGAACAACCCCACCGGCACTGCGGTCTCACGAAGCGAATGGAGCCATTTTCTCGAGAAGCTGCCCGAAAATGTTCTGGTGATGATGGACGAAGCGTATTTCGAGTACGCCCATGATCTTTGGGAGGATTATCCCGACAGCCTCGACTACCGTCATGACCAGGTGGTTACACTTCGCACGTTCTCCAAGATCTACGGTCTGGCGGGTATCCGCATCGGGTACGGCGTGGGACATCCCGAGATCATTGAGAACGTGCTTAAGGTCAAACTGCCGTTCGAACCTTCCTGGACCGCCGAATGCGCCGCAATCGGTGCGCTCGAGGACAGCGAATTCCTGCAGCGTTCGCTCAAGGCCAACCGACAGGGGATGGCTCGCGTCAACGCACTGTTGGACGAACTGAAACTGCGTCACACGCAGAGCGTGGCGAATTTCGTGCTGGTGATCCTCGATGGCCCGGAACAGGCGATCAAGTTCACCGACGATCTACTGAGACGGGGAATCATTGCTCGGCCGATGAAACCCTTCCACCTGCCCCACACGGTCCGGATCACCGTGGGAATCGCCGAAGAACTGGATCTGCTGGAAGAGGCACTGCGGGGCATCCTTTCCGCCTGATCCTTTCTCTGCATACGGAAAGCCCATCCGTTCCTGCGTAAGCTTGGAACGCATGGGCTTTTCTTGAAGCAGGGTCTTCAGTGGTGAACACCTCGTCCGTGCTCAGCCACCACCCACAAACGGCAGACTCTGTACTATCCGATGGCGTCCCTTCGCGGGGCGTCCAGATCGACACGCATCCGCTCCGCCCGCTCGACTGTACTCGCGTCGGGAACGACGGCGAAACGGTGCAACAGGCCCAGGTTTTCCAGGGTGTTCTCCACCCACCACGGGACACGGGCGAGAATCAGGTCTCCGCCTACCGACGCCAGACGGCGCTGTGTCGCCAGCAATGCGGCGAGCAGCGTGTAATGGAAAAAGGTCATCGTTCCCATCGTCAGGACGATGCGGCGCGCACCCGCTTTGATCAACGACTCCAGGACTTCCTCCAGGCCTCCTTCGAGGTCCACATCGAGCGCTTTGCCGCCCAGAACATACGCGGTGCGTCCCTCCAGGCGTGTGGCGTAGGAAGTGAATTTCATGCCGAAACTCCGTGTTCGATCCTCGGTCAGGGGAAAACCGACATGGCAGGGATTTGCAACCAGCGTGCCGGAGTTAACTCTTTTATATTCAATATTTAAATGAAAACATTGTTGGCCTTTTGCGGCAGAGGATGCCTGAAAACCGGCACTCCCTGCCCGACCCTGGGACGACAGAAACAACAGCTCCTGAGCATACAAGACATTCCGAAAAAGAAAACCATTCTCATTATTTCTAAAGGATTAGCGGAAGAGATCGCAAACGGCATGATGGTAGAACCACGTGATGAATCCCCCTCGTTCGAACTGTACCTTATCCGTCACAGGACGATCGGATGGGTACGAGGGAGCGCCTTCGATGACAAGGACTTACGCCTACCGGGTTGCGGAGATGGACTGCGCCGACGAGGTGCGCCTGCTAAAGGACGCACTCCTGCCGCTTGTAGGGAATGAGGCCAATCTCGCTTTTGACCTGATGCGAGCGCGGTTGACAGTCTCGATCCCCGAAGGCGGTCCTAAAGAGTCGGCAATCCGGGCGGCCGTCTCCTCCGCCGGGATGCACGCGGTTCCCTGGGCGGAAGCGCTCGCGCATCGGGAAGACGAGGGATTCTGGACGCGCAAAGGAAGAACGATTTTGTGCATTTCCGGTGGCGCATTGATTGTTACAGCGTTCCTGATTCATGCGCTGCGGGTGGGATTTTCCGGCGCGCTCGCCTCGAGTCCCCCGATGCCGTTGCCTTCGATTCTGCTCTACGCCGCTGCGTCGGTTCTCGGCATTTGGTATTTGCTCCCCAAGGCGTGGCTTTCGCTTCGCAACATCCGCCCGGACATGAACCTCTTGATGACCCTGGCCGTGTTCGGAGCGTTGCTGCTTGGAGAATGGTTTGAAGCCGCCTCGGTGGCCGTGCTCTTCGCGCTCGCGTTGCTGCTGGAGAGCTGGAGTGTGGAGCGGGCGAGACGAGCGGTGGAGATGTTGCTGGAAGAAGCGCCGAGGACAGCGCGGGTGGTCACTCAAGGCGGTGTGCAAGAGGTCGCGGTAGACCTTGTGGAAGTCGGCAGCACGCTCCAAATCGCACCGGGCGAGAGAATCCCCCTGGATGGCGTAGTGCTACGTGGTCAATCGGAAATCAACACCGCGCCGATCACCGGCGAGTCCGTTCCCACCGGTGTCGCGCCCGGCGATACGGTGTACGCCGGAACGATCAACGGACGGGGAGCGCTCGAGATCCGAACGACACGAGCCTCCAACGACACGACCTTTGCCCATATCATCCGGCTCGTCGAAGAGGCGCGATCCCGCAGAGCGCGCAGTGAACGTTGGGTGGAAACCTTTTCGCGATATTACACGCCTGCCATGTTCGCGCTCGCGGCGATCGTTGCGCTCCTGGGTCCGCTGCTTGGCGGAGGGGAATTCAGCGCGTGGGCTTATCGCGCCCTCGTGCTGCTCGTCATCGCCTGCCCCTGCGCGCTGGTCATCTCCACGCCGGTCAGCGTGATCGCGGGGCTTACCTCGTCGAGCAAGGCCGGTGTCCTGATCAAGGGAGGTGTCTTCCTCGAGCTGCCGGGCAGGGTCAAAACCGTCGCCTTCGACAAGACCGGAACCTTGACCCGCGGTGAGCACCGGGTGGTCACGGCCCGTTCCCTCGTCGGCGAGGATTCTGGCGAACTCCTCGCCATCGCAGCGGCGCTCGAATCGAGGAGCACGCATCCCCTGGCCCGATCAGTCGTCGCGTTTGCCACGGAGCAGCGTGTCGTTCTCCCCGCTGTTGAAAACCTCGAGGAAATCGGCGGTCTGGGAGTGCACGGCCGGGCGAAGGGCAAGGAATACTGGATCGGCGGGGAGCGATTGTACGCACAGTTGGGACGGCCATTACCCCAGGTCGATTCGGAATTGAAGACTTTTCATGCCAAGGGCGCAACCGGGATTATTCTGTTCGACCGGGAAAAACCGCTGCTCCTTATCGCGCTGGCGGATGAACCGCGGGATGGAGCGCGAGCGGCTGTTCAACAGCTAAAAAACCTCGGAGTCAAGCACATCGTGATGCTGACGGGCGACCATCCGGAAGCCGCCGCAAGCGCCGCAGAGCAGACGGGAATTCAGGACGTGCGGTCGTCGCTGCTGCCCGAGGAAAAGCTGCGCGTCGTGGAATCGCTGGAGCGAACGGGTGGTCCAGTGGCGATGGTCGGAGACGGGATCAACGATGCCCCGGCGCTCGCCGCTGCAACGGTCAGCGTGGCGATGGGCGCGATGGGATCGGATGCCGCGATTGAGGTCGCCGATGTCGCCTTGATGGGAGAGGACCTGAGGCATCTTCCCTGGCTAATCCGCCATTCGCGCCGGAGCCTAGGCATCATTCGCGCGAATATCATTTTCGCCATCGGCGTGAAGGCTTTGTTCCTCGGGCTCGCGGCGTTCGATCTGGCGACCCTCTGGATGGCGATCACGGCGGACATGGGCACATCTCTGCTCGTCATCGCCAACGCGCTCAGGTTATTACGAACCAAGGAGTAGCCACGAGCAACTGTCGCTGATGTGTTTTCGCAACAGCAACAGTTACTCGTGACCCACTACTCATAGCGGAGGGCGCGGGCAGGATCGGTCGAGGCCGCACGAAATGCCTGCAGCGAAACTGTCGCCAACGCCACAAACAGCGAAATCACCCCGGTGGCAACAAAAATCCAGACTCCAAGATGAATTCGGTAAGGAAAGTTTTCCAGCCAATTGTGCATCAACCATCCCGCAATCGGCCAGGCAACCAGGTTGGCGATCGCGACCAGCTTGACGAATTCCACAACGAGGAGGTTGACGATGTTCCCCGACGTCGCCCCCATCACCTTACGCACCCCGATCTCCTTGGTCCTCTGCTGAGCCGCAAAAGCCGCAAGTGCGAAAAGGCCGAGCGCGGCGATAAATATCGCCAGGATAGTGAACGCCCGGAACAGGCTTCCCAAGCGCATCTCAGAGCGATAATGCTGGTCGTAGGATTGGTCGAGGAACGTGTAATCGAACGGAACCGTGGGAGCCAGGGATCGCCAGCTGGTCTTAACTGCCGAGAGTGTTTCCGGGATGTTTTCAGGTCTGAGCCGAAGCACCAGGAAGAGATCATAGTCTGTAAGTCTGAAAATCAACGGTTCGATCTCGTTTTGCAGGGATTTGAAATTAAAATCCTTCACGACGCCAATGACGTATCCCTTTTCAAACTGCATCGTTTCGGCGTTGGCATAGGTGTCGATTTCCTTGCCGATTGGATCATCCCGCCAGCCCAGCATTTTCACCGCCGTCTCGTTGAGCAGAAACGCCGAGCTGTCCGTGGGCATCTCCGGGCTGAAGTTCCGTCCCTCGGCGATTGGAATATCCAGCGTGGCAAGAAAATCATATCCGATGTACATCGTCTGCATCCAAACGTCCGTCTCCCCACTCGAACGTGACGGAACATGATAGACATTGTCCGACTGCGACATCGTCGGGACCGAGCTTGTCGCAGCAACCTTGAGCACGCCGGGAATCTTCAGCAGCTCGTCTCTGAGGGTTTGTGAGCGTTCTCGCAGGTCATCGTCAACGAGACGAAGCACGAGCACGTGCTCGCGATTGAAACCGATGTCCTTGTTCCGGAGGAAGGTGGTCTGGCGTTGCACGACGAGCACAGCGACAATAAGCACCGCGGAAATAGCGAACTGCGTAATCACCAGAATCGAACGAATCCGCCGCCCCTTCGTGCCGCCACGGAGTTCTCCTTTGAGCACCTGTACAGGTTTCCAGGAAGAGAGGAACACCGCGGGATACGTCCCCGCCAGCAGTCCGACCACCACAGCCACCGCCAGCAGCACCGGAAGAAGCGACAGGTTATCGAACAACTTCAATTGAAGCTCACGTCCGGCGAGTTCGGAAAAGAGCGGCAGCGCCAATTTCACCAGCAACAGCGCAATCATGAGCGCAACTACCGCCAGGATCACGGATTCCAACAGAAACTGGCGAACCAAACGGCCGCGGGTTGCGCCGAGGGTCTTGCTGATCCCCACCTGTTTGGCCCGTCCCGCCCCGACTGCTGTCGAGAGATTGATATAATTGAGGCTCGCTACCAGCAGGATGAAAAATGCAATGACAATAAACTGCATCACCGTCTGTCTGCTGCCGGTTTCCGCATAGTTAAAGGTAAAACCGGTTGCCAGATGCGCCTCCCTGACAGGCTGCAGCCAGGGTGTATAGGACGCGCCGATAGCATCAAGGACAACACCATCGTGGCGACGCACCACTTCCTCCATCGCCTTGTCCACCTTTTTCGGATCTGCGCCGGGCTTCAGTAGAAACAGGGTGACCCGGTTATTGTTCGAGAGGAATGTGCCGTCGTCATCCATATCGAGACTCACGAAACTGGCGATGATCGGGGGATGCGGGAAATGGGTCGGTTTGTCGGTCCAGCGGTAGACGCCGGTAACCGTATAGGTATAGCGGTTGTTGAAAACGATCTCTTTGCCGATCGGATCTTCGCCCGGGAAATACCTTTGCGCCGTCGCAAGGTCCAGGATCACTGTCTGCTTACGGTCCAGCGCCGTGCGTGGATCTCCCTGGAGCAGCTTGAGATCGAGAAGATCGAACACGGTGGAATCCGCCCAAATGACGTTTTCTTCAAGGAACGAGATGTCATTTCTGTGCACCGGTTCCGCCCGTCCGATGAACCAAAGCCTGCACCATTTTTCGATCGCGTCAATCTCGCGACCCATTGTCGGCGCTACGGATGCGGAAGCGGTCGGAAAGACGATCTCTTCCGGTCCACTGATTCGCGCGGTTACGACGACCCTGTAGAGCCTGTCGCCATGGCTCCACTGGCGGTCATAACTGAGCTCCTGTTGTACGTAGAGGCCGATCATAATAGCGGCCGCGAGACCCACAGCCAAGCCGGCGAGGTTCAGGACATTTGTCATCAAATTCCTGCGGAACGTCCCCAGGACCAGGCGCAGAGCTGTACTCTTCATGAACTCACCCTCTGATTTTCATCGAGATGGACGGGTTTTACTATTCCGGCTATAGGGATAGGACGAACCGATGTCAAAAAAGGTTTCTCGCAGGGGGGGATCAGATCATCAGCTTTAGCGACAGATCTCTGTCCTGACTGAAGTCGAAGGTTTTCGGTTTTACCCGGTTGCCGTCGGGATCCGCATAGAGGATGAGAATCGGGTGAGCGGGATCCTGTCCTTGTTCTTTGACCACCGCGTAATAGCCCTCCAGCCCGAACGCGCTGCTTTTTCGGATCTGCACCATCGAGCCGGTGGGGTACAGGGAGACAATCTGGCTGAACGCGTGGCAGACCGCCTGGTTGAACCTTTTGTGGCTGAACGAGAGAATCATTCCCAGCGCGTCAGCGGGACTCAACGGCCTCGGCACCTCGCCGTTTCCATTCACGAGGTTGTCGTAGGCCTCTGCAACCGCCACGATTTCCGCGTAGCGATGCACCATCGTTTCCCGCCGTTCTCCCGACCGCGTCGGAGGCTGGTTATCCCCTTTCAGCCCCTGTGGATACCCCTGGCCGTTCTGCCACTCGTGATGGTGCAGGATCGTCAGCCGTTCCGACTGGAGAGTCGGATCGGTATTGTGCACAAGGATGGAGCCGAAAGTCGGGTGCTCCTTGAACCGTTCGAGATCGTCCCCCTCGAGTTTTCCTTTCGGGACGCCCATCTTCTCGCCAAGGCACACTTTCCCGAAATCGTGAAGCAGCGACCCGAGCCCGAGCTCCCGAAGCTGGCGGCTGGTGTAGCCGAATTGCCGGCCGATCAGCACGGACAGCGCCGCCACGTTAACCGCATGACGGTAGACGTAGGTCGCCCTGGCTACCTGCGCAAAAACGTCCACGAGGCCGACATTGCGGTCAATGATGTCCCTCACGATCGACGAAACCGCGCGGGTCATCGCTTCGACGTTCGGAATCCTGAAGATATCGGGGTTGGCTTCGAGCAGTTCGCGGGTGATCGGACCAGCTTCCGCTTTCATTTTGAGTGCTGCCGAGAGTTTTGTCACACCCTGGCTCATCGCTGACTCGGCAAGCATCCGTGTCGTCTCGGTCAGGGCATCCGAGGCGGTGACATCCTCAAAGCCCTCGTCCTCGATCAAGGTGTAATTGTACCCGTGCTCATAGATCAAATTGATATAGCGCTGGTCAAGAACCTGGCCGGCCGCCAGCGCCAGCGTATTCGCATCTGAAAACAGAGAGCGCCCGAGGATCATCCCCTCTTTCAGATCGTCAATGGCTATTCGTCGCAAATCCTGCCTCGCGGATTGATGCCGCCGCTGAAACAAGAGGCGGGGCCATCGTTGGGCTTCTCATTGTATCACGTGTCCAAGCGACCTACTTTAGCTGAAGCACACCGCGGGAAACCCTGTCTTCCAAATAAACTCAAGGGGAACCGCAGTGCGTCGCATCTCGTGCCACATAAGCAGGACTGAATCCGTGCGTTCGGTCGCAACCAACTGCAAGCAAGATGATGAACAAACCGCGATTCGGCAAGCCCTCTGCTCCTTCTTCTGAAGTTGGAGTGGTGATCTCGGTAAAAAGCGAAATACTTCGAGTTCGTCCGGAGAGAACCAACATTTGTGAAGCTTGTGGAGCCAAAGCCCTCTGCTTCCCCGCGGACGGACGCGATACGACGATCGAAGTGGTCAATCGCGCGGGCGCGGTCCCCGGCGACATCGTCAGTCTTTCGCAGGGAGAGGGAATCCGTATCTCCGCCGCGTTGATCGTTTTCGGCATCCCTGTCGCCGCGACCATCGGCGGCACGTTGATCGGAACGCAGCACGCTTCCGATCCGTCGGGGGGTGCGGCGGTAGGAGCGATCGCCGGGCTCGCCCTGGGGCTGCTACTGGTGCGCGGATTGAACCGGCTGCTCGGTGCCTTGGGAAACACAAAACCGGTCGCAGTCGAAATCCTCGGCCACCATGAAGAGGCGCTCCGCACGTGAAATGAGTGTCCGCGGCCCACAAGCTCCCTCCCCCGAAAACATCGCCCGCTCATTGAAGGAAGAAGCACTTCGCCTCGGATTTTCCTTTTCACGCATCGCCCGCTGCCAACCTCCCAGCCATGCAGACCGACTCGAGCCTTGGCTCCGGGCCGGCAAACACGGGAGTATGGCCTGGCTGGGCCGCGATCCCGAGCGGCGAGCGGACCCCCGCCTTTTCTGGCCGGAATGCCACTCCCTGATCACCGTCGGGATGAACCATTTTCAGCCGGCTCCCGTGGAACTGCTCGAAGTTCCGTCCCGAGGGAGAATTGCCCTCTATGCATGGGGTTTGGACTATCATGATCTGCTTCTCGAACGTCTGCTCCTGCTGGGCGAAGCCGCCGGCAGGATCGCCGGAGAGGAGATCGCGTACAAGGCTTACGTGGACACCGGGGCTCTGCTCGAACGGTCGATCGCGGCCGATGCGGGAGCGGGATTTATCGGCAAGCACACGCTTTTGATCAATCGCCGTCTTGGATCGCGTTTCTTCCTCGGGGAGCTGCTGCTTGCGGTCGAACTGCCCGCCGACGGGCCAGAGGGAATCACGTTTGGCTGCGGTGATTGTAGCCGATGCGCAGACGCCTGCCCCACCGGCGCCCTCGACACCGAGTGGTCCGTGGACGCACGCAAATGCATCAGCTACCTCACGATCGAGCATCGCGGTCCGATTCCACGTGAGTTCCGGCGGAGGTTGGAAAACCGGATCTTTGGATGCGACATCTGCCAGAACGTCTGCCCCTACAACGCCCGGATGCTTGACACTACCAGCGAGCCGCACTTGCTCATATCCTCGCCGGACAGATATGCGCCGAAGCTGCTCGACCTAATCGCACTTGACTCGAAGAGCTTCAAGGCGCGTTTTCGCGGAACAGCGATAATGCGGACAAAACGGAAGGGCCTGCTGCGCAATGTGGCTGTCGCTTTGGGGAACTGGGGGTCCGGTGAGGCGGTGACTCCGCTGGCCGCAGCATTGGAAGACTCCGAGGAGCTGATCCGCGGACACGCCGCATGGGCGCTGGGAGAAATTGGGACCGGCGGCACGAAAAAAACGTTGCGAAACGCGTATTCAAAAGAAAAGGACCCGTGGGTCCTTGAAGAAATCAAATCCGCCCTGGAGGGCAACCCCGGCTGAAATCCCCCCGCGCTCCAGCTCCGACGGGGCTTCCGCACGGCGATGATCACCGTCGAACTCTGTTGCGTGGGAGTCTACTTCTCCGGGTCGCTCTGCTCGCTGTTGAGCTTCTCGTCGACCTCTTCCATGCGACGGTCCAATTCCTTTTCGATGTCGAACATCGTGTAATTGTCCCCCGCATAACTTGTCGTCGCCAGCTCCTTGCGTTCCGCCATCTCCCGCAGCAGCTCCACAACGGCGCTGATCCGCTCCCCGCCGCGAACCACCGAGCGGCGAAACTCTTCCACCTGCTGGGGATTGTCGTTTTCCGTGAGCTGAGCGTGACCCAGCATCGCCATCAGCGAGTTGTTGATGTAGTGGGCGAGAGTAATCATCAGCTGGGAGATCGTTTCGATCCGTATCGTTTCCTGGTCTACTTTGTCCTCCCGCCGCTCACGCAGGTGCGCGTTGATTCGCGCAACAAGTTCCTCACCGTCGAAGGGCTTCTGCATGTAATCCACGGCCCCCAAGGTAAAGGCAAGCAGTTTATCCTCGATGTCCTTGCGTGCTGAGAGGAACAGCACTGGCGAACGGCGGGCCGTGGGGTGTTCCCGAAGCATCGCGGCGAGCTGGAAACCGTTCATCTCCGGCATCGACACGTCGAGAATAATCATGTCTGGATTTTCTTTCTCAACGATGCGCAGCGCATCCAGCGCATTCGTCGCCTCGAGCACCCGATACTGTTCGCGCTCGAGAAAATGAGTGACCAGCCGCCGCAGGTTTTCTTCATCATCGACGACAAGAATTGTTTCAGACATGATTTCCCCCTTAAGGTTTGCGCGCAATGCAATCGGGGCAAAAGTACGCGCTTCGCCCTCCAATCGCCAGACTCGGGCCTCGCGACTGGAGAACCGCGGTTTGCATACGGCTCGCTTGGTTCTGGCGCTGGCGTCGGCCCCTTCCTCTTGCCATATTCCTTCCCCGGCACACTGTGCCTCGTTTTTCGTACACGTCAACACCGAGCAGGGAGGCTCCGGTCATGAACTACGAAAAGCTTCACCTCGAAGTATCCGATGGCATCGCTGTCGTGACCCTCGACAATCCCAAGGTTAACGCACTCGCTCGTTCGCTGCTGGAGGAGATGCACACGGTATTCGATGAGATCGCCGGGCGGGCTGACGTCGGGGTTGTCGTGCTCACCGGTGCTGGCAGGGCCTTCATCGCAGGTGCGGACATCTCCGAGTTGAACTCTCTGGATGCTCGCGGCGCACAGGCCTATTCCCAGAACGGCCAGGCTCTGTTGAACAAGATCGAGCGCCTGCCGCAGCCGGTGATCGCCGCGGTCAACGGATTTGCCCTCGGAGGAGGCAGCGAAGTGGCGATGGCGTGCACTCTTCGCATCGCATCGGAAGCCGCTGTTTTCGGGCAGCCCGAGGTGAAACTTGGCGTGATCGCGGGTTTCGGGGGAACGCAACGTCTGCCGCGGCTCGTCGGCGCAGGAAGAGCGCTGGAAATCCTGCTGACGGGAGCGAATGTCACCGCCGAGGAAGCCTATCGCATCGGCCTCGCCAACCGCGTCGTTCCGGCGGAAGCGTTGCTCGACGAAGCGAAGAAGCTGGCGGCGGAGATTCTCGCCCAGGGGCCTGTCGCCATCCGCCACACCAAGCAGGCTGTCTATCGTGGGCTCGACAACCCGATCGCCGAGGGGCTTCGCGCGGAAGCGGACCTTTTCGGTTTGACGTTTGCAGGGGACGACGCCCGTGAGGGGACCCTCGCGTTTCTCGAGAAGCGGAAACCGGAGTTCAAGGGCCGCTGAGGAGGTCGGGCTCTTGGGGGCATCGCATCCGGAAAATATGGCACGGCGAGAGTTGATTAACGGGATGGGCAATCCGGGTTTGTGCGGCTTTGCCAGCAAAGTGCAACCATTGGGGGATTCATGAGCAACGTTGCGGCCCGTCTCTTTGACACGAACGTCCAGGAACAGCATCGTCGAGCGCTGCGCACGCTGCTGATTCTCCTCCTTGAAGCCACCGAAAACATCTGGGATGTGCGTCTCTCCTACAGCGTCGGTGACGGATTTTTCCTTCAACTGCTGGGAGACAAACCCGTTCTCCCCGCCGAGGTGAAACGGATCAAGGAGGCGATGGCACATGCCATTGTCGCCAACAGGCCGATCAAGCCGGTACGGATCAAGCGCGAGGCCGCCCTCGCCGAGCTGAAGCGTCGCGGCCACCTGCGATCCTGGGCCTGGTTGAACGACCGTCCCGGAGCGCTCCCTCCGATGTTTCGCTTCGGGAAGACTTTGTACGCATTCAAGGGAATGCCTTTCGACCGCACCGGTGCTATTGGCACCTGGGACCTCGTCCACTACCCCCCTGGCGTACTTCTCCGGATGCCTCCCAACGGTACGAAGGAGTTGAAACCCTACCGCGAACGCCCCACCCTGTTTCGAACCTTCTACGTAGGCGAACAGTGGGGTCGAATTCACGGCGCGAACTACGTCAGCCAGGTGAACCAGCGCATCCGCAGCGGCAGCGGAGAGATTGAGGACTTGATTCAGGTTAGCGAGGCGCAGCACGAGCGGAGCATCGCCACCATCGCGGACCGCATCGTCGGCACAAAGCCGCGGCCGATGGTGGTTTTGATCAGCGGACCTTCCTCGTCGGGCAAAACAAGTTTTTCGATGCGCCTTGCAACGCACCTGCGGTTGCTCGGGTTGAAACCCTACGCACTCGGACTAGACAACTACTACCTGCCGCGGAACCGGGTTCCGCGCACGGAGGACGGCGGATACAATTACGAGGCGTTCGAGGCGCTCGACATCGAGCTGTTCAATGAACACGTGCTGCGCCTGGTTTCCGGGGAGGCGGTACGGTTGCCGCGGCTTGATTTCAAAACCCACAAACGCCGCACCGGACCCGCGGTGACCTTCGGTCCGCAGAGCATCCTGATCGTCGAAGGGATTCACGGCCTGAACCCGAAATTGACGCCGCATGTGACCAAGGCGGCGACGTTCAAAGTGTATGTGTCCGCTCTCACGCACCCGAATTTCGACTATCTCAACCGAGTCTCTACAACCGACCTTCGCCTGTTGCGCCGAATGGTGCGCGACCTGCGTGCACGCGGCTATACTGCCGATGACACATTGACTCGGTGGGCCTCCGTGCGCCTCGGGGAACTGCGCAACATCTTCCCCTATCAGGAAGAGGCGGACGAAATGTTTAACTCGACTCAACCCTTCGAGTTGAACGCTTTGAAATTGCCTGCGGAGAGAGCCCTTGCCCAAGTAAATAATTCAGCCATTCGGATCGAGGTTACCCGGCTGAAGGAATTGTTGAAGGCCGTGGTACCAATCGACGAGGAGCTGCTCGCCCGTCACCTGCCTCCAACCAGCATCCTGCGGGAATTTACCGGTGGCAGCGTGCTCGTCGGATAACCGGAGCGGGTGTTCGATTGGAATGACGAAAGTAAAGCAGGTTCGCCGCTGAAGCAGGCCCTGCTCGTGCCGTGTGGAAGCGGCGGACGCCTGTGGGCTCTGGCTGTGTTCATGTGCCCGCAACTCGGCTATCCCGCCTCCCGTCAAGGTTTTCGCGCCGCTGTAAACGTACAAGTGCGAATCCTTTCTTCTGTTTGCCCACTCTCGTCAACTGTGGTAGATTGGCGCAACGCCTTCGATTTTCACGACGATCAACCTTGAGGAAACACCATGCCCGATTCGAACGAGACCGGCACTGACGCGACCATACAGGTGCCTGGCACGCCTGCAGCGGAGAGGCTGAGCCTCAAGGACAACCTGAAAATCCTGTTCGGCGCCAGCCGGGGATTCTGGCTGGTCAACCAGGTCAACTTTTTCGACGGCATCGCTTACTTCGGCATTCTGAACCTGTTGACGCTGTTCATCGGGCGCGAAGTGGGATTCAGCGATGAGATGAAAACGGTCGCCGTTTCCGCATTCACCGGCATGGTGACGCTGTTCATGTTCGGCGGCGGATTCATCACCGACAAGCTGGGCGTGCGCAAGGCGCTGACCATCTGCCTTGCGATGGTGCTCGCCGGGCGGCTCCTGCTCGTGGGCTCTACAGGGATGGGATCGTTCGCCGGCGGGACGCTCTGGATCTCACTGATTGTCATGGGCATCGCCGAGGGCATTCTGCAGCCGACGCTGTACGCAGGGGTCAAAGAGTACACCGATCCACGCACGGCGACAATCGGCTACAGCCTGCTCTACGCGATCATGAACCTCGGCATCGTCGGAGGGGACTTGTTCAGCCCGCTGATCCGTGAAGCGGCCGTAGGGAAAAGCGAAGCCGGCCAGGGAGGCGGCTCGGCCACTGTCTTCTGGGTGCTGATCGGCGTTACAGTGCTGATGCTCGCGATTCAACTGCTCTTTTTCACCAAAAAGGTTGAAGACACTCAGCGTGTTGTAATCGCGGAAGAGGAGTCGGAAGAAGAAGCGGCAAAGACGACATGGGAGAAGATCCGAGAGCTACCGTTTCTCGACTCACGGTTTCTATTCTTCATTTTCATTCTGCTGCCGGTGCGCACCCTGTTCGCCCACCAATGGTTGACGCTGCCGGATTATATCATCCGCTGTTTCCCCGCGGGGATTGGCGCGCGGTACGAATGGTTTCAGGCGCTCAACCCGATCATCATTGTCATCTTCGTGCCCACTATCGCTGCACTCACCCGGAATGTGAACATCATCACCATGATGATCATCGGTACCACGGTCTCCGCGTTGACGACCTTCATCCTCGTACCGGGACCCCACCTTGCCACAATGATCACCTACGTGATCGTCTTCAGCTTCGGGGAGGCGATCTGGTCCAGCCGCTTCCTCGAGTACGTTGCGAATCTCGCGCCTGCAGGCAAGGTGGGGGCGTACATGGGCCTCGCAGGAATCCCCTGGTTCCTCGCCAAGGCGACCACCGGTCTCTACGCCGGTTCGATGATCGCCCATTTCATGCCGCTCGAAGGCCCGAAGGACAGCGGCACGATGTGGCTGATCTACGCCTTTATCGCCCTGATCAGCCCCATCGGGTTGATCATCGGACGCAAGTGGGTGCAGAAGGGCGTTCCCCAGCCGGCTGGCGCGTGAACCCGTTTCTCACCGCATGACACCAGAGTAAATCCCGCTTCCGGTTTTTTCCGAAAGCGGGATTTTTCTTTGATTCGTTGATGTTTTTCGGCCAAACCGTAGACCGATGGGCTCCTCAGTGCCCCTCCCTCTTCTTCGCTGGTTGCGGGAATGCGTACCAGATCCGGATCGCCAGCACCAGCCCGATTACCGCAAAGGGGATCAGGAAGGGAGGCCAGTAGTTCCAGTTCGCAGTCGTCAGGAATCCCAGGCTGATCGACTGCACACCCGTGCCCAGGTAGACGAAACCGTCAATGAGTCCGACCGCCGTCGCCGCCGATTTCCGCCCCCCAAAGTCCATCGTTGACGTACCCGAGAGCATCCCGTGCACACCGATCACGCTGAGGCTCATAAACGCCACGATGCCGCCGAGCACATACCAGGGCGTCCGCAGGGTGAAGACCATTGCGATAGCACCGCCGAGCATGAAGCCGTAGAGCAGCGCTGCCACTGGCCCGCGCCGGGATCCGAATACATGGTCGGAGAGCCAGCCCGCGAACATCCCGCCGAACACTCCTGCCACCATCAGGATCAATCCCCAGTGCTCGCGCATGAAATGGTCCGGTCCGTAGTGGAGCGCGCTCTTGATGTAGATCGGGTACCAGTGCATGATCCCGTTGCGCATCACACCGCTGCAAAACTCGATAGCCGCAATGGTCAGAATAATCGGGTTGGTCAGGATTTTTTTCAGCACGTGAAAGAGCCGGAACTCCTCGTCCATCTCGCCGGAGGAGGCGTCCGCCGTGTCGAAATCCTCAAACCCGGCCTCGCTCGGCTTGTCCCGCAGCAAGAACACCTCGATCAGAAACATCGCCCAGAGCAGCACCGCCGGCACGATGAACACCCACCAGGTCTCGTCGATGGTTGCGTTGGTGGCGCCGGTGACATGGCGGACCAGCACCTGGAGAAAGCCGAGGTGGCTGTCGAGCGTAGCCTTGGTCGCCTCAACGACCCCGTACCCCCAGTCGAAGGCGAAGTAAATCCCAAGACTGATAAGGATGCCGAAGATGCCGCCGAAGATCCCCCTTTCTCGCACGTGGAACCAGGACGCGTTCACCTTGACAATCGCCACCGCGCCGAAACTCTGGAAATACATGTTGCCGGCGTAGAGCAGGCTGAAGACAAGACGGAGGTGTGCCTCATGACCCGTCAGCAGCATCGAGCGGATGGTCAGGCCCATGATCAGGTTCATCATGCCCGACCCGAGGGCGCCGAACAGGATCGCCTTCTTGCCTCCCAGTTTGTCGGTGAGCGGCCCATTGATCAGAAACGCGAAGGCATAGGTGAATGTGCCCGCCGCGAAAATGATGCCGAAATCTTCGTTGGTCATCAGGCTGCCGAGGGCGTTCTTGGATACCGTGAGGTTGTACCGACCCATGTAGAGAAACGCGTAGGTCAATCCCATGGGAAACCAGTTCACGAAGCGCCGGAGACGGTAGGCCCGGCTGTGCTGAATGGGACGTGCTGCGGCTGTCATGGTGGCATCCTGTGCTTTGTACGCGCGTGTTTCAGGTTGCGGAAAAGTGCCCTGTTTCACTCGTCCCGCGCAACTGTCGCAGGAGAATTCAAATATCCCGAATCCCCGGGACAGGAGTGCAAGTCTAGTCTATAAAATCACGCATCACCCAAATGCCGGGCTCGATGGGCTCCACATCCGGGCTGTGCATCGTGTCGAGGAAAAAATGCTCGGCATCGGGAAACGCACGGACAATGACATTCATCGGCTTCGGCTCGTTGTCGAACACTCCGATCACCGTGCCAAGGCCATGGATAATCTTGATCGCATCCTGTTTGAATTCGGGGTCCGGCTGCTCGAATGTGGGTTTCGTGACCAGGTGGCACACGCGGCCGTCGGGCAGCGGGAAACCGTGCTTTTCGAGAGACTCGAGCGTCCCGCTTCTCATCCCCGGCGTGTCACGGCCGGTGAGGTAAACTGAGTGCGCTCCCTCGGCATGCAGACGCTGGACAAATTCCACCGCGCCGGGTGTAGGGTGATCGAACAGGACGTACTCGTTCGTGAAGAAACGTTCCTTCCAGCGTTCCTGAAACCAGGCGACAGTCTCCGGGTCATCCACGCCGTAGTCGCGCAGGGTTTCACTCAGCAGGTAGCGCATCCCCTCAACCGTCACCGACGCAACCGCCACCCGCACGGCTTCGGGCAATCTCTTCGCCTCGGAAAGGTCCAGCGTATCTCTGAGGATTTGCAGTACCCGGTGCCGGTTATCGAACAGGGTCGCGTCGAGGTCGTACACGACGAGCGGCCGTCCAGCCCCGGACTCCCGCGCAAGCCGATTTCGCAGCAGCTCAATCGCCTCACGCGCTGTGATCCGGGGATTCTCCGGGCCCACAATCACAGTATCCTGATCCTCATGCCGACTCATCAACGGCCGTCTCCCCGGTGTTCGATCTGTACCGGTAATAGCACCGGCTGCAACGCGATAGTTTCCCGCAAAAGTGCGTTCCTGCCGCTTCGAATGCCCGCCTCCTCGAGCCGGAAAGTAGCCGGATTTCAATCTCCGATCCGGAGCCTTTCCCTCGGATCGGGTGTGTTCAGATTGCAACACGACAGCGATGGGATGGTCTTAATTGACAACAACCACCCGCCTCATGTTACGCCCGCTATTTTCTCTCGAAGCATTACCAACGCACTGATACTATTAATTTTAACTTGACAATGTGGTCCAATTTGCAATCTTGGCACGAGGTTGGCAAACGTCCCGCCGCAAGACAGGGTGTCTCCATGAGCCCTGAGAATAGCGATCCCTTGATATCACATAACAAACGTTATATAATTGGCGTCACATAACAGTAGTTATCGAAAGTGGGGGAGGCAGGACCGATGCCGCCAAGCGTTCGATTCGGAAAAGAGGAAATTATTCGCGCCGCCCTGGACGTCGTTCGGGAGGAGGGGATCGCTCAGCTCTCCGCGAGAAACGTCGCCGACAAGATGGGAGCGTCGACCGCGCCGATCTACAGCAGCTTCCCCTCGATGGAGGAACTGATCAAGGCTGTGTATTTCGCTGCCAGCGAGCGAATGATCGAGTACATGTCGCACCCGTGGACCGGTGCACCCTTTCTGAACATGGGCATCGGGATGACGTTGCTGGCGAGGGACGAACCGAATCTCTACAAGATGCTCAACTTCGAGATACCGCCCTTCGAGTACAACATGCACGAGGAAGAGGAGCGCTACCTCGCCCTGATGGCTCACGACCCGCTGTTTTCCGCGATGCCACGGGGGTACATGAAGCCGCTTTTACAGAAAATGACGATTGTGACCCACGGTCTGGCGTCCTTCGTCTGCACCGGTCAGATCCGCAAAGTAACCGTCCGCTGGGTGGCGGAATGGTTGGAGGAAGTGGGCGGGGCGGTCATCGCCGACACGTTCCGCCGTGCAGGACTCGAGATCCCCGAGGACCAGCCCGGGATTGTCCCGGAGATCCTCAGCGACACGCCACCCAGGTTATCCCGTTGAAAGCGATACGGCAACAGCGATCCACGGCCGCCTCAGTGGATGGAAGAGCCGCAGAGAGGAAAGAAGGTATCATGTTCTACAGAAGAGGGATTGCCATCATTTTGGCTTTGACCTTGCTCGTGTCTGGCGCGTGGGCCGCCCAGCCTATTCGCGGGTTCATCATCGACGGCACCAACGGGGAGCCCTTGCCGGTGGCAAACGTGATAGTGCAGGGCACCACCCGCGGCACGGCGACGAATCTGGACGGCTTTTTCCTGATCCCCGCCATGAGTTCCGGCGAGTACACGCTTGCGGTTTCCTACCTCGGTTACCATTCCCGCGATGTGTCCGTGACGGTCACCAATAGGCTGATGGAGCCGATGCGGATCGAACTGCTGCCGAAGAGCATCCAGCTCGAGGATGTGGTGTACACCGTGGAAGAGAGCGAAGCTGCCAAACGTGAGAGCCCGCGCGTTTCGGTCGTGCCGGTGGACCAGAACACGATCCGCATGATCCCGACGCTTGGCGCGGAACTGGATGTGCTGCGAGTGATCCAGTCCATCCCCGGAGTCAAAACAACGTCCGATTTGAGCAGCGCCCCATACGTGCGTGGCGGCAGCAGCGACATGACCCTGATTCTGATGGACCAAAGCACAGTCTACAATCCATCCCACATGTTCGGCCTCTTCTCCACCTTCAACGGGGACGCCGTCAAACGGCTTGACCTGATGAAGGGCGGATTTCCGGCGGAATACGGGGGCCGTGCGGGAAGCGTGCTCGAAGTCGTGACCAATGACGGCAACCGCCGCAAGACGGAAGGCCTCGTCTCCGTGGGGTTGGTCTCGGCTCGTGCGGCCCTCGAGGGACCGGTCAACAGCCACGGTTCCTATGCGATTTCGGGACGGCGCACCTACATGGAACCGGTGCTGAACGCCGCCCGCAAAGCGTTTGACACCGACCTACCCAGCTACTACTTCTACGACGCCAACGGGAAGATCAACTTTGACCTTAGCAACAAAACGACGCTTACCGTCGGCGGCTACACCGGGCAGGACGCTCTCGACTTTGACTTCGGCGAGGACGACGCGCGGGTATATGCGGGGGTACACTGGGGAAACAGGACCGGCACCGCGCGTCTTCGCCAGGTCTTTGGAAGGTCAGCCTTCCTGACGGTTGGCGGCGCCTTCAGCCGGTATGAATCCGGAGCCGAATTCATCGATCGCGGCGAGCAGGGCCGCCCGGACGTCACAATCCAGGAATTTGTCAATCGCTTCGACGACGCCAACCTCCGCGCCGACTATGAATTTCTTGGCCTGAAAAACCATCGCATCAAAACCGGTCTGATGTACAGCAACTATGCCGTAGACGTTCTAAACAAGGCAGAGGAGACCTATTACATCGATGTCAAAGCCTCGTCTTACAACATTTCGGCTTACGTCCAGGACCAATGGAAGCTGAGTCCGATGGTGGAAATCATGCCCGGGATCCGGGTGTACAAACACGAACTGATCAGCGGCACCGCCGTCGATCCTCGCTTCGCATTCGTCTATCACTACAGCCCGGAAATGCGCTTCAAACTCGCGGGAGGAAAGTACTCGCAATTCGTAAACGTGATGTCCGCCGGAGACGCGCTCAGCTTTTTCGACATCTGGGTGCCGCAGGACGGTTCGCTCAGTCCGATGAATTCCGATCAGATTGTGCTCGGCTGGGAGTGGGATTTCAAAGACTATCACGAATTCACCTTCGAAACCTATTACAACAAGCTGAACCACGTGTTCGAATCGGACCAGACCATCGATGAAGGCCATCAGGCGTCCGACGCCTTTTTGGACGGCGAGGGACGTGCCTGGGGCTTCGAGTGGATGTTGCGCAAGAAGAACGGGGGACGGTTAACAGGCTGGATCGGCTATTCACTCTCCTGGTCGAAGCGCCGGTTCCCGGGAACCTACCAGAACCATGGTAATTGGTACTACCCGAAGTGGGACCGACGGCACGATATCATCGTTGTCGGTATGTACCGGATCAACGACCGTTGGGATATCTCCGGGCAGTGGCGCTACAACACCGGACAGGGATACACACAAGGCATCGGCATCTACACCGTGCGCATGGACGGCGTCCCGGACGATGCGCTCAGTTCCGACGGTCGACAGATCATTTACGGCGAACTGAACAACTACCGCTTCCCCGCTGACCACCGTCTCGACCTGAACGCGAGCTGGCACCACCACCTGTTCGGCAAACCCGCCACGCTGATCATGACCGTGTACAACGCGTACAATCGGCGCGCGGTTTTCACACGCTCTTACGACACCACGGAAAACCCGGTAGCTTATGAGGATATCAAGCTGCTTCCGGTTCTGCCGTTGGTTTCCTACGAAGTGAGGTTCTAAACATGTTTGCGCGAAAATTCGAGAACGACATTTACCGCGTTCTTACACAAATCGGGATCCTGGCAGCACTGCTGGTCTCCGTCATCTTCGCCACGGGGTGCGACGTCAATCCCTCGGAGCAGGAGGATTACCAGCCGGAGCCAGTACTGACCGCGTTCATTCATAACGGCGAACCGATGGATACGATCTATGTGGAGTGGGTCGGCAAGTTCCACTCCACCTACGATCTCGGCCGTATCGGCGTCGCGGATGCCGACGTGGTCATGTACCCGGTGCTCGATCCGGACGGTTCGGGCGCGGATTCAACGGGCCGTGCGCTCTATTTCCACCAGACCGGGATTGGGGGGAAATACGCTCCCAACGATCCGGCTTTCATGCCGGAGACCCTCGTCCGCTACCGGATGCAGATCCGCTCCTCGGAAGTGGACATGTACGCGGAGACGACCGTCCCGGACACCTTCTCCTGGACGATCACCCAGGATGGTGAATCCGTCACCCTGGACCCGGCGACAATGACCTATCAAGGACCCCGTGGTGATACGCTCACCCGGATGGACGCTCCGCTTTATTTCGAGTGGTCGGAATCAGAGGGAGCGGATGGCTACGAATTGGGCATCCTGACAATGCTGCCGCGCGAAGAGGCCGTTCCGCTTGACACCACTTTCGACCTCGAAGACCCGAATACCGTCGAAATGCTCGCGAGCGTCCCGCTCTACAGCTATCAACCGGCGCCGGACTATCAACATGCGGTCACGTTGATCGGCGCGTTTTTTTTCTGGCAGGGTCCGGTGCGGGTCTCTGTGGTGGCGGGTTCCTTCGAATACTACAACTACATGTTCACCAATCTTGTCTTCACCTCCATGGGGATTCCCGAGAATCCCTACTCGAACGTTCATGGCGGACGCGGCATATTTGGAGCGACAGTCAGGCGAGATATCTATCTGACAATCGCCCGGTCTTTCTAACCGAAACCCGCCGCAAGCAAGGTGGGAAGCGGGGCTGTTCCCAATGGAAACAGCCCCGTTTATTTTCGCTATAACCCCGGAAAACATCAACGGACAAGCGAAATTCTGCGAATCTCCACCTTGCCTTCAGATGACGCGGCTCGAAGCAGGTAGACTCCACTGGCGAGATTCGAACCGTTAAAAACGAGCGTGTGATAGCCCTGGGCGAAAGAGCCGTCGGCCAGGGATGCCACTCTCCGACCGAGCACGTTGAACACCGCCACCCGCACACCCATTGCCTTCGGTACGCTTAGCACAACCGAAGTGCTCGGATTGAACGGATTGGGATAGACATTTGCGATACCGAACCGATCCGGAAGAGATGGTTCTATTAGCGATTCGGGTGTGGAATCTACCGTGAAAAACGCCCGGGCGACCAGGCTGGTGTCGAGCACGAAGGGGTTCTCGTTGCCCTGGTAAAAGGCGATCGCTTCGCTCCTTGCAATCTCCAGCGAGTCCGGCGGATCACCACGGTGCCACTGCAACAGGTCGTCCTTCATCGAGTCAAAGAAACTTTGGTTCGCCGCACCACGACCGTTGTCTTGCATCGCATCGGAATCCTTGTAGATCGCCCACATATAGAAGACCGCCCGCGCCGTGTTGCCCTTCTGCACGTCCCGCACCTCGAACATTGACGAGTTGCCACGGCTGTAAAGAGGCATTTCCGAACTGTCCGGGGGAGATGTGTAGACGTGTTTGTTATAGAACCATTTCGTCGGATTGGTGACATACCCGAACGGCAGATTCGCACGCGCCGAATTGGCCGTCTCCCAGCAGGCGAAGATATGGTGCATGTCGCTTTCCAACGGTTCCTTTTCGTCAAACTTGCTCCGTGGCCAGGTATGTTCCGCGTTGATCTTGATCGAGTCGGCATACAGGTATTCTGTTGGATCGTATCCCCAAGAGAGATCAAAGTTGACCGTATAGCCAGTGTATACGTCCTGAACGGTATTCTCGTGGTTGTCGATGATGGCGTACAGCGTGTCCCGGCAACTGCCGTAATCGAGCGTGTCGATCGCCGGATCGGGTGTGAAGTGCGCCTGCAGCGAATCGATTAGCGCTTCACCTGACACACCGGGAAAGAGGGGTTCGCTATGGCCCGCAAGCGGCAGTGCGAACAAGCAGAGGAAAAACAGGAACCGTCTCATCGTGCACCCCAATTGACTCTATCTGGTGAGGATTTCTATCTCAAAATCTATCTTCCCGCTTCGTTCAGTGCGCTGATTTCCTACCCACCTCGATAATCCCGAGCTCCATGATCGTAACCGACTCGCCACCTCCAGGTTTTACGATTACGGTGTCTTCGACCCCAACCCCGCCATCGTCGAAGATGATCTTCGGTTCGACCGCGAGCACGGTGTTCTCCGCAAGCAGATCGGTGAAGGAGCGGGCGAGCACCGGCCATTCGTCCATTTCGATACCGATGCCGTGGCCGATAAAACGGACCCGGTTGTCCCCATGATTCATGAAATTTTCTTCGTATCCGGCTCTTTTCGCCTCCTCCAGAGACCATTCGTAAATCTCCGCAGGAACTGAGCCAGGGACTAGTTTTTTCAAGAGCTGTCGGTGCAAATCGACACAGAAGGCGTGCGCCTCGACAAATCGCGACTCCAGCTGACCAATGGCGTAGGTGCGTGTCATGTCCGTCATGTAACCTTCAACGCCCGCGGTGTGGTCGACGATGATCGGTTCACCCGGTTTGATCTGCGCATTGCCCGCTCCCATCGGCGCGAGGCGGTTGCGTCCCGGCTGGCCAACGGGACCGTCAAAGGCGTTGGGCACCGCCGCGGACGCTCCGCACGCAACAACTCCCCGCGCTTCGGCGTTGAACCCCCGCGTCCGCCCGGCCGCCTGGTCGCCCGCCCCTCGCAGCACCACGTCCATCAACGCCTGCGCTTCATATTCATAAAGACCCTCTCGGAGAATCTCGCGCAGCGATTCGAACCCCAACGAAAGCACTTGTCCGCTGATCCGTATGCGATTCAGTTCCGTCTCGCTTTTGACACTTCTCTGAAGACGGATCGCTGGCGAAAGATCCATCGTCTCGCCTGTTGTCCAGAGTTTGTCCATCAGGCGGTCATGCATCGAAACCGGGAGAACGTCCTTTTCAAGTCCAATCCGCTTCCAGGCTGACAGATTTGCCTGTTTCAACTCCTCGTGCAGGGCGCCAAAACTGCGCACCGGACGAACCTCCACCGGAACCTCTTCTCCGATCAATCCACGGCCCCGCCAGACGAACAAGATCGCGCCAGCTTTTGCGGATACCGCCAGGGCGCCCTGAAACGCCGCGCCGGTGTAATAGATCAGGTCGGCGCGCTGCAGGATCAATGCGCCGTCCAGCTTCATCTCACGGATGGAGATGCGCAACGCTTCGATCCGCCCCTTCAGTTCCTCGCGTGTAAAGGCCACTTTCACCATGCGCCCTCCCGTCCTGGAGTCGTCTCCGCCGCAGGATAGCCCCTTCTCGTACCCACCGCAAGTACGCCGCCGCAGCCTCCCTCGACCCTGTGCGCCCCTGAAAATAAGCCCTGCCGGACAAGCCGGCAGGGTCGTTGGAACGATTCCACAGGTGAGCGGGACCCGCGGTTACATGAAATCCTGCTTCCGTTTTCCGCGCTCCGAGCTACTCTTCTTTCATCTCCTCGCTCTGCACCTCTGGTACATTCATTCCCACGCAATGCATCAAAAAGGCCCGCTCCTCGGCTGTCTGGCGCATCCGAACCGACAGCAGGGTCCCTCCGTGGTGCCCCGACGCCTTCCGCTCGAGGAAAAGTATCGGCCCGCCCTTCCCCACCGCCTGCAGCTTAGCCACCATCTTGCGGGCGTGGTACGGGTCAACACGGGCGTCGTTTGCGCTCGCTGTGAAAAGAACCGGCGGGAAGACGGCTCCCTCCGGGATATTCTGGTAGGGACTGTACGCACGAAGGTAGGTGAACTGGTCCGGATTGTCCGATTCCCCGTACTCTTCCGCCCAGATCTTGGCATACTTGTTCGTGTGGTAGCGCAGCATGTCGAGCAGGGGAACAGCCGACTCCACACCGGCGAAGAGTTCAGGCCGCTGCACCAGGCAAGCGCCTGTGAGCAGCCCTCCGTTCGATCCGCCCGCGATCACCAACCGCTTGCTGCTCGTGTACCCTTCCTTGATCAAGTACTCGGCCGCGGCGATGAAGTCATCGAAGACGTTCTGCTTCTTCTCGAGCATCCCGGCCTTGTGCCATTCCTCGCCGTATTCGCCTCCGCCGCGCAGGTTCGGCAACGCGTAAAGGCCGCCGAGCTCCATCCAGGTGATGTTCGTTACTGAAAAACGCGGCGTCATGGAAATGTTGAAACCTCCATACCCGGTCAGCAGCGTCGGATTGTCGCCGTTCTTCTCCATCCCCTTCCGGTGCACCAGGAACATCGACACTTGCGTTCCATCCTTGCTCGGGTACCAAATCTGCTCCACCTCGTACTTGTCCACATCCACATCCACCGTCGACTTGCTGTACTCGCGAAGCCGGTTCGTGTCATAGGTATACTCGAAGACGGTTGGGGGATAGGTAAAGGACGAAAAGCTAATCCAGACCTCAGGGTACTTCCAGTGCCCACGCACGCGGGCTGTACCGAGGGTCGGCAGAGCAATGTCGCGCAGGTGTTTTCCCTTCATATCATACACGGCGATTCGGGTGAAGGCGTTGTGCATGTACGTCGCATAGATATGCCCGCCGATTGCATTCAAGTCCTCCAGCTTGTCCTTGCCTTCCGGGATCAGCACTTTCCACTTGTCCTGCCGGGGCTTTTTCGCACTGGCAAGGTACACCATCCCCATCGGGGCGTCCTTGTCCGTCAGGATCAGGATCTTGTTGCCGACGAAAATTGGAGTGTACCTCGCGTCCATCGCATTCGTCAGGACCGTCGGATCCTTCTGGCTGCCCTGCTTGCGAAAACGGATTTCGTTGGTGTAATAGGTGCCTTTCCAGAAGACCTCGTACCGTCCATCCTCGCTGACATCCACCATGTGCCAACGCTCCTTCACCTCCGGGTCTGACCAGACCACGGGGTCGGAGGCGCCGGGACTGCCGAGCTTGTGGAAGTACGTTCGCTGCCAGTAATACTCTTCCCCTTTCGGAACTTCGCCCGCAACGGGGTTGGCGGAGTAGAAGAAACCCGAATTGTCGGGGAGCCAGGACATCACCTGCTGCTGCCACCCGCGCAGTGTGTCCGCGAGCAGCTTTCCCGTCGACCTGTCGAGCACCCGGACCTGAGGGTTTTCGTCCCCGCCGTGCGCCACCCCGTAGGCGAGATAGCAGCCGTCACGCGACGGCACTGGGGAGTCGAGCGTCTCGATCGGATCCCAAGTATTGGGATCGAGTACAACCTCCGCGTCGGCGTCCTTGTCCGCGCGCGTCATGTACATCGACTTCTCTTTGTCGCCGAGCGACCGTGTAAAGAAAACCCTGTCGCTGTTCAGCACATGGTCGGGTGCGCCATCCCTGTCATAGCGCCAGAGTACGTCGAACCGCTGCATCAGGTAATCGATCTGGGGAAACGTGTCGATGCAGGAATGGGTGAACGCCTCTTCGGCGGCAACCCAATTCTGAACGGTCGAATCGCTGCTGTTCTCAAGCCACTGATAGTTGTCGACAATCTCGACCCCGTGATAATCGTCAACAACAGGCTTGATCTCAGTTGTGGGATACTGGAATTGCCCCTGCTGCGCCCATGCCACCGAAACAAACAGCAGGAGAATTCCGCCAAGCACCAGTCGTGGGTATCGCATTTTTCCCTCTCAATTCGTTCTCGAAATTGTCTGCCGAAAATGTAGCCACAGGAGAGTCCAGCTTCCCCTTCACGGAGAGTAAAGTAGCAAGCCTGGCAATTCTCTTTCGAAGGTTGAAAAAGCGACGAGAAGAATTCTTCAGACTCCCAGGCCGAACAGCACCGCGCCCTGGTAGATGACTACCGCCAGACCATAGGCGAGCACTACCGTATACACCGCGAGAAAAGCGCTCCATTTCCACGAGCCCAGCTCTTTTTTCACGATGGCAAGAGTAGCGATGCACGGCATGTAGATCATCACGAACATCATCATCGCCAGCGCCATCGCCGGACTGTAACTCGGATCACCGGCGACGATCTCCCGCAGATGGGGCCGCTTTCCGGTTGCCGTCTGTTGTGGAGTAATCTCCTCGACCCCGTAAACGATCCCCATCGTTGAGATGATCACCTCTTTTGCGGCGATCCCGCTGATCAGGGCGATTCCGATTTTCCAGTCGAATCCGGCAAGCCTCAACCCCGGCTCCAGCGCCCGGCCGATTCTGCCTGCATACGAATGGATGAGGCGGGCACGGTGTTTAATAAGCGGCTCTTCACCAGCCAGCGGACCTTGTTGAGGCAACTCAGTACGAATTTCCGGTTTTGCTATTTCACTACCCGGCACCGTCGTTTGTTCCGTAACTGTTGATGTTGTCCGGGGTGCCTCCTGTTGATGTGTCGGCAAAGTGGGGAATGTCAGCAAAAACCAGATGACAATACTTGCGGCGAGAATGATTGTTCCGGCTTTGCGCAGATAGAGAAGGCCGCGCTCCCACATGTGCATCAAAGCGCCTCTCAGGGTGGGCATTCTATAGGGGGGCAGTTCCATCACAAAAGGCGCGGCTTCACCGCGGAAAAGGGTCTTGCGCATCACCAGCGCCGTGAGGAAGGCAATCAACCATCCTCCCGCCCAGACCCCCCAGAAGACCAGCGCGCTGTGCTCCCGAAAAAACGCCGCGGCGAGCATTGCGATCACCGGGCTCTTGGCGCCGCACATCAGCAGCGGGGTAACCATCACCGTGATGATCCTGTCGCGCGGATTGACAAGGGTCCGTGCGCTCATCACCGCCGGCACCGCACAGCCGGTCGCGATCATAAATGGGATGAAGGAGCGTCCGTGAAGGCCAAAAAGGTGGAAAAAACGGTCCATGACGAACGCCGCCCGTGCCATGTAGCCGCTGTCCTCGAGCAACGAAAGGGATAGGAAGAGCAGCATCACGAGCGGAAAGAAAACGAGCACGCCACCAACCCCACCGATGATTCCGTCCACGATCATGTCCCGCAGCAAACCCGAAGGCATCACCGAGGACACCAGCGCCCCAAGTGCGCCGAAACCGGAATCGATCAGGTCCGAGAGAGGGTTGCCCAACGAAAAGGTGAACTGGTAAACGAGGAACATCACCGCGAGAAAGACGAAGAAGCCGGCAAAGCGATTCAATGCGACCCTGTCGATCGCTTCGGTAAAATCGATTCGCTGCAGCTTCTTGCGGTGTTTTACGGTCTCGCGAATTGCACCGTGGATGTAAGCGTAGCGCTGTTCGGCAACGACAACGGTGCTGTCTTCATTGTAATGCTTGCGAATCCACTCCCGAGACCGGCTGGCTTGTGCAAGAACCTCGTCGGCATGGAGATGTTCGAGACGAATCTTCACCTCCGCATCAGCATCCTCTTCCAGAAGCTTGATCGTGAGCCAGTCGAGAGTGTAGCGTCCCGCGAAGTCTTCATCGCTCTGCAGCTTTTCAAGAAGAACTTGGCGCTGCTTCTCGAGTTCGCGGCCATAATCGATCCGCCGCTCGTCGGGCTTACGTTCACCACGTGCAAGCTCCGCGACCAGCTTCACCAGATCCTGTACTCCACGGCCCTTGTGCGCCACCGTCTTGACGAAAGGAATTCCCAAGATCGACTCGAGATGGCCGGAATCTACCTCGATCCCCTGTTCCTCCGCCTCGTCCATCATGTTCAACGCTCCGGCCACTGGAATCCCGAACTCGCGAAACTGGAGCAGCAGGTAGAGATTTCGTTCGAGGTTTGTCGAGTCGAGCACGTCCACGATCAGGTCGGGTTGTTCGTGGACAACGAAATCGCGTGCGATTATCTCTTCGAGGGAGTACGCGCTGAGGCTGTAGGTGCCGGGAAGGTCGACGAATTCGATGTGCAGGTCGGCGGTTTCCACATAGCCGACTTTTTTCTCGACGGTTACGCCGGGATAATTTCCTATGTGCTGATGCTGGCCGGTAATCGCGTTGAAAAGGCTTGTTTTCCCAGAGTTTGGGTTGCCTGCGAGGGCGACGATATACCGGCGTTTGCCGTGCCGCATTCGTTCCCCGCCCGCCGCTCTCGCCGGAGGAACGCCGGTTTCCGTGCGGAAAAAACGCTGCTGCAAATGCCTGCGTTCCCGCCGCTGCGCCCGCTCACGCATCCAGTTCCTCCACGATCACACTGCTCGCCTCTGACCGTCTCAACGAAAGCAATGAACCATTGATCTGGATCTCAATCGGGTCGCGAAGCAGCGCCTCGCGCAGGATTCGTCCCACGGCTCCGCGGATGAAACCCATATCAGTCATCCGTTGCCGGATCTCACCGGTTGCCGTAATGCGAACCACACGGAACGAACGGCCCGGGGTGATGTCCGCGAGAGTCCGACGGTGCTGTGCCTCTGTCGCAGGCGGTTCGCTGATCGCCTCCTGCCGCCAGACCAGGATCGACGACGCAGTCGCCGGATCAAGAGTCAACGTTTCTCCGGCAATGACGGTTTCGACACTCCCGTCCTCCCTGCGCTCCAGCAGACGGATCGAGGCGCTCGGGTGAAGTCCCGCGCGCACCGCAGACTGGCGCTGTTCCTCGCTGCCGATGATGCGCGCGATGTATCCCGCTTCGCCGCGCCCGAGACGGGGAAGGGGACGGATGGCATCCTTTTCCGCTCCCAAGGCATGAGCTTTCGCGGAGCCTTTCCTTCCCCGGCTATTCAGGAAACCCAGCCATTCCCCGCTGAACTTCGCTACGAGATTGCGGTCCACGTCTCCCGAGTAGCTCAAAAACTGCGCCATCGAGGAAATGCGCTCGAGGGTTTCGACGCTGATCGAGTGTTCGATCAGGCAGGCGTCCCGCTCAGCCGCCTCAGGATCGACCTGGAGGAAATCAGTAAGAAATCGTTTGAGAAACGTGTGCCGTTGATAGAGGCGGAACCCGAGGCTGCGCCCCTCTTCGGTGAGGTCTACGTATTCACGCTGCCGATAATCGAGCAAACCCTCTCGATCGAGACGCTGGAGGGCGGAGATGACAGAGGATGTCTTCACGCTCTTCACCCGCGCGATATCGCGCACGCGCACGACCTTCTGGCTTTGCAACAGGCGAAAAATGACCTCGAGGTAGTCCTCGAGACTCTCCGTTAAGCGACCGACCTGCATACGCTCCCCTGATAGACTTGCCTACCAAAGGTATGCGAGTCGTACACCCTCGGCAAGCCGCTTTGGCGGGACGAGAGACGCCCGGAGATGCTTGCGTTCGCTGGCACTTAGCGTGAAAGTATCGGACGTTAATGAGGTTGCACGCTCGCCCCGTGAAGTTCGCTGACCTCTCGGGGAAACGGAAGGCGAAAGTGAAAAACCGAAACTCTGCGGACGGAAGTTCAAATTCAAGGCGGGCGTATCGGCAAAGGAACAACAGCTTTCCGTGGATCGCTTCCAGCTCGCCGGGAAGCCGTGATGCCGGCTGTCTAAAGTGACCCCAGCTCCTCGTTGACCTCGAGGATGATTCTGTCGGGATCGTCGATACCTGCGTCACGGATCGCCTCGTTCACCGTCTTCCACAATGGGGTGCCGCAACGGATGCATACGATGTTGCGCCGGGTGAGCAAACCAATCGCCTTCGGATTCTGCGCAGCGACATCCTCCAGATCCATATCGCCAGATATCAGGCTGGCCATTTGGTCGTCCTTTCCTGTACAACGTCAACAATCCCGTTGCTGATAAGATGAGTGGGCGCGGCTGAGGTTGCTCCGCTTCGGGAGACACCGTCCTCGGTCGTTTGCTCCGCGCCGCAGGAGATGGCTATCGTGGTGGCGACAACGAATTCACTTGAACGGGAGACAAGCAATGAACCAACGCTGGACATTCGCAGGCGTGCTGACACTTTCCGTGGGGCTATTGATGGTATCCGGTTGCCAGAAAAAGCCTCCGAAGGGTGCGCAAAAGGTCGAACCAGCACCGCAGACAGCGCAACCGGGACCTGAGGCGGCGCCGGTCGCTGAGGACGGCACGATCACCCTGGGTCCGCTGACTGCGAAGCTGCCGGCGGGCTGGCAGTCTGTTGCTCCGAACGCCCCGATGCGCAAGGCCGAGATCCAGATTCCCGCCACAGACGAAGGGGGCATCCCCGGAACAATCACCGTCTTCTACTTCGGTCCCCAAGCGGGGAGCGTGGACATGAACATCGAACGCTGGGTGGGCCAGTTCGAACAACCCGGTGGAGAACCATTGACACAGGAGATGGTCAAGCGTGAGACTTTCACAGCGAACGGTCTCGAAGTGACGATGGTCTCCTTCGCCGGCACCCAAAGGGCATCGCAGATGCCAGGCAGCGTCCAGATGCACGCGCTATCCGGATTCATGAACGTCTCCGGCATTGTCGTTACGCCCGACGGCCCGTGGTTCTTCAAGGGAACCGGCCCGGAAAAACTGATGTCGGCGAATCGTACGGCCTTCAAGACCTTCCTCGAGAGCATGGAATACCACGGTCAGCAGGCAGCTTCTCCCCAGTCGGCGCAGCACGGGATAGGCGGCTGATCGTTTTGCTCTGCCGGAATTGACTGCCTGTATCCTGCCTCATCCGACCCCGCCCAGGTGGCGGGGTTTTCTCAATAACCCGCTTCCCACGGCGCCGGAAGCGGAACCCGTCCCACCTGAAGGGAGGCCCCGAGAGGCAGCCCTGGCGCCATAAAACCACGCAACTCCTCTCGCTGGCTCAAGATAGCTCTTCGACCTTCCACCATCGCTTTTCCCCGTTTTCCTGAAAACCTTGCCGGTCCGCCCTTGTCCGGCTCTCGCAATGCGAAATACCTTTTTACGGGGGAGCGAGCCAGCCCCTCTCTTCTCATCCCGGGAATCCTTTCCCGCTGCATCTTCACGGGCCGCTCGACTCCGAGCCCAAGGCTCTTTCTCATCAGCCGGCGAGGCCTATGAGCATGACGAAAAAAACAGCGACCTCACGGAAAACCCGTTCGGCTCCACGCAGCGCCACCGATGCCGCTCGGCAGGCTATCGAACGGGAGAAGAAGCGGCAAACCAACGGCGGAAAGACCGGAAACTCCTCCGCGGCTGGAGTGAAAGCCGCAACAAAAACAGAGACTTTATCGGTTGCATTGAAGGAGAAGGTGCCCCTCTCCCTCTTCCCCACGAACGGTTCCTCGCGGGGGAACGGTAATGGTACACCCGCCGTCTCCGCAAAATCCCGCAAGCAACGGCGGCACAGGAACGCCCCAAAACTCTTTGTCCTCGACACCAACGTTCTGCTTCATGACCCCACGGCGCTGATGAGCTTCGAGGAAAACGATCTGGTCATCCCGATCACCGTTCTCGAGGAAGTGGACAAGTTCAAGAAGGGACCGGACCTTCTCAATTACCACGCCCGGGAGATCGCGCGCCAACTGGATGAAATCGCCCGTGCGGGCGGGCTGACAAGCGATGAGGGTGCGCCGCTCGGTGAAGGGCTGGGGACGCTTCGTGTCGTTGTCGGCGGCAGCCTGCACCCGTCGATGAAGAACGCCTTTCTCGCTGACAGCCCGGACCACCGCATCCTCTCCACCGCCTGCAAGGTCCGCGACAGCCACCCGGATCGAGACGTTGTTCTGATCAGCAAGGACGTCTCCCTGCGGCTGAAGGCCCGTTCGCTCGGGATGACCGCCGAAGACTATGAAAGTGACAAGGCGCCGGAACCCGAGAAGCTTTACAAAGGCCGTTTCGAACTCTCCGGCCTCGAAGGCTCCCTAATCGATCGTTTCTACAAGCCGCCTTACATGGTGCCGCAGGACGAGATCCTCACCGAAAACCCGATGGCGAACTCCTTCTGGGTGCTGAAGGGCGAAGGCAAAAGCGCCCTCGCCAAGTACGTTCCCCGGGAGAAGGCGCTGATCCGCGTCGAGAAACGCCCCGCGTACGGGATCATGCCCCGTAACAGCGAACAGACCTTCGCGCTCGACGCCCTGCTCAATCCCGACATCCAGCTGGTCACGCTCTCGGGAAAGGCGGGCACCGGCAAAACGCTGCTTGCCCTCGCGGGATCGCTCGAGGCGAGGCGCAAGTACGAGCAGGTGTACCTGGCGAGGCCGGTGGTGCCGCTCGGACGCCAGGAAATCGGCTACCTGCCCGGCGACATCAAGGAGAAACTCGACCCCTACATGCAGCCGCTGTGGGACAACCTCGGCGTCATCCGCAGCCTCTACAAGCACACCGATCCGGCCTACCAGAAGATTCAACAGATGCTTGAGACGGAGAAGCTTAAGATCAGTGCATTGGCCTATATCCGGGGACGCAGCCTGAACCGGATCTACTTCATCGTGGATGAGGCGCAGAACCTCACCGGGCATGAGGTGAAGACGATCATCACACGCGCGGGTGAAGGAACGAAGGTCGTTCTCACCGGCGACCCGCACCAGATCGACAGCCCCTACCTCGACAGCCGTTCGAACGGCCTGACGCGGCTGATCGACCGGATGAAGGGGCAACAGCTTTACGCACACATCACTCTTGAGAAGGGCGAGCGCAGCCACCTGTCCGACATCGCCAGTGATTTGTTGTAAGCGCCATCTGAATCGATACAACGAAGCCCAGCCGCTTAGCGGCTGGGCTTTTTCAATTCGCCATTGCGAGGGTTCCGTCCGATTGGAACCCGAAGCAATCTCGCCGTTTCATCATTGTCAACCTTAAAACAACTGGGTGGCCCGGTCACGACCGTTCGGGGCCTGGTTCCATAACACCTGCGCGAGGAGAAGCCTCGGCTGTGACTCGGGCTGTACCTAGGATTTCACAAAGTCCCGCTGATTCTGTAGGTGTGCGACTTAACAGATAACATGGATCCCCGCCTCCGCGGGGATGACAACAGACTAGGTGGCCCGGTCCCGGCTGTTCGGGACCGAGTTTCGTCGGCAGTCGCCGGAACTCGGTAGTTTCGGGATACGTGTTTTTGTCTTCCCCGACTTGATCGGGGAATCCAGAATGCTCCTTCTACATTGAACTGGATTGCCCGGTCAAGCCGGGCAATGACA
>CAZIDZ010000014.1:0-43467 GCA_964538455.1 uncultured bacterium
TGAGCGACTGGCTGTCGCCGCCGGTCAAGGCCCAACTCCAGCCCTTGTCAGCGAGCACCCCGGCTACCGCATCGCCGAGGTCACGCGGACCGCCATCGAGCATCACCTGCAACGCCGCCACTCCGTTCTTGAAGTCGCGCCGCGTCACCTGTTTGACCATTCCGGTCTGCTGCAGCGCATCCTCGAGCGCCTGCAAATCATTCCCCTGGATGTTGTTGATCACCAGGGAGATCGTCTGGCCGGCGGTCGTTCCGGTGCGCGACCAGTCGGCGAGGACGAGATCGACCGCCTTGCCCGCGGCGTTCTTGCCCGCCTCACGGGCGGCTTTGCGGACGGCGTCGCCGGTGTCCTTGTCCGACCCGATCGCTTTGCCTTCCACCTGTGCGATAATCCGGTAGGAACCGGTGTGCACCACGTTCAGGTCCACGGACGCCTCGGCTTTCTTGAAGGTTCGCCCCGCTTGCTTTTCTTCCGCGGTGACGCTGTAATAGATCACGTACTCCGCGCCGAGTCCCGCTCCCCACATCGAGAGGTCCTTTAGCGCCGCCGGGCTGAGCAGGCCGGTGTGCACATTGTACGCGGGCGCTTCGATCACCTGAAGCTGGCGTTCCGCGAGGTACTCCTGCACTCCACGCTTCGCCTGGTCCACCGCCGGGTCGGACGATTTGTAGGCCCCGGACGTGCGGGAGGGATCGGGGACCACGATGAAACGCGGATTGCCCTGACGCGCCGAAAGCACGGCGATGGCGTTAACGTCGTTGCGGATGCTCCCGGTTTCGACAACGGCGCGAATCCGGACGCGGTAGCCGGAGGGATCACCTCCCTCACTGACAACCTGGTAGGTTTTCAGATAGCCGCTGCTGCTCGTCAGGATTTTGTCGGAGACGAGGGCGTAGTTTGCGACCAGCGTCTTGCTGTCCACCATCTGGCCGACGACGGTGGCGACGGCGTTCCGCTGTGCGTCCAGCAGTGCTGTCTCACGGTCCGTTCCGGCACCATCGACAACAACTTCGGTGGCGCTGAACGCGACGGACGCGGCGATTATCGTAATGGCGAAGGCCACGACGAGCAGGAGACTCAACGATCGGGACTGCATGGTAGACTCCTTTTTAGGCACCTGGAACAGGATTCACAGGATGCACAGGATCGAACATAAAACAGCATAGACAGGATGAACATGATATAAACGCATGATGAACAGGATAGAAGATGAACCATTGGGAAACACCTAAAACAACCATAAATTGCGTGTTTTTAAGAAAGTTATAAATCCTGTGTATCCTGCATCTCTTATCCTGTCTATCCTGTTTCTTCTTCTCTGTTTATTGCTTCCGGTAGAAGCGGATCGTGTTGCTGATCATCACCGGGTCTTCTGCCAGCGCAATCTGATGCGCCGAGAACACATCGTAAATCTGGTACATCAGATCTTCCGGAGTGCCGTTGTACCAGACCATGTATTCGCTGACGTTTCCGGCGGCCTTCAGACGCTTCTGGTCGTTGGCGAGGGTTCCCAGCGCCTCGCGGACCCAGCGGATGTCCGCGAAGGAAAAATCGGTGAAGATCAGCTTGATCGGACGACCGTTCTTGGTATAATCCCGCCAGAAACTGGTCAGCCGGTCCATCACCTTGGTCATCGCCTGGTTCATCGCCTGGTCGATGCCCGCCCCGACCGATGCGCCTTCGGAGGAGAGGGCGAGCGGTTCGCTCATCCCCTCGCTGGAGCCGATGAACTCCCCGGTCATCACATTGTACGCGCCCACGGTCAGCACGACTTTCTTCGTCGTGTTGCCCTTGTAGGACCCGGTCTCGATGCGGGCGGTGATCTTGACGAAGATGTCGGCGGGTGTGTTCCGGGCCATCTGCAGCGCCGGGTCCTCCTCACCCTCTTTGCCAGCGCTGCTCTTCAGCGTCGAGAGCATCTCCTCGTCGCTTTCCAGCGCGGCAACCTCATCCTGACCCACGGTCGGGATATTCTGGTCCTCGAAGAAGACGCGGACCCGTGTGTAGAAGAGGTCCTTGTACTTCAGCGCTTCAGCGTCCGAGTTGGCGATGTCGAGGTAGGGCATGATCGTGAACCGATCAAGTTCTTTGCGCACTTCCTCGGCGGCCTTGATGATCCCAAGGGCAATCAGTTTCTGCTGTACTAAATCGCGGTTGATCGTCACATCCAGTGTCACCGTCGTCTGGTAGATCGGCTTATCGTAATTCTCTTTTCGCACGTAATGCGCGTTCATGATGAAGCTGTTGGCATCCGCAAGAAACTGGTCTTTGACCTTTTCAAAGGCTTGTTTCTCGCCGGACTGGCGGAGCATGTCGTTGACCAGCAGGAGCACAGCCTTCTGGCGGGCGTCGTCAAACGCGATCGATTCACGCTTTTTCTTGCTCTTGATGTTCTCGGACATTCCCTGGGCGCGAACGACGACGGTCTTTTCATCGACCACCCGGATCTCCTGCGCGATCATCCGCGCAGGCAGCAGCAGCAGACCAGCGAGACCGGCGAGCAGCGTTAATCGCAGCATCTTCACCTGTCCATCCTCCCATATCGTTCAATTGTTTTCACGTTCTCGAAAAGGTGCATGTTAATCCGCGAACGGTAACGTACGCCGTTTTCCCGTTCGAACGGAACTACCCGATTGCATCCACGCGAAATAGGCGCGTAGGGAACGAAACCACACTGTTGCTGCTGTACGACGCTTCGAGAATCCCTTGCACAAGCTAAAGTACCAATTATCAAAGTGTTCTATTAATAGTACGACGCATACGCCTCAAAGGATTGCAAACCCTTTGCCAAAAAAGTGAGCGGCTCGGAGCCTTTCGCGCGCCTGTTCAATGTAGATTGTACTTGAGTATCAAGATGGGGAGCGGATGGCTGGCAGGAGAATCAAACCGACTGCAGGCCGCGATCCATTCGTCGCGGAGCACGCCCGGTTGCGAGCGGTTAAGGTGGAGCAATCGAAGAGCCACCGGGTCGAAGATCGTCAGCGTGGATGGGCCCGCGAGGAGATGAAATTCAAGCGGGACAGTCAGCGGCGCAACAGTTTCCTGATGTTTCTCTTCTTCGCGCTCGCCGTCGCTGTCTATCTCGGTGGACGTATGGCAGCGCCGAAATTGGTCGTCACCCTCGATCGCGGACAGGGAGAGGTGATCGTGGACGGCCAGTCCCGCGGGAGAACGGGAGAGACAATCAAGAACTTGACCGTCGGCGAGCACGAGGTCACTGTGTTCCCGGATAATCCACGGATCGCGCTTCAGCCTCCGCAGATAGTGAAAACCCGTGTCACCTGGGGGCTGCACACCACCGAGGTCCATTTCCCGGTGAAAACCATCGGAGATCTTCCAGACTCCCTGAAACAGCCCATTCGCTAGCTTACGGTCGCGTTACGGGATCGAACGGAAAAACCCGATGCCTCGTCCGCCGGCCGCCTCCAGTCCTTTTCGGCAGGGGGCGGGGCAATGGAACCGGCATCCATTCAAACATCTGATATTCAAAGAGATTAAGTGTGTCGAACACATCTCGTGCCCCTTTTTCACGACCCTCCCACGCGAGTATCTTGCCTCAGGATTCATCCGTGCAGCACCCGGATAAGGAGAACGCTTTGCCCGAGGGCATCCTCGTCATCAATCCCGGTACCACCTCGACCAAAGTCGCCGTTTTCGACGGGGAAAATGAGGTCTGGCGGGAAAACATACGCCACGATGCGGACAAGCTGCATTCCTTCGGGAGTGTTGCGGGCCAGCTCGAATATCGCTACAAGTTGATCACTGCGGCGCTGCCCGCGGATCTTCGCGGGACGCTGGAGGTCGTGGTTGGGCGCGGGGGACTGCTGAGGCCGCTCGAAGGCGGGATCTACAACGTCGATTCCGCGATGCTGGACGATGTGACCAACGCCCGGTATGGCGAACACGCCAGCAATCTCGGCCCGCTGCTCGCCCACCGTTTCGCCTCCGAGATGGACATCCCGGCCTGTGTGATCGATCCCGTGAGCACCGATGAATTTCCGCAGGTGGCGAGGGTCTCCGGCGTGCCGGGCATCGAGCGTAAATGCCGCAGCCACGCGCTCAACATGAAGGCTGTTGCGCGGCGAACCGCGAAGAAGCTGAACAAATCTTTCGCCGACACCCGCTTTGTCGTCGCCCACCTCGGCGGTGGGATTTCGATTGGCGCGCTGCTCGGCGGGAGAATCGTGGACGTCAACGACGGACTGCTCGGCATGGGGCCGTTCAGCCCGGAACGCGCCGGCGCGCTGCCGCTGCAGGGAGTGATGGACTTCGTCCGCGACAAGGGCTACGAGGAGACGAAGCGTATCTTCAGCCGTGCATCGGGCTTCATGGGTTACCTCGGCACTTCCAGCCTGGAGGACGTCGAGGGGAAGATCGACGCGGGCGACGAGACTGCAAGTCTGGTGTATGATGCCATGGTCTACCAGATCGCGAAAGAGATCGGGGCGATGGCCGCTGCGATGATGGGAGGTGTGGACGCGATCGTGCTGACGGGTGGGCTGGCCCACAGCGAACGGTTGGTGGCGGACCTGACGAAATATGTCGAGTCGCTGGCGCCTGTCGTGCCGCTGCCCGGTGAGGAGGAGATGCTCGCTCTCGCCGAGGGCGGCCTGCGTTTCCTCAAGGGTGAAGAATCCGCGAAAGGTTACGGAGATTCATGATGAGTGCGACGGACAAGAACCGTCTTCTGATGTTCGGCAACGAAGCGATCGCCTATGGAGCGCGCGAGGCGGGATGCGCATTCGCCGCCGCGTATCCCGGCACGCCCTCGACGGAGATTCTCGAGACGTTCAGCCGCCTGCCTGGGATCTTCGCGAAATGGTCGCCCAATGAGAAGGTGGCCCTCGAAGTGGGGATCGGTGCGAGCCTGACCGGGACCCGGACCTTGGTGACGATGAAACACGTCGGCGTCAACGTCGCCATGGACCCGCTGATGACCTTCACCTATACGGGGGTACGCGGAGGTTTTGTGCTCGTCTCCGCGGACGATCCTGCGATGCACTCCTCGCAGAACGAGCAGGACAACCGGATTCTCGCCAAGTTCGCCAAGATTCCCGTGTTTGACCCGTCGGACAGCCAGGAAGCCCACGATTTTACCCGGCTCGCGTTCGAGGTATCGGAGAGGTTCAACACCCCGGTGATGCTGCGCGAAACGACACGGATCGCCCACGCCAAGGGTCTGGTCACCTTCGGTGAGTGGGGCGAACCGGTGCGCGGTGAAAACTTCATCCGCGAGATCGACCGTTTCGTGATGATGCCCCTCTATGCGAAACCGCGTCACACCTTCGCCGAACACCGCACGCTGGAGCTTCAGAAGTATTCCAACGAGTGGGAGGGAAACAGGCTCGAACTGAACGGAAGCGAACTGGGCATAATCACCTCGGGCGTTGCGTGGAATTACATCCGGGAGTTGATGCCGGACGCCAGCTTCCTCAAGGTGGGCATGCCCTGGCCGTTCCCCGCGGAAAAAGCCCGCCAGCTCGCGGAACACTGCGAACGAATCCTCGTCGTGGAGGAACTCGAACCGTTCCTCGAGGAGGAGGCACGAATAGCGGGGATCGCCGTTGAGGGGAAGAAGTATTTCCCGCGCGAAGGCGAACTCAATCTCGACAACGTCGCCCGCGGGCTGTACGACGCCGGACTGCTCGGGAGCGCGCCGATTCCCGTGACAGGGGAACCGGTGATTCCGCGCCCGCCGGTGCTCTGCGCCGGGTGTCCCCATCGCGGGATCTATATGGCGCTGAAAAAGGTGAATGCCGACGTATACGGCGACATCGGCTGCTACACCCTTGCCGCGCTGCCGCCCTTGGAATCGCTGCACACCTGCTTCTGCATGGGAGCGTCCATCGGTAACTCCATCGGGGCGAAACTCAGCGAGCGCGACCCGAAACACCCGCAGGTGGCGGTGATCGGGGACGGCACCTTCTTCCACAGCGGGATCACCGGCCTGCTCGACGCGGTGACCAGCAACGCCAACGTCACCGTAGTTATCGTTGACAATGACATCACCGCGATGACCGGGGGACAGGAAAATCCCGGCACGGGACGCGACCTGATGGGCAACAGCGTTCCGTCCGTGAAAATCGAGGACGTCGTTATCGCGCTGGGAGTCAAACATCTCGCGATCGCCGATACCTACAACTACGACAAGACCGTCGAGCAGCTCAAGGCCGCGATCAAGCACGAGGGCCCGAGCGTGGTGGTCGCGCGAAAAGCCTGCGCCCTGTTCCCGAAGAAACTGAAGATCGATCCCTTCGTGGTCAAAACTGATCTTTGCAACGGCTGCGCGGCCTGTTTCCGCATCGGCTGCCCGGCAATCAGCAATTCGGGGTTGACCACGGAGAAGGGACTGGTGATCGCAGAGATCGATGCGGACACCTGCACCGGCTGCACGCTCTGCGTGCAGGTCTGCCCAGTGGACGCGATCGTCCCGCTCGGTGACATTGAGGAGGTGACGGCATGAGCGCAGCGCCTGTGAACGTTCTGATCGTCGGCGTCGGCGGGCAGGGGGTGATCCTCGCCTCGAACATCCTCTGCGAAGTCGCCGTGCGCGCCGGGCTGGACGTCAAGAAATCCGAGATCCACGGGATGAGCCAGCGCGGCGGGGTCGTCACCAGCCACGTGCGTTTCGGCGAGCGGGTCCACAGCCCGTTGATTGCATCGGGGCAGTCCGATGTCGTGCTCGCCTTCGAAGCCGCCGAGGCTCTCCGTTTCGCGCACGAGGTTAAACTGGGGGGAGCGCTGCTGGCCTCCACGCAGACCCTTCAACCGCCGAAAGGCCCCGAGCGCAAGGACAGCGTCAAGTACCCCGAAGATCCGCTTGGACGGGCGAAAGAAGTATGCCATGGACGGGTGGTTCCCATCGAGACCCAGAAGATCGTGCGGCACCTGGGGAACCCGAAGGTGACGAACACGGTACTGCTCGGCGCGCTCTCCACCAGTCTTGAGATCCCCGAGCAACTTTGGCGCGACACGATCTCCTCGATGGTCCCGCCGAAGACGGTGGAGCTCAATCTGAAGGCGTTCGAGCGCGGACGGCAGGTGGTCGTCGTAGCGGATCTGACGGTTTGAAGGACTTTTTCCCCGGGACACCTTTGGCAGACTCTTGGGACAGTATGCTGACAATTCCAGCCGTCCGGAATTGTCAGCATACTGTCCCTGATCTCTAGGACCAATCTTGTGGAAGTTGGCCTATAGCCCACCCGGCGTAGGCCTGAAAAATCACGTACAGATCGATGGCAAAACCGATTGTCATGCCCACCCAACGCCAGGTCCTCCCGTCACCCTGTTTTTCAACCGTTTTGACGCTGTTTACGGAACAGGTATACAACGAGTCTATTTGCCTGTTGTGCACAACAAGTATCCGGGGGAAATGGTACCGCACTTTGCCGGTGATGACGGCGCCATCGTTCATTGTCAATCTGACACCATCATGTACGCGAATACTGTCGACATTGGCGGCTTCGGAATACCGTTTGTCGATGTCGTTGCCGAGCATTCCCAAGTAGGCCGTGCAGCCGTTCGTCAGCAGCAGGGAGAGAGAAAGAAAGACGACGAGATACTTTTTCGCGGTAAATTCGAATGATTTCATTGCTGTAATTTCTCCAGAATGTGTTAGACGTACCACAATGTAGAACCTCGCCACAGGTGAAGAAACATAGTAGGGCGTTTTCATTCGTTTTCGTTTGTAGCCCGGATTCTTGAATCCGGGAAGAATCAGGACCATTAGCCATCCACGACTTGCAAGCAAGTCGGGCCACCCTTGGTACTCTTGTGAAACCCGGGTGGGCGAGCCACGCGGGCCACCCGCCGGATTCTTGAATCCGGGTATTCATTTTATCTGACTTCACCTTTTCCCGGAATCGAGATTCCGGGCTACACTTGCTCAGAAAAGGAAGCCCTCTCGCTCTTGCATTTTAGGACTTCTGCTCCCACTTTTCGCGGAACGCACGTCATCACAGGGAAACACCACGATGCCGCAGTTCACCGTCCGCGACATGACGATGCACTACCGCGAGGCAGGCGAGGGTCCGCTGCTGCTGATCCTGCCGGGCAACACCTCCTCCTCGGCGATGCACGCCCGCGAGATTGAGTATTTCGCCCAGCACTACCGCTTGGTTTGCCCCGACTACCTCGGCACCGGCAAATCCTCCCGGATGTCCGAATGGCCGCTCGACTGGTGGCAGCGGAACGTCGAGGATGCCGCCGCGCTGATCGAACATCTCGACTCCGGACCGGCGATTGTGATTGGTTCGAGCGGGGGAGGGCTGGTCGCGCTGACGCTCGCGATCGATTTTGCAGGCCTGGTCCGCTGTGTGATCGCGGAATCCTGCGTCACACGCTACTCCGCCGAGCGGCTGGACGAGATGGTGCGGCACCGGCAGGAGCCGTCGCCGGAACTGGTGGGTTTCTGGTCAATGGCGCACGGGGCCGACTGGCGGGATGTGGTCGAGGCGGACACCGCGATGATGCGGAAACTGGCGGAGCAGGGCGACCAGGATTACTTCGCTGGGAGACTCAAAGAAATCAGGTGCCCGGTGCTGCTCGCCGGGAGCCTGCTCGATACTACCGTGCACCAAATCGCGACTCAGTTGCCGGAGATGGCGGCGCAGATCCCCGGCGCGGAACTGTACCTCGTGAACGACGGCGAACACCCCTTGATCTGGACGAAACCGGTCGCGTTCCTCACCGCGGTTCAATCCTTTCTCGTCCGCAACATCGTGGAAGAATCGCAGTAAGGCATTTCATTTTCGTTCCGTCAGGTCGTTAGCGCCTGTCCGCCTCGGGCGGAAAGCGGAGACCTGACGGTATTCCTTTCGCCTGGATCCCCCGGTCAAGCCGGGGGATGACATCCTGTTTAGGACTACACGTGGCAGGTCTCCATGCCGAACAAACGGCATTCACGACCTGCGACAACAATTAACATCGCGGAGGAATCTGAAGGCAATTAAAGGATAAGCATCGCGTCGCCGTAGGAGAAGAAGCGGTATTTCTCGCGGACGGCCTCGGCGTATGCCTCGAGGATCTGCTCGCGCCCGGCGAAGGCCGAGACGAGCATGATCAGCGTGCTGCCGGGCAGGTGAAAGTTGGTCAGCAGAACATCCACCGCTTTGAACCTGTACGGCGGACGGATGAAAACGCCCGTCGCTCCGTGCCCCGCGTGAACAATCCCATCGTCGCCGCTGATCGTCTCCAGGGTGCGGACGCACGTCGTTCCTACAGCGACAATCCGCCCGCCGTGCTTCCTCGCCTCGTTGATCGTCCGGGCGGCTTCGTTGGAAACCCCGTACCGCTCTTGATCCATCCTGTGCTCCGCGACGTTCTCCACCATCACGGGGCGGAAGGTGCCGATCCCCACGTGCAGGGTGAGCCGGGCGATGTTCACTCCCCGGGCGGCCAGGTCGTCGAAAATTTCCTGCGTGAAATGCAGCCCGGCTGTGGGCGCGGCGACGGCGCCGTCGCGTTCGGCATACACCGTCTGATACCGCTCCCGGTCCTCATCGGCGGCTTTGCGCCGGATGTAGGGGGGCAGGGGCATCGCCCCGGCGCGCTCGAGCCAGTCCCGCCAGCCGTCCTCCGGTTCGAAACGGACGACCCTCCGGCCCTCTTCACGCTCCTCAAGAACGATCGCTCGCCGTCCCTCAGGCAGTTCTACGGTGGAGCCGGTCTTGACCCGTTTCGCCGGTTTCGTGAGGCATTCCCAGCAGCCCTCTCCGAGCGGCTCGAGCAGCAGCAACTCGATCTCTCCACCTGATGGCCGGCGGCCGATCAAACGGGCGGGGATGACGCGCGTATCGTTGATCACCAGCACGTCGTTTTTACGCAGGAAACCGGGCAAATCACGAAATGTTCGATGCTCCCTCGCTCCGGAATCGCGGTGCAGCACGAGCAGGCGGGAGCCGTCCCGTCGATCGGCGGGGTGCTGGGCGATCAGCTTTTCGGGAAGGTCGTACAGGTAATCGGAACGGCGATTCGACATGGCGGTTTCTACAGCAGGGTTGACTGGCCGCCAGGCGATCGGTAGGTCTCGCCGAGCCGTTCAAACGCGGTGGGAGTTGCGATCCGTCCGCGCGAGGTGCGCTGAATCAGCCCCTGTTGGATCAGGTAGGGTTCGTACAGCTCCTCGATGGTGCCCGCGTCCTCGCCGACGGTGACCGCCAGCGTCGAGAGCCCGACGGGGCCTCCGCGGTAGGTGTTGACGATCGCCCCGAGAATGCGTTTGTCCATGTCGTCGAGGCCGTGCTCATCAATCTCCAGCCGGCTCAGCGCGTCACGGGCGATCCTTTCAGTCAGTTTGCCTGACCCTTCCACCTCCGCGAAATCCCGCAACCTTCTCAGCAGGCGGTTGGCGACACGGGGTGTTCCACGGCTGCGGCGCGCCACCTCTCCCGCTGCAGCGTCTTCGAGGTGCAGCTCGAGCTTGCCTGCGTTCCGGTCGACGATGGTGCGGATCTCCTCAACGTTGTAGTAGTCGAGCCGACCGGTGATGCCGAAGCGGTTGCGCAGTGGGGCGGAGAGCAGCCCGGCGCGTGTCGTGGCGGCAACCAGTGTGAACTGAGGAAGGTTCAGCTGAACGGATTTTGCGGCGGGTCCGCGGTCGATCAGGATGTCGAGCCGGTAGTCCTCCATGGCGGGGTAGAGGTATTCCTCGACGACCTTGTTGAGGCGGTGGATTTCGTCGATGAAGAGCACATCTCGTTCCTGAAGATTGGTCAGCAGGCCGGCGAGATCTGCGGCTTTTTCGAGCACCGGTCCGCTGGTGGAATGCATCTGCACCCCGAGCTCGCTGGCGATGATCCCCGCGAGCGTCGTCTTTCCGAGACCGGGAGGGCCGTAGAAAAGGCAATGATCGAGTGCGCCGCTTCGCTGCCGGGCAGCGGCGACGAAAACCTCGAGGTTGCCCTTCAGCTTGTCCTGGCCGACAAAATCCGCGAAGACATGCGGCCGCAGCGATCGGTCCAACTCGCGGTCTTCGGGAAGGCTGTCGGGGGCGGTGATCCGCCGGTGTTCTTCGTCCACGGATGATTCCCGGATGTAATCCTGCGCTCTGCCAGGTGTTGCCGCATAAGCTATCAGGGGCGAACGTGGGGTGCAAGCGCCCCGCCGGACAAGAAAGGGACGCGAGCCGGCGAAAGGCAAACAACTTGTGCCCTGAGTCACCCCCGGGAAGTGCTCTGCGACATGCTTATCCCCGCTACTGCTCCCTATTTTGATAAATAACGCCTACCTTGGAGCTCGATGAAACGCAGGCAGAGGAAAATACGCCACAGAGTGGCGCCTACCCGTCCCCAGCCGCCCGATTTCTCCGGCCCGCCGAATCCCGGGGGGTGGTGGCAGCTCAACCCGGACCACCGTTTGCGGAATGTCGCGGTCGTCCTCGTCGAACCGGCCCGCGCGGAGAATGTCGGTGCGGCGGCCCGCGCGCTGAAAACGATGGGGCTTCACCGATTGATCGTGGTTGGCACCGACTCCTGGCGCAGCGGCCGGGCGCGGGCGCTTGCGGTCGGCGCGGGCGAGGTGCTCGAAGCGGTGGAGGAGTTTGCCACGCTCGCCGAAGCTGTTGCGGGGATGCACGCGGTGGCGGTAACGACCGCTCGGCGGCGGCGCCGGGCGAGGCCCGTGTTTCCAATCGAGGGTGTCGCTCCTCATCTTCTCGGTGTCGCGGAGCACGGTCCCGTGGCGGTAGTCTTCGGACGGGAGGAGTGGGGGCTCTCCAACAACGAGCTGCTGCTCGGCGACTGGTGGACGACCATCCCGATGGTCGCGGCTTATCCCTCTTTGAACCTGGCTCAGTCGGTGATGCTTGTTTGCCGGGAACTCGCCCGTGCGGCGGTTGGTCCGCTGCCTGAATACCCCTGGGTTCCTGCGGAGAAAATCGAACGCCAGCGTCTGATCGAACATGCGGCACGGACGGTGATCGAGGCGGGTCTCGTCCCCCGGCCGGATCTTGAGGGATACCTGATGGTGTTGGGCCGGATGATCGACCGTGCGCTGCTCGAGGATCGGGACGTGCAGGTTTTGCACGGACTCTTCGCACAGATGGACCATTACATGCAGCGCCACGGAGACAAGAGTGGAGGGGAGGAATGACGGGGCGAATCGGGAAGGCTTTTCTGGTCATTGCAGTTCTGACAGCCTGCTTTTCGCACCCCGCGACAGTCATGGGCCAGGAGGAGACTCCGCCAAACGCCGGCGTGGCGGTGCTGCCTGTGACTGCGCCTGAAATCCCGTATCTCGATGTGGATCGACTCACCGAGGCACTGTTCAAGGCTGTGAACAAGGCGGGATTGACCCCCACGACTGTCTCGCGGCAGGACAGCCCCCTGTTCCGGGAGAATTGCATCGATCTTGCGTGCCTCACCCGGCTCGGCAGGAAACTCGGCGTACTGAGAGTCGTCAGCGTCCGCGTTACACCCGTAGGGCGCTTCTACGCGCTGAGTCTGCGGGTGGCAAACGTCGCCGATGCGCGCATCGAAGCGGCACGGCAAGAGCGGATCGAAAGCCAGGATGATCTCGGAAACGCCATTGCGAGGATGTCTCACGAGGCTGTCCGCGGGATGCTCGCCGAAACCGGGAAGCTGCGGATTTCCACCGTACCGAGGCAGTGTGCGATCTACCTGAACAACAATTCCCTTGGGTTGTCGCCCCTGGAAGTTGAGCTGCCTGCCGGGGAGTACGCGGTGAGGGCGGCACGAGCGGGTTTTGGGGACTCGGAAGCACGGGTGCGCGTTGTCGCCGGGGATACCGTCTCTCTCGCACTGACGCTGGCGCTGCCGTCGGCGGGCCTCGACCAGCGGAATCGCAGAATACCCACTAGGCTGCTGCTCTGGGGAGGATTGCCGATTCAATCCCGAGGTTCTCTGATTGGCAACCAGCTCGGAATGGGGGGAATGCTGCTCTACGGGAACATTTACCGCCTCGGGTTCGGTGCGTCCACTCACCGGCAGATTCTCGACGTGGATGAGCCCGTCTGGCGCAACTATGGTGCGGTGAAGGCTCCCGAGGGGTGGTCGATGGTGATCCACGCGCTGTTCATCGCAGCGCCGCGCGGGGACAAACTGACTCCGCTTTTCGGGCTCGGTCTTGCGGGCATTCAACGTGAAGTCATCGTTTCACTCCAAGCCAGCGAAGACACCTGGGAAAACCAGATGGAGTTCGGTGCCGTTTTATTGGCAGGAGTCGACATCCCCGTATACCGGCGCTTTTTTCTGGAATTGACCCTGATCAAAGTCGTTACGAGTGGCACCAATCCCGCCAAACAGGAGTATTCGACGCCGCCCGATCAGGTCTGGATAGACAGTTTCGACGCGCTGAGTTCGTTTGCGTCTCTGCGTTTCACCATCGGTGTGAATCTCTAGGACCGCTGGTGCGTGTCTGCGCAGTGGGTGCCAACACCCGGGAGGTTATTGTGAATTGTGCACGGTTGTCCACGTTCCTCCGTTCGGCAGCAGGGATTGTCCTCCTCGCGGCAGGGCTGTGCGCCGCCGGGGTGCTTCCTGCAAACGCTGCACAAACCGGCGATCTGACAGCGGCTGTGCTCTCGTTCAAGGTCTCCGATGAACTGGAGGCCGGGACGGGGGAGGCTCTAGCGAACATCGTCCGCCAGGAAATCCTGCAAAGCGGCAGACTAACTCTGATCGATCGGGACCGTACGGAAGCCGTGCTTCAGGAACAGGGATTCATGATGGCGGGCGGCTGCTACGACGTTTCCTGCCTGGTCGAAATGGGCAAGGTGCTGGGTGCAGAGCGTGTGATTACCGGAAGCGTCAACCGGCTCGGCCGGAAATACATCGTGGAACTTCGCGCGGCAAACGTCGGGACAGGGGCCATCGAAGCGCTGGACACCCGGGAATTCACGGGTCCTATCGAAAACCTGACGGAATCAGTTCGCTCGCTTTCGATTTCGCTGGTCAACACTTTGACGAGGCAGAAGGGTGTGTTCCGCATCGATACGGACCCCCCTGCCAGCACCGTGATCGTCGATGACGTGATGATCGGTTTCGCCCCTGTCGAACTTGAGCGCCCCGGCGGCATCACCTACACTCTCGAGGCCGAACGGCAGGGCTACGAAAACGCGGACAAGCGCGTGCTGCTCCCCGAACGGGACACCCTGAACGTGATGCTGAAACTCGACCCGCGAGTCAGCTATCGCCGAAGCTACCACGAGCCGAAGACGCGGCTGTTCATATCCGGCGGATTTCCGCTCGTTCAGGCATCGTCCAGCTTCACGACCGACGTTTCCTGGGGAACGGGGGAGAGCTACGGCGCTTCCCTCCTGTTCGGCACCGGGTGGCGGCTGGGTTTCGGAGCCTACAGGTGGAACGGAAAAATCCGGGGTATCGACGAGATTATATGGCGGGACTACGGAGCCACCGACACTCCGCGAGGCAATTCCCAAGTGCTGTATTCGGACCTCGTTCTCTCGTTGGGCAACGCGGGCTTCGCTCCGTACGGCGGCGTCGGGTTGGCCGCGATGGAGCGTTCCATCACCGCAAATCTCACCTCCGGCGCGAGTGAGACATACACTTCCGATTACGAGATCGGCTGGATGGTCACACTCGGCGTGGAGATCCCTATCCGTGGCATCCTCACCACGCAGATCGGACTGCTTTTCTCAAAATCTCTCTCGGACAACCAGTCCTGGTGGCAGCCGCCGGACGCCGCGCAAAAGCCCGAACAGTTCTGGACGGAATCGTTCAACAGGTTCGCCTCCTTTACCGCGCTGCACTTTTCCGTGGGAATCAAGTTTTAGTGAACTCAGGGGACGCGAAAGCGAGAGCGCGTGCCTTGCGTCTCAACATCCTGATCCTGCTCGGTTACCGGAATGCTGTCTCCGTGGACACCTCGCTCCCGTTGCTTGCGATCCTTGAACTCGCCTCCAACCCGGACCAGACCGACGGCACGGCGTACGGGGCTGCTGAGGTGCAGGAAGCGGTCTCGGAGCTTATGGAAGAGGAGTTGATTCGCCGCGTCAAAACGGACTTTGATTCGAGCGAACTGATCGAGTATGCCACTGGACTTCACCCCGATCACAGGTTCTACATCACCCCGATGGGCATCCTCGCCGTGAAACGACTGCTCGACGCGCCGGAAGGCGACGCCGGGCAGGAAAAGGAGTAAACGCGCCCTTCTGCGCTGATTTTCGAACGCAGGTCATATCTGTCTCAGCAACCGCCGTTGATATCGTCTTCTCTGACGAACGGTTCGACGATTTGGACGAATAGACCAGAGATCGTGGTGATGGGGATCACACATCATTTCGCCGGTTGATCGCTTGGGAATCAATAATCCCTTGCGAACAAAAGAATAAGACGGGTGTACCTGTTTTTGGCACAGCTTCTGCAATTCTCCCGGCCAAACAGAAGGGCCCAAGGCCCGTGAAAAGAAGTGTCACACAACGGAGGAATTGAGGATGGAACGTCTGAGACACCCGCTAGTAGCGGTCCTGCTGGCTGCTTCATTGGCCTCTGCCGGTTGCAGCAGTAGTGACAATCCCGCGGCAAGCGAGGATCAACTCACCAGCGATGACGTTACAGTAATCACGGAAGATTTCACTTCAACACTCGCCGGCGGCGATGAAGGTTTGGTCACCGACTGGACGGATTTGCAGCTGCCCGGTTCGGCATCGACGGTTTCGGGCATCGGCGGCGTTCCGGCGGTGCAGGACACCGGACAGCAGAATCGCGGTTCCTTGACCGTGACCCGGGTTCGGGTCTTCTACGATGCCGATGGGAATGCGTATGACAGGTACGATCCGGAGACCACGGTTGCGATGGACAGAATGCTGAGCATTGAGGGCACGCGGACGAACATGAGAGGGACCCGCACCGCGACGCTGCTGCACACGGACAGCACCCGGATCACCGGGATCGCACCGACAGATACCGTTCGCACATTGAATGGACAGGGGAGCCGCGAGGTAAGCAGTTCGTTCACCAGCATGGATTCCTCACGAACTCGCAGTTTCGAGGGGAATTACACCTGGACGGTGAGCGACCTGCGGATCGAACGGGGCAATCCCTACCCACTGAGTGGTGAGGTCGCGGTCACGGCCTACCGCCACCGTCTCGCGTCCTCATCGGACAATCAGCGCGAAGTTACTGTAGAACTTAGTTTTACGATTACTTTCGACGGGACAAACATCGCGGTGATGACCCTCTCGGACGGCACGGTGTACACCATCGACCTCGACGAGGCCCGCTTACATACAAACCGCCGTTGAGCGCAGATTGTGGAATATCAAATAGATGGGCGCCGTGATTACCGGTCACGGCGCCTTTTTTTCTTTTGGGACGACGCTCTCGCCGTGTTGCATCCCGTCTTGCTCCTTCCCAACGGCTGAAATATATTGAAAATCAGAAGTTTTCAAGAAATTGTGCATGATTTGCACGAGGAGATTCGGCTGGAGGTCACAGTTTCGCCAGCCTTGACGAGGGTACAATGAATAAGGACAAAGAACTGAAGATTGCACTTTTTATCGATTACGACAATATCGCCATCGGACTGCGTGAAGCAGGGGGCGGCGAGTTTGAAGTGGGCAGGATCCTTGAGCGGTTGCTCGAGAAGGGACGTATCGTCTATCGCCGGGCCTATGCAGACTGGTATCACTACAGCGAAGGAAAACGGCGTCTTCACGACCACGCCATTGAGCTGATTGACATTCCGATGCGGCGCAACATCGGCAAAAACAGCGCCGACATCCGCATGGTTGTCGATGCGCTGGACCTCTGCTACACCAAGGAGCACATCGACACGTTCGTCATCGGATCGGGAGACAGCGATTTTACCCCACTGGTAACGAAACTGAAGGAAAACGACAAGGAAGTAATCGGTTTCGGCCTGCGCGCAGCGACGAGCAGTCTGCTCGCCAATTCCTGCGACGAGTTCATCTTCCTCGAGGACCTTGTCAGCGTTTCGGTCTCAAGGCCGTTGATGCCTTCCGGTTTGACAAAGCGCCAGCACGATGCGTTCAGCCTGGTGATTGACGCTGTCTCGGCGCTGATGCGGGAAAACAAGGATGTGCTCTGGGGAAGCCTGGTCAAGGACACGATCAAACGGAAGCGGTCTTCGTTTACGGAAGGCCAGTATGGCTATTCGTCCTTCTCACAGTTGCTGGAGGATGCCGCCCGCCACGGTCTGATCGGCCTGATCAAAGACCCGAAAAGCGGTGGAACCCCGGTCGTGACTGGATTCGGCCAGATTCAAGAGGCCCCGCCTCTTTCCGCGAAGAGTGCAGCCGCGAGCGCAAAAGCGTCCAGTCTCGCGGTGCCATCGCAGAGCAGCCTGATAGTGCCGTCCACGTCCGCTGAGGCTGAGAAAAATCATCCTTCGGGCGTAGCGGCGGGCAAAAAGGCGGAATCGGGCACGGCGAAAGCGGTGTCGAAAACGGCCAAGCGGAAACCGCGCCGAACGAGCACGCGCAAGACCTCTGCGGCGAAGGATGCCGCTGCGAAAAAGGGCGAACCCGCCGAAACGAAAGCAGGCACCCCCGGGAGCAGCAAGGCGGCGCCGGAGAAGAAAAAGGCCTCACCGCGTCCGAAGAGAATTCGGGCTTCGCGGGCCGGCTCACCGAAAACTGCTTCGGAAAGCGAGTCTAAATCGGCCGCTTCCGGGGCGCAGCCCACCCCGGCGGAGGTTCAATCCGCACCGGCGACCAAGGAAAAACCCAAAGGCAAACCGCTTAGTCTGCGAATTCGAAAGCGGAAACGATGAACTCCCTCCGGCAGCGCATTTGTTCAACGGCGCGGAGGGATTTGGTTGTGCCTGGAGAAATCATTAATTTTCCTAGCTGAGGCGCGGCATGCAGAATCCGCCGCGCCCCTCTTCATGCCTGAGCGCACATTCACCCGGAGGTGCTACCGCTACGTTGTCAACGCGTTGAACTCGCCACGATAACGACGAGTAGGATAGGATTGCGAGCGGGATGCGTTTCGAACGTAAGCGGTTAGCCCGGCGCCCGGGGAGGAGTGTGCTTCTTCTTTGGCTTTTTGCCGCCCCGATGCTGTTGTTGGCATCGGAGACATCGCCGTTCCGCGTCAATATTTCCCCTCCGATCCCGGGTTCCTTCGATCCCGAGGTGAATCTGCGTGATGCCCGCCCGCTTCCGCTCGTAGCGGCGGACAGCGTCGCCGGGCTGCAGCAGGACGCCCTCCTCTTCACGATTACCACTGCCTTCGATACCGCGTCCGGATACTACGTCGCGGAACGAAAACTGTTCGGCTACCCCTACGGCCGCCAACTCGTCTTCACCCGTGAGCAGCACCGTGAGTGGCGGCTCCAGCGGGAACGCCGTTTTCTGCTGAGACGGAGGTTCCGTGACGAAATCTACACGCCCCCTCAGCAGACAGGCGGCGGGGCGCTCGAAATCCAGGTTCCTTTCCGGATCCGGTCGAAGACCTTCCGCAGGATTTTCGGCGGCGACCGGGTTGGGCTGAGTGTCACCGGCAACATCAACATCGATGGTGGATTGCGGCGCGAAAAATCCGACCAGGTGGTGACGCTGCAATCGGACCAGACGAATTACAACTTCAAGATCGACCAGACCCAACGGTTCCACATCACCGGAAAGGTGGGAGACAAGGTCTCGGTGGAGATCGACCAGGACAGCGAGCGCATGTTCGACATCAACAACGCTGTCAAATTGAGCTACCAGGGGTACGAGGACGAAATTATCCAGTCCATTGACGCCGGGAACATAACCCTGGACCTTCAGGGCACGCAGCTCGCGACACTCTCGGCGAAAAACCAGGGGCTGTTCGGATTCAAGACGGTGTCCAAGGTCGGTCCGCTTTCGGTCACCGCAGTCGCCTCGCTTCAGAAAGGCGAAAAGAACAAGAAGTCGATGACTGCCGGGAGCGAGCACAGGACGTACCCGGATCGCAACGATCCCCCGTTCGACGAGCGCTCCTTTGTCCGGAATCAGTACTTCTTCCTGGATGAAGACTACCGGCAAAACTACCGCTATTTCGACGCCAATTACATTCATCAGCAGCCGCAGAGGACAATCCAGAGCATCGAGGTGTACAAATCCGCGATCCAGAACAACCAGGAGCAGTTTTTCCGCGGGGTGGCGATCTATAATCCCACTCTGCCGAACAAGGTGCCGGACGTTACCTCGATCGCGACCGACCAGACGGCCATCCTGAACCTGTACAACCAGTACGCCGCCCAGGACGAGATCGAGCATGGCGAGCTGGGTACGTTCAAACGCCTCGAATTGGGGAATGATTACGATGTCAATGTAAACCTGGGGTACATCCGGCTGAACGTCCCGGCGCAGACCGACGACATCATCGCCGTGGCCTACATCCTGTCGGACGGGACCCGTATCGGGACCTATGCGCCTCCCGGGAGTGAGGTCATTCTCAAGGAATTGAAAAGCAAATCTGCGACCAACGAGGATGCCAACTGGGATCTCGCCTGGAAACATGTCTACTGGGTGGGAACGCAAAACCTGAACTTCGACGATTTTCAATTCAACATCTTCCGCGGGCTGCAAAAACAGGAGACGAACGACGAGGGAAAAAGCTGGCTTGAGGTGTTCGGCCTCGACGAGAAAAGCCGCGACGGATCCCCGACCCCGGACGGTAAGATTGACAGCGTTTTTGTCGACAAGACCCACGGCGAAATCCACTTTCCGGACCTCCGCCCGTTCGATCCGGAAGGCTACTATGTCGACGACACCAAGATCGTAACCGCGATCGACACTCTCCGCAACTCGGATATCTACGACATCCCGCCCAACGCCAATGAACAGTATGTAACCAATTTCAATTTCGAGGCTCAGTACACGAGCACGACCAGCGACATCAACCTGGGCATCAACGTGCTCGAGGGGTCGGAGGAGGTGTACCTCAACGGGCGGTTGCTGAAAAAAGACGTGGACTACACCATCGATTACGTTTCCGGCCGTATCGTCATCCTCGACAAATCCGTCTCGGACAAGGGATCCAAACTCGAGATCAACTACGAATCGGGGGACGTCTTTCAGCTCGACAAGAAAACGATGATCGGCGTGCGGTTGGAATACGCGTTGTGGGAAGACAGCTTCATCGGCGGAACGGTGCTCTATTTCAACGAAAAGCCGATTGAAACCCGGGTCAAGGTGGGAAACGAACCGTTGCGGAACACGATCTGGGATCTCAATACGCGCCTTCGTTTCAAGCCTTATTTCCTGACTCAGGCGGTCAATGCGCTTCCCCTGATCGACACGGACAAACCCAGCCAGGTGAGTTTCGAGGGGGAGATCGCTCAGGTGTTCCCGAACCCGAACAGTCTCAACAATTCGGCAACGGGGGATGACAACGGGGTCGCGTACATCGATGATTTCGAATCAGCCCGAAGAGCAACCCCCCTCGGGGTGCGCCGGAAAGGGTGGTTTGCGGCGAGCCACCCCTACCGCATGCCCTACCGGGATCTCAGGTCTTCCGACGATCAGCTTGACGTCCGCGGTCGGATGATCTGGTACAATCCCTACCAGCAGGTGCCGATCCACGATATCTGGCCGAACCGGGAGCTGAACTCCCAGGTGCCCAAGTACACCGATGCGCTGTTTATCGATTACGATCCCAGGGTCAACAACTTCCGCAGCTCCCAGTTCGACTCGTCCCGCACCTGGAACGGGATCATGAAATCGCTGTCCTCGGGTTACTACAACCAGACGACGACCCGGTACATCGAAATCTGGATGTCCTGGCCCGAAGGGTCGGGTGGCACGGACGCTGCGCTGTACGTCGATCTGGGCAGGATCAGCGAGGATATGATCCCCGACAAGAAGCTCAGCACCGAGGACAAACCGCAGCCGGGAAGCGAAGTCGGCAACGGAGTTCTCGACGAAGGCGAGGATACGGGCCTGGATGGAAAGCGCGGTCCCGATCCGCCGTGGTATCTGGGAAGCGACCAGGGCAACGTTCCCTGGACGGTGGAAAACCAGAACTACGACTATTCCTCCGGCAAGTACGATTACTGGGATTTGAACGGAGATGACGAACAGGAGCCGGACGAACCGTTCTCCACCGATGACTGGTCTTACTCGTCCGGGAGTTCGGACTACAGCCGGATCGACGGAACCGAGGGCAATGAACAGGACGAGTACCGCTATCCGGACACCGAAGATCTCGATGGCAGCCTTCAGGCGGAGAAGGCGAACAGCTTTTTCCGTTACCGTTTCCGGCTGAACAACGTTGCGGATTACGCCCGGTATGTGCGCGGCGGCCAGGACAACGAAAAACGGTGGCGTCTCGTGCGCATTCCCATCGAGGACGTGTTCGACGAGATCAACAAGCCAAACCTCACCGACATCCGGTACGTTCGTCTCTGGCTGGGAAACTGCACCTCACGAACGAGCTTGAGAATCGCACAGTTCGAGTTGGTCGGAAACGAGTGGCAGGAATCCCCGGTGATCGATCCTGCGTCCGGAGATACGGCCGTGTACGTCACCGGCGCGACGATCAACACCTACGACAACAACGAGGACTACGTGCAGCCCCCCGGCGTCAGCGGGGACATTGATCCGGTCACAAACCTGCGCCGCCGCGAGCAATCTCTCGTCGTGAAGATCCTCGATATGCCGCAGACCGCCGAAGGATCGCTCGTTAAATATCTCTACAAAACCCAGGATCTGCGCGAATACAAATACCTGAAGATGTTCGTCCACGGCGGCGGCCGTCACCCTGAACGGCTCGCTGGCAAGAACCTGGAAATGTTCCTGCGCTTCGGCTCGGGATTGGAGAGATCGTCCAACAGGGCGTACTACGAATACAGCCAGAAGCTGAATCCCGGATGGTCGGGAAACGACATTGTCATCGATCTGGACCGGTTGACCACGCTGAAGAAAAAGGCGGCGGACAAAGGAGAAAACTCCGCCTACGAGGTGCTGCCGAACGGGGACGTGATGAAGGTCGTTGGCACGCCCACGCTCGGGGCGATTCAGGTCTATTCGATCGGCATTCGCAACCTGGGCCGCCCGATCTCCAAGAACGATGAGCTTGAGATGTGGGTGGACGAGCTGCGTCTCTCGGACGTCCGCAAGGAATCAGGCTTTTCGCTGCGGACATCCTTTAACGCCGCCCTCGCCGATCTGATGACGGTCACCGGGTCTTTGCAGCAGAGTGACGCGACCTTCCACCAGGTGGACAAACGCGAGGGATCGTCCAGCAGCAACATCTCCGGGACTCTTGACGCCCAGATCAACCTGGACAAAATGTTCGATCCGAGCTGGAATATCCGGATCCCTCTCCACGGCAACGTCTCCAGCGGTCTCAACATTCCAAGGTATACGACGACAAACGGCGACATCCTCGTCACATCGCTGGATGAAGGGAGGAATCTCAGCATCTGGAATGAATTTGCGAAAAACGCGTTCAGCCGGGAGCAGTTCCAGGACCGTTACCTGCTCGATGACCAGGGGCACGTGGTCATCGACAGCGTTTCGGGCATCGAGCGCCAGGACCCGGCAAGGTGGGGCATTGACACGCTGTTCACGACGAACCAGAGTTACAGCTGGAGCCTTCAATACAGCAAGGGGGGCAAGAGCAGCAATCCGCTGATTCAGTACACCCTGGACAATCTCTCCTGGAAACTCGACCACCGTGAGGCGGCGAGCTCAAACATCCGTCGTCAGTACGACAAATCGTTCTCGAGCGTCGGAAACTTGAACTACACCCTTCCGTTTCCCACGGCGAGCCTGCACATTTTCAGATGGACGGAAGGACTCCCGGTGCTCAACCGGCTCGCGGATTCCCAATTCAACTTCTGGCCAAGCAAGCTGAACGCAGGTTTCAACGTCAATCAGAACAATACGAGTGGGAAAGGCCGCAACGCCCTGGAGCGATCGTCTCACACCCTGAATCTTTCGAGGACGGTGAGCACGGGCCTGGCGCCCTTCCGCTCCCTTGGCCTCGACTACACCTATTCGATCGCTTCCGACCAGATCCAGGCCGACAGCATTCTGCAGCGAACCGCCTACAACGACCGCCCCAGGGACGAAATGGATCGCTTCTGGAACCCTTCCACCGATCCCCGGCTGATCATCGACAGCACCCTGGCGGTCCTGCGGGAAGAACTCCAGTACCAGCCGCAGGGAACGGCGATTGCCGACACCGCGGAGCAAAGCCTGCTCGCAGGAGTCGCGCCGGGCGAAGTGGTCAGACGGTTGTTTTCCGAGATCGACCAGACGTTTCCCGGCAATTTCATTCGCCATCCCTGGATTCCCGTCGAGGTCGGCGACGCGGAGTATCAAAAGCGGTTCTGGCGGGCGTTCGGACTGAATTTCGGGGATACGAGAAAATCGCAGACAATCAATTTCCGCTACAACCCACGGCCGTTCTCATGGTTGGATTCGGGATTCAACTACAGGAACACTTACATCTGGCAATGGTCCGGCTGGACGTACAGTGGGCGAGGCGTCCAATCCAACCCCAGCCTCGGGGCGAATTTTGTTCTGAAGATGAGGCAGCTGCTTCCCAGCGAGCGCCGCAGCACCAGCCCCCGTGAGGGAAACCAGCCACTCCCGCGCGGCGGATTCGAACCCGGCAGCATCACTCCGAGACGTCCGGTTCCGAGCCGGGAAACACCGAAAGGAGAGGCGGAGGATTCGGCGTCGGTTAAGCAACCCTCCGTCCTCGATCTGTTCAAACTGCTGTCCAGCGGTGTGCGAAAGCTGCAGGACATTCATTTCGATTACACCCAGGCGTTGAGTTATGTCAATCCGAATGTCGAATCGGGTTCCGCCTCGCTCGCTTACCAGCTGGGTTTGACGGGCGATCCCGGCCTTCAGGGATTGACCGGGTACACCTCCTCGACCAGCGTCAGCCGGACCGACAATTACCGCGTGTCAACCTCAATCGATTGGAGCGCCCGGTTGAACACCGGGCTCGACTACAACTACCAGTGGAGCCGTTCGCACAGCAGCAACGTCAACAACAACAATGTCAACGGCTCGATCACGCGTTCCGGATTCTACTATTACGACACCGCGAATAAAAAGGTGAACTGGATAGATATGCCCAATTACTCGATCCGCTGGAGCGGAATCGAACAGTTGGCGCTGTTGCGCAACTTGACTCAGGCCGTCAGTCTCGACCACGCCTTCCGGGGCACCGTTACGGAGAACTGGAACATGATTTTCGACCAGCTTAAACAGGCGCAGATCCGTCAAACCCAGCGGAAAGGCTACGACAAGGCGTTTTCTCCGCTGGCGGGACTCTCGATCACGTGGAAATACGGGATCTCCAGCCAGATTCGCTATAACTGGAACCAGAACCTGAGCGAGGATGGAGCAAACGGGCAGTTGAATCGCACCACAACCCAGTCCTTCAGCGTACAGGGCAATTACACTCGCAAATCGGGATTCCGCATCCCGCTCCCGATCTGGCCGTTCAAGAACCGGAGTTTCAACAACGAAACGACCTTCTCGCTAGCCTATGAGAATCGGAAGTCGCTCAGCGAGCGCAGGCTCCAGGGAGAGGATTGGGCGCCGAACAACAGGAGCAGCGACTGGTCCATCGCCCCCTCGATCAATTACAAATTCTCGAGATCCGTCACCGGCGCCATCCGCTACCGCTACGGGGTGACATCCACCATCCAGAACACCAATCGTTTCCAGGAGTTGGGAATCAACGTCAACATCTCGATCCAGGGGTAGACCACGCCAGACAGGCCTCTTTCGGCGGCTCCATTCCATCAATGGACGCTTGATCCGGCGTTCGTTTTAAGGCGTACAAAAGTATATTTGATGACCCCTTTGGAGCCCTTGCCGTTAAGCCGTGATGACAGCACTGGTCCGTGCGGATGACTCCTATAAACGGGGGAGAGGGCTAATAGCGCTGCCATCTTTTATTATATTTTCGCAATCATAATTCGAATATTATATAAGTATCTATGAATCATGCACATCTTTTTCCTCCAGATGAGGCGGGCTCAGGAGTATCATCGAATTGAGATCTGAAACGGGCAATCCGTACTCGATGTTGGGCAGGATTTAACGGCGAACCTTTTAATGTTTAAGTCTTTTGTTTTCTTGTGTTTGGAGATTAGCTTCAATGCTCAAGGACCTGCGCAAACTCAGCCAGAATCGTGCATTTCGAACGGCACTGCTCCCACTGCTGCTGTTACTCATGCTTGCAACCGCTACGTTCTTGATTTTCCAATACCTATCGGATAGCGAAAACCTCGAGCTGAAGACAGCGACTCAGATTACGACGGAACAGGCTGGTAAGCGGCTGGAGTCCTGGGTGACGGTGCGGACACACGCCCTCTGGCAGGTGATGGACCGCGTTCCGCCGTTTAACGGAGGCAAGACTCAACCTTTTATCGCCGGTGCGACGACAATCGTCAAGCGGCACGGAGGATTGCTCGCGCTGAACTGGATCGACAAAGATTTTGTGATCTCGATTGTCGTTCCCAGGGAGGGGAACGAGGCGGCCTTGGGGCAATGCCTGCTTAACCATCCCGACCCCGGGGTGCGGCTGGCGCTGGAGCGCGTTCAGGCAACCCGGGCGTTCTGCGCCACGCAGCCGGTGGAGTTGTTTCAGGGGGGGACCGGGATCGCGACCTACCTGCCGGTGTACAACGAGCGGGGCGATTTCCTTGGGATGATCAACGGCGTCTTCCGGATCAAGGAGATGGTCAACGCTGCGCTGCCCGAACCGGAACTGAGGACCCGCTACCGCCTCGCCCTGGCGGACAGCGAAGGGAGGATTCGAGTCAACCTCGGGCACCTCGATCCGCATCATTCAACGCTTTTCACGTCGTCCTACCCGATTCAGCTGTTCGACCAGGATTGGGACCTGATCATGGAACCCTATCCGCGGTTCATCGAGGAGTACAAAGGGCGGGGCGAGATTTTCTTCCTCATTCTGGGATTGCTGTTTTCGACCGCAATCGCCGGATTCGTGTATGCACTGCTGGTGCGCCAGGAACTGCTGAAACAGAAGGAATCGCGCTACCGCTCCCTGTTTGAACGTTCACGTGACGCGATCTACCTGTCTCGTCTCGACGGGTCGTTCATTGATGCCAATCAGGCCTGCCTCGACCTGTTCGGGTACAGCCGCGAAGAGATGATGATGACGCACACGCAGCAGCTCTATCAACACGCTGCGGACAGAAAAAAACTGCTGATCGAATTGACAGACCTGGGCTATGTGCAGGACTTCCCCGTGCAGTTGATTCGCAAGGACGGGAAGAGCATTTCCTGCCTGATCACCGCGTCCCTCTTTCACGACACATCGGGCGGCATCGAGGGGATCCAGGGGATCATCCGCGATATCACCGACAAGCTCGAGCTCGAGGAAAAATTCCACCAGGCTCAAAAGATGGAAGCGATGGGCCGTCTCGCGGGCGGCATCGCGCATGATTTCAACAATCTGCTCACGGCACAATTCGGCCAGGTGGAATTGGCCCGCTCCGCTCTCGCTTCGAACGCACCGGCGCTCCCGTACATCCAGGACATTCAGGACACCGCCGAGCGGGCCGCCGAGCTGACACGGCGTCTGCTCGCGTTCAGCCGCAAACAGCGGGTGAGACCCCGCCTGATCGATCTCAACGAAGTGGTCCGCGGCGCCGAGAATCTGCTCAAACGCCTGATTGGAGAAGACATTCATCTGGTCATGGATCTCGGGACGGTCCCGGGACGGATCAACGTGGATCCGGTGCAGATCGAGCAGGTGCTGATTAACCTCGCGGTCAACGCCCGCGACGCGATGGTGGACGGCGGGGAACTGAGCATCAAGACATCCAGTGTTGTTCCTACGGCGGTGTCCGATAACGGCGATAAGGGCATTCCCGAACTTGGCGTTATCCGTCTGGTCGTTTCCGACAACGGCTCGGGAATCCCCAAGGAGGTCCTGCCCCATATCTATGAACCGTATTTCACGACAAAACCGGAGATGAAGGGGACAGGGCTGGGTCTCGCCACGGTGTTCGGCATCATGGATCAAATCGGTGGCAAGATCACGGTCGAAAGCGAGATGGGGAAGGGGACGACGTTCACGCTGGAGTTCCCGATCAGCAACCGCGATACGGCGATGTTGCAGGACGGCGGCAGGTACGGCGAACCCTTCAAGGGACGCGGTGTGATTCTGGTGGTTGAGGACGATGAGGCTGTGCGTGTAACGACACAGGAACTGCTCCGCAATCTCGGATACGTGGTCGAGGTGGCGTCGACTCCCGAGGAGGGGCTGCGTCTCTTCTCCGCGCGCAACGGCGAGGTGAACTTGGTGCTCTCCGATGTGATCATGCCCGGGATGAGCGGTCCGGAAATGGTCGGTGAGATCAGAAAGCATGCCCCTGGAACGCGCGTGCTGTATATGTCAGGCCACACTCCACAGGAATTCCACCGCCGCGGTCTGCTCGGCCCCGAGGACGAGATCCTCCAGAAACCGTTTACAATTCGCGAGCTCGCGGAAAAAATCCACGAAAAAATGAGCTGATTGAAGGCTTCTGCTTGGCGGCAGGGATAGCAGAAGGGACAGCACAAAGGGATATCATGAAGGGAGGGTATGCCTACAGCTCAGCTTTTGTGCTGCGAGCATACTGTTCCAAATCTGGCTGCATCAGTCTTTCGAAATGAAAAAAGAACCCTCCAAAACTGGAGGGCTCGGTCGTTGTCTGGGTGTATTGCCGGTGGTCAACTGATCCGATTTCCGGAAGAAACGTCAGTGTCCGGAGTGAGCAGGCTGAGGGAATCGCCGTCCCTTACGGCGAGCAGCATCCCCTGGCTCTCGATGCCGCGGATTTTGGCGGGCTGCAGATTCGCGACGATGATGATCGTTTTTCCGGTGAGTTGTTCGGGAGTGTAGTGCTGCTTGATTCCGGCGACCAACTGGCGTTCCTCCCCGCCCACCTGGATGCGCAGTTTCATCAACTTGTCGGCATCCTCGACAGCTTCAGCGGCCAGAACCTTCGCCGTACGCAGGTCGACGTTCTTGAAATCTTCAATCGTGATCATCCCATCCTCGTCGGGTTGAATTGGTGTATGCGCCTCCGCTCCCCTGGACAGAGTCTTTTTATCCGTACCCGCCTCGCTTTTCGCTAAAGGGGAAACCTTGGCGCTGGCCGGGATATCGTAGCGGGGGAAGATGGCGTCTCCGTGCGACGACCGGTTGTTCTCTACCGCTCCGTTCCAATCGACATCCTCCCAGGTGAGTCCTTCCGCCTTAGCGACGCCCAACCGTTTCAGCACTTCGCCGGTTTTCACAGGCATCACGGGGGAGAGCAGGGTGGCGGCGATCCGGATCCCCTCCGCGGCGCGGGCGATGTCCACTCCCGCGCGGATTTTATCGGTCTTGACCGTGGACCACGGCTGCCGGTCGGTGAAATCACGATTGATCGCCCGCACGAACTGCAGCACCTCTTCGATCGCGTTGTGAATCGCGAACTTCTCCACTGAATCGCGGACTTTGAACGCAACGTTGCCCGCGAGTTCGACGAGCGAATCCTCATCCTCGACCTCGGGCGCCGGAATCACGCCGTCGAAATGCTGCGCGAGCAGCTTGGTGACACGGTTGAGCAGATTGCCGAAATCGTTGGCGAGGTCGCTGTTGAGGCGTTTGACAACCGCCTCTTCGGAAAAATTGGCATCCTGTCCGACGACCATGTCGCGCATCATGTAATAGCGGAACGCCTCCGGGCCGTACATGTCCGCGACGTTAAGCGGTTTGACGACATTATCCCGGCTCTTGGACATCTTCTCGGCATCCTTGGCCATCCACCAGCCGTGGGCGAGAATATGGCGCGGCGGCTCGAGTCCGCCCGCGTGGAGCATGATCGGCCAATACACCGCGTGGGTCGTCAGAATATCCTTCCCGACAATGTGATAATCCGCGGGCCAGGTCGGCGACGTTCCCTTCGCGGGATGCACCGTGGCCGAATAGTAGTTGGTCAGTGCGTCGAACCAGACGTAGGTGACGAAATCTGTGTCCCAGGGAATCGGAATGCCCCAGCTCAGGCGGCTGGAGGGACGGCTGATGTTCAGGTCTCCGAGCGGCTGGCGCAGGAAACCCAGCACCTCGTTCAGCCGGAAAGAGGGGAGTACGGCGTCGGAGTAGTTTTCGTACCGTTCCACGAGCCACTTCTGGTATTTCGACATGCGAAAGAACCATCCCCGTTCCGTCAGCTTTTCAACGGGCCGCCCGCCGATCGGGTCCATCCCGTCAACGAGGTCTTTCTCGGTGAAAAACCGTTCTTCGAAGACGCTGTACCAGCCTTCGTACTCCCCTTCGTAAATGTCCCCCTGCTTGTACAATTTTTCCAGCAGCTCGATGACAACGTCCTTGTGGCGTTGCTCCGTGGTGCGGATGAAATCATCGTAGGAGATGCCGAGCTTGACCCACACGTCCTTGTAGCGTTGCGAGGTCAGGTCGCAGTGCTCTAGCGGCTCGCGGCCCGCCTTTGCCGCAGCCTGCGCAACCTTTTGGCCGTGCTCGTCCGTTCCGGTGAGCAGGTGGACGGATTCCCCGAAGAGGCGGTGATAGCGGGCGACGACATCGGCGAGTACGGTTGTGTAGGCGTGGCCGATGTGGGGCTCATCGTTGACATAATAGAGCGGTGTCGTCAGGTAAAACGTCGTTTTCATCGGTCTCGCTTAGCGTCTGCGCCGATGGCCGCGCCGGTGGATAGGCTGGCCTTTCGGCTTGGTGTTGGGGCCATCCCCCGTGGATGAACCGGGAGCGCGCCCGGCGTCAGCGTTTTTCCGGTTGTCGCTGGATTTCTTCTCGTTGCGCGCTTGGTTCGCGGCTCCCTCTTTGCCGCTTCTGTTGCGGCCGGATTTCCTGCCCTTCGAGCGGTGTCCGCCGCGGTGCCGTCCGGAGCGTTCTTCCGTTTCAGGCTCGCGTTTGTTTTCCCGTGGCGACGTCTCCGCCTGTCCCTGTGCATCGGAGCCCTGCTGCTGATCGCTCCGGTCTCTTCGTCCGCGTCCTCCTCGCCGGCCTCTGAACAGTCGTTTCTTTCCGCGTTCCTGTTCAGGTGACTGAGTCTCGGGGCCGTCCTGACCGGGGGTTGCAGCGCCCTTCGCGCCGTTCTCGTCGTTGTTCCCGCGGCTCCTGTTCGCGCGTTCTGCACGACTCGAGCGGCGGATCTTGTTTCGGCCGCGCCGCTTCTCCCCGGTGTCGCTCTTCTCTTCATAGGAGAAGGTGGTAACGAGCCGCCCTTCGCGTTCCTCTTTCACCTGGACGATGATGGAAGGATCCTCGAGGAACTGGATCTCCTTGATCTCGTCACGTTTCTCGGAATCCCAGTTGGTGAATTTGCGCACCTGGTCGAACGAGTACCCGATCCTCTGTCCGTCCTCCCATTTTACGCCGAGGGAGGAATGGCACATGCTCACCTTTTCGACAAGTCCGCCACCCCTCGGACCCTGCACACGCATTCCCTCCTTCGGGAAGAGGCGGTTCACCTCGCGGTATTGGTCCACTTCGTAGCGGATGCAACAGCGCAGCTTTCCGCAGAGTCCGGTATTCTTCTGCGGATTCATCAACAGGCCCTGTTCCTTGAGCATCGACGTCGTCACCGGCTTGAACTCGCGGATCCAGGTCGCGCAGCAGAGTACGCGGCCGCAGAGTCCGATACCGCCCAATCGTTTCGCCTCGTCGCGGGCTCCAATCTGGCGTAGGTCGATGCGGGTGTGAAAATTCTGTGCGAGCGTCTTCACCAGTTCACGAAAATCCACCCGGCCGTCGGAGGTGAAGTAGAAGGTCAGTTTTTTCCGGTCGAGCTGATATTCGATGTCGACGAGTTTCATTTCCAGGTTGAGCCGCCGGACCTCTTTGTAAAAGAACTGGCGAGCTTCGCGTTCCGCATCCCGGTTTTTCCGGTCCTGCTCGACGTCCCTTTCGCCGGCCATTCGCAGAATTTCGGGCAGGTCGATCGCTGGCTCTTCCGAGATTGCGGCTGGAGTTTCGGTTTCAGCGGTGTTTTCGCCGGAAGGCTCCGTTGCAGAGTCGGTTTCTGGTTGGCTGTCTGACGCGGCATCGGAAGCGGGAGCGGGGGGAGTTTCGGTTGTTTCGGTTGCCTCCACCGCGGCATCTACCTGGGCTTCGTTCTCGTGTCCGCCGTTCCCGTTGTCGTCCGCGCCGTGTCTTCCGTTTCCGTTCCCATTCCCGGAGTCCCTGCCGCCGAGCAGCCGGTGGATCCGGGTGAGGGTCTCCTGCCATTGTTCTCCAGCGAGCGAGACCCTTCCGAGGTCCTCGCCGCGGTCGGCGCTGACGATCACGAGATCCGAACGCTTGAGGGACAGTTCCTGGGGATTCAGGTAGACGCCTTTCCGGCGTCCCTTGAACTCTATTTCCACGAGGGACATCGAAGTCTCCAAAATCGGTCCGGCGGTCGCCCGCCGGTTATCTTAAACCGTGGCGGAAGACGCTTTTTCAAACAGCGTTCGCCACAGACGAAGGAAGAGGTGGTGCGCAATCAGCGCCGGCTGCACATTCCTCATCAGGTCAAGCCGTGCGTTGTCCACCTCCTCGATGGCAGCGGCCAAATCACGTCCCTGGGTGAACGAGGCGAATTTGACCAGCGCCGGGTCCTTGCCGAGCTCCGCGTACCGATCCGGAGCGGCACCGTACCTTTGCACATCCCGCAGCCATTTCGAGAGCAGAATGAGCATCTGCGCAAACTCCCCGGCGGGGGCCTGCGCCCAGTTTTCCGTGAGCACATCCAAGGCGCCGGGATCCCCGCGAACCAACTCCCGCAGCAGACCGACCGCCTTGGCCATCTCTCCCGCCGGATCTTCGCGCGCCCAGCGGACCGCTTCGCGCCAGGAACCGTCCGCCAAACGTGCGCAGGCGAGAGCCTTTTCCGCGTCCACCTCCAGACGTTCGTGGAGCTCCTGGATCAGGATATTCTCGGAGAGCGGGGGAAAACGCACAATCTGGCAGCGCGAAACGATCGTTGCCAGCAGGCGGGACTCCCGGGAGGACGTGAGGATGAACATCACGTTGTCCGGGGGCTCCTCCAGCAGCTTAAGAAAAGCATTCGCCGCCTCGGTGCGCAAACGGTCCGCCTGGCTGATAACGACAACCCGCCAGCCGCCGGAGAAGGAAGTTAAGCGAAATTCCTGGCGAAGCGCACGGATATGTTCGATCAGGATCTCCTGACTGCCCGGCAGTTCCAGCGGAACGTAGGGATCGCCCGCTTTTGCCGCGAGCAGGCTGTCGATCTGGCGCTGCTGGACATCCGAATAGCTTTCGGACGGTCCTTCCTCCTCTCCGGATTCTCTGGGACGCGGGAGAGGGAAGATGATGCGGAGTGCGGGACTGGCGAGTTTCACGGTCTGGGTGCACGCATCGCAGCTTCCACAGGGCACCGTGGAGGGTTCCACCCCTCGCCTGCGATGATCCGAGATGCAGAGCAGTGCACGGGCCAGTCCCAGGGCAGCGGTTTCTTTTCCGGAGCCTTCCGGCCCGAGAAAAAGATAGGCGTGGGGAAGACGTTCCTGACGGACGGCGCGCCTCAGCACGTCGCGGATCCGATCCTGCCCGACGAGTTCCGGAAACGTTACATCGATCTTTTCGTTCGTCGCTTTCATCCGCTTAACCATTCGAGAGGATTTTGCTTTACCCGCTTGTGCCATACCTGGAAATGAAGGCTGGTGTCGCCGGTGCTGTTGGTCGCCGCCACGGTTCCGAGCACCCGCCCCGCTTCCACAGTTTCACCTTCTCCGATCCAGACCTCTCCCATGTGCGCGTACACGGTGTAATAGCCGTCACCGTGCTCGATCAGGATCGTGGTGCCGAAACCCCTGAGGAAAGTGATCCGCTTGCAGGTGCCGCCTTGTACGGCGATCACCTCCTCGCCGGCCGTGGCGCGGATGTCGACCCCCGGATTTTCCGTGAGCGTACCCGTCACCTTGTTTTTGTGCAACCCGAACAGGCTGATGATCCTGCCATGGACAGGCCAGGGGAGTTTGCCCTTTGCCTTCGAAAAGGTCGCGAACGATCGCACATTCTTGATCACCGCTTCCCCTTGCCGGGGACCGACGCTGATCTCCTGCACATCATCCGAGAGACGCCGGGATTCCAGGGAGGAAATCCAATCCTCGACTTGTTTTAGCGCGGTCTCACGGTCATGAATCAACTCTTCGACCGCTTTCCGGCTGCGCTGTGCGCTCGCCAACAGCCCCTGAAGATCGCGACGGTTCTGCTGGATCCGGGTTCGCTCCTGCCTGGTTTCGCGGACCAGTCTGTCCACCCTGTCGAGCGATTCCTGCTTTCGTCTGCGAGAAACCTGGAGGTCGTTCAGTGTCTGCTTAAGTTCATCCTCTACAGCTATTTGGCGATTGCGCGCGTCGCGCAGTTCGCCCAGGTTCTTCGCATCACGCTCGGCCAGTTTCTCGACGTAAATCTTCCTCCGAATCAGGTCGCCGGGGTTTTCCGCGGCTGAGAGAAAGCGCAGCGTGCGGCGGCTTCCCTGGACGTAAAGGTAGACCGCACGCGCAGCGACGAGATCCTCGAGCTCCTTGACCTCGGCACGGCTCGTCACCAACCGTTCCCGCACGCCCTGCAGCTTATCATTCGCTTCCCCGATGCGGGTGTCGAAATGAACGACCGCCCGCTGCTCCTTGCGCCGCTGCTGCCCCAGTTCGCGAATCAACTGCTGGCGCGTGGAAATTTGCTGATCCGTGGCGGAAATCCGGGCTCCCAGGTCCTGCTCGCTGCGGGTGTAGTGGCGAAGGACTGTTGCCAGACTGTCTAGCTCACCGCGCAACCGGTCCAGCCGGTCCCGCGGATTGTCGAGTGCGCGCGCCATTCCCGCCGATGCGAGCAGCGCAAAAATGACCAGGTAACAGCGAGTGGACAAGGCCAAACCCTTGCAAAACCAAACTTTTCCAAGGTAGTTCCGGACAGCGAGCGCGTCAAGCCTGTCCACCCTTATCTTAATGAATCCGGGGCTCAGATTCGCCGAAAGCGGGATGTCATGAAAGCTTGGGGATTCGATAAACGGTTCATACCCCGGATGTTCATCCTTCCGGCCTTGACACTTGCTCTGTGCGCATTTCCAGCGAACGCGCAGCCGAAGAATCCCAACAACGATGCCATTCACGCCTTGGAGCGGCTGTCAAAATCGAGCGCCGCCGCAACTTTCCTTCAAGCCCCTGTGGACACCGCTGATACCTGGGACTCTCTCCATCTTTCCATCCGGCTTACGATCCCGGCCCTGCCGGCGGACAGCGCTGCTATGGACGTCTTCCAGACCGTCCGTTCGCTGGCCACCCAACAGCAGTACGCTTTCAATCTGGGACCGGCCTCCGTGCAGTCGCTGGAGATCGACGGCAGCGAAGCCTCATGGTCCCGGCAGGAGGACGAGATCGTCGCGGTGCTGCCTGCGCAGGCGAACGTGGGAGACACGGTCCATGTCCGCACGGTTTATCGCGTTCCGGTCCGGTCCAATAACTACGCGGGCGGCCTGGTGTACGATCTCCCTTCGGATGTGCTGTACACGCACGGGGAGCCCTACACGACCCGCTGGTGGGTTTCCTGCCGGGATTTCCCTGGTGACAAGGTGACGAGCGACGTTACGACGGAGTTGCCGCAGGCGTACCGCGTGCTTTCGAACGGGTCACTGGAACTGGATTCACTGGAAACGGACGGCTTGCGGATTACCCGTTGGGAAAGCCGCGATCCGATCTCCACCTACCTGATCAGCTTCGCGGCCCATCCCTACACGGTGATCGACGGGGGCACCGCCGGGCAGAACGGCGCTGAGATCCACTACTGGGTCTATCCGGATAAGCAGCAGAAACAGGAGTTCGATTTCTCACGGACGCCTGAAATGATTGGGGTGTTTGAGACCCTCTTCGGTCCGTATCCCTTCAACAAGTACGATCAGGCGGTGGCGCCGATCTTCAACGGGGGCGGCGCGATGGAAAACCAGACCGCGACCACGTTCGGGGACGGGCTGGTGGGGGATGGCACCCGGCGGTACGAAACCGTGGTCGCACACGAGCTGGCGCATCAGTGGTGGGGAGATCACGTCAGCCCGAAGACGTTCGCAAGCATCTGGCTTAACGAAGGTTTTGCGTCCTACGGGGAAGTGCTCTGGGCGGAACATCTCGGTCCCGATACGATGGCGTCGGTGCTCGCCGCGCAGCAACATAGTTATTTCCGGGAAGACGGAAGCGGGATCCGCGTCCCCTTGCATGACCCTCCGGTGAAGGATCTGTTCAGCTCGACCGTTTACGACAAGGGATCCCACGTGCTGCATATGCTGCGCTATCTGGTAGGGGATTCCCTCTTTTTCGAAGGATTCCGCACCTACGGCGAAACCTACGCGTACGGCAACGCTGAAACAGCGGATTTCCAGAGTGTGATGGAAACCGTTTCCGGAAGGGATTTGTCGGACTTTTTCAACCAATGGGTGTACGGCGTCGGCTATCCGATTTACGCGTTCAGCAGGTTTGAAGTGACGGAGAGTGGTCCGGGGTGGACCGCCAGCGTGCAGCTCAACCAGACGCAGAGCCAGGCACCGCTGTTCACGATTCCCCTGCCGTTGGAATTTTCTGGTGTCGCCGGGGATACGCTGGTTCGCGTTCCGGTCGCGGCGACCGCCGAACAGGTACTCAGTGTCTCTGGGCTGCGGTTCCCGCCAAACCACGTAGAATTCGACCCGGAGGGATGGATTCTTGCGAGGTACAACCTTTCCTCGATCGGTGGTCCCGCCACGGTATCGACCTTTCAACTCAGTCCGGCGTGGCCGAACCCCTTCAACCGCGATCTCCATTTCGACCTTGTGCTGCACCGTCCTTCGCACCTGACTATAGACGTGTGCAATATCCTGGGACAAAACGTTGCAGTGATTGCGGATGGAGGATATCAACCGGGATTGCACGGATGGATCTGGAGAGCCTCTCCGGAGCAATCATCGGGAGTATATCTTCTTCGAATTCAAGCGGAAGACCAGCGGGCTTTCCGCAAGGTTACCCTTCTCCGATGAGGAACGGGTTACTTCGCAACGCGCTCCATGTAAACCGCGAAGTCCGCCTAGAACATGAAAGACGGGAGATGAGATGAACCGACGTTTGCTCTCAATTTCGATGAGTCTCTGGATGCTTGGCGGACTTCTTGCGTCGCCCAGCGTAGCGCAGCCACCAGACGAACCCTATCCGCACCTGGCGCGCAGACTTGAAGCTGCCAAGGGCGGGCGACTGGAAGCCTCCGGGATTCGCTTTCGCTCCCAGCAGGCTGTGTTTGTACACAGTTGGGATCAGGGTTATCTCGAGCTGGAACTCCGTCCGCACCTGTCCACGGAGGATTTCGACGCAAAGGTCACCATTCACGGACTCGCCGGGTCGTCGGGAACGTTAGACACTCTCGATTTCAACCTTGACGCCAGCGCCACGATTGATAGCGTCGTCGTCAACGGGGTCGTACGCAATTGGACGCGGGCAACCGATCCCGTTCTCGGAGACCAAAGCCTGGTCAATGTGGATGTTGCAGACATGGGTATCGCGTCCTTCGAATCCTTTGTGCTTACCGTTGCGTATACCGGCGTCATGAATAGCGGAAGCGGGGGACTGCTGCTGGCCGAGCCGCCGTTTTCCAGTTCAAAGCAGGATGCAGTACTGTATTCGATGGCCGAACCCTACGATGGACGGAGGTGGCTGGCCTGCTACGACTTGCCCGGCGACAAGTTCGACAGCACGCAGGTGACCGTGATCCTTCCTTCAAACCGCGAGGTGCTCTCCAACGGCTACCTCGAGGCGGATTCCGTCTGGTTCGATGGCCAGGATTCACTGCGGGCGACCACCTGGTTCAATCCCGATCCGATCGCCTCCTACTTGATCAATATCGCTGCGGCGGACTATGAGGCCTTCGACGCGGGAACGGCGGGGGCGAACAACACGCCTGTCTCCTTCTGGGTGTATCCCGGGACACACTACGATTTTCTGATGCATGAAATCTATTCGTCGGACAAGGTGATTTATGATTTCGGCCGGACGGGGATGATGATCGAGATGATGGAGCACTTCTTCGTCCCTTATCCCTTCAACAAGTACGCTCAGGTGATGGTGCCGATGGGCGGCGCGATGGAACACCAGACATCCACGTCGATGAGTGATGGTTGGGTGGGGGACGGCAACCGCGAGAACGAATCTGTGATCGCGCACGAACTCGGGCATCAATGGTGGGGCGATTACGTCGGTCCGCAGACCTTCAAGGACATCTGGCTCAATGAGGGTTTTGCGTCGTACATGGAAGCCCTTTGGAAGGAATATCAGCAGGGATCGCTGGGCCTCGCGATGGTTGCGTTTCAGGGCAACGCAATGCACCAGGATGATGCATGGGCGTTTCCCATCTATGATCCGCCGCCCGGAGAGATGTTCAGCACGACGGTGTACGACAAGGGGGCCTGCATTCTCCACATGCTGCGCTGGACCATCGGCGACAGCGCCTTTTTCGCCGGGATGCGCTACTATGCGCAGAACCACGCGTACGGCATCGCGACCACGGCGGAATTCGAGGAGGATATGGAATCCGTCAGCGGCATGAATCTGCAACCGTTCTTCGACCAATGGGTATACGGCAGCGGCTATCCGAAATATCGTCTCAACGATTGGTGGAAACAGCAGCAGCCGGACGGCACCTGGGATGTATTCGTCGATGTCAGCCAGGAACAGAATCCCTCCTGGGGTCCGTTCAACACGCCCTTGCCGATCACCGCGCGCCATGAGTACTCGCTGACGTTGGATACCACTCTGGCGGCGCAGATTGATCCCGTGCGCCGGGACACCGTTTTTATCACCGGAATCGCCTTCGAACCGACACGTCTGCAATTCAACAGGGATCACTGGTTGATGTGCAGGTACACCTCGGAGCTGGCCGGGGTAGAGGAAGATCAGCAGGCCGTTCTGCCCGACCGTTTTGACGTTTCCCATGCATGGCCGAACCCGTTCAACGGGAGCACTGAATTCACCGTCAGCCTTGTGCGCACCGGTGACCTGCATGTCCGCGTGGTGAACCTGCTCGGCCAACAGGTTGCGGAACTCGCATCCAGCGTGTATTCGCCCGGCACGCATCGCTTTGTCTGGCGTCCCGATCCGGGTCTTTCGAGCGGATTTTACGTGCTCCAGGTACGAACCGCCGAGGGAACTGTCGTACGGCGCGTGACCTTGTTGCGCTGACGAATATCGATAGTGGAGGTCAGTGGGCGGTGGCATGATGCCGCCGCCCCTTTTGTATCTTGCGCCATGATCGAGACGGACGAGCGCCAGGCACAGGAGACTGCGAAGACCACCCGCCTTATCGCGGAGATGTTCGATCGCATCGCCCCGACCTACGACCTGCTGAACGCCCTGCTCAGCGCGGGACAGCATCTTCGCTGGGCGCGGAGGATGATGCGCATCGCGTCGCCGGCAACGGGGGAACGATGGCTCGACATCGCCACCGGCAGCGGACCGCTGATCGCTGAAGCGCTCAAACGAGAGCCGGACACATTCTGGATCGGGATCGATCCCTCCTGCGAGCTGCTCTGGCTTGCGCGAAAGAGAAAGAGGTTGGGGCACATTCCGCTGATCCTCGGTGCCGGCGAGAACCTGCCGCTGCAACCGGGCTCGATCCACGGAGCAACAATTGCGTACGGTCTCCGCAATTTCGCGGACCCTGCCGGCGGACTTCGGGAAATGGCGCGCGTTCTTGTCCCCGGTGGAAAACTCCACATCCTTGAATTTCACCCTTTGGAAAAACCTGGCAGATGGGGCCGCGGCCGGTTCGTGCAATGGTACCTTGACAAGGCGCTTCCCTCGATCGGACGCGTCGTCTCGGGAGATGCCTCGGCGTATCGGTACCTAGCGGAAAGCGCCGGAAATTTCTGGACACTGGAGCAGTTGAACTGCAAACTGGAGGAAACCGGTTTCGATCTCGTCCGGCAGGAGAGTTGGATGGGCCGCTCGGTGACCCTCAGCGTGGCACGGAGGCGCTCCTGATGCGTTCCTGGATCAAACCCGCCGACATCGCGCTCACCGTGATCCTGCTGCTCGCGGCCGTGGCTTTGACCGTGTTCACGGCGGGAAAGAAACCCGGTGCGAAGGCTGTGGTCTCGGTTGAGGGCAGGACCGTGCAGGTGCTCGATCTTGAGACTCCAGGGCGGTACAGTGTCCACGGTCCACTCGGGGATACCAGCATCGAAGTTGGAGACGGAGGAGTCCGGATCGTTTCCTCGCCCTGTCCTCACAAGCTTTGCGTCCGCATGGGGGTCGCACGGATGCGCGGCCAGGTGCTGCTCTGTGTGCCGAACAGGGTGGCCGTTCGCATCGAAGGCGGCACCGGGAAGGGGGTGGACGGTGTCGCCGGTTAGGGTTGAGAGGACTCCCGCGCAAGCCGTCGGTGCGATGAAGCGGATCAGCCGGATCGCACTGTACACGGCTCTGGGCGCAACCGTGGCCGGAGTGGAGCGCTTCGTTCCGACGCCGCTCCCCTGGATTCGGCTCGGGCTCGCCAACGGGATTGCGCTGATCGTCCTCTACAGCATTGGGTGGCGTGAGGCGATGCTGGTCAACATTCTCCGCGCCTTTGTCGTCGGTCTGCTGCTCGGAACCTGGGCGAGCCCCGCGCTCGCGCTCTCGCTCGGGGGAGCGGTTGTAGCGGTGGCAGTGATGGCGGGGACGATGAAACTTGGAAAATCTCTGGTGACCCCCATCGGGGTGTCGGCGGTCGGCGCGTTTGTCCATATGCTCACTCAGTTTGCCCTTGCCGCACTCCTGATCGTCCACCATCCAGGCGTTTTTGCCTTCGCGGGTCCGAGCTTGATTACCGCCGTCGCGAGCGGTGTTCTGGTCGGCTCTCTCGCGGAAGTGGCGATCCGCCGCCTGCCCCCGGCGCTGCGCAACGGTGTCGAAACCGCGGGGGCTACATGATCCGATCCCAACTTCGCTATTTAGCGACGTTTTCAATCGCTGTCCTGCTTCTTTCCTGCGCGCACACCCATGAGAAATTCCAGGATCTGAACGCGGGCAGGGACGATGAAGCGATCGTCCGCGAGGGACTGGCGTGGCTCGAGCAGCATCCACACGATGTGGAAACGAGGATTTCAGTCGGCAACGCGGCATGGCGCCTGGGCCGCAAGGACCAGGCTCAAAAGATCTGGGCCGCGGACGATGAACGGATTGTCGCTAGGGATGTCTACCTGGGGAATTTGCTGATCAAGCTGGCGATGGAGCGGGGGGATCTGCGGGACGCGGAGCGGTTGCTGAGTGTAAAACCGCCCGAGACCATTCCGCCCGACATGGGGTACGCCCGTCGGCAGCTACTCGCCAAAATCCGCAGCGACCGGATTGACGCCGCCGATGCCGGTCAGCGCGGCGACGGGGCGTTGCTCGCGGGGGAATATTCGCGGGCCCTCGATTTTTACAAGCGAGCCGCCGCGCTGGACCCGACGCCGGAGTGGAACGCCCGTCTGCAGGCGATCCAGGCCTGGGTGCTGTTTCATGCGCAGGGACAAATTGCCGCCGAACAGGTTACGCAGATGCTTGCCACCGCGTTACATTTGGAGTCGTCGCCACCAATCCTGTTCCTGGCGGCTGCAATACAGCTGCAGCTTGGAAACCGGGAGCAGTTTCAGGCCGCGCGCGAAGTGCTTCGAGACCGTTTTCCGCACTCCCCTTTCACCGCGCAGGTGGAGCGGATGGAATAGCGGCTTCGATCTGCGAACGCCGGACGCTGTAATTGGGGTGGGCGGAGCAAGCAGTGGATGGGAGATGGACTCGATCCTATTCAGCCGAGCACCGAAACAACAGTTCCTGGTCAGGGTACTCGTCTACCTCGTCCTGGCGCTTGGCAGCGTTGTGATCTATCATGTTTTCCTCTCGGCGCTTGAGTCACTCCTGCTTCCACGGGTTTCTCTGCTGGTGCTCAGTGTTCTGTCGGTTCTTCTGCTCGCAGCCGTCTATCTTGCCGCATCGCTGCTCATCGAGTACATCCTGCACTCCCGGCCGGTCCGCCGCCACACCTCGCCGCGCAAGTTGATGACCCGGTTGTCCGATGAGATCGCGCAATGCCGGGACATTGGCGAGCTCGCCCAGCGGATTCTGGCGATCGTGCAGCAGGAGTTTCTCGTCGAGGATGTGCAGCTGACGTTTTATTACGATCAGCCGTTCGCGCTCGAAGTCACGCATCTGCGGAGAACGAAGGACAAGATGCAGCGTGTGGTTGCGAGGGTGCGTGAGGATGAACCCACCTCACAGTCCGAAGAGGAAGAGGTGCTGACGCCGATGACCGCGGCGCACACCGAGGTGTTGACCCACCGTGACCGTCTCGTCGGGCTGCTTTTGCTCGGCTCCACAAACCGCAACAAAGGGTACACCGCGGCCGACCTCGATCTGCTCGGTGAACTGGCTCCGATCATTTCGACAGGCGCAGACCAGGTGATGATGATCCGCCATATCAGCGAAACGAATCAGCGGATGTTCGAGAGCGACAAGCTGATCAGCATCGGCCAGCTCGCCAGCGGCATCGCGCATGAAATCCGCAATCCACTGACCAGCATGCGGATGAACCTGCAAGGGCTGAAACGACGGGGCAAACTGGAGGAGAAGGACAGGAAGCGGGTGCAGATCTGCCTCGATGAGATCCTCCGCCTCGACGACATCATCAGCGAGATCATGCAATTCGCGCGGCGGACAAAACTGGAAATCGCCCCGGTGCAGGCGAAGAAGATCGTTTCCGCCGCCCTCGAGATGACCCGCCAGGAAATCGACTCACGGGGGATCGAGGTGGTTACCCAGATGCAGCCTTCGCTCCCGGTGATCCGCGGGGATGCGAACCGCCTCATCCACGTGTTGATTAATCTGCTGATCAACGCTGCGCAGGCGATGGGGCACGGGGGCATGATTACGGTTTCCGTTGAAACCTACGGCACCGGGATTGAATTCACTGTCGCCGATCAAGGTCCGGGGATCGCGAGCGAGTTGCGCCGCGACATTTTCAACCCTTTCTTCACCACAAAAGCCAACGGCACGGGCCTCGGGCTCGCCAACGCTCTGAAATTCGTTCAGGAGCACGGCGGGGAACTCGATTTCACGACGGAGATGGGGATCGGGACCGCGTTTTCCGTTCGCCTCCCTCCGCAGCCGCCATCGCACCTTGACGATCCGTCAGCGCTGAGAGTCGTACCTACCTGAGGGGAGTGACCGCAGATGCCGATCATTTTGTTGATTGACGATGACGCAAAACTTACCGAATCGATTGTCCTCAACGTCGGCGAGGACCGGTACGACTGGCGGGTCGCGCATGACGGGAAGGAAGGATTGAAGGCGCTCGAGGAGCAGGAGCCCGACCTGGTGGTATCTGACATCCGGATGCCGAACCTCGACGGCATCTCGCTGCTGGAAGAGGTGAAAAAGAAGCGCTCCGATCTGCCGGTGATCATGATCACCGCATATGAGGACATGGAAACCACGATTCGGGCGATGCAACTCGGCGCTTTCGAGTACGTCCGCAAACCCATCGACCCGGACGAGCTGGAACTGGTGATCGACAGAGCGCTGGAGACGGTGCATAAGGAGCGCCACCTCTCCGGGATGATCCAGGAAATCAGCGCGCAGTACAGGATGAACAACCTTGTCGGCAGCACCCCGGCGATGCAGGAGATTTTCAAAACCATCGGCCAGGTGACCACCAGCCGGGTGAGCGTGCTGATCACCGGCGAGTCGGGCACAGGCAAGGAGCTGATCGCCAAGGCGATCCATTACAACAGTGAGCAGAGGGAAAAACCCTTTATTGCGATTAACTGTTCGGCGATCCCCGAGGGGCTGATCGAATCGGAGCTTTTCGGGCATGAAAAAGGGGCGTTCACCGGAGCTGTTGCCTCCACGGTGGGAAAACTGGAACTCGCCGCGGACGGCACCATTTTCCTCGATGAGATCGGCGACATGCCACTGCAGATGCAGGCGAAACTGCTCCGCGTGCTCCAGGAACGGGAATTTTCTCGGGTGGGGGGCAACCGGCGCATCACCTTCGACGCCCGCGTGATCGCCGCCACACACCAGCAACTCGATCAGCTGGTGCAGAAGGGCGAATTCCGGGAGGACCTCTACTACCGCCTCGCCGTGGTGATGATCGAAGTGCCGCCGCTCCGCGAACGGCTCGACGACGTCCCGCGCCTCGCCGAATTCCTCATCGACAAGATCAACAGCGAGCAGGGGAGCACGATTCGACGCATCGATCCCGACGCGCTGAAAAAACTGAAGAGTTTCGATTTTCCCGGGAATGTCCGCGAGCTGGAGAATGTGCTCCGGCACGCTGTGGTCATGGCCAAGGGCGATATCCTGCTCCCGCAGTACCTGCCCGACATGAGCAGGGAGGGGATGCAGCGTGCCGCCGCAATCGTCGAGGGTGGATTCCAGTTCCCTGATGGCGTCGTGACACTCGAGGAGGTGGAGAAACGGTACATCCAGCACGCCCTGCAATGCCTTGACTGGAAAAAGAAAGCAGTATGCGAAGCGCTGAACATCGCCCGCACCACCCTCGACCGCAAAATCGA
>CAZIDZ010000014.1:43567-59936 GCA_964538455.1 uncultured bacterium
AAGCAGTATGCGAAGCGCTGAACATCGCCCGCACCACCCTCGACCGCAAAATCGAGCAGTATGATATCAAAATGCCGGGGTGAGAAAGCGAGAAATTAAAAAAGGGACACTTTACTTTTAATTTAAGGATAGCACTATTTTACAAAATATTAGGGATAGAAAAATTAAAAGTAAAGTGTCCCTTTTTTAATTTCAGATCCGCGACGGGTGGCCCGGGATGAAATCCCGGGTTTCATATCTTTATCAGTTTTCTCTCCACTCTTGAAATGTCTTTTCAAACATGCCATTCTCTATCCAAGATAACTAGTGAGGAAAACATGGCACATGTCGCCGTAGTGCTTTCCGGAAGCGGGGTGTACGACGGGAGCGAAATCCATGAAGCGGTGATCACACTGTTGCGTCTCAGCGAAAAAGGCGCCAAGGTGACCATCTTCGCTCCCGACGTCAAGCAGATGCACGTGATTAACCACCTCACGGGGAAGGAATCGAGGGAGTCGCGGAAGGTGCTCGCGGAAGCCGCTCGGATCGCCCGTGGCACGATTAAGCCGCTCTCCAAGGCTACTGCACGTTACGACGCGCTGATCATGCCCGGCGGATTCGGCGCCGCGAAAAACCTCAGTAATTTCGCCGTCAGTGGCGCGAAATGCCGCGTCAACCGCGACCTCGAAAAACTGATCCTGGCGTTCCACAAGGCGGGCAAGCCGATCGCCCCGATGTGCATCTCACCGACCGTCGTCGCCCGAGTCCTCGGCAAAGCGAAAATCCGCGTCAAGCTGACCATCGGGAACGATCCTGGAACCGCCGCCGCAATCAACAAGATGGGCGCGGAGCATGTAGAATGCCCGGTGGACGACGTCGTCGTTGACCGTAAGAACAAGATCGTTTCCGCTCCGGCTTACATGTACGACGCCAGCATCGCCGACGTCGCCAAGGGCATCCGCAAGCTGGTCGATACAACGCTGAAGATGGTGAAATAGTAAAATGTGCCCCTGTTTGCTTGTCAAACAGGGTGTATTCTAATTCCTAAGAGTTAATGGATCTCCGCCTTCGCGGGGATGACACTGTAAAGTGGTCTGATAGTGTGGCCCGGCCAGCTTGATGGCCGGGTTTCTACTAGGGTTTTATCGTTGCACTTCAATGACGAGATTGCTTCGTCATCCGCTGGCTGGCGGGTTGCATATCCTTCGGACGTGCGAGCTTGCACCTTCGGTGCTGCGGTTCCTCGCAATGACACATTTGGGTGTCCCGACCTATCTGGATCAGGGTTCTCGTGGCTTGAAATCCCCCAATTCCCCGAGAGGGAGGCCTCTACACCTGCCGTGAATCGCGCCTTATCTTTTCTCCGTCGATAAAGGAAATTCGGGGCGAGACGACCCGGAAGAGCTGTCTGTACGGAACCACCGATACCGCCCCGCAATGCCGGTTTCATCCGGATCAAACCTCCGCTGATTCGGCGGACCTGTCCGCCAACCGGCGGAATTGGGAGGTTACCCCATGGAGTACCGTGTTGAAAAGGACACGATGGGCGAGATGAAGGTTCCCAGCGACAAGTACTGGGGCGCTCAGACAGCCCGCAGTTTGATGAATTTCAAGATCGGCGGGGAGACGATGCCGCCGGAACTGATCAAGGCCTTCGGCATCCTGAAAAAGGCGGCCGCGCTGGTCAACGCCGAACTCGGCACACTCCCTGAAGAGAAGACGAAGCTGATCGTCGCTGCGGCGGACGAGGTGATCGAGGGCAAACTCGACGGCAACTTCCCGCTCGTCGTCTGGCAGACCGGTTCCGGCACCCAGTCGAACATGAACGTCAACGAGGTGATCGCCAACCGCGCTATCGAGATGGCGGGCGGCGTGATCGGCAGCAAGGACCCGATCCATCCCAACGACGACGTCAACAAGGCGCAATCCTCCAACGACACCTTCCCGACCGCGATGCACATTGCGGCGGCGACGATGCTGAACAAGGTCACCCTGCCGGGAGTGCAGAAACTCCGTAACGCCTTGAAGGACAAATCCGACGAGTTCAAGGATGTCGTCAAGATCGGCCGCACGCACCTGATGGACGCCGTGCCGCTGACCCTCGGCCAGGAGTTCAGCGGGTACGCCCACCAGATGACGGTTGCGCTCGAACGGATCGAAGGTTGCCTGCCGCATCTCTACGAGCTGGCGCTCGGCGGAACGGCAGTCGGCACCGGCCTCAACACGCACCCGGAATTCGCGGTACGTTCTGCGGCCAAGATCGCCGAGTTGACCGGGCTGCCCTTTGTCACCGCGCGCAACAAATTCGAGGCGCTGGCGGCACATGACGCCGTCGTCGAAGCCTCGGGCGCGCTGAAAACAATCGCCGCGAGCCTGATGAAGATCGCCAACGACATCCGCATGCTCGGCTCCGGCCCGCGGTGCGGCATCGGGGAGCTCAGCCTCCCGGCGAACGAGCCGGGGAGCTCGATCATGCCCGGCAAGGTCAATCCCACGCAGGCCGAGGCGGTGACCATGGTTGCCGCGCAGGTGATGGGCAATGACGTGGCGGTGAATATCGGCGGCGCCACGGGGCACTACGAACTGAACGTCTTCAAACCCGTGATGATCTACAACCTGCTCCAGTCGGCGCGGCTGATCGGGGATGTCTGCGTGTCGTTCGCCGACAACTGCGTCGTTGGCATCCAGCCGAACAAGGAGCGGATTGATCAACTGCTGAACGAGTCGCTGATGCTGGTCACCGCCCTCAATCCCCACATCGGGTACGACAACGCGGCGAAGGTGGCGAAGAAAGCTCACCAGGAGGGGACGACGCTGAAAGAGGCGGCGGTCGCGCTCGGCCTGCTGACAGAAAAAGAGTTTGACGAAAAGGTGAAACCGGCCGAGATGACCGGCCCGAAGAAGTGAAGGCAAAATTAAAAGGGGACACTTTACTTTTAATTTTGCCAGCAATCCACACGTTAAAACGAAACGCTTGGAAATTAAAAGTAAAGTGTCCCCTTTTTAATTAAACACCCGAACGCCCATGCGGACGTTCGGGTGTTTTGGGAGGTGGTGGGGGAGAGTGGGTCCGGTCCCTCCCCCAGTGGGCCATCGTGTACGAACCGGCCTAAATCACCATTGCCTGAAAGATCGCTTTGAAAAGTGGAACTCGGTTAAACCTCACCCGCAACCCCGCCTGGTAACCGATCCAGCTGCGGTGATAGACCCTCTTGTTCAAGGAATTGTCGAGGGCGATTGCTTCGTATCTCTCGCCATCGTTGAGGCGCGAGGTCATATTGTTGTAGCTGAGGCCGCCGTACACGGAGATCGTTTCTGTGACCGGGACAAGGCCGATCAGTCGCCCTGTGAACATCCAATGCTCTTTTGCCGTCCAGAAATCACCGTCGTTGATCTTGTACACGATTCCGTCGAGTTCGAGATCAAAAGCGTTCGGGATAATTGCGAATTGAGTTCCGACGCCTCCGCCCAGCATCCACCAATCCGGATTTTCCCAGGGGGCCAGCTTTACGGACACAATCGAGCGGAGCAACCGATTTCCCGTGATGTAGTTGAAATTGGCGGATCCTTCCGCACCGTACCCGATCTCCAGGTATCTGTCTTCACCGGCAATCCTCGTGATGGCTCCGAGGTGGATTCCGTGATCTCCCCCTTCGATGACGTTGATTAATCCGATCTGCAACCCGTGGAGATCGAAGGTGCTGTTGGTGATGCCCACTTGGATGCCCCGCAGGTCCTCCGAAGCGTTGATCGCGCCAACCTGAAGTCCCTGCTGATCGGAACCGAAGTTGATCGTTCCGACCTGCAATCCCTGCATATCCGTTGCGACGACGTTGGCGAGGCCGGAGAGTTGAATACCACGCATTCGATAGCCCGCAACACTTGCCATTCCGCTCATCTGGAGTCCGAAAACATCGTACCCAGCGACGGCGGCGAGGCCACCTATTTGGATGCCGTGGAGTTCATGCCCGGTCACTGCAGCGAGACCTCCCATCTGAATGCCGGTTGCATCGCGTCCGGTAACGGCGGCAAGTCCGCCCGCCTGCAGAGCATGAATGTCATGGCCACTCACCGCAGCCAAACATCCGAGCTGGATCAGCGAAACATCGCCGCCTGATACCGACGACAGTCCGCCAACCTGTACGCCGAGAATATTACCCCCGGCGACCGAGGCGAGCAGGGACATCTGAGCGCCTGTCACCTGACCGCCGGCAACCGAACCAAGTCCACCCAGCTGCAAACCTGACACGTCATTCCCCGCGATGGAGGCAAAACCGCCTACCTGGAGAAAAGCCACGTCCGAACCTGCAACCGCACCCATCCCGGAAATCTGTATGCCACAAAGATCATTCCCGATCACAGCACCGAAGAGGCCAAGCTGAATCCCGGTACCGTTTCCACCCGCGACAGCACCGGAAGCGGCCTGGAAGCCAACCATGTTCCCGCCGCTGATCGCTCCCAATGATGCGATCTGGATGCCATAGACATTCTCAATGGCGGTGCTTCCCAGGAGCGCAACTCCCACGCCCTCAAGACGTGCCATTCGGTCCACGGAAAGACCGATGACAAAGTGGTTGATCACGTCATCGGAATTGGTTCCCCAGAAGCTGATCCCTTTGTATATCGTAATGCTGAACCAGCGGCGCTGATAATGATCAAGCTTCTGATATGGCTTCAGTTCCTGCCCGAAGGCGCGATTGATCTCGCCCTCGAACAAGTTCTTTTTCTTGGGTTCATCCGTCGTTTGCACTTTCGCGGCTCTCGCGGGCATTGCGAGAGTGGCGCAGACCAGCAGGACAGCAAGCGATGCCAGAATTTGTCTGCAAGGGACCGAACCCAGATTCAGGTATTTCTTTGTTTTTCCAAAGGAAAAAGACAATCTGGAAAACCTGTTTGAAGTATTCATCTTCCTTCCCGCACTGGTTAGCTCCGGCTTTCAAGAAGATGAATGCAACCGTGATGCCAGACGATTGTCCTTAATTAACAAGATGATAGCGTTTTGGGAACTGTACTGATGTGGGGCTGACAATCCACACGTGTGACATGGAGCACACAGGGGATCCCAGTTTATCCTAGCAGGCGCACGGCGCCCAACGTTCCGACGGTGGCGAGGGTGACCACAATCGAAGCGATCAGCACTCCGTAGAGTATATAAATCAAAGATTTGACTCTTGGAAACCGGAGCAGGTAGGCGGCCAGCGATCCGGTCCACGCGCCGGTCACCGGGAGGGGAATGGCAACGAAGAGAATCAGCCCCACCGCCTCGGTGTTCTTCAAGGCTTTACTGCGTTTCAGCGCGTGCCGGAAAATCCTGTCGAACAGCCGTCCAAAGAAAATCCATTTGCATAGGAAGCGGCGGATCGGATCGAGCAGCCAGAGCACGAAGGGGATTGGGATCATGTTTCCAATTACCGAGAAAACAATAGCTTCTAGCCAATGCATATGGAGAGCTGCGATCGCCACGGGAATCGCGGCACGGAGCTCGACGATGGGCAGCGCCGCGATAACCACCACGATTAACCAGGAGGGGGTGCCATGCATCCAGGTGAGCACCGCCTGGGCGACGCGATCTCCGATGCTCAGCAACATCAATCCGTCCATCCATGACTCCCGATCAGCGGCACGAAAACACACCCTCCGTGGCTCGTCACCTTCAGATCATCTCCCGTTTTTGTCACCAGTTTGAGATCCTGCACGCGCCGCGGACCGGTAGGAATCACCAGCCGGCCGCCTTCGGTCAACTGATCGGTGAGCGCCGTGGGAATGTGGGGCGAGGCCGCCGTAACGACGATACCGTCGAATGGGCCGACCTGTTTCCAGCCGAGAGAGCCATCGCCGACCCGCTGCATAATGTTTGTCAGCCCCATTTTTTCGAACCGTTCTTCCGCCTGGCGGGCAAGCATGCTGATTCTCTCGACGGTGAACACTTTGGACGCGAGGCGGGAGAGAATTGCGGCCTGGTAGCCTGATCCGGTGCCTATCTCAAGGACTTTTTCGTTCCCCTCGAGGCCCAGCAGTTCGGTCATCCGGGCGACCATAAATGGCTGGCTGATCGTTTGTCCCTCCCCGATTGACAGGGGAGCGTCCTCATACGCACGGTGGCGCAGACTGTTGGGGACGAAAAGGTGACGTTTGATTTCGCGCAGCGCGGCCAGCACACGTAAATCGCGGATGCCCTTGCGCTCCAGGGATTCCACCAGTTCCTCTCTCGCCAGCTGGTAATTGATCATCTGCCCATCCGTCTCTTCCGATCCCGCGGGGTGCGTGAAGATAGACCGGATCGGGGAGCGGGCGCAACGCCCGCACACGCAACCCCTCCCGTAGCTGTCCTGCAAAGACCGAATCCGGGACTCCGGGGGGCGCTGCGAATCGTGGGGACTGGAACGTTCGTACCAGGATGAGCGTATTTTCAGGGAAGGCCAGCGGCCTATTTTGACCATGATGGAGAAAGGGGTGCGACCATGTTTTTCCCGCTGTTCGATCCGACGATGATCCTGCTGATTCCCGCGGTTATTCTGGCCGTGTGGGCGCAGAACAGGGTGAAGAGCGCCTACCGCAAATACAGCCGGATCGCCAATCGCAGCGGGCTCACCGGCGCCCAGACCGCCCGGCGGATCCTGGATCGGTTCGGGCTGAGTGACGTGGAGGTCAAACCGGCCCGCGGAGTGCTATCGGACCATTACGACCCTCGAAACCGCACTGTCTTCCTTTCGGAGCACAACTATTCCCAGCCGTCGGTTGCGGGGTTGGCTGTCGCCGCGCACGAAGTCGGACACGCCGTCCAGCACAAGGAAGGGTATGCGATGCTCCGTTTCCGCCACGCGCTCGTTGGGCCGGTGCAGTTCGGGAGCTGGCTCGCCTTTCCCCTCGTGATCATCGGCTTCATCATGGGCAGCGGCGGGATTCACCTGATCGACGCGGGCATTGTTCTATTCAGCCTGGTCGTGCTCTTTCACATGGTAACGCTGCCGGTGGAGTTCGACGCGTCACGGCGAGCATTGGCGGTGCTCAACACGGACGGCTATGTGATGGCGGACGAGGCGGCAGGGGCGAAGGCGATGCTCACCGCAGCGGCGTGGACCTATGTAGCCGCCGCCGCTTCCGCGATCCTCACCCTGCTACGGCTGGTGCTCTTGCGCGGGATGGTTGGCGATAGGTAAGAGGCATACAGCGAAAAAATGAATAGGGATGGACAGGATGCTAAGCAAGGATCAGGCTCGTCCCGTCCGTTTCATCCTTGACTTCTCCCAAGATCATGAAAACTCAGAGCGTCGGTGGCTTTCACCGGCGCGTTTTTCGCTTCGAGTATTGTATTATCCGGCTCACACAGGGGAGAGCAACGCCACGTTGCCCATCACGGGCGGGCACGCTATTTTGTCAATCCCTGGGTGAATCCCAAGGCACTCAGACAAGTATGATGTGAATACGAGGCAGGGAGGAGCCGTGCCACAGGAGTTTATCACCATCGGGCGGTTCATCGGCATCGAGGGGCGGAAATTTCCCCAGGCGACCGGTGAGTTTACCGCGCTGATGGACGAAATCGTGCTCACCTCAAAAGTAATTAGCCGCGAGGTCAAGAAAGCCGGCCTGATCGACGACATCTCCGGGTTTACCGGCGAAATGAACGTGCAGGGCGAACAGGTCCGAAAACTGGACATTTACGCGAACGACCTGTTCAAACATATCCTGAAATACTCCGGGCACGTCTGCGCGATGGCTTCCGAGGAGGATGAGGATTTGATCCTCGGTCCCACCTACACCAACAGCGGCAAATACGTTGTGCTGCTGGATCCGCTCGACGGATCCTCGAACATCGACGCCAATGTTTCTATCGGCAGCATCTTCGCGATCTACCGCCGCGTTTCGAACCCCGGCGGTCCGGGTGCGATGGAGGATTTTCTCCAACCGGGGAAGAATATCGTGGCGGCGGGATATGTGCTGTACGGATCATCAACGATGATGGTCTATTCGGCGGGCAATGGGGTTCACGGGTTCACGCTGGACCCTTCGGTGGGCACCTTCATCCTCTCGCACCCGAACCTTAAAATCCCCGACAAGTGCGGCATCTATTCAGTAAATGAGGGGAATTACCACAAGTGGTCGCGCGGTGTACAGCTGTACATCGACCATTGCAAGGGGATTGGCCCGGAAGCCCGTGAGAAGCCGATGTCCGCCCGCTATATCGGTTCGATGGTCGCCGATTTTCACCGTAATCTGCTCTACGGAGGCATATTCCTTTACCCGGCCCACAAAGGCGCGCCGGATGGAAAGCTGAGGCTGATGTACGAAGCGAATCCGATGGCTTTTCTACTCGACAAGGCGGGAGGCTTCGCCAGCAACGGCTCGATTCCCATTCTCGACGTGGAGCCGAAGGCCCTCCACCAGCGTGTACCGCTGTTCATGGGAAACCGTCAGGAAGTCGAGACCGTGGAGCGCTTCCTGCGGGAACACGATGGGGAAGAGACGCCACTCGAGAAGGAGAAGAGCAAGTCTAAATAGTCTTCCGAATGACTCACGACGAAAGGTCTTTCACTTCATTACGAATGACGGCACATTTGTGTCAAGATTATTGCCTTCCCTGCCAGTGCCAGAGTACAAAACGAAACTAATCCGCAGTCCGCATTATTTGCCTTCCAAAGCCTCGTTTCGTTTCTGAATCTGCGCCAGCGTGAATCCCGCGGGCGGGACGCCATGTTCGAGCCTCTCCTCGTCGGTGACGGCGGCTGTGTCGAAGGGTTCCACCGTCCAGACGCCGTTCTTGAACGTCTTTTGAGTCCCGTAGATCTGCGGTTCGCCCACGCTTTGCAGGTATCGGTCCATGGATGCCGCGTACAGCCAATTGGCATCTTCGCTGTCAGGGTTCAATTCCAGGGCCCGCCGGGAGAGCAGATTGGCGCGGCGATACCATGACGAGTCGGGTCCGTGCTGGAAAATCAGCGCGGCGTGGAAGAAATCATCCGACGTGAACGAGTTGCTGTCCGCCCGCAGAATGCTGTCCGCCGCGGCGAGTCGAACCTGATCCCGCGCCACCCAACCGCGAATTTGATCTTCGGTCAGGTGGGCCAGATCCACCCGCCGGTCCGCCTGATCCGCCTGATAGAGTTGATAGAGATCATTGTTGATGCGCTGCCGGTAGAGTTTTTCGTTCTCGCGAACGCCGCTGACAATCCCGTTCCATTCGAGCGTCGACTTGAGCGGCGAGAAATCGTCGCGGGATTCCAACTCGCCCAGGTTGCGGTACCCCCCCTGTATAGCTCGGTGAAGGAATTGGACCGCCTTGCCCGTTTCGCCTGCCCTTGAGTACGCGGCTGCGGCCTCCACAGCGTAGTGCAGCCGTTTGCCGGTGAGGGCATAGAGATTGGCGTACCTCCATGCCGCTTCGCCATACTGTCCATTCCGAAACGACATTTGCGCTTCGATCGACATCTGAAACCGCGCTCGCGGCGAGAGTCCAGGTTTCCGGCCGCAGCCCGGCGCCAGCGTGAGGATCAACAACAGGGGCAGGGTCGATGCGATTCTGTTCATGAGATCACCTCGAACAGGGGAGACAGAAACGAAAGATACGTCCGGGCCGAAGGGAGTTAAAGCTGTTGTTGCGGCTGAAATTTTCGAAATTGAGCCTGGGGCCAGCGTGTGGATTTTGTCGTTTCCACCGTGTACTTTGAAGTCAGCCGCGAGCGTGGTGGAATTGGCAGACACGCAAGATTTAGGATCTTGTGCCCTATGGCTTGAGGGTTCGAGTCCCTCCGCTCGCACGAAAGGAGTGCTGATGAGTGAACATCGGCCTTTCAATGAAGCGATCAGCCTGATCGTCGTTGCGAACGAGTACCCCAACGAAATGCTTGCCGAGCAACTAAGAAAGGCACATGGCGGCGAGTACTTCCGCGAGATCTACATGCGCTGGAATGAGCTGTTCAAAGTAGTTCCGGAGGCGAAGACAATTCGTTGGCACGCCAAGATCGATTTTCCCGATGAGAAGATGTTTTATGACACGATGCGCCTCGTGATTGAGTCGGACGCGACCGACGAGGAGCTGTACGAGGAAATTGTCGCGGTTACGGATGGCCTGACACTTCGCTGGCAGGAGTTTCTCCGCTGGGTGCCCTCCGCCGCCGCGGTCGACTGGTGGAACGTGGCTGATAAGTATCCCAGTGTGGACTGGACGTTGGACAACGACATCTCCGATCTTGACGATGATTTCTGATCACCTGTTTTTCCCCGAATCCCAACCGGTATCATGTGGCGTGCGACGCACCCGGCGGCCGTCTGCACTGCGCTCAACGTTCGTCCCAGCCTTTTCCGACCCGATTGGCTGAGCCCCAATCGGAGCACAATCCTACGGACAACCCTTGCCCCACGATCTTTAAAACCCGACACTAAGGCCTGGGGTGTTTTCCACATCCCCGCGAACGTCTCCAGTGGGGTGATACGGCTGCGTTCGTCTCTTCCCACGCGGGTTTGTACATTATTCCAATACAAAAACACCAAGTGACGATAACTAGCAGGAAACAGGATTGTGAAGGTCAATGCACCCACCCGAGAAGGGGTGATCGTCAAATTTCGCGTCGAGCTCGACGCCGGAGAGATCAAACCCTACATCGACGCGGCGTTGAAGAAGGCTCAGAAGACCGCCAAACTGGATGGATTCCGCAAGGGACACGTCCCGATGAACGTGATCGAAAAGCGGTTTGGGGATTCGATCAAGGAAGACCTCGCGGAAGAGATCATCCAGGGCGTGTATCCGAAGGTGCTTGCGGAGGCGGATGTGAAGCCGCTGGCGCCCGGCTCCGTGGAGCAGGTGGACTACGATCCCGACACGCACCTGCATTTCACGGCGGTGGTTGAAGTCGCCCCTGATTTCGCCGCGGACAAATGGCAGGGCCTCGCGGTGGAAAAAGAGGTTCCACAGGTGTCCGAGGAAGACATCGAGCTTCACCTAGCCGGGATGCGCCGCGAACGCGCCATCATTTCGGACCGTCCCGAGGGGGAGGGCGCCGAGATGGGCGACCGGATTACGGCGGACCTGCAAGAATTGGACGAGGGCGGTCTTCCGATGATCGGCCACCGTCACGAAGGCGCGGTTTTCGAACTTGGCGAGGACGCATTGGGGCATGGCAGCGACGGTTCACTTGTCGGCATCATACTCGGTGACAGCCGGAAAATCAAAACCCACCGTCATGTTCACGATGAAAGCGGCAAGGAAGCCACCGAGGACGTGCAGTGGCAGGTGGATGTGAAAAAGATCGAGAAGATCGAGCTTCCCGAGTTGGATGATTCCTTCGCCCAAGCTGTCAACGAAAACCTCGAGACGCTTCAGGCCCTTCGTGAGGATGTCCGGCGGCAGCTCGATACTTACGCGAAGTATCAGGCGGACCAGCGTCTCGAAGGGCGCATGGTGGATGCGATTGTCGATGCGCATACGTTTGAGGTCCCGCCGACACTGGTGCACGACACCGTTGACCAGCTCTACAAGGAGCAGCCCGAGCAGGTGCGCAATGCGATGAAGGAGGAGACTCTCCGCGAGCAGCTGAAGCCCTACGCGGAACGCCAGGTTCGCTGGTATTTTCTCCGCGAGAAGCTGATCGAGCAGTTGGACCTCAAGGCGACGGACGAGGATATCGATAAACATATTGAGGAGTATGCGTCGCGAACCGAGGGCGCGAAACTCAAGGATTTGAAGCTGATGTTCGGCGGGGGCGAAAACCGCCAGCGTCTGGCTGACGAAATTGCCGGCCGCAAGCTGATCGATGCCTTGAAAGAGGGTGTGAAACTCAAGGAAAAGAAGGTCGATTTCGCCCAGATAATTCGCTAGCCGGGGCGATGACCACCAACCACTGAGAAGGGATAGCATGAGCACGACGAGTCAGCTGATTCCGATGGTGATCGAGCAGACAGGCCGCGGCGAACGAGCCTTCGATATTTACAGCCGGCTGCTCAAAGAGCACATCATCTTTATCGGTCATCCGATCGACTACAACATCGCCAACCTGGTTATCGCGCAACTCCTTTTCCTCGAAGCCGAAGATCCCGAGCGCGATATCAGCCTCTACATCAACAGCCCCGGCGGATCGGTGTCGGACGGTCTTGCGATCTACGACACAATGCAGCATATCAAGCCGGACGTGCAGACGATCTGCATCGGGATGGCGGCGTCGATGGGCGCCGTCCTTCTCGCCGCGGGGACAAAAGGCAAGCGTTCCGCGCTGCCCAACAGCAAGATCATGATCCACCAGCCGTCCGGCGGGTTCCGTGGAACGGCTGCGGATATCGAGATTCATGCCCGAGAAGTGTTGAAATCCCGCGAAAAGCTGAACGAAATTCTGGCGAGGCACACCGGACAGGATGTCGATCAGATCGCAAAGGATGTCGATCGCGATCACTTTATGGAGCCTGTCGAGGCGTTGAAATACGGCCTGATCGACAAGATCCAGGGCGGCGATCGTGAAAAGCCGAAAAGCGGTGGGAAGAGTAAGAAGTAGGGTGCGGGGGTTCGGGAGGCTTCGATGAGCGACAACAGGGAACTGGGCAAAACCCATCAGCGGTGCAGTTTCTGCGGAAGGACGGCCGATCAGACCCAGGTGATGATCAGCGGTCCGTCCGGGGTGATGATCTGCGACCACTGCATCCGAGCGTCAAACCACATCATCCGGCAAAACTCCGCGAAACGCCAGTCTCAGCCCATAGAGTCATTTCCGACGCCTGAGGAGATCAAGTCACGGCTGGACGAGTATGTCATTGACCAGGACGAAGCGAAGCGCAAGATCGCGGTGGCGGTATACAACCATTACAAGCGGATCAATAGTACGCAGATCGAAGATGATGTGGAGCTGGAGAAATCCAATATTCTCCTGATCGGCCCCACGGGAACAGGGAAGACCCTGATCGCCCAGACCCTCGCCAAGTTGCTGCAGGTCCCCTTCGCCATCGCCGACGCCACCACGCTCACCGAAGCCGGGTATGTTGGGGAGGATGTCGAGAACGTTCTCGTCCGGCTGCTGCAAGCGGCGGATTACGACGTCGCCAACGCGGAAATCGGCATTGTCTACATCGACGAGTTGGACAAGATCAGCCGCAAAAGTCAGAACGCTAGCATTACCCGCGACGTCTCCGGCGAGGGCGTTCAGCAGGCGCTGCTCAAGATGCTCGAGGGAACCAAGGCGAGTGTCCCCCCCGAAGGCGGCCGAAAGCACCCCGAACAGAAGCTGATTACAATCGACACACGGAATATCCTGTTTATCTGTGGCGGCGCTTTCGAGGACCTGCAGGATATCGTCAAGCGCCGCATCGGCAAACGGACGATGGGGTTCGGTGCGGACATTCGCACAATGACCAACCTGTCCACCTTCGAGTTGTTGCGCAAGACCCAGCCGCAGGACCTCGTTCATTTCGGCCTGATCCCCGAGCTGATCGGGCGCCTTCCGGTGCTCGGTCCCTTCAGCGAGCTTTCGGACGAGGCGTTGAAGCAGATTCTGCTCGAGCCGAAGAACGCTCTGGTCAAGCAGTACAAACGACTGTTCAAGCTTGAAAACGTCGATCTGGTGTTCGACGACGACGCTCTCGATGAAATCGTCCACATGGCCCTCGAGCGCAAGACGGGTGCGCGCGCGTTGCGCTCGATCATGGAGCAGGTGATGCTCGAGCCGATGTTCTCCGTGCCGTCACGCAAGAATGTGCGCCGCGTGATGATTACCCGGGACGTCGTGCTGGGCAAGATGGAGGCGGTGCTCGACATGCCGGGTAGCCGCAAGCGTGCATGACGACATGAGCAAGCCCGAAACACTTCAAAGCGAGGAGGAGACGCAGCCGAAAATTCCGGAATCGCTGCCCGTCTTCCCCGTCCGCGACCAGGTCATTTTTCCACGCATGGTCTTTCCCCTTCTCGTCGGCAGAGAAGGAACCCTACGTGCCATCGAAGCCGCAATGATGAATGAACGGTTGCTCCTGCTGCTTGCCCAGCAGGACGCGGCGATGGACGAAGTGACCTTCGACGACCTCTTTCGCATCGGCATCGTTGCGAAAATCGTGCAGGTGATGAAACTCCCCAACGGGATGGTCAAGGTGTTGATCGAGGGGATCACCCGCGCCCGGGTCACCGAACCGGTCGAAAAAGAGGGGTATCTGGCGGCGAACCTGGTTCCGATTGTCACCAGCGCCCGCCAGGATATCCGCCTCGAAGGGGCTCAGCGCCACGCGGTCACCCTTTTCCGTGAATACGTTCCGCTCAACCGCAGCCTCCCTGATGAACTGCTGTACACGATCGACTCGATCAAAGACCCGCAGCGGCTGGCGGACTATCTTGCCGCCCAGTTGAACGTGCCCTACCAGCACAAACAGCGGATCCTCGAGGCTCAGACCCCGTACGATCAGTTCGTCGAAATCGCCAACCAGCTCGCTCATGAGATCGAGGTGCTCCAGGTGGAGCGGTCCATCGAGGGGCAGGTTCGCGAGCGCATCAGCACCTCCCAGCGAACGTTTTTCCTCCAGGAACAGATGCGGGCGATCAAGCGGGAGCTGGGCGATGAGGCGGAAGACGATTTCGGCGACGTGCTCGCGTACCAGAAGAAGTTGGAGGAGATGAAGCTCAGTCCCCCGGCGCGCGAGAAGGTGGAGGAGGAGCTGGAGAAGCTGAAAGGGATGCCGATGCTGTCGCCGGAGGCGACGGTCGTCCGCAACTACCTGGACTGGGTTCTCGCGCTCCCCTGGTCGAAAAAGACCCGCGACCGCCACGATATTGCCCGCGCAGCACGAATCCTCGACGAGGATCACTACGGCCTTTCCAAGCCGAAGGAGCGCATCCTCGAGCACCTCGCGGTGCTCTCGCTGGTGAAGCGAATGCGCGGGCCGATCATCTGCCTCGTCGGACCCCCGGGAGTGGGCAAAACCTCACTCGGCCGTTCCATCGCCCGTGCGCTGAACCGGAAATTCGTCCGCGTCAGCCTCGGCGGCGTGCGGGATGAAGCCGAAATCCGGGGACACCGGAGAACCTACATCGGCAGCCAGCCGGGACGTATTCTCCAGTCGATGCGAAAGGCCGCTGTGATCAACCCTGTGTTCCTGCTCGACGAAATCGACAAGATGTCAGTCGATTTCCGCGGGGACCCCAGCTCGGCGCTGCTCGAGGTGCTCGACCCTGAGCAGAATGCGACCTTTTCCGACCACTACCTCGAGGTGGAGTACGACCTCAGCCAGGTGCTCTTCGTCACCACGGCGAACACCCGCGACGGCATCCCGCTGGCCCTGCAGGATCGTATGGAGATTATCGAACTCCCCGGTTACCTCACCGAAGAGAAACTGCACATCGCCGAAGGATTCCTGATCCCGAAACAGATCAAGGAGCACGGGCTCAAGGCGTCGGACCTGCGCTTCACACGGGACGCCATCCTCCAAATTATCGAGGCGTACACCCGCGAAGCGGGCGTGCGCGAACTGGAGCGGATGATCGCCAAGGCGGTGCGGCGGATCGCACGCCAGCGCGTCGAGAACGGGAAGGCGAACGGGCAGATCCGGGTGGGCGCCGGCCGTCTGAAGACGCTTCTGGGCATCCCGCGCCACCACCGCAGCCAGCTCGATTTCGAGCCGATGCTCGGCGGCGCGATCGGACTCGCCTGGACCCCTGTCGGAGGGGATGTGCTCAAGATTCAGGTGCGCACGATGCCCGGCAAATTTCAACTGACCCTCACGGGTCAGCTCGGAGAAGTGATGAAGGAGTCGGCGCAGGCGTCGCTCACCTACATCCGCAGCAAAGCCAAGGACCTCGGCGTCGACGAAAAGATGTTCAAGGAGCGTGAGATCCACATCCACATCCCCGAAGGCGCGGTGAAAAAGGACGGCCCGAGCGCGGGGGTGACCCTCGCCACGGCGCTGCTTTCGGCGCTCTCCGGGAAACAGGTACGCGGTGACCTCGCGATGACCGGAGAAATCGCGTTGCAGGGCGAAGTGCTGCCGGTGGGGGGGATCAACGAGAAGGTGATGGCCGCACAGCGCGCCGGGATACGGACGGTATTGATGCCTGAGGAGAACATGCCGGAATGGGAGGACCGTCCCAAAGGCGTCGGCAAAGGCCTCGACGTCAAGTTCGTCAGCCACATCGAGGATGTCTGGAAAGAGGCGTTTATTTAAACTCTGTTGTTCCGCCTTCCCCGTACTCGAGCAAAAACAAATCCCCCATTGCAGATCGCGATTTTTCCCTCCTGTGCGGCGTTTCAAAATGTCCTAACTTCTGTCGTCTGGGAGGTCTTTAATGGAATTGCAGGAGTTCCGCATTGTGCCCCTGTTTGCTTGCAAACAGGGTTTACTCTAATTGATTGTCATTGCGATGCCCTGTTTGTTTAGGGTCGAAGCAATCTCGCTTTTCTGGTTTTCCTCCGATCTTATACGACGAGATTGCTTC
>CAZIDZ010000015.1:0-55902 GCA_964538455.1 uncultured bacterium
TGACCACTGCGATGTCTTTGTCGCCGAACTCCGGTTTTCCCGACGGGTGGCCCGGGTGGCTTGTCCACCCGGGTTTCACAAACTTACTCATAGATCCTTCACTTCGTTCAGGATGACTTCATGATAGGTTGGCAATGTGCCTCCTGTTTGCTCGCAAACAGGGCATGTACTCCTCTTTTTTGGAAATCATTGCGAGGAATGCAGTGACGAAGCAATCTTGTCGTTTATTATGAAACTCGGGTCTGAAGACCCGGGCCACCCAGTCGTCCGCCCGATGGAATCAAAGGCGACTTGGAGCTGAAGGGGCTTAATTGGTGAATAAACTATTAACCAGATTGCTGAAACGTCTAAAAGGATCGAATCAGTTGTTTAAAAGGCCGGATGTAAGATTCGGATCTGTAGATAATATACAGAAGCAGCTGGAAATAACTGCCGCAAGGTATAGAGAAATAAATAAGCTTTCGACTGATAGTTCTAGAATAATTTCGGATCAGTTCTCCATATTTAAAGAAGAAAACAGGAAATGGGCTGTTCAAATAGCTAAACAAAAAGAGGAAAGCAGAAAATGGGCTGAAAAAATAGGTAAAGCTTTTAAAGAATTGCCAGAAAAAACTCAATCGTCTCTTATAAATTTAGCAAAAAGAGGTTGGTATCTTGATTTTCATACAACTCCTTTTGAAACATATTCTCTATCGCAAAAGATAGAAAATGGTGAACTGGATGAGGTTGACAAGATACTTGTAGATCATTACCAGGAACGAAAGGAAGATATCGTATCTGAACTAATACAAAAATATCCATCAAGAAAAATAATAATTGAAGCAGCTATAAAGGCGCATAAAAGAAAAGAGTATGAACTGTCAATCCCGGTATTACTTTCACAAGCTGATGGCATCTATCATGATATAGTGGGAATAAATATCTTTAGTGGAATAGGTAGAGAGCTGTTAAAAAAATCTACGGAGAATAAGGAGTTAAGTTATAGCATATCACTAATGTATCTATTAACAATTGATGAAGTTCCGCTGTTTAAAAGTGAAAAGAATAGGCCTGAAAATTTTATAGGTCTAAATAGACACCTAGTGTTGCATGGTGTAGATGTAAGTTATGCATCCGAAATGAATAGCTGTAAATCATTATCTTTCATAAATTATATATCAGGACTGGAAAGTACATTAAGTCGAATTTCTGCCGATGCATGATTTTGAAAGGCTGGCCCGATGGAAGTGGCCCGGGTGGCTTGTCCACCCGGGTTTCATATACGGCAGGGTGGCCCGATCCCGAACAGTTGGGATCGGGTTTCTGGATTGCCCGGTCAAGCCGGGCAATGACAGCAAAATGGACCCCCGCCTTCGCGGGGGTGACAACTAATAGTCCTTAATCTTCCACCTGTTTTATCGTGTCAAGCACCGTCCCGTCCACCCACTTGACCACTGCGATGTCTTTGTCGCCGAACTCCGGTTTTCCCGACGGGTGGCCCGGCCAGCTCGCTCGTCAACCATTTCAATTCCTGATGAAGTGAAACGCGAGTTGGCCGGGTTTCTACTAAAACGAACCGTTAATACTCCACCTGCTTCACCGTGTCGAGCACCGTCCCGTCCACCCATTTGACCACGGCGACATCCTTGTCCACGTACTGCGGCTTCCGTGGAGGACCGCCGGTGAGACGTTCCACCTCAACCTTGATTTGTTCGATCGATTTGATCGGCAGGCCGGATTTCTTCGTCGCTTTGATTAGATCCTCGCGGCGCGGATTGATCGCGATCCCGCGTTCGGTGACGATCACGTCGATCAATTCGCCCGGCCCGACGAGGGTGGTGACATCGTCGACGATTACAGGCACACGGTCTCGCAGGCTCGGGATCGGAAGGATCGTGCATTTGCTGGTCAGACAATTTTGCCAGCCGCCGATCCCGTGCAGCAGCCTGCCGTCCGAGTGCGTCACCACGTTCGCGTTGAACCGCACGTCCACTTCCGTCGCGCCGAGCACCACCGCGTCGAGCATGCTGGCGAAGTTCCCCTTGCCGTGGTAGTTGTAGCTGGTGAATGGGCTGGTGTTGACGTGCCCGGGATTCTCGCGCATCGAACGGACGCCGTCCAGGTCGAAGGTCTGGCCGTCGAGGATGTAGTCGGTGAGGCCTTCTTCGAGCATTTCGACGAGGTACCTGTTCGACCCGCCGCGGATGAAACGCGCTTTGACGCCTTTCCTTCTCATGATCTCGCGGACATAGCTGGCGAAGGCGAGCGCGGTGCCGCCCGCGCCCGACTGGAACGACCAGCCGTCGCGCAGAATCCCCGCCGCGTCGACGAATTTCGCCGTTAGCTCGGCGATCAGCAACCGGTCCGGGGATCGTGTGATGTTGGTCGTGCCGCTGACGATTTTCTCCGGTTCGCCCACTTTGTCGAGCACGACCACCGCGTCCACGTACTGCCCCTGGATCTGCCACGGCACGCAGGGGAAGGGGACGAGGTTGTCGGTCACGACGATCACCTTTTTCGCGTACATGCTGTCCGCGAGGGCGAAGCCGAGCAGTCCGCAGGCGCTCGGACCGCGGTCGCCGGTGGCGTTGCCGAAGGGATCGGCGGTGGGAGCGGCGATAATCGCGACGTCGATCTGTACCTCGCCGTCCTGGATCGCCTGCCAGCGTCCGCCGTGGCTGCGAAGCACCCCGAGACCGCGCATCCTGCCGGAAGATGCATAGTCCCCGAGCGGCCCGTTCATCGAACCCTCGATGTGATGGATCGTGCCGTCCTCGAGACGGTCGATCAGGTGCGCGTGGCAGGGAAACGAGGCGGAGGGAAACCACATCAGGTCTTTCGCGCCGAGTTCCTTCGCGGCGTCGAACACGCTGTTCATCACAAGGTCGCCGTTGCGGAAATGGTGGTGGCTGGAGATCGTCATTCCACTCTTCAGCCCCACGTATTCAAGGGCGGCTTTCAACGCCTGGGTTGGAGTTCTGGCTTTTGCAGCGTGCTGCATAGAAACAGGCGCGCCTGTCTGCATCGAGGCGACGACCTTGTTGCCGTCCTCGGGGTAGTCGGCGCAGGTGGAGATCGGCGGCGCGTACTTGTTTCCGCCGGGGATGTGTCTGCCGACGCCCTTGAAGGGTTCCTGCGGCTTGCCGTTGACCACCGTGGGCACGATCCGTCCCGCGGCGTTATGAACGTGTGACGGCCGTTTTGTCGCCATCGGACCCACTCCTCGCGAAGGTTCGGTATGGGAGTTTCCAGACAGTTTAGGAGGCTGTCTCTTTAAACTGTCTGGAAACTCACCGTTGATCAATCGTTGCGCTGGAATCTACAAAAACCGTTTCCCGCCTGCACGCCTCTTTGGAAGCCTGGGTTGACATCACCAGCCTCAATGCGTTGGGCAGAAATGTTAATGATTGTATGGCATTTTGGCGACAGGAGCTGGAGGCGACAGTACGCAATAAGGGGCTTCAAGTAGAAAAGCGACCATCACTTAGCGGACTAGTGTGAAAATCAATATGCGTCAATTCCCAAACGCGGTAGAAAATGGGGATTAGAACATATGGACACTTCAGATCATCCGACCGCAAAAAAGATAGATTGGTTCAGGAGCACACGTCTTTTTTTCGCTAAGCGAAATATAGCTTGACCATATCCACAAGATTGTTTATATTATTTATCTATTGGATCTACTATTAGTCAAAAGAATACATATTCTATCTAAGTCGTTTTTTCTTAAGAGATAACAATGAAGATGCCCAACTGTGCCACCTTCTTGGTCTTATTCTTTGTTTCGACCACATGCATCCGTGCCCAGGAGTGGACACATAACGGTCCGTGGGGAAGCGGGCGTTCATCCCTCCACATCGATCCCGTTGACACAACCATCATGTATCGTTTTACGGATGCTCGCGGCATCTGGAAGAGCGCAGATTCCGGTGTGTCCTGGACGGAGATCAACAACGGCATTCCCACCGTTCCCGATACTGCCTATCGAAACAGCACGTGGGTAGGGAGATTCCCCTACCCATGGACCTTCAGGATTCACCCGACGCGGCCTGATGAGTTGTGGGCTTTCTTCAGCAATCGGCCAATCTATCGCAGCGACGATGCTGGCGCGAGTTGGTATTCGACGGCAGATGACTTTCCCAGCGGTTTTATTCCCCACTTCGTTTTTTTCTACAGGACAGATCCAGATACGCTTTTCATCGGCGGGGAAGGCGGGCTGTACCGCAGCGACGACGGCGGACAGAATTGGACGCTTGTTGAGTCGGCGCCCAATGGGGAAGGTTCGTCTATCGGCATGATGTGCGCCGACCCCCTGCACAGCCTGCACCTGTTTATGGGCGTTGATCAAACGCCCGATTTTAGTTTTACCGGCATTTTGATGGAGAGCTGGGATGGGGGACGCACGTGGGATGACTTGTATCCCTGGCTGACGTTTTTAAGTCTTGAATTCGACCCGTCGGACACAAATCGGTTCTGGGCGATGGCTTTTGATGGTTACCAGTATCTTAATTTGTGGGAGTCTGACGATAGGGGAGCAAGCTGGACACCTTCTACTTTACCGCAGGAAGGGAATCCGGGTGGCGTAATCGCTGTTAACAGTGCGATTTGGATTGTCATTTCGGACTCGTTTTACCGAACCCATGATGGTGGAGAAACCTGGGAACCCTTCGCCGAATCTCACCCTCCGGGCATGTTCGGATTCAAAGTGAATCCGCTGAATCCACTATCCTGGTATATGTTTACCGTATATGGTTTATACCATACATCGGACGACGGTGCGACCTGGGAGGCTCTTCCGGACATAGGAATGGATGCAACATCCTTCAGTTGCATCGTTCCACACCCGATCAACCCAAACAGGATCTATGCAGGTGGTGTGACCGGCCTTTTCCGCAGCGACGACGGCGGGGATAATTGGCAACGGATTGAAGGAGCTTCCGCGGAGGCGGTGGCCATCGATCCCTCGCACCCGGACACACTCTACTCTGGCGGCACCTACCACCACATGGAGATCGACCCGCTGATTCTGAAGAGAAGCTTTGACGGCGGGAACTCGTGGAAGCAGCTAGTCGAGGCGGATAGCGGATCAATGGGTTCGATGACGGTCGATCCCCGCCATTCCAACATAATTTATTTCGGAGATGCCATAGGCCATTTGTATCAAAGCGTGGACTATGGAGTCACCTGGAGTCCGGTTGATCAAACGTTTCCGCGTCAACCAATCGTAGATTTGCAGTTTCATCCCTATCTGGACGGCTATCTTTATCTTGCCAGCCAGGGTGTATATAGAAGCAAGGATGATGGTCAGAATTGGGAGAGAATCGTCCTTGACAACGATATCGGAACAAGAGTCTATGCTTTGGATATCGATAAGAGGTCTGGGAGTATTTATGCTGTGACTCGTACCTATGTTGGAACTGTCTATAAGTTGTTTATCTCCCATGACGATGGGGATTCATTTGAAGAGATCGATGTTCCCTTGGTTCCTGATTCGCTTCTCTCGGGCGGTAACCATCATCGCATTCTCGACGTTGTCGTCAATCCTGCCAATAGTGATAACCTCGTAATTGTTACGTCTTTCGGATTAATGGAATCACAGGACGGGGGCGCCACTTGGAGCTGGGTGGAGGAGTCACCGCCCGAAGCGAAGACGGTTGTTTCCAGTCTTGATGGGACGATCCTATGTGTGGGCACGTTGAACCATGGAATCTGGTCCAGTTCACAGCTGCTGGGTGTTCACGATCCTTCGACGGGAATCCCCTTACCGAAACAGTTTGACCTCGTCTCCGTGTACCCCAATCCGTTCAATTCGAGCACAAACGTCAGGCTCCTTCTTTCAACACCCGGAGAGGTCTGCCTTCACGTATACAACATACAAGGCCAGCTTGTGAGGTCAATTCGCACAGGGATGCTCGGTACAGGACAGCATCGGATAGTCTGGGACGGCATGTCAGCGAGCGGTCCTGTAGCCAGCGGAGTTTATATCCTCTCGATACACACGCCACCGAATATGATTAATCAGAGAATTACTCTGATCCGGTAAAATAAATATCCAGACGGTTTACAGAGAAGAGTTTTTCAAACCATCTGGATATGTGGGCACTTCTTAAGAATTCCACTGCGCCCTCTCGTACGCCTCGGGCGGCGGCTCCCAGCCGTAATCGATGTAGCTCCAGCGCACCTGATCGCCGTAGAACTCGAGCATCGCGTACCCCTCCTGGAACCCGTCTCGCGGACCGTGCCACCAGTTCCCGCAGACCGCACCGACGTTCGCGTATTCGGTTCCGCGCCACAGCCACGACTCGTTCTCATGCAGGTGTCCGGCGAGGTGGAGGCGCACCTTTTTCCCCTCGTACACCTTGATCACCTCGTTGGCGTTGTGCACCGTTTCCTTGGGGTGGTCCGGGAGGCTGTTTCCCTTGTCCTGCTCGTGGTAGTTCGAGAAAAGCGGAACGTGTCCGACGACCACGGCCGGGCCATTCGTGCGGCCCAGCTCGCCGTCCAGCCATGCGATCTGCTCGGCGTCCACCTCGCCCTTGTAGTCCCGGTTTTCTGTGTTCAGCGTGTCCAGCAGGGCGAAGGTCCAGCCCTTGTGCTCGAAGGACATGTACGTTTTTTCGCGATTGAACCTCTGGAGGAAATAAGCCTTCCCGAAAAGCTCCTCATCAGGCGACATGCCGCTTTCCTTGTACACGCCGATGCAGTCGTGGTTGCCGATCGTGTGGTGCACCGGGATGTCGACGATCTCGTTCAGGGCGGCGTCGAACAGGTCGAACTGGGGCACCGACTGCTCGAGCGTCTTGTGCAGGCAATCGTACGCGAGATCGCCCCCCGTGATCACAAGATCGGGCTTCACCGGTTGGGTCATCGCGCTGTGCAGGGACAGCCGCCAGCCCTCCGGCGCCTTGTTTCGTTCGTCCACGTGCATGTCGGTCATGAATGCGATGGTGAAATCGGGCCGGGGCGTCCGTGAGCACGCCCACCACGGCAGCGCCAGTCCCGCGGCGGCGAAACCGCCGGCTTTGAGGAATGTGCGGCGGGTCAATGGATGTGCCATGAGCTCTCCTGTGGCTGATTAAAGAATAAAACAAAGATGGAAAGTGACACACCACGGCACAACGCCTCCGGTGCGTCGTACCGTTTTCGCCTGGCGTACCGGAGACAAGCGGAATCGGCAAATGCGGAGCCTCGTTTGCCGTTGCGGGGATTGAAGTTGTAGACTTCATTCCAGTGGATGCTACCGGAGTCTTCATGCCTGCTGCACAGGATGAAAAGCGGATCGCACTGCTGAAAAAAATCCTGCACGACTACGTTGAAGAGACCGTTGAGGTGTACCGCGAGAGCGTCCGCGAGTACGGGCGGGGTGAGCCTGAACTGGCCGCGGAGCTTGAGGATGCCCAATCACGCTATCGAAAACAGTCCGATGAAGCGATCGAACTGATCCGGCGGGGCGACTTCACTCTCAGCGATTTGAAGCATGTAACGAGTACCTTGTTTCTCACCCACCTGGTGCTGCGTTGGGTCCTCGAACAGCAGACTGTCACGTTCCAGAAAATCCTTGCCAGCAATGAAAAAGCGGGGCTCGAGGTGGAGCGGGCGAGGATGAAGTTTGAGGGCGGCGATGATAACGGATTCGACGAGTTGATCCGGCTGGTCGCACTGAATCGGGATTTTTATCCCCTGCTGATGGCGATGGGTTTCATCTACCTGCGCTATAAGAAAAATCTCGTGTACGCGATGAAGTATTTCGAGAAAGCTGCATCCACGCCGCCCCCCATCGAGACCGAGCATTACCGTGGGCTGGCGCTTCAGTTCCTAGCGGCCTGTCATGAGGGCCAGGATCGGCACAAGAACGCCCTGTCCGTCCTGCTCCGCGCGGAAAGCAGCGGCAGTGAAGATGTTTCCCTGATCTACTCCATCGCCCGCACCCACGGCGCCCTGGGCCAGGAGGACCTTGCGCTCAACTACTTCGAGCGCGCCATCCGCAAGCATCCGGCGTTCTATGCCATGGCGCTGATCGATCCCGCCTTTGGACCGATCCGGGGACCCTTCGAAAAACGTCTGAGAAGCTACAACAAAACCTTCCGCGAGCTGAGCAAACGATTTCAGGAACTGCTCGACAAGCTGATCACTCAGTACGAGCGCTTCACTCTCGAGGAGATCGATCCGAAGCTCGGGCGGGCGATGCAGACCGTGCGCAAGCATTTCAGCAGTGTGCGCCAGGGCCACTACACCGGATACCGAAATGGGATCGTACGCTTCTTCATTGGATCGTTTCCCGGCGTGCTGGACTCGATGCGCGCCGCGCTGCTGCACAAACGCCGTGAGGATGAAAAACGGCTGGTAAAGCGTGCGAGGGGCACGGCAAGAAGGACGAAAGCGTTCGGGTGGCTGCTTGTGCCACCGGCGATCGCCGCTGGCGGCGTGGGAGTCTGGAAATACCAGGAACCGCTGCTACTGCAATTCCCGGTCCGATTCCCCTATATGGAATTTGTGCTTCCCGCGCTCGCTGGGTTGATCGTACTGATCGTGCTCCCCAGCTGGCTATCGGGTTTTCGCAAACGGAGCGTCAGGAAATTGGAACGATTGAGCGAGATTTCCAGCGCGGTTTCCGCGGTGGAGTTGCTTGAAAAAAACCTGCGCAACTTCTGGTTGAACGAGGTCGCGGAGTACGTGGATGCGTCGCCCGTGTGGGCGAAAACCGCGGGACCGAAGCGGAATTCTGAGGCCTAGGCGTCAGTCTTCCCTGGCGATCATGAATTCGCCCCAGGAGCGCAGCAGTTCCCGATGGCGGGTGACAGGCAGGGCGTCCAGCATCGGGAGCGCCTCCTCGACGAGTTCACGCGCGCGTTTCCGTGTCATTTCGATCGCTCCCCGTCGTTCGAGAATCTCGATCACGCGGCGCACCTCAGCTTCGGGCGCGTGCACGTTCCCGAGGCAGGAGCGGATGGTCTCGCGCTCGTGCGCATCCGCCTCTTGCCAGGCAAAGTGAATCAACGCCGTTCGCTTGCCCTCGCGGATATCATTTCCCACTGGCTTCCCCAAGGTGTTCGGATCGCCGATCACGCCGAGCACATCGTCCTGCAGTTGAAACGCCAGGCCGCAACGGCTCGCAAATTCTTCGAGCGCAATCAGCTGCGGGTGTTCGGGCTCGACGCGCCCAAGACCGATCATCCCGCCGGCGTGCGCGCAGAAGCGGTAGAGGATGCCGGTCTTCTTCCAGAGCATCTCCTCGATCGCTTCCAGGGTCAACGCCTCGACCGGCTGGTAGGTGTATTGGATGTCCAGCAGTTCGCCCTCGACGAGCAGGTTCAGCACGTCGTTGTCGAGACGCTCGATCAGGTGCAGCGTCACATCCGGGTCGACGCCATATCGCTCATTCAACTCCGTCAGCATGGTCACACCCCAGCCGTGCTGCACGTCCCCGGCGAGGATCGCGACGCTGACGCCGTAGTGGAGGTTTTCGCGGTCCGGAAGCTCGCCGTTTCGCGAATGCGCGATGTGGCGGAAACGCTCGTGAACGGTCTGGCTCCCTCGCCTGCGGTCGTCGCGGTCGAGGATGTCGTCGTGGATAAGTGTCCAGGTGTGGAAAATCTCAACTGCTGAGGCCGCAGGAAGCGCCACCTCCGGGTCGCCGCCCAGCGCGCCGCAACTCCAGAGCAGGATCGCGGGGCGGAGGCGTTTCCCTCCCGATTGGACATACAGGGTGACCGCGTCGAGAATGTCGCTGGGGCGAAACCGCTGCAGGAACCGATCGGCGAGCAGGTAGTTCGCCACACGGTCGGCGGCGCTTTTCAGCTCGTCAAAGAAGTATTCTCGATCGCCTGTTTTCATCGGTTCACTCCCGCGGAAGTTTCTCATGCACCTGCTGACTGTGCCCAGCTGTTTGGATGTGCGGATAAAGGGCGATGGATTAAGGTAGGAGAGGGGAAGGGACAATACCAGTGGCGGACAGGTCAGTCCCCGCGCTGCTATTGCCCAGTCCGACATGGAAATCCGGATGGAGCCGTGGGCAATTGCCAGAAAACATGAGAAATTCTCCGGTATTGTGAGCGAGTGGATGCAACCGGAATCGCAGTCACGAATCCCTGTGCTGTCTGGAAACGCCCAGGCAAAGGAGCGGCCGATTGGCGAGCTTGCATTGATCTTGCATGGTGTACGCGCTATGTTTCGCGGTCACTCGGGGGGACAGTATACTCACATTCCCGGCCTTTCGGGAATGTGAGTATACTGTCCCAGGCCCCGAATGAGTATACTGTCGCAGAGAGTTGACGCCCCGGTAGCTCAGCAGGATAGAGCAACGGATTCCTAATCCGTAGGTCGCGCGTTCGAATCGCGCCCGGGGTACGATGGCCGGGTTTCTACTAAGTTGTTTAATGTTGTTGTGTACTCCTGCATTACTGTATTCAGTCAGGGTTTTCCGCTTAGAATCCGGTAACTCGACTTGTATTCGATCCAGCGCGAGCGGGTGTCTTCAAAACGGGCTCGCAAGGTAACCGCAAGCGGGGGAGATGTCCGCGAGAGACCGTGATAGAGGTCGGCGACGAACAGCGGCGCGGGCTTCCTCCATTGTCCTACAGTCGAGGTGTTTGCCCACCCGATCCGTTCAGCGGGATTCAGTGTGATCCCGGCTGTAGCCTTGACTGCACCACTCTTGAGCATCCAACGCGGGTTGGTCAGTCCTGCCGAGTGGGAAACCATCTCGAGCGTGATCGGAATGTCGAGGGGATTCCCGAGCGATTCGAGACCGATGGAGGTGACCGGCTCGAACGAACCCCCGGCGTTCACGGAAACAACGCGGTTGCCCTCCCAGCGCAGATTTTCATCCTGATAAAGGTTGCTCAGCATCGCCGAGACCGCCTGCATACGGTCCATGCTGATCCGCGGGGTGAGCTCGAGTGTGTCGTCCGTGGTCACACTGCGCAGGGTGAAATCCAGCACCTTTCGCCCCTGGATCGTCAGCATCCCGTATTCAGCCACGCCACCGGATGCCGGGTCGCTGTCCTTCGTAGTGCCGCCCGTCGCGCCCATCACGTAGTAATGGATGCCATCGACGTAGTGATCTACCTGGTCGTAGTGATAATGGCCGGCGATCACTGCGGTAACCGGGTATTTCCGCAGCAGGTCATGTACAGGATACCACCAGGAGTCGACATACCATTGTGGATGATGGATGACAACGACGATGCCGTTGGCGTTCTTGTGTTTTGCGAGATCGTTCGCAAGCCAGGTTAGTTGCTGCTCTGAAATGTGATCGAGAAAGATCGGGCCCCAACGGGGATCAGAATGCAAATGCTCCATGGAGTTGAGAAAGATGAAGTGATATCCCTTTACGTCCTTGCTGTAATAGAGATGTTCCTGCATCGGCAGCCCATACTGTGAGCAGAGTTCCTGGAACCATTTCTCGCGCGACCGGTCGGGGGAATTCGGCCGGAATCCCGGGGGGTTGACGTCATGATCGCCGGTGGTGAGGTACCAGGGGGCGTTCAGTTTATCAAGAATTCCAGTGGCCTTCTCGAAATTCTTTTCATACGTATCGAAACCGTCGATATCCCTGATGCTCTCGACAACGTCGCCCACATGGATCACCACCTGGGGTTTGCGCGGATTGATCCGTTGCACGGCGGAATCGAGGATAACGTAGGCGACGTCGAGATCTTCCGTGCCGGTTTGATCTCCGATCACCCCAATGGTCAAGGGGGGTGGAGCCGCATTCTGCGAACACCCACCGATCAGAAGCAGCGCGGAGAACGCAAGCAGCACGATCGGCACTACGGTGTGTATCCTGCGTGTCCCGATCATCCCAGCCTCCTTCGTGTAGGATCGGCAAAAACCTCCATCTGTTTATTCTGGCGGAACACGTTCCATGCACATCCCTCGTCTCATCCCAGGTTGGCAAGAACCACCGCGAGTGCACCCATTCCAACGGTTGCGTACCAAGCCCAGAAGATCTTTTCGCGGAAGAAGAGGACTGACGCGATCGCTCCTGAAACAATTGTCATTACGCCACTTAGAGTGAACACCAGTGCGGCGGGGAGGGGGATGCAGACTTTCAGCAGGACCAATCCCGTAATCGATCCCGCCGCCGCGAGCAGGCCGAGTCGAATCAGGTCGCCCCAGCGTTTCGGTTTCACCTTCTGCAGGTATCCCGCCGTCCCGGTGAACAGTGCCAGCGCGACGTATAGCACGAAATAGACCGGGGCCATGTACCGCGCGAGGATGGTGACATCCATGCCGGGCGCGAGCGGCCGCGTGCCGAGATCCTTGATCGTGATGAAGACGATGCTGTTGCTGAGTAGCACGATCAGCAGGTAGACGCCGTAGACAATTTTGGCCCTCGTCGGCAGCTTTGTTTTCTCTTTTTCCTCCGGGGATCCACCGCCGGTGGTCATCTGCGAGGCGAAACCGACCGTGAACACACCGGCCGCGATCGCGGCGAATTGCATTCCGGTAACGGGTTCTCCGAAGAAAAGGGTAGAGTAGAGGATGACGGGCAGGAAGGTGATGTTCATCGCGGCCCAAAGCGGGGAGAGCGGCCCGAGCCGGAGGCAGACGTTGACGAGGTACATCGCGACAATCTGCCCGACGCCGTTGAGCAGGGCGAAAACCCAGACGATGGTCGGCAGATCTCCAAGCTCATGCCAGTTCATCTGCACGCCGAAAAAAATCGCTCCGGCGATTCCCATGCACATCGAGATGTAAAGCGGCGTCACATTCCTCGACTGACCGATTTTAAACGCAACGCCGATGACTGCCAGGCAGACGCCTGACAACGCCGCCAGCATCGCCAATCCAAAGGATGAGGCCTCCATGCCGTTTCCCTTCCTGAGAGTGGCCGTTGCTTCCCTATTACCTCACACTCGATCCTTCCGGCGGGATTTCCAGGCCTGCTAACCGTTCATCAAGAGGACAGATCCATTCGTGTACAAAAGTCCGGCGATCGTCGCGGTCAGCATCGTGGCGAGCGTAGCCCCGAGCAGTGCCCGAAATCCGAGGCTGGAGAGGTCCCGGGTTCGCGCTGGAACCAGAGCTGCGATTCCTCCGACGAAAATCGCCAACGACGCGACATGGGCGAATCCCGTTAGCGCGTAAGTGGCAATCACCACGGAACGGGGCGAGATCTGCGGGTTCGTTGCGATCAGGCTCGCCAAGTCCTGGAATGCCACGACTTCTGTGACGATCACCCGCTCCCCGAGGATCTTCGCAATCGCTCCCGCGTCCGCCAGCGGAATCCCCAGTAGCACGGTGAACGGATAGAAGAGATACCCCAGCAGTCCCTTCAATGACCAGTCGATGTGGATGCCGATCAGTGAGTTGATCGGGTTTCCAGCGAGCAGGAAAAGCTTGTTCACCAGGGCGACGAGGCCGAGGAACGCAAGCAGCAGTGCGACAATGCCCACGACGAGACGGACTCCGGAATTGGCCCCGTTGATAATCGATGCAAACAGGCCGTCTTCCTTCTCCTGCACTCCTTTTACGTGCCGCCCGAGCGTCTCGGGGTGGCCTTCCTCGGGATAGAGCAGCTTTGACATGATGATTGCCGCGGGCGCGTTCAGGATTGACGCGGAGACGAGATGGCCGGCGATCGTCGGAAAGCCGTTTCGCAGGATCATCACGTAAGCGGCCAGCATGCTCGAGGCGATCGTCGCCATGCCCGCCGTCAGGACCGTGTTCAACTCCGAGCGCGTCATTTTCGCGAGGTACGGCTTGACCATCAGCGAAGCCTCGACGCCGACGAAAATGTTCGACGACGCCACCAGCGATTCCGCACCGCTGATCCTCATCAAGCGGGTGAACAACCAGGCGAATCCCTGGATGATTTTGTCCATCACGCCAACGTAGTAAAGCACCGAAACGAGTGCGGCAAAGAAGACGATCGTCGCCAGCGATTGGGTGGCAAGGATGAAACCGGGCGACGGATTCCCTGCGGCGTCCGTGGTCCCCGGCGGTACGGCGAGCGGGCCGAAAACGAACTTCGTCCCTTCGGTTGCGCTGTCGAGGACGGCGTTCACTACGTCGTTGATCAGCAGGAACAGCTTTGATCCGGCGGGGATGACGAAGATGAAGAGCGCGAAAATGAATTGGATTCCCAATCCCCACCCGACAACTCGCCAGTTGACCGCTTTCCGGTTGTGGGAAAGAAGCCAGGCGAAACAGAGCAGGACAACGAGTCCGCATAGACTGACAACGGCGTGCATGGCTCAGCCTCCGTTTCGAAGGTCTTCGTCGATGGCGATGCCATCCTGCTGCATCTTGGTACGGACCACGCGTTCGTCAATCGCTTTCGGCACCCGGTACAGGCGGTTCTCCAGTCCATCGGTCGAAAGGATGAAATGGACGCTGGCGAGCTGCAGCGAGAACGAGAGGTCCATGATCTCGATCGGATGGCCGAGTCCGCCCGAGATGTTGATGATGTTTCCCTGTGCCAGCAGGTACAGCCGCTTTCCGTTTGCCAGGAGATACTCTTCGATGTCATCACGGACGCAGCGAACGGATTTAGATTCCTTCTTCAATCCTGGGACATCGATCTCGTAGCCGAAATGACCGGCATTCGCTAGAAACGCTCTGTCCTTCATCTCGCGCATGTGTTCAACACGGATGACGTTTTCTTTGCCGGTGTTCGTGATGAAGAAGTCGCCCAGCGGCGCGGCTTCGTGCATCGGCATCACACGGAATCCTTCCATGCGAGCTTCCCACGCTTTCCAGGGATCGATCTCGGTGACGATCACCTCCGCGCCGTGCCCCGCGGCTCGCATCGCAACACCCCGGCCCACCCAACCGAACCCGACGCAGACAACGGTTTTTCCAGCGACTGTGACATTCGTCAGCTGTGTGATCGCCGACCAGGTGGATTCGCCCGTGCCGTAACGGTTGTCGAAGAGGTATTTCGATTGGGCGTCGTTGATCGCGATCGCCGGGAAGAGGAGGCTGTTTTCGGCGTCGCGCTGCTTCAGGCGGGCGACACCGGAAGTTGTCTCCTCGCAAACTCCCTTCAACTCTTCGGCGAATTCGGGATGCTGGTGCAGGTATTCGGTCGTATCCCCACCATCATCGATCAGCGCGTGAGGTTTGCACGATACGATCTTCTCTACGAACTTTTCGTATTCCCCGGTTTCCGCGCCTTTGCGTGCGAATACATGAATTCCCCGTTCCGCAAGTGCGGCGCAAACATCGTCCTTGGTGGAGTGCGGATTGCTGCTGGTAATCCACACGTCGGCGCCGAGATCCTTGACAATTTGTGCCAGGTAGGCGGTTTTCGCTTCGAGGTGAATGCTGATCGCGATCCGCTTTCCGGCGAATACGCTGTGATCGCTGAACTGATCGCGGAGACCGTTGAGAACCGTCATCCACCGTGACACCCAGTCAATCTTGACACGCCCACTGTTCGCGAGTTTCGGGTCCTGAATGAGGAAGCCCTCTCCGGAATCTGACGAAAATGCCATTCCGTCCTCCAGATCACGATTTCACAGGTGCAGACTCTTTCCCCCATCCTGAAGCGGGTCTCCAGGATGAAAACCGACCGGGGGAGCGGGCAGAAGCCACATGCCCGGCTCCCCCTGCAGTCGATGCGCACTGCAAAATCTTACCGGCTTGTTTTCATCGAGAGTGATCCGGGGCTGTCACCGACGGTGAACAGATCGATCAGCACATTGTCCGTCCCCACTTCCGCGACCTGGTCATCGTTCCAGTTCGAGATGAAGACATTGCCGTCTGGATCCACCACAACGCCCGATCCACCCACTCCGTAAAACATTGTGTTCGGACCGTAGAGTGTGTCGCCGTTCGTCGTGTTGTAGACGATGCAACCCGATCCCCAGACGCCGAGGTAGCCAAGGTGGTTATCTGCGTCGAAGGAGATAATCCCCGGCGATCCGCCCACGTTGTACGACGTCGTGACCGTGTTGCTCGATGGATCGATGACGTCGATCATCCCTGTTGCGGTCGCTCCGTAATCACCGGTGCAGACGACATGGACATTTCCGTCTGGCGCAACCGCTGCCGCCTGAGGATTCGTATGGACGTTGATCGTCGTTGTCACCGTGGCATTCACGGGATCGATAACCGTAACCGTGCCCTGGCCGTATGTGTATGTCGAACCGTCGAACGCGGTGTTGGTTGCGTACACCTTGCCGTCCGCGATGCAAATGCCCGAAGTGCCTACACCTGCGTCGATGGTTGCCGCAACCGTCTTGGTGGATACGTTGACCTTCAACACCTCGTTCGAATAAGAGCACGAGACAAACGCGATGTCATCGCTGTAAAACACCATGTTCAGCGGGCCTTTGTTCGATCCCAGGTCAATCGGTGTAGACTCCGCAAAGTTGTTCTCGGGATCGAAGATCTGGATGTTGCTTGATCCCGAGTTCACGACGTACACCTTGCCGCCGTAGTAGAGGATCTGGTTCGGGTAGAGACCGAGCGTGCCAAGGTCGTTTGTCACCGTACCCGCATCGAGGTCGATGACCGACATGTTGACTCCAATCACGTTCAGGACGTAGATCGCCTTGGCCGTGATCGGTGCCTTCTTGGTCTCCCCGTTGTCCTCCGAGCATCCGAAAAATCCGAATGCCAGCGTGGCGAGCACCATGCTCGCTAGAACGACTTTTTTCATGACTTCTCCTCCCCGTTGTCAACGTGTTCGATGTTGCCTTCGTCCGATGTCCATCTTTAATCCTAGTGTCACCCGGTATTCCCGCCCCGGCACAGGCTGGTACTGGATGATGTCGAAACGCTCGTCAAGAACATTCCTTACCTGAACCGTTTCGGTCCATTTGGAATGCATCCAGTTGAAGCTGGAATTCAACGTAATGTCGAACAGGCTATAAGAAGGCAGGCTTACCGTGTTCGCAAAATTCGTATACCGCAACCCGACATACGAATACTGGCAGGTGAGATCGAGCGCGTCCCAGGTGAAGGTCGCCGACAGGTTGACCGTTCGTTTCGGCCGGTACGGGAGGATCATCCCGTGTCGGGACGCTTTCGCCGTGAGATTTTCCGCGTAGAGATAAGTGAAATTCCCGGATAGTGAGAACCGGTCGGGCCACGGCTCGACGCTGCTGTTGATTTCAATTCCCCGTATCTCCGCCTCATCCTCGTTGTACGGTCTCCAGATGCCGTCGTCCGCCATCTGCCAGACGATCATCTTGGTGATCCGGTTGTTGAAGGTGGTAGCGTCGAAGCTGAGGTTATTCAGCATCGGATAACGCAGTCGAACTCCCACGTCCCAATCCCTGCCATATTCAGGTTCGAGGTTTTCATTGCCCTCGGTCAGGCCATCGAAGGGCCAGTACAAATCGTTAAACGTCGGAGCGCGAAAACTGAGCCCCGTGTTCGCTTTCAGAGATGCGGTCCATTCCTCGCCGACGGATACCACCGCGCCGATTTTTGGTGAGTAGTGGGTGCCAAAATCGGTGAAGTGATCGATACGAACCGCGGGTACGATCGAGAAAGATGAAATCAGCGAGGAGGGATGAAAAACCGTCTCGTCCTCGATGTAAGCGAATGTACTCGTGCGGTTCTTATTCCCTGAAAAGGCCGTGCTGTTGAGCCAGTCGTACCTCGCACCAGCCCCTGAGGTCAGTGCGAACAGAGGTGTGAGCACCGTGTTCAACTGAATCTCACCGCCCCCCGTCCTGAACCGGTGAGTGTCATCGGCCGGGACTTGCAGTTCCAGATTTTGGTAGCGGTTCGTTCCAGCATGCGCGAAGGCCTGAAATTTTAACTCGTCTGTCATCTGCTTCAGCGGAAGCTCGAAAATGCCGTTGAAGTGGTGTGTCTCGTCGCTCAGCCACGCTTCCTTAAATGGCATTTGGGTGTTTCCTGAACTCCCTTTCCGGTTCAGGTAGTATTTGTAGGAGAAATCCACGGATCCCGGGCGATGGGGGTCTCCGATCTCAGTGCGCAGGCGGGCGAAAAGATCGTAGGTGGAAACTGCGTTGTTCTCGCGTTTCACCTCTTTCCCGTAGGAGTTGACATAGGGAAAATCTCCGCTGCTTGTGAGGCGGCGGAAGGAAACGTTTGCCAACGACCGGCCGTAATTGTACTGCCCCGACGTTTCCGCCGAACGCATGCCGAACGATCCTACGGACCCCTTGATGCCGAAGTGCAGTCCGGAACTGCCGACACGCTTTTTCGTGATGATGTTGATCACGCCGCCTATTGCATCGGCGCCGTAGAGCGCGGAATTCCCGCCGCGGACGACTTCGATCCGCTCGATGCCTTCCGTGGGGATCGAGCTGAAATCCACCTGTCCGTTCTGCGGATTGTTCAGCCGCTGGCCGTCGAGCATCACCAGCACCTGCTCGGAATTGGAGCCCCTGAGAGAAATCGTCTTCAATCCGCTGAGTCCGCCGTAATCGCGAACATAAACGCCCTGGACATTTTCCAGAACCTCCGCAAGGTTGGATGGATTCTCCCGTTCGATCATCTGCGTGCTGAGCACGTCTACCGACGCAGGGACTTCCGTGATCAACGAGCTGCCACGCGTTGCGGTGACGGTGACTTCATCGGTCTTAATCACCGTCCGCTGCAATGAGAAATCGCGGTGCAACGTGTCTCCCGCAGTGACCTCGAAAGAGATATTCTCCAGGGCACGGTAGCCGACGAAGCTGATTTTCAGCGTATACGTTCCCGGTGCGAGGTTCCGGATCACATACCAGCCATCGAGATCTGTCGCCGTGCCGATATGGGTTCCTCCTACAAAAACACTTGCGCCTTCGAGCGGGTGGTCGTTTGCCGCATCGGTAATCCTGCCGTAGAGCAGGCCGGTGCCTTGTGCGGCAGCGGTGAGCGCCTGGCAGCAAGTCATAACGATCACCGAACTGATGGCCAATAGGATACGCACGTTCCTGGACGATTCCTCATGTTACAGGTACAACCAAAGCGACACTTTGGCTTGCCTTCCCGGTTCCGCCGTGCCATCCACACGCATGTAGTCTTCGTTTCCGATGTTTGTCATCTCGAGGACAGCACTCCATCTCAGGTCCATCAAGGTAAATGCGTAGGTCATATTGGAATCGATCAACCGATATGGATCCAGCCATATGCTGTTGGACGGTTTGATATACCGTCTGCCCGCGTAGGCGTAGCTTGTACTCCACTCAATCGGGCCGTACTTGAACGTTCCGGTGATCGATAGTTTGTTCTTTGGACGATAGGGAATCAACTTGTCGTGACGGTTGACATCGGGGCCCTTGTCCAGCGCTTCCATTCCCGTGTACTCGATGTTCGCCGTGAAGAAGTTGTTCAACACTGAGATCGTGGATGACAACTCGATCCCCGTGGTTTGAGATTTCGAGATATTCTCCGGCCACCAGAGCCCGTTCGGTCCGGTTTGCAGCCAGATAATCAGGTCCGTGACATCGTTGCGGAAGTAGTTCGCGGCAACGCTGAACGAATTGTCATCTACGGGGATCGTAACGTTCAAGCCGATATCGTAGTTTATCCCGTATTCAGGTTTCAGTTTTGGGTTTCCTACGGAGAAAGCGTCCTGCGGCCAATAGAGATCGTTGAACGTTGGTGCTCGGTAGGATTTCGCATAATGAGCCGTGAGCGTAGTCTTGTAAAAAGACTGGTTCGTCACCGAAACGCTGAGGCGCGGGCTAAGTTCGGAATTGAAATCCGACGGTGCGTCGTATCGCAGGGCTAGTGCCGCGTCCCAGGAAGAATTCAGGCCTTCGAGCTGTCCATCGGTGGATATTGTAGTGAAGGCGCTGCTCGTATTCCGCTTACGATCCCCTACATCCGTGCTGTGGATGCGATCATTGCGGAAGGAATACCCGTAGCTCAAATGCGCCGTGGAGAAAAGGTCGGTGGCCATCTTCAGGTCGGTGCCTACGGCGTAATTCTTGTGATCGCTGTGGACCTTCGCCTGGCTGTAATCATCATCGAAACGTGTCCTGAAATTCAGGAAATAGCCTCCTGCATCCAGGCTGAACAGATCAAACAACTTCGGCATCTTGTAATTCAGATTCACGGTTTGGTTGTCGAACTTGAGTTTTGCCAGAGGATTGATGTTGTAAGTCATTCCCGGAGATCCGTTATAAGCGGAGTACAGGGAATAGGAACTCTGCAGCGACTGTCCTCCGGCAAGGTTCACGCCCACTTTTGCAAAAATTGACGTCGTGTTTTGAGCATTGTTCACCATCGTGACACGACGGCCGTACTGATCAGTGTACTTAAAATCACCGTCCCACATATCCCGCCGGAAGGACAGCAACGAATTGAACGATCCTTTTGTGAACGAGTAGTTCTCGCTGAAGATCTTCAGGTTGTGCGAACCGTATGTGGCGCGTGTTGACGCGGACTGTTTGATCTCCGTCGTTCTCGTGTCCACTTCTTTGGATGTGATCACGATGACTCCGCCGACGGCATCGGAGCCGTATTCGGCGGAGCGGCCGCCCCGCAGCAATTCGATGGAATTGATGTTTTCGATGGAGATGTTGCTCACGTTGACGCCGATGGTGCCCGGGGTGTTGAGTTTTTGGCCATCCATGATCACCACGACCTTCGATGAACTCACGTCGCGGAGCATCACCTCGCCCGTGCTGCTGATGTAGACGCCCGAAATCAGCGCCAGTGCGTCACCCACATTTTCGCAGTTGTATTTGACGAAATCGTCCTCTTTCAAAATGACGCGGGAGGTCTGCCGTTCAGAACTCACCGCTGTCGTATCCGTCTGGGCGCGGACAAGCGAAAGTGGAAGGCTGATTGTAAAAAGCACCAGTAGAACGAGCTTCACGTTTCGCATCGGAGCTCTCCTTTCGTCCTCTCCAACAGTCATGAAGACTGTTGTCCCCCGGGATCGAGTGGATCGGCATACGGATGGATGGCTTCCACACCCGCATCCGGAATCTTCCGTCCCAGCTCAAGTCTTGCACAGCAGCAATGCCTTCTCCGTCAGCCGTTCGGCGACGGCAGCCAGCTGCAAGTCGTTCACTTCCTCGATTTTTGCCAGCATTTCCTGTGGAAACGCGTCGATGCCTTTCATCGCTCCGGCGATGCTGCCCGCGATGGCGCCGATCGTGTCCGCATCGCCTCCCATGTTCGCGGCGGCCCGGATGACGTTGATCGGGTCCCCGTCGTAATAGGAGATCAATGAGATTGTCGCGGGCGCCGTTTCCGCCATCGCGACACCGGCACCAATCAATTCGTACAGGTCCGTCCAGAACCCCTGCTCGTTGCGGCTCGATTTCGCCAGTTCCAGGGCCCACTCTGTCCTGCGGCGCAGGGATGCGGAAGGCCAGGGATTCCCCAGGCGGGAACCCTTATCGATGCCGTAGAAAAAGGCGTCCACCACTTCACCGGTGCCTGCTCCAGTCATTCCGGCCGAAACCGCGCAGGCGATTCCCGAAGCCCCGCCGATCGCCACGCTGGTGTTATGCGTCGGCCTGCAGATTTGCGCGGCATCCCGAACAACGGCATCTAGGTCTCCCGGGTGGATAATGCCGACGGGGGAGATGCGCATCGCCGCGCCGTTCGTGTCGCCCATCCAACCGGCCTCGTCCAGGGAACCACCATCGCGGATGAATTCGAGCGCACGGCGGGTGCTGGGACCGAGGTACAGGGATTCGAAGCCATTCATTTTTTCGGCCCAACGGATCAGCGACCAGGCGAGCTCTTCCGCGTCCGCGGCGCCGTTCTTCAGCAGATACTCCGCAATCAGAAGCGTCTGTTGAGTATCATCCGTAATCGAACCTGCCGGCATCCCGTTGTGTATCGGATGACCCGGTGGTGCAGGGAGGAAGTCGGTCACGCCTTCGGGGAAGGTCTCTTTGATCTGTTGCGGGGTGAACAGCGACGTGGGCATCCCCATCGAATCGCCGAACGCCACTCCGGCAAGGCAGCCGTATGCCCGCCGAAAAAGATCATCGCGGTCGAAGTTGAAAGACGTTCCGCTCATGGTTCGGTCATCTCCCCGACGATGTTGGTTGGCTGTTTCACTGCGTTGCGTAGGAGTTCGATCTTGTCCGGTTCCATCGAAACGATGACACACGTCGAGGGACCGCCGGTCTTTTTCAGAGGGATTGCGGTCTCTTCCGCGGTCTTTGCCTTCAGTCCCGCCGTCCGTGCCATCTCCCCGATTTCGTAGCCGCTGCCGTGGCTGCCGACGGGGAGGATGTCGTGAATGAAATCGAATTGACTCAGCGTTCGGACGCAGGCGACATCCGTGATCTCGGGATCGTCAATGCGAACGTCGTCCTCCGGCGCTGATTTTGGGTAGCCTACACAGACGATTGCGTCGCCCGCCCGGGATCTGCCCGGTCGCAGATCGCCCGCTTCTGCCAGGCCGATGACGACAACGCCCATTCCCGTCTGAACGGTGGGGACGTTGTCTTCGGTGCTGCCTGTCACTACTTTCGATCCCGCCAGCCCGGACAGTTCCACCTCCTCGCGAACGCCGCGGATAATTTCTTCGCCCGTGGGACTCATCTCAACGCTGAGCGTATCGACCACGAGCAGCGGCGTGGCGCCGGCCGCAACCATCTCCATCATCGGCACCCGCACTGCCAGACGTCCCAGCAGATACCCCGGCGCCGGAAAACTGTCGTGCTCTTTCGGGCCGATCCCCCCGGTGGAATCGGAAGCGATGACCAGGTCCAATCCGGGAAATAGTTCGACCGCCAGCAAGTCCCGAATCGAGCGAACCGGAAAGCCGGATGAGGGGTCCAGCTTGTGCTGCTTGAAGCGTCTGATGAAATCCGGGAGCAGGTCGGTGGCAGACGCCAGGCTCTTGTTCTCTGTGGATCGATCAGTCACCCTTTCGCTCCGTTTGGGTGTTCTGCTTGAATCAGGATCTCGATAAGATTCGAGCGCAAAAAATGAAATCGGCAGCGGTCGATGGGGAGATATGTCCGCACGACTTCCATCACTCGCCCTTCGGTGTCGTAGGTGATCCGGTGCAGGTGATACAGCGGCGTTCCCTTGGCGACCTGCATTGGTTCGGATTCATAATCCGATGCCGGTTGGCAATCCAGGTATTCCTCGGCTCGCTGCGGAACGAGGTTGAACTGCCGGCTGAGCACGGCGAAGAGGGATTCCTGCTCCAGGTCGTAGTCCAACAGCGCCGGGCAGAGTGCCTTCGGGATGAACGACACCTGGAGGCTCAACGGCTTGTCGTCGAGCAGACGCAGGCGGCGCAGCACGAAAATCGGATCGCGCGGCGAAATCTTCAGGACCTGGGCGGTGTCGACCGACGCGGACATCTCCTTCTGAGCGAGAATCCGGGTGGTCAGCTTTCTGCCGCTCTTGCTCACCTCCTCATAAAAACTGAAGCTCTCGCCGATCCCGTGAAACATCTTCTTTGGTGAGACAAAGGTCCCGCGTCCCTGTTCACGAAACAGAATCCCTTCCGACACAAGGTCGGCGATCGCCTGTTTGGCGGTGTTCCGGCTGACTTGATAATGGTTCGCAAGTTCGTTTTCGGAGGGAATTCTCTCATCCGGACCGTATTCACCTTTCGCAATCCGTTCGCGGATTCTCTCCTTGATCTGGTGGTACAGTGGAAGCACGCTTGCGCGGTCAATGCCCATCGTCGATTCTCCAAGTGATCAATTCAGCGTGGTTTGGGCGCTGACTCATTGATCGTTGATATCTTTCGGCACTTCGTTCAGCTCGAGACGCTTCATGTCACCCGGAGCATGGATCGCCACAGCGAACAGCCGCGCCGCCACTGGTATCATCGGCCCCGCCTGTTTCGTTTTCGCGGAATCGATGAAACGGACCTTGCCGTTTTTCACGGCGTTGATGGTGCCGGCTCCGGGACGGTGAACGATCCGGTAGGGCGTGGTCGTGCCATTGCCCGCCTGCGGACCTTCGTAATGGGGTCCTTCCTCTCCGGCCGATGCCCACCAGGGAATGAGAATCACATCAGGATTCTTTTGCACCACCTCTTCCCAGGTCACACTCGGGGCGATTCCGGGCCGATCCGAGAAAATCGGATCCGCCCCCGCGATTCTCATCAACTCCGTGATGTACGAATTCGCGCCGGGAACGCATTTGTAGTAATAGTTGATCTCGTAGTACACCTTCACCCGGGGAACGTTTGCGTACTGCGCCGCAATCTCATCCAACTGCTTCTTGATGTCGGCGACCATCTGCTTCGCTTCCGCCTCGTGGCCGATGAATTTTCCCAGGTCCAGAATCCTGTCGTAGCTCTCCTGCAGGCTCTTCTCGTCCACGTGGATGATCGTGATCCCCTGGCTCTTCAACCAGCCGTGGTAGCGGCGCTGCAACTGGGTGGAGGTCAGCGCGAGATCCGGATGCAGCGACCGGACGAGCGCCGTGTCGATGTCGAGAAATCCACCGACGTCAACCAGCCGCCCCTCCTGGACCAGCTTGGGGATGCTGTCGGGAAAGATGCTGTACCGGCTGACACCGACGAGTTGGTCGAGCCCCCCGAGTTCAACGACCGTCTGGGTCCAGTTCGGAGCGAGCGAGACGATTCGGTGTTGAACGGCCGACTGTGCGAACGTAGTGGGTGTCAGGAATAGACAGAGTACGAGGGCGATGGACAGTGCTCGTGTCCAGAAGGGTGCGGTGCGTTTCATCTTCGTGTTCCTCTGTTCACCGGAGGTGGGGGGCAGGCTCCGGGGATTCTGTAAAATCGGGTGGAAGAGGGCTGCTTGATTAGTCAACCCATCAAGTAGACAAGATCAACCTAGAAGAGTGGAATGGGGATTGCAAGGGTCTGGTGGGGCAATTCGCGCAGCGGGTAGGATCGCCTCGAGGAGGCATCGGTTTTCTAAGGAGAGATCTTAGATATTGTGTTTTATGGAGTAATAACTGGAACAGCGTGCTAATATCGAAATAGTAGTACTATCCCAGATCTGCGATCGTGCGCTAAAGCCAGGAGAGCATCAATCTCGATCCGTTTTCTGCCTGGTGGATGTACCGTTCGTACCTGTCCTTCATCTCCTCGATGAGGCGGGGCCCCTCCCGAAACCGAAGCCGGTTGGGGAGTGTTGATTCGATCTGGTCCAAGGGGGTTTCCAGCGGAAAGGGATCGGGCGAGAGAACAGAGGCTATTCGGAGCAACGCGGCGTGGCTGGAAAGCCCGTTCGCCAGGGATGCTTGATGATGATGGCGGATGACGCTGACGAGGTCTCGGGGCAATCCCCACGACTCGAGCAGCAGCGCGCCGATTTCAGCGTGGTCGAGTCCGAAAAGAGCCCGCTCATCCTCGATTGACCAGCAGCCCGACTGATGAAACCTGCGGATCGCCTCACGGACGAGTGCCGGTTTGAGCGCGTCCAGAACAAACCACCCTATATGATGCAACAGTCCGGCGAGATAGGGATCGGGGCCGGGAATCCGGTTCATCCGTTTGCGGAGGTGCAGCGCTTTCGCGAGGATTCCAGTCCCCACGGCATGACGCCAAAGCGTCTCTGTACGTACATTCAGTTCGTTCCAGGGCGCGAAAGTGCTCAATTTCGGCTGATGAAGGCAGAGCTCCCGGATGGATTGTTCAGGCAGCATCCGGATGGCGTCGTCGAGGCTCGCCGGCTTTGCTGTGCTGGCGGGACGGTGCAGGCAGGCTTCACGCAGGATTGTTGCCGCGAGAGGAGGATCGAGCAGAATTGCCCGAAAAATCTCGCGCACACTGCACCCACGCCTGTGAACCATCGCTTGGTGATAGTCCGCGGCTTCAGGAAGCGTCGCCAGTTCACGAATCTGCTGCAGCTCGCGTTTCAGCTTATCAACTCGATTGCGTAGAGTGACCCCTTGCATTCCACCTCACGCATGAGAGAGGTATCCCTATTCTTATATCGGCGAATTTGCCAAATTCTCGACTGCGGGGCGAAAAACAGGATTACTTCGGATGAACGCGAAAATCCGCACGAAACAAAAGAAGAGCAGGCGGGATACGGGTGGTGGCTGCTCTTGCGCCCCACCCGCAAAGGCAATGAGAAGAAACACGCTAGGCCGGAATGCCGAGCACCAACCGATCTAGCGCTATAACGATGTCCTCGACCTGAGGCTTGCTCAGCGCTTCATCTGCGCCGACCTCGATACATTTATGGACCATCTGTTCGCTGATAAGGGAAGAGAAAATAATCACCGGGAGGTCTTCCAATTTCATATCTTTCTTTAACTTACGACAGAGCGTCAAACCGTCCATCTGTGGCATTTCAATGTCCGTTAGCACCGCGTGAAGCCGATCGGTGAGCGAAACCTGTTCTTTGTCGGTTGCGATTTTGAAGTCGTGCACGTAGGTCAGTGCGGTTTTCCCGTTGTCCGCTTCGATCAACTTTGTGTAGCCGTGTTTCTTGAGTTCGCGCACCAACGAACCACGTACGAAAGACGAGTCCTCCGCGTACAACACGGTGACCTTCGATCTCATCTCTTTCAGCGTTTTCTCTTCCAGTCCCGCGCCTGATTTCCTGGATGCGACGTCAGGCAGGATTTCCGCAGTGAGATGTTCGATGTCGAGAATCAGGATATCCTTGTCATCGACAATCAGGGTGCCTGTGACGTGGGCTGTGTTGTTCCGCAGGAAGGGGCTGATCGGCTGCAACTCGTTCCGGGAAAAACGGTGGATGCGTTCCGCGCCGTCGATCAGGAAACCCAAGGTTGTGCGGTTGAATTCCGTGACAAGAATGATCGGATTCTGGTCCATCGGGATGAACTGGCGGTACAGCGCGTGTTTCAAATCGATCAGCGGGACCGATCGGTCGCGAAACAGAAACGTACCCAGCAGCGAAGGGTGACTCGATGGAAGACTGGTGATGTCTGTATGCCGCGGCTGAATGATCTGCTGAACCTTCGCCACGTCGATCCCAAAGCTCTGGCCGCCGACGTCGATCTCGGCGATTTCGACCTCGCGGGCGCCTGTCTCCTGCGGAATTCCCCGATCCTGTTTACCCTGCTTGCCGCTCATCAGTCCCCCTGAACCGATCACGGAATTTTCGGATTTCTTAGTCATGCTACACTGAATTTCCACCGTCATGCAAGCGATATCCGCAGTTCCTGAATTCAACCCCGGGAGACGGTGCCAGGCGCGCTTCCGCACCGGGCATGAGGGACGAGTCGCCGCCCGAGCCTACCTTGTCAACCGGTAGGATGAAAGGAGTTCACCCATGCGCAGAAAGACTCTATTCTCAGGCCTTTTGCTTTTCCTGCTGACATGCTCATCCCTCACAGCGGGACCGGCCGGTACGGCCACCCCCGGCCTTGTCGATTCGCCCCTCGCCCATACGTTTTCCATCGTCGCCATCGACCAGGAAAGCGGCGAGATGGGTGTCGCTGTGCAATCCCACTGGTTCTCCGTCGGTCCGGTTGTGCCTTGGGCCGAACCGGGAGTGGGGGCGATCGCCACCCAGTCGCTGGTCAACATTTCGTACGGCCCCCTCGGACTGGCGCTGCTCAAGGGTGGCAAGAGCGCATCGGATGTTGTAAAGGAATTGACTGCAGGAGACAACGGACGTGATTACCGTCAACTCGCCGTTGTCGATGCTCACGGCGGTGTCGCCACCTGGACCGGTTCTCTTTGCATTCCCGAAGCCGGCCACATCACGGGCAAGGACTATTCGGTTCAGGCGAATATGATGCTCCGGGGAACGGTGTGGCCCGCTATGGCAAAGGCGTTTGAAGTCGCGAGAGGCCCCTTGGCGGAGCGGATGCTCGCGGCGCTGGAAGCGGCACAGGAACAGGGGGGAGACATCCGCGGAAGGCAATCCGCCGCGATTCTCGTTGTCCGCGCCGTCGCTTCCGATCAGCCGTGGAATGACAAGCTTGTCGATCTCCGGGTGGAGGATTCGGAACATCCTCTTGTCGAACTTCGCCGCCTGCTGCAGGTCCACCGCGCCTACGAGCATATGAACGCCGGGGACCTGGCGGTGGAGAAAGGCGATTTTGAGATCGCGCTGAAGGAGTATTCGACCGCCGAATCGCTCAACTCCGATAACCCGGAGATGCCTTTCTGGCACGCGGTTTCCCTGGCGAATGTGGGCCGTGTGGACGATTCGTTGCCGGTTTTCGCCCGCGCGTTTCACCAGGGAGGTAAAAACTGGAGGGAGTTGGCGAGACGTCTGCCGGAGGTGAAGCTGCTTACGGTAAGCGACCGGGATATGGAGAGAATCCTGTCCGTCAAGTAGCCGGCAGAGGAGAGAGCAACTGTCGCACCGCTGTTTAAAGAAAGGTTTCGATTTCACATCCGCTGGATGGATCGGATTGTTCAACCAATGTGATACAGTCCACGGAGCTCACGAAACCTCCTGCTCGACAAGTGAGGGTTGTGGATTCCCCCGGATTCGTCCGCCCAGGCGCAGGATCAGGAAGACCGCAGTCGCCACTCCCACCCCAAAGACCGCCGGATCGAAGGTTGCAGCGAAGGCTGTTGTTCGATAGATCATCGTCGCAATCACCGCGATCACCATCGTCACTGTGACCTGGCTTGACAGTCTCTTGGAATACTCCTTCGAGACGGCCCCCACCACAATCGGCAGGATGATCGCCGGGGCCCAGATATGGTAAGTGAACAGCAGCAAGCCGATGATGTCCGGCCAGAGGATCGCGATCAGCGTCGACGTTGCCCCGAGCGCAAAAGTCATTCTCCGTGCCAGTACCAATGTCCTGTGATCGTCCAGTTTCTTGTGAGTGAGATACTGTTCGAAAAGGTCTTTGACGAAGATGGCGGTAGCGCTGTTCAACGCGGAATCCGCTGAGGACATCACCGCGGAGAGCAGCGCAGCGATAATCAGTCCGGCGATGAACGGGCTGTGCAATTCCTGCACTGTCAACGGAAGGGCCTGCTGGGGTTCGATGTCCGGAAAGTGGATGCGAGCGTAGAGCGCAATGAAAAAGATGATGATCGGGAACGTCAGTGTTAGAAAGAATCCGACTCCTGCAATCCCCCATTTGGTATGACGGATATCCTTGCCGATCACAAACCGTGTTACATAGCCCGGCCCGAAGGTTTCCCCCAGCAGAAAAGCGCAAAAGGTTGTAATCATGAATACCCAACCCTTGCCTCCCGTCGCCTCGAAAAAACTGTGGGGAACCAACTGAGTTATGTGTGACCATTGGACGGTGAGGTCCGGGAGGATGAACAGCAACGTCAGCAGAAAGCCACCGAAGAGAATGATAAACTGATAGATGTCAGTCCAGATCACCGCGAGCAATCCCCCGGCAGTGCTGTACGTGATGACCATCGTGCCACCGATCAGAATCGCCAGTTTGATCATCAACTTGTCGTCGACGAGGTTGGGAAAGAGGGTGGAGAGCACGGAACCGAATGCCGCCATCTGCGCGGCGATGATGAATACGCTGAAAATCAACGAGAGCACAAACGCAACAAACCGCGCCCGCTTGTCGTACCTCCGTTCGAAATACCCCGCGACCGTGTACAGATTCCAGCGGCGGAACTGCGGTGCCACGACGAGTCCGCTGAAAATGAACTGGAGGAAGACCCCACTGGAGACAAAGACGAACAGGAGCCCCCACTCAAAGGTTTTGCCGACGGCGCCGATGGATGCTCCGCCGCCGATGACCGTTGCGCCGAGAGTCGCAAAGATCAACGGCCACGGCGTGTTCCTGCCCGCCACCAGGTAGTCGTCGGAGTTGCCGATCTCGCGGTATTTGAGAACACCCTTGCCGAAAATGAAGCTCATGTAGGCGATGATGATGGCCCATTCGATCAGCTGCTCTCGGCTCATAGCAGGTGAGGGTCTCCGTTAGGGCTCAGTTCCCTTCACTTTCGCTCTCAATCACGGGCAGGACATTCACTTCATCCTGCTCGCTCATGCCTTCACGCAGATCCTTGACGGAGGGGATCACTTCCTTGCGGATGTAGCTGCTCGCCATCAGCCGCAGCAGCGCCGCGTAGTTTGGACGGAACTTGATTGTATCACCGATCTTCAGATCACCCTTCTCTTCGCCGAGGTTGACGACGAGAACGTCGCTCGACACACCCGCGATGCTGTGGTTCGGGTTCAGAGGGGTGATGCCGCTGACTTCCGTGTCGAGTGCGCCGAGGGTCAGTACGGCGCGCCAGCCACGGGCGCCGACCCCATTGTCATTCGTCAGTTCCATCCCGAAGGGCGCCAGGGTGCTCGTCTCTCCATAGGGGACAAGGCTCTTTTCACGAAGTTCGACCACTTCCGCTTCAAGGGTGAAAGCGTCGTCACGCAATCCCGGTAGCGTGCCGCCTGCGAGCAGATCGGTCCCGAGAAACACAGATTCGCCGATGCGGAAATGGTTCACCTTTTTTGGCACATCGCCCCGAAGCAGCAGGGGAAGTGTCGCGCTGGTGCCGGCCGAGATAAACGGCAGGTTCCGGCCGAACTTCAGCTCGAGCAATTCGTGGTAAAGCACCAGTTGAGTGAGTTGGTCCACACTTGGCACGGCCCCGGAAAGACACCCGAGATTGGCCCCGATGCCGATCACCTCTACGTTCTTCAGTTCGAAAATGTCCATGTAGAAATCGACAAGATTGCCCGGCAGCACCCCCTCCCGCAGATCACCCAGTTCGATCATGACGATCACGCGGTGGATCTTGCCCTGCTTTTGCGCCTCCTTGTCGAGCACCTGGATGATTTCGACTTCGCTGTTCAGGCTGGCGTCCGTCAGCCGGATGATTTCCGGGATCGCCGTGATGTGCGGGAGGCGAAGGTACCACGCTTCGAAATCGTCGATCACGCGGTTGATGGCGCGAATGTTGTCCAAGCGGCTGTCCGCCATGGAACGGACTCCTATGGTCTGCAGCGCGTCCAGCGATTCCGTGTGACCGCAAAGCACCTTTGTTACGAGTGTCCAGTCCGCGCCGTGGTCCTGCATCCATCCATCTATCACCTGGATGTTGTGGTGCAGTGCGTCTAGATCGATGGTCAGCCTGTTCATCGTTCAAGCCTCATTTCGGCGTACTTGCTGGTGAATCCCAGCCGTTCATAGAGGTGTTTCGCGGGATTGTCGTATTCGACGTGCAGTTTGACGCTGCCTTCGCATTCTGCCACAGAGGCTTCGATGAGCCTCTTGCCGATTCCCTGGCCGCGCAAATTGGGGTCTACACCCACATACAGCAGTATGTTTTCGGGGATAAAGCCGCTCATTCCCGTCCGAAGCATCACCAGCACACCAGCGAGCGCTTCCCCGTGGTGAGCCAGCATTACGAATCCGCCCAGCCCGCCGTTCAGCGCGAGCGCGAAGTCGATCCCGCGGGTGATCTCCCCGGGCTGATCGTTGTAGGGCTGCATCTTTTCATGGAGGAACGACTCCACCGCTCCGCGGTCGGCGAAGGGCGGAAATCCCTCCGTTGATTCCACTTTTATGAACCGAGCTTGGTCCGTCACTGCGTTTGCACTGCCACTCATCGAGTCAATCCCTGGTTGAGAATCAAGGCTTAAAGCCGCGTAAATCTTTGTTTTTAAAGGATAATCGCAACTAAGAAAGCATCAGGAAGGTAAGGATCGAGCTGAATCATATCAATTTTAAATCGTTGGAATACAATCTCTCGGTGATTGAATTCGCAAGAAATCGTAATTTGATTTTGGAAATGTTAGAGTACTAAATAGGAATTGAAGTATTACTAAACAAACAGATTATTAGAACAGCCAGTCTTGTCATTCAGCCTTTCAGCGCCATTACAAGAAATGAGCCGAAGTCCTCAGACTTCGGCTCATCACATTCTGGACCGGCAAACGTTAATGCACCGGGTTTCGCACCTTCCGCGGCAGGTTCTCGTGATGGATCGCGAAGTCCATCATCACTGTATGGCAGACGGTGCATTTGAAGTTCGCGCCGATCGCGTAGGGTTCTCCCTGATATTGCAACGGGCCAAAGTTGTCGAGATCCGCCAAGTATTCATTCCGAGCGGGATAAATCGCATGCGTACTTCCGTGGCAGGCGATGCAGCGGACCGCTCCCGCCTCGTCGGTGCGGTTGCGGTACAGCGCCGATCCGTCCTGTGTCCACACGTTGTAGGAGGACGCACCCTTGGCGGGCTTGTCGTACCCGGCGTGGCAGGTGATACAATCCGGTTCCTGCAGCCAGGGGGTGCGCGGCTGGACCTGATTCATATCAGCCACCTGGGTCAGTTGCAGCGAACGCGCGAGCCGTGTGGCCGACACAGTGCCGTTTTCCATTTCACGCTTCAGCAGACCCGCGGCGTGTTCGTCCAGCGTCCCGTGACAATTCGTGCAGTCCATCCCGAATCGGACATGTGTTCCACGCAGGCAGCGGGTGAAGCCTGAGGGGTTCGCCGGGTGGCAGAGGGCACAAGCGGCGCCACCTTTCACGTACATGAAGTTGGCGTGCCAGCCGTGCATCGCAGCGGAGAGGGAATTGCGGCCGGCTACCCCTTTGGCGCCCAGCGCGGGATCGGGGTGGCAGGCCTGGCACATCATCGGCTTTCCACCTTCCGCCTGTTTCAGCAGGTCCGTTCCGCTCAGCCGGTCGTGCGTCGCGAGGATGTTTTTCGCTGTCTCATCGGACATCCCGGCGTTCCCACCCTCACGCCAGGGACCGCCGTGGCAATTCCGGCAGCCCATCTCGGTTGAGGTCGGAGCGACCGCACGTGTTTCCGCCAGCAGTTTCCCGCTGGACACATCGAACGCCTTCACCGCGAACTGGGGATAGGGGTTGAAACCGCCGCCGTCCGCATAGGGCACAACCGGAATCATCGGGGCGATGAACGAGAGGCTGTCGCTTTTCAATGAGAAATCACCGTTGAGACCCAGCCTGCCGAGCCCGACGTTCGGCTCCAGGTTTACGCCGAATGTGGTTTTTGCGTACTTCCAGAAGGGAACGTGATCCGCGGGTTTGGCGAATCCCTCCGGCGCTTCGAAGGTCAGATGGACGCCTTTGGTCACGATCTGCGGCGGGTCCCCGCGTTTGATCAACTGCGCCTCGAGTGTGTTCGCGGGCGGCAGGATGACGAACCACGGGTCGCTGTCGCTGAAGCAGTGCATCCCCAAGTCATTCCAGGCGAGCAGTACGTAGTTGGGAGATTTCCCGATGGCTTTCGGATCCGAACCGGGGATGCCTTTCAGGGCTTGAGCAGCGGGTTCGGTGACGATCTCCTTTCCGTGCAATCCGGCGACGATGTACCTGGCGAGCGCGTCCTTCTCAGCGGGCGTTCCGATGAACGGAGGCATGTAACCGAGCACTCTGCCCTGTCCCGACAGCGTTGCCATCATCCCTATGTACGTTAGGTCTTTGGTGCGTGAGATCAGGTCGTTGCGGCCCCCGAGTGTGTGGCAGGCGAGGCACTCAAGGCGCATCACTTCCTGCCCGGCTTCCATCACGTTGTCCGCTGTCACCTCGTGAATGGACGTCCACTTCGCATGGGTCAGCACCCCTTCTCGGTTCAGCTTGTCCACGTTCTGGACGAGAATGCCCGTTGAGTACATGTAGTCGTGAATGACGAAGGGTTTCCGTGCGATCTCACGCGTGTACTCGAACCCGGCCATCCAGGAGGCGCCGGCAAGCACGAGAATGACCGCGAAAACCCGCTGGACCGTCCGGGGCAGCTTTAAAACGAAGATCAGCCCGATCACGGCCACAACTGCGGTCATCACGAGCAGCAGTGTGAACGTCGGCATGATCTGCGGATTCAACTGGAACGCCACTTCCCTCGTCGTTGCCGGGACCGCGTAATAGTACCACAGCCCCGTTGGAATCATCCCGGCGATGCCGGCGATAATCCAGCGCGAGCAGATTCGGACCATCCGCCGCGCAAACTCCTCATCCCTCTGGAAACCGCCGACGAGGAAGCCGAAGATGCCCGCGATCATGACCGTGACGAAAGCCCGGAACAGCAGCGAAGGGAAATAGGTCGGATTGAAGAAGCCGTCCCAGAAACCGCCCGTTGCCAGCCATTTCCCCGGCGTCAGCATGAACGAGAGGATGCCGTCGATGATCACCAGCGAGAGGAACGCGAAGAGAAAATAGAAAAACGCCACTTTCTCTCTAAGCACTCGCTCGAGCTTGTCGAAGTAATAGTGGTAAACGAGCAGCGCGGTGATCTCGCCGATGAAGAACACCCACTCGATCGCCCAGCCGAAGACGAAGGTGTGGATCAGGGTGGAGGTCGCGGCAGGGTTGACGAGGCCGATCACAAACCAGATCCCGACACCGGTCAATCCTCCGAGCACCATCGTTACCAGCAGGAAAATCCAGTTGTAGCGGCGGAGAAAATCGTTCAGCGCGGTGTCCCCGGACCTGCGAGCGCGCCGGTCCATCAGCCAGATGAACAGCCCGCCACCAACGGCGAGGTGGGAGATGTAGACATGCAGTACGGCGATGATAGCGATCAGCGTGCCGCCGCCGAGTTTTTCGAGCAGCCAGATTGGATAGTTCATGAGTGTGCCCTCCCCGCTTCAGCCGCCAATACTCCCCGGATCATTACCCAGACAGCGAGCAGTCCGGCAACGAGGATCACTAGGAAAAGGGCGAGCACACCGTATTGCGGCTTCAACTCCAGGGAACTCGGCTCGAAGATGTCACGCAGGTAGGAATAGCGCAGTAGCACACGCATCGTCACCATCACCGCCGCAATCGCAAGCAGGTGAAACAGCGTTGGGAGGAAACGCCCCATAAGGGACATCGCAACCGCTCCGAACGCGAGCACGATGCCGAGCATCAGCAGCACCGTGCGCGCGATCGAGCCTCCCATGTACTCGAGCATGATCGGCCGGGGCAGCGAAATCAGCCACGCGAAGCCGACAATCACCTGCACGATCGTTGCGATCGCGAACACGCGCAACCCTCTTTGAACGCGCAGCGGCGCGCGGGCGTCCCCGTGGCGTTCACGCCGCCACCAGACAAACGCCATGAAAAGCCCGCCGATGGCGACGGAGGCCGTTACGAAATGCAGCCAGCGCGCCAGCAAGGTGGGATCGCTTGTGTTCAGCAGCGTGCCCCCACGCGAGCCGAGGTACGCGCTCCAGGCTTCCGGGCGTTCCGTGAGCGTCAGGTTGTTCACGTAGACGAAGGAGATGTAAAGAAATAGAACGCAGGAGACGGCGATCGCCGCTGTTCCCAGCAACGGTTTTGAGGTGCCTGTCCGGTTGTGCACGTAAATCCCGTAATAGGCCAGGATCAGCACCGGAATCACCGCCAGCCACCAGCGCCCGATCAGCACCGAGCTGCTGTAAAAAAGATGGCCGTAAAGTACTTGGACAAACAGCAGCGGCGCGATGCCGATCGTAATCGCCATCGCCAAGGCTGTCGGAAGCTTGTTGGGGACTGCACCGCTCAGGGTTCTACCAAGTTCGCTGCCTCCCGTTCTTACACGGGTCGCGAGCAGGATCAGGCTCCCCCCGAGCACCACGTTCACCAGCAGGATGTGAACGAGGAACAGGACACCGTTCAAGATCTCGAACAGCCACCACGGAGCCGGGATCGGTTCCGGGGTTGGAATCATTGCCAGGCTGTTCACAAGTCAGCCCTCCTTTCAAACCGTGTGACAAACGGGTTCATCCGATTTGGACCAGTGAGACGGCGGCTCCATGCCCGCTTCCTACACTCTTCCTTCGCTCGTCTCCTGGGGCGCTCTGTTCTTCCGCAGCAGGATGATCGCCACGACGAACATCAGGACAAGCGCCCCCAGAACCCCGATCTCGATCATCAACCCGATAAAGCCTTCCTGCCCGGCGGTGAGACTCCACGCTGATTACGAGGATGCGCCGAATCGCGGCGAAGATGCCGACAACGAGAAACGGTTCCGCCGAAAGGGTGTGGGAGTGGAACGAGAGGCGTATTGTGTAGAGCACCTCCAGCACCATCAGCGTCAGTATCAATTTGTCCAGGATCACAACGGCGGTATGCCGGGAATCGCTATCATTGAAATAGTCGATGATAGAGAGCGATACGGAATTGAACGTCAGGAAGGCGGTGATGACTAAAAAAACGGCGATGATTCCGTAAATCACTTCGTCGACGCGTTCGAGCAGCGCAACGGCTCGCTGCTTGCTGGGGTGTCCATCGCCAGGCATTCCGGCTCTCCAGTGTTCGTAGGCGTTCGTACGCCGCACCGGGCTATTTCGGGCGCAGCACTGGGGGAGGCTCAGGGATTATGCGAAATTATCGCCAGCGATAAAAGGCGGCTCGGCTCCGCACTGCCGTATTAGTGGAGGTTAACAGGGATCAACATCTTCGCGCTGGCCACGGTCCCCCTCGTGTCGTAGCTTTATCCAAAGTTGACCGGCCGGGCAGCGCACGGTCCGGGCAAACCCGAGTGTGGTGAGAGGCTCTCGATGGCCTTCTTGGAATGGTCGGAAAAATACAGCGTCGGCATTCGCGCGATCGACGCCCAGCACCGGCAACTCGTTGAGCTGTTGAATGGATTGCACGATGAGATGCTGGCCGGTAAGGGGTCGCAGGTGATCGGCCGCATCCTCGATGCGCTGCTAGACTACTCCAATTCGCATTTTGTGGACGAAGAGAGTCTGATGGCGGAGTATCAGTACCCGACGCTCGCGCAGCACCGCGAGGAGCACACGCAATTGACCGAACAAGTGATTGAATTTCAAGAACGTATGAGAAAAGGTGAGATCGTGCTCTCCGTTCCTGTGCTGCAGTTCTTGAAAGATTGGCTCACTCATCATATCCTCCAGACCGATATGATGTACAGCCCCTTCCTGCGCGCGCGGGGCGTTGCATGATTCACCGAGCCCGCAGGCGGCACGGTTGCCGGGGAATAGGTGCGCTTTGACCCCCGTGCCGTTGTCGGAAGTGCGGGGAGAGGGAGCATCAGAAGTGGACAGCGAAGTTAGTGTTTTGATGAAATTTATAGTAATTGATGGCGATTTTCCGGTTGTTTCTTTATTTTACTTTTAGTTCATTGGCTCACCGTCTGGTGGTATGTACCATTCAACACGCGAATCGTGGAGAGGCTGCAGGTTTATGAGGCGATGGACGCAGTGGATTGTGTTGACCTTCCTGGGAGTGGTGGCCCTACACCCGCGAGCGAACGCACAACAGTCGACAGATCCCATCCTCACCTATTTTGACGGTGGCAGGATGAATCTGAACCTGGAGCTGAACAGCATGCTCGTGGGCGGGCCCGGCGTGACCAGCGTCGCTGTGGGAGCGGCGGCCCCGGTCCAGGCGGATCCCTACGCCGTGTTTCGCAATCCCGCAGGGCTGCGTTTCGTTCGCCAGGATGTGATCATCGGCGTAACCCTGCATCCCGAGGTGAGCGTCCGCTTCTCGAGCATCCCCTTCGACGTTCAACAGGGTGTCAATGACGCCGTGGACGGCTTTACGAAGGGGTTTCAGACGACGGACGCGTACACTTACCCGGTGTTCGACGGCACAGTCGCCCGTTCGGCGAACAGCCTTAATGCGTTCGCTGTCGCCATTCCCACTGGGGGCTGGCGGATCGGTTTCGGTTATGACCGTCCGCTCCATCTGAAAATGGACCTGCTCCACGCCGGTTTCCGCCAGCGCATCGATACGGTGGAATCCAATCCTGCCGATGCTGTCGCCTTTGCGATTCAAACGCGCATCAACAACCTCCTCGAGATCGATGCCGACCGCTGGGTTGTGGCAGTTTCGCGCGATCTCTTCCGCTGGTTCACGTTCGGGGCGAGTGCGGCACGGACGCTCGTCGCGTTGGATCTCAGCGCGGGGTACAATATCGACGGCATCATGACGCGGGGGGGCCAGCAGTGGGCTTTCAACAACACCGGCGACCCTTGGTACAATGCGCTTCATTCACGTGCCGTCGGCAGTTACACCGGTTCCTGGTGGACGATGCGGGCGGGTTTTACGATCTCGGGGGAGTCGGAAAAATCCTGGCGGTTCGGCGCGGAAGCGGTGCTGCACCAGCGTCCGGAGTTGCGCGGCGGTATGTCGATCGTCGTCGATGAATTCCCTGCGCTCAAGTTGAACGCCGGGGAGGGGGAAGATCCCTTTGATGTCAACCGCATCGCGGACGTCACCGAGATCACTCGCACTTACCCGAACACCTATTACACGGGCAAACGAATGACGCTGCACGTGCCGGACGCGGTGACCGCGACGTTGGCGGCGGGAGGCGGACTGCGGCCGAGTCTCTCCGGGACCTATTACCTCCGCGGGTCTTTCGGCTACGACCTTGAGGTCCGCGAAAAGAGCGTACGGGATTCGAGCTATGCCACGCACCTTTATGGCCGGGGGATCGTCCCGCAGTACGAAGGCTATTTCGGCGTCGCGCCGGGCGCGTTCTTCTTCGGCGTGGGTGGCATCCTTGGAGAAGATTACGTACACGGCTACGTGGATGGGAACGGCAATCCGATTCCAGGGGGAAACCTGGTGATCATTCCCCGCCTGGACATGGGCTTTACGCTTCGTATCAGCAGCAATCTACGCTATGAAATCATGCTCGCAGGGTTGCCGGAAGATGTCCTGCGGATGGGGATAAATTATGAATTCTAAACGGTTTGCGGGATATCATAGAATCGCTGTCGGCACACTCATTATGGCCTTGTCCTTGATTGCCGCCCCACTCCACGCAGGCCAGCCTCTGATCAATCTGCGAACCCTGAACTCCGCCGAAAACACCAGCGCTGCATTAGTGTTGGGGTCCGTGCCTCTGAATATCACTGAAGCGGCGGACACGCTGGAGATCACGTGGACCCCTGAGGTTTCGGGTTCGTTCTATTACGCGCCCGGGTCGCCCGGCTCGAACTTGAGTGCCTACAACCTGCTCTCCAATCCGCTGCTCTCGGAACCCGGGCGCATTCGTGTGCTCGGAACGCGGCTGCCGGTGGGGCCGTTGACCTGCTTCATCCGGTCGACGGCCAATAGCGAGGATGTTTCCACCTTTTTCCAGGTGCTCCGTGCGTCCGCCTCCGCCGCCGTTCCGTTGAGTCCAATCACCCCTGCGGGCGGATCGGGCATCACCACCACCACACCGACCCTCACCTGGCAGGGGGTTTCGGGCGTTCCCTACTACCTTGTTTTCGTCGCTGATCAGCCGTTCACCATCGTCAAGGACAATGAAGGCACCCGGGTAGAGGGCGCGAACGTCGTCTGGCAGGCGATCACATCGGCCACTTCGATCCAATACGGCGTCCCGGACCCCTCGGGCACGATTGCCAACGAGATGGTCCCGCCGCTCGTCGGCTCGCTGAGCTCGAGCACGCGCCCGCGCTACAACTGGACCGTGCTCAACTGCTATGGGAATTCGGTCGAGTACACCTCCTCGGTGGTCGGTCAGGTGAGCGGTTTCGAAGTCCAGAAAACTCCGCCGTTCGCGCTGCCCGCGCTGCAAACTCCTGAGCGCGGCGCAACCTTGTACGATCCTGAAATCCGCTTCCAGTGGAGTGTCGTTTCCCAGGCCGCCAGTTATTTTGTCTATATCTCCAGATTCCAGACCTACTCCAACGGCACAGAGATTCTGTTCCCGGTGTGGCGCGCCCAGACCACGGACAACGCGGTCATCCTCCCCGCGGCCTCCCTGCTGCAGGGGGGACGATACAACTGGAAGGTGATCGCTTCGGACGGCATCGGATCGGGGACGATTTCGGACAGCTCCTCGTTCTCCTACGCCATTGATTCGGGACATTTGCAGATCATCACCGCGGACGAAACGGATGCCCGGGTGGACTTGGTGCAGGTCGATTTCGAGGCGGTGCAGGGTCCCAACATCCAGTCGATTGCCACTGACGACAACGGAGCCTACCGGTTTCAGGCTCCCGTTGGCAGCTACATCCTTCACGCGCACAAACAGGGCTACCTGGACGCGACATCCCCGACGGTTTCCGTGGTCAAAGATGCCTCGAGGTCTGTCACGATTACCCTGCAGCAGCGTCCGAGTACGGTTGTCGGCAGAGTGAAGACGACTGGGGGAACGCCTATCGCCAACGCGACGGTCCGCGCGCTGGACGCGTTGGGCGACCAGTTGGCGTCGACGACAAATTCCTCGGGCGAGTTTACCATCGGCCTCGATCCGGGAACCTGGGCCTTTTCAGCCTCCGCGCCGTCCTACCAGACCAGCGCTTCGCGGACCGTGACGGTCACGGCCGGGCAAACCCTGGATCTTACTGACAGCGGCGGTGCCCTGACGCTGGCTCCTTACACCTACACCCTTAGCGGGATCGTCCTGAACACGAGCGGCCAACCGATTCCCCTCGCCCAGGTCGTGCTGCAGAAGGGTACCGAGCAGACTTCCACGTACACGGGGGAGAGCGGTCGGTTCAGCTTTACCGTAGGCAATGGAACTTGGACCCTCTCGGCGGTGAAAGCGGGCTACTATCTCCCCAGCGGACCCATCAGCGTCGTCGTCAACGGCGCCAATGTGACCCGGGATGTCACCTTGAATCCCCAGGCGGCGATCGTTTCCGGGTTCATCGCGCAAGCGGGAACAGTAATGAACCGCGGCGGGGTGACTATACAGGCGATTCCTTCGGCGGGTGACCAGGTGACCACAACGACCGCCGACAACGGGAGTTTCAACCTCGGGCTGCCGCCGGGAACCTGGGTACTGCGGGGAGTCTTGAGCGGGTACACCGCGCAGTCCGTGACCCTCACTCTGGGACCCGGAGAAACCTCCAACGGAGTCACCCTGAACCTGACCCCTAATCCCTCGACGATCTCAGGAACGGTGCGCACCACAGACGGTTCACCCGTTTCGCAAGCGACCGTCACCGGGGGAGGAGCGACAGTCCTATCGAACAGCTCCGGCGCGTTCTCGCTCAGCGTTCCCGCCGGATCGCACACCTTGACCGTTTCCCGCTCGGGGTACTCAACCGAAACGAGCGGTCCCTGGACGGTTAATTGGGGGGAGACGCTGACGGGGATTGTCGCCACACTCGCGCCGAACGTCGCCACGGTCAGTGGGGTGGTGGCTTATGGCGGCACCGGAATCATCAACGCCACGGTGACAGCCACCCCCGCGACCGGCGGCACCCCGGTGCAGGTGGTAACCGCTTCCGGGGGTTCCTATTCGCTCGGGCTGATCCCCGGTACGTACACCATCACAGCGAACAAGACCGGTTTTTCCGTTCTCAGCCCCACCAGCCTGTCGCTCACCCTGCAGCCGGGATCGGTGAGCACCGGCCGCAATTTCGCCCTGCAACCGAACACCGGTACAGTCAGCGGGATCGTCTCCAGTTCCGCCGGACCGCTCTATGGAGTTTCGGTCACAGTCCGGCCTTCCGGTGCGACCACCGGCGGGATCACAACCTCTACCAGCGTCACCGGCGCTTTCTCGGTCTCGGTGGAAAGCGGAGTGGCGTACGCTGTTACGGCCACAAAATCCAGTTACAGCAGCGCCTCCAGAACAACGGCGGTGCTTTCGGCCGGCGGGCAGGAACAGGTTTCCCTCGTGCTGTCGCTGCTCGGGGCGTCCATCTCCGGCACTGTGGTTTCCAGCTACGATTCTCCCTTGGAGAACGCAACCGTGATCGCGAGTTCGGGGCCTTCCTCCGTTTCAACCACCACTGGACCCACGGGGAGCTACTCGTTGAGCGTCACCCCCGGCACCTGGACGATGGACGTTTCAGCGGCATCCCACCTGAGCGGATCGAGTTCCGTGACAGTCGCCGGCGGGCAGAATTTGCGGGATGTCAATTTCACCCTGACGGCCAATTACGCCACGGTCTCGGGATCCGTGAAAAACGGTTCGAACGTTGCAATCTCGAACGCAACGGTTGAATTGCGCCGCACGGACGGCACGACGCGCCAGGTGTCTTCCGATGCCAGCGGTTTCTTCCAGTTCACTCGGATTCCGGGCGGCCGCTACACGCTGTACGGGCGCAAGAGTGGGTTCACCCCCGACACCCTGAATGTCGGCTTGATCTTTGACGGACAGATCGTCTCCGGATCGGGTCTGATCCTCGTAGCGCAGACAAGCTCCATAACGGGGCATCTCAGGGAGAACGGCAATCCGGTTTCTGGCGCAACGATCCGCGCAACCCTCTCCACGGGAACGGTTTTTTCGACTCTGAGTGACGCGACCGGTTCGTATACCCTATCCGGAATACCATCGGGAACCTACCGCGTCGAGGCGCTCAAATCGGGTTACACATCCGCGCCCGTGACGGGGCAGAGCGTCGCACCCAACCAGATCCTGCCTGTAGACCTGACGGCCACAGCCAACACCGGGTCCGTCACCGGAACGATCAAGGATGGCGACACCCAGGCTGGATTGACAGGGGTCCTGGTGAGTGCAATCTCGGGTACGGGGAACAGCATCGAAGTCACCTCGTCGCCGGGCGGCGCATTCACCGTGAACGGAATGAATGCCTCCGAAGCCTACGACCTGACCTTCACCCTCTCCGGGTACCAGACGGCGACGGAGAACGCGGTGCAGGCGGGAAACACCTACGACAACATCACCATGGTGCGCAACTCGCTGACGATCAGCGGCACTACGGTCAACCAGGCTTCAACCACACTCGGAAACGTCGCCGTACGGGCAACGAGCCAATCGGACGGCAGCGTGCTGTCCACCACCTCGAACGCGAGCGGTGCCTGGACGATCACCGGCGCAGCAAAGAACAGCAACTTCCGGATCACAACGGTGCTGGGGTCCGCTACCACGGAGGAGGCGGATGTCACCGTCACTACGGCCTCGGTGAACATCTCCGGGGTCACGCTCACCCTTATCCAGCGGACGGCGTCTATTCGCGGTTCCGTAGGGGAATCTGGAGTGACGCTAACCGCGGTGCGAGCCTCCGGTGGAACCCGGGTGGCCTACAGCGACGCCTCGGGCGGCTATCGATTCGAGAACATCAACAGCGGCACCTGGGCGGTCACCCCCTCCAAACCCGGCAGCCGCTACACCCCCGACAGCCTGATCGTTGGCAACCTGGCGGTTGCAGAGACGAGGACGGGAATCGACTTCTCGCCTCAGGTGACGACGGTGGGTATCGGCGGCACTGTCCGCGACGATGCCGGAACTGCGCTGAGCGGAGTGTCGGTGGTCCTCGTCGCATCCTCCTTCACCCGGCAAGCCGTAACCGACACGTCCGGTAGGTATTCTTTCACGGCCCTTCCCGGGTACACGCAATATTCCCTCTCCGTGAACACGGGTGTTGCGACACGCGTTTCGCAGACTCTGAACATCGGTGCGACGGATGCCGATGTCACCGGAGCTGACCTCACGGTCACGATCACCGAGGGCAAAGTGTCCGGGACGATCAAGGATGAAAACGGAAGTGCCTTGAACGGAGTCCTGGTCACCTTCGATGGGGGCACTCCATCTACTAGGAACAGCCCGTATTCACTGCAGAATCTCGGCAAAGGCGATCATACGCTGGTCTTCGCAAAGGTAGGATACCGGACGGCTACCGATACCGTAACGTTTGGGTCGGGCACGGACATCCTGACACATGATGTTGTGCTGACAACAGCGGATGATCAGATCTCCGTTCGGGTCTTTTACAAACCTGAGACATCGAATATCGAACTGCAGGGAGTCGAGGTCACGCTTTCAGGCGGGGACGGGAACGAGACCACACTGGCAACCGATGGGCGCGGGCGCGCCACATTCGCCGAACTGCAGCCGGACAGCCTCTACGCGCTCACGACATATGCGCCGGGATTCGAGGGCAAAGCCCTGACGGATCTCACGCCCGGAGGCGACCTCACGGGAATACGCCTGTACCAGAAAACCAACGTCGTATTCGGCGTATTCACGGACGAATACGGACAGCCGTTGCCGGACGCCGCTGTCCAACTGAGAGCCCGCACAGGTGAAGTGCGGTCGACAACCACCAACCCGGAGGGGCGGTTCGAACTGCTCGCTCCCTCGGGTCCGCTGGTGCTGATCGGCACTTCCCCGGACGAAAGCAGCACCAGCTATCAGCACAGTTTTGCAGTCACTGCCGGAAGCTACGTCGTGCGCGACCTGACTCTGCGCCACACAGGTGAGGTGCAGGGCAGTGCCGCTACCCAGGCCGGAGATCCCCCGGCAAGCAGGGTTCTCTACGAGACAGAAAACGCTACCACGGGCACTTTTTCGTTTATCTACGGCGGCACAGACGGCAGCTACCGCCTGCGTGGCTTGCGCCCCGGATTCCTGACGGTGCGTGCGTCGGCGGAGGGCTACGCCGAGCCCGATTCGCAAACGGTGGACCTGCCGGCGGGGGAGACGGTGACGCTCAACTGGAACCTCGTCGCCTCTGCGACCTCGATCGTCGGCCGCGTGGTCGATGCCGCCGGGCACGGTGTGGCTGGGGTCGAGGTGACCGCTGCCGCGGCCGAGACGCTGACGACGGTCACCGAGGGCTCGGGCGATTTCGGCTTCACGGACATTGCGGAAGGCGTTTGGGCGGTCACCGCCTCGAAGCACGGCTACCAGGCTGTCAACGACAACATCGAAGCGGTCTCCGGTCAGGTTGCTGCCGCCGACTTCGAGCTGGATCCCATCCCCGATCTTGCCGCGGGCACCGTCTTCGGCTACGATGGGATTGTCCCAGCGGTGGACGTTCGCATTCTGCTCAGTGATGAGGTCGGCGCTGCTCTGGATGCCGATACCACCGACTCCCTGGGGCACTACGCGTTCGCGCTGACATCCGCGGGAACCTACACGATCAGCGCCACCAGCGCCACCTCTCCTGCGCAGCGGACGATTTCGCACAACTCCGGTGAGGGGCATCCAGATCTGGATCTGACGCTTGTGCCCGGACAGGGATCAGGGACGATTCGCGGATCGCTCGTCTATCGAACCCTTCCCGTGGTGGGGGCGTCGGTGCAGATTTCCGCCATCGATGGAGCCAACAGCTATTCGACCGCGACAGACGCTTCAGGTAATTTCAGTATGGCGGTAACCGCACCGTACACCTACCGCGTCGTCGCCTCCCAGGATACTCTGGGAACCGTCGAATCCGCTGGATTCCAGCTCTCCGATGGCGATACAGCCACCGTTGACCTCGTGTACGCGAGCGGCCGGATAGGCGTCACCGTCGTTGACGCGTCCGGAAATCCGGTGGCCGGCAACGTCGTTTCCATCTCGTCCTTCGACGGCCTCTATGCACAGAATTTCGTCACCGACGTGGACGGAATCGCTGTCACCGAACCTTCGCTCGCCGACGGCGAATACCTGGTCGAGATCACCCAGGTCGAGGGTTTCCTGCCCTCCGCGCCTTGGGCTCAGACGATCGAGAACGGAGATTCGATCGGGGTCGTCATCCCTCTCGGACTGCCCTATACGCCTCCGTCCGTCGGGAGTGTCGACAGCAGCGTCGTTGTCCGCATCCAGGTCCCCGACAGTTATACGATCGTCTCGGCTTTGCTCTACTACACGGCTGTCGGGGAGAGTTATACGCGTGCTGTCGAGATGGTGCAGGTTTCCGACACGACGTCAGGCTCTTCATCGGCTGTCGGAGCGCCCCTCCGGTCGAAGCAGGAATATTCTGGTTCGCGACGGAATCTGGCGAGTCCGCCGTCGATTCGAAAGGCGGGCAGCGCCACAGCCCTCGTCACCTACGAAGGCCGGATTCCCCCGCAGACAGGTTCCGGTACCGTCACATTCTATCCCGAGTTGACGACCGACAGCGGCCTGACCATCGGCGGACCGTCGAGCGCCACGACGCTTACCATCAGCAGCATCGGTCGGCTCAGCCGTGTCGTCATTGCACCCGCTGTGGATGAAGTGCAGCCCGAGGTTCCGCTGTTGCTGACCGTCAAGGCCTTCGACGAAATTGACAGCCTGCTCACCGAATCCATTCTCGAGGCGGACTCGAACAGCATCGTCTGGTCCAGTTCACGCTTCAGCTTGAACACGGACAGCCTCCGGGCGGACAGTGCGATCTACACTTCTTCCGGCGAGGGGCTCGATACGATCCGCGTTACTGTCACTCAGAAGATCGATTCGACGCAGGAAATCGCCACCTCGGGTGTGCTATACCTGAACACCGTGGAGCGCATCCTCGGATCGCTGCTGGTGAGTGCACCGGCGATCGAAATCGCGGCCGGGGATTCGCTCGTCTTCACGGCGGTGGCCACCGATACCGGAGGCGCGATCATGCAGGTCGCGCCGGAGTGGAGTGTCGATTCCCTCTTCCAGTCGAATTTCACTCCACAGCCGTTTACCCAATATGCCGTCTTCCGTTCGGACAGCGGCAGGTTCGGCACGGTCCGCATTGGGGCCACGGATCCGATCACGGCCGAATCAGCGATCTTCAACGACCAGAACGGAGCGCCGAGCGAGGGGCTGACCTTATACCTTCCCGTCTCCTCGGCGCCTGGCGACACATTCTCGGCCATGGACGGTGGCGGTGCGATCCTCAAGGGGTGGTTCTCGAATGAAGCGATCGCCGGAAACCAGGGCAGCCTCCGCTTACGGCGTCCACAACTGGTCCAGCTGCAACGCTTCCAGCAGGGGGTGGAGGCCCTGCAGCTGTATGGGCACAGGATCCTGCTCCAGGGGACGCTGAATGAGGAGCGCATCACGTATGAGTTGACGCTGCCGTTGCCCGCGGGCGGCGCGCAACGCGCTCCCTCGATCGCGCGCTGGGACGTCAACAGCTTGAGTTGGGTGAAACTCGATGGATCTGTCGTCTCTGCGGGGGGCGGGTCGATCACCGCTCCCGTTATTCCAACGGCCTCCCAGGGGATCGAGGGGTTGTATTCCGTCATCGCAGGCGCCAAACCCCTGGCGATCGAACGCCTGGTATGTACGCCGAATCCCTTCAGCCCAGCGGGTCCGGACAAATACTTCCTCTCTGTCGAGTTCGAACTGCACAGCCTCTATCCGACGGTGTGGCTGACCGTCGAGATCTACAACATGATTGGCCAGCACGTCCGCACCCTGGTCGATCGCGTCGCCTCGGAAAAAGGCGTCTACAGCAGGAATGGAGGGGTCGGTTCGGTGATCTGGGACGGGCTGACCGATGACGGCAGGTGGGCGCGCAACGGACGCTATATCCTCAAGATTGTCGCGGAGGATCCGGAGGGGAGCAAGGTGGATTTGAAACCCGTGGTGCTGATCAAATGAGGTGGGTGATGAACAGGACGCTCGGAGTTGCCCTGCTCCTGGTGCTGCTCGCCTCGGGAGCCGAGGCCCAGGACCTCTCGGGGATCCCGGCGGCGTACGTGGACATTGGCCTCGGGATTCGCCCCCTCGGAATGGGCGCAGCCTACGTCGCTGTCGCCGACGACGAAAACGCGGCGCGTTGGAATCCGGCTGCCCTCGCCCAACAGGCCCGATTCGCGGCTGCCTTCACCTGGGCGCGCCAGCTCAACCTGATCCCCTACAACTACCTCTCCGGCTCCCTGCCGATGAGGCGCTCCGGCGTCGGTTGGTACGCCGAGAGCAGCGGGGATGACGTTCTGCGCGAAAACACCATCGGTATCGCCTACGGAGTCACCGGCGATCATCTCCCGGGCTTGAGGACCGCCTACGATATCTCGTTCGGCGTCACCACCAAGTTCCGCTGGGCGTCTTATGGGAACAATCCAGACGGGGGAGAGGGGCAGGTGACCGGGGATGCCTGGGGCTGGGGACTCGACCTCGGATTCTACTGGCGCATCCCCTGGGCGCGAGGGCTGTCCGCGGCCGTCGCGGCACACGATCTGCTCAATAATCTGACTTGGAACAGCAGCGTCAAGGGGAATTACAGCGAACCTGTCCCGGCTCGAATGTCCGCGGGAATCGCCTACCGGCTGCGCGACAGGTCCCTTTTCACCCTCGATTTCCTCCCCGCGCTGTACAGCGACGTCGAAACGAGATTCGCCTTGGGTGCGGAATATAAATTATTGCGCGTAATAGCTTTACGCGCCGGTGTTGCACAGAATATCGGTACCACCCGGGAAAATCGCGATGTGACTCTCGGCTTGGGCATTCACCAGCGATTGCTTGGAACGGCTGCCATCGAGGCCGGTATCGCTTATCTTTTCAATGAGTTGGCTAACACTCCACGTGTCGGCTTGGCGTTTCGATGGTAGCGAGGTACCGGGAGGTCCAGATGAAATCCGTGACTGCACTCGCCCTGTGCTTGATCCTAATCCCTGTTTTGTCATCCGCCGCGACCGATTGGGAACAAGACTGGACGCATCAGGTCGAACAGGGGACGACTGTACTCGACGCCGTGCAGGATCTAAGGTCGATGATTCTTGTCACCACGGATGGAATGGAGGCGGTTTCACTCGAGAACGGGCAGACGCTCTGGTCCTATTCCTTCCCGGAGGGGGATGCTCTGATCGGGCTTCCGGTCATCGCTGAGGGAATGGCGGTCTATGTCACCTATATGGGCAAGACATACAAGGATCGTGCCGAAAGCGGAGACGCGTTGATTTCGGCGCTCGATCTCGGCAGCGGAATGGTGATTTGGTCCAGCTATCTGCCCGAGTACCTCCCTTTCGGGAAAGCGATTTCCAACGGGAAGCTCTACCTCGCATGCCAGTCTGCGCGGAAACTGCTCACTCCGAAAAAAGCGTTGCGCCTCTTCGAGCGTGCCAAGGGTGAACGGCCGGATGCCTGGCTGCTGTGCGTCGACCTGGGCACGGGGGATCTTGTCTGGCACCTCCATACTAAAGTGTGGGCTGAATTCCTCGCCCAGGCGAAAGACGGGGAATACATCCTCGAGCAGATCGGCGATGAAGAAAACCCGCTTACGCGTCTCTCGAAGCGTCGTGCGGACAACGGCGACGCGATCTGGATCGCGAACGACAAGGATCCCGCCAATGTGCATGCGGTGATGAGCAATCCTCGCGGGATGCTCTTCCTCAGCGACGGCTATTCGGGAACCTACAGCCACCTTCGCCATCCTGACAGCGGCGAACAAATGGCACGGCTGGCGCTTCCTTTTTCCGGAGCGACTGCCCTGCACATGGACACCTTGTGGGTATACGGCCTCCGTGAATCGATGACCTTCGCGGCGACGAGGGAGCTGACAGCGGTCGACTGGAGCGGTCTGGTCCCGCTGCGAACGCAGCAGTTGAAGATTCCGGGTGCGGCTGTCGATGATGCCTGGTTCATGTCGGATAAGGCCAGCGCGCGCTTCGAGTCCGACCCGGCATTCTGGACCGCGCACCGTCGCCGCTATGCCATCCCGCAACATTCGTTCACCCTTGAACGCGGGGGCGAACGTATCCTGATTCCCAACGAAACACCGGCGATGCCCGCTTCCGGGGCGGTCTTCACGGATACCGGGTTTGCCCTCTCAGAGCGAACTCCCGGCGGCGCTTTCTGGGCCTATTACGCCCTTGGGTCGGGCGATCAGCCGGTCTGGAATGTCGAGGCAAAGGGGAATCAGCCCCCGGTTTGGATGGGGTATCAGGGTGACGGCCGCCTGGTGAGCGGAATCGATGGCAGCGTGCTCTCTTTCTCGATCATTGATGGAAGTGTGGATACGCTGCTCGTCGGTGCGCCGGGGATGGCGCTCGCTCTGCTTGGCGACGAGGGTGAATACATTCGGATCGGGACCCAAGGCATCGCGAAATACTCCCCCGTGGAGGAAATCGTCGCGCCGGAACCAGAGCCCGAGCCCGAACCCGAACCTGTGGTGGAAGCGACTCCAGAACCGCAGGTGGAAACGCCCGCCCTTGAGCCGCCTCCGATGCCGAAACTGGTGGCGCAGCCGAAACCCAAGCCGGAACCGGAACCGGTTGTCGAGCCGCAGCCGGCGACCGTGCAGGGATGGCGCATCCAGATCATGTATCTTTCGCGCACCTCGCGCCAACAGGCGGAACAGTTGGCTAAGCTGGCTTCGGACAGGCTGGGGCTTCAGGTCGACGTTGTCCCGGAGAACGGCGCTCTGCACCTGCTCGCCGGGCAGTTCACGAATGAGAAGGAGGCGCGTGCCCGTCTGCGGCGGGTGCGCAGAACTCGCTATTCGGATGCTTTCCTTGTCCGTGCGTCCATCCCCGTGTCCCACTAGCTCCGGGGGTCTCTGCCGGGAGGCGGGCAAAAGCGAAAAAATGATTTCTTACCCTATCTTTCTTTCAGTGCATCCACGTCCGGACCCAGGGGAAAATCCGGACGCTCAGGAAGAACCAGAAACCAGCCGAACGCCCTTCCATCATGGGTGAACGTCCTGCTGGTCGATTTCCATGCAAAGCCGGGGAGGGGTAGATGCGGCAGATCGGTGTAAATAATCTGAAGCCCGGGATGGTCCTCGGGCGGCCGATCTATGATCAGAATTACCGGAAACTCCTTGCGGAGGGAACCAAGATCGACCCGTTGTCCGTCCAGCGCATCCGTGAAATGGGCTTCTATTACGTCTATATCCTGGAGAGTGGGACGGAGTCGATTCAGGTCGAGGATCTGATTGGCATCGAAGCCCGCAAGGTCTCCTCCCAGGCTCTCAACCAGATCGCTTTATTCGACACCGATACCGTCGCGCGTGACCGGATGCGACGCACCGGCATCTCCCAGGAACGTGAACCCGGGTTGGATCTCGAGACCAAGCGGACGGTCAACCGCGCGATCAAGCTGATGGTCAACGACGTCACCCGCGTCCGCAGGCCGGTGTACTTCCCCGGCGTCCACCTCGCCGACAATCAGATCATCAACCACTCGACAAACGTGGCCATCCTCTCACTCCTCATCGGGCTCGGTTTCACCTTGGAGCGCGATGATATGATGCTGCTCGCGAAAGCCGCGCTGTACCATGACCTCGGCAAATTGAGACTTGATCCCGACCTCGCCTCCGTTCACCCTTTGGATCGAACTGAAGCCCAACGCGACATGTACCTGATGCACCCGCAGATGGGAGCCATTCTGCTCGAACGCGACCCGACGATCAATATCCACATTACCATGGCTGTCCTCCAGCACCACGAAAAACAGGATGGAAGCGGATTCCCCTCGGGGATGAAAGGGTCTGGAGAGATGCCGAAGGCGAACCGGGAAAGCCGGGGAACGATCCACCGTTTCGCGGAAATCATCGCGGTCGCAGATTATTTCGATAATCTCGTCTCGGGAAAAATCGAGCGGGAATTATTCACTCCGATCGAAGCCGTGGAGGAAATCGTCCGCAGGACTCCGTCCTGGTTCAACGAGCACATCACCCAGATGGCGATGTCTGTGATCAACACGCTGCCCGAAGGGTCCAACGTGGAGATCCTCGAATCCTCCACCCATTACGAATATGTCGGCTATCGCGGTGTCGTCAGCAAAGTCAATCCCGAAAACCTCAACCGGCCGACTGTGACCCTGTTGTACGATAAGTTCCACGAGCGGCTGGAGGAGCCGGTGGCGGTCGATTTCGCCGACGATTACCGTCTCAAGGTCGATTTCTTGTACGACCTCTGAACCTCGTCCGGCGAGTGCTCCGTTTGCGTTGCCTGTCTCGCGTTGGCTGCTTGACAAATTTTCGGGATACCCGATACCTTGCTGCTAGAGCCGGATTCTCCGGGGCCTGTTGAGGGCCGCGGGGAAGCCGGCTTTTTCTTTCGCAGCTTGGCGATTCCGTTCCAGTGGGCGGGGACGCGGATCGTGATCGAGTGTCATCTCTCTCCTGACCGGCCAGGTCGCCCACACACAGGAGGGGATGCGGATACGCTGGCTCCGGCTCGTGTGTCCGGCGCGCTTCTGCCGGGTCGGTGGCAGAGCGCCGCTTTGTGCTGGGATCACATCCCGGGAAAACGGCGAAAGCGGACGGCCAACCATGGGAGTGGAATCTCCGGCGTCGTCAATGGCGCATCCGGTACATGTTCCAGGCTATCGCAACGTCGCTGAAGGTGAGGAGTATGGTAAAAGGAACGGCGCGGAGACCATTGCTCTTCGTCGTTAAATCCATATTGCGCTTCGAGGGGTTGAGAAAATACATTGAAGATGAGCCGGAATCCTCCAATTCCCGCAGTCCGCGGGATGGGGATGCCGGCTTTTGCGCTCCGGAAAGACCAGGTTTCTGCACGATGCGGGGTACTCGTTGACAAGGAACCGGCACACCCTCGCATCAGTGTGGCTGTCGCCCCTGGGGGCTCCGGCTACGCCCCAGGGGTCAGGCAGGTATCGAGGCCGTTCCTGAAAATAGAGGAGAACCGGCGGTACGGCAGTGCGATGTGTTGTCAGCCATGGAAATGTCTGACCATGCTGACGCCGGCGGGCGGACATGAGGAGGAGCTCGGGTGTGGAACCGCAGTTCCCGCTCGGGTCGTTCGACCGCCGAACGAAGCGCCGCGGCGATTGAGTCGTGGCGCTTTTCCATTCGTTTGCCGTGGCGGGGGAGACACTCCTGGTGTTCACTCCAGGCCCGCTATCGCATCCGGAGCGGCGTTTGCTGCGCTGTACGGTGCTCCCTGTGGAAGGTTGCGGTCCCGTGCTTGTCTCGCGTCTCTGCGGCCGCACGGCTCCATCTGTACGGCCCGGTCAGTGCACAGGGTTAGCTTATGCCCGAGTCTCTTGCACATAAACACAACGGATCCCAAAGAGGGGGTTTTCGATGGCCCATCTGCGAGTGGACCCCTACGTTCACACTTTCCCCGCCCCTGCGGTGCTCCTCGGTTGTGGGACAGTCGCCGCGCCCAATCTGATCACCTGCGCCTGGTTCGGAACAGTCTGCTCCGAACCACCGCAGGTAGCCGCCGCAATTCGGCCGTCGCGATTCAGTCATCGTTTGATTTCTGAGACAGGCGAATTCACGGTGAATATCCCTTTCACCGAGCATCTTGCGGCGGTGCAGCATTGCGGAGCGGTTTCCGGCCGCGAGGAGAACAAATTCGAGACGCTCGGTTTGACGGCGGTGGAGTGCCCGCCGCTGCGTCACGCGCCTATGATCGAGGAAACGTCCATCGTTCTCGCCTGCGAAGTGAGCGAAACGCTTCAATTAGGGTCGCACACCCTCTTCGTTGGAAAGATCCTCGCAATTCACGCAGAAGAGTCCCTGGTCCGCAGCAAAAGCAGGCTGGATCCGCGAAGCCGGGAGCAGATCGTTTACCTGGACGGCCGGTATTGGTCCCTGAACCCCTTGCCGCGTTGAATCGCCTCCCGGCGTGTTCCTCCACGGAGTGAGTCGCTTGTAAGACCCGCCACAGCATGCTATTTTCGCTTTTGCGTATAGACGAAAACACGAGGGTAGCCACATGGATGAGACGGTCGAAATCCTCAGGGCGATGGGCGAGGAGAGCCGTTTGCGGATTCTGATTCTGCTCGAGCAGGCGGGGGAGCTCTCCGTGGCGGACATCGGCCATGCGCTCGAACTGGCTCAACCGAAGGTTTCCCGACATTTGGGGCGGCTGCGTCTCGCCGGATGGGTGAAAGAACGGCGCTGGCGCGGCTTCGCGCTGTACCGCATCGTCCTCGCTCCGGGCAACGTCCACCGCGAGTATCTCATCCAGATCATGGGGGAGATGGAGAACGACCCTATGGTCGCGGCGGATTTGCAGCGGCTCGTGGCGCTGCGCAGAACCCGCGCGACGCAGGCGGTTGAACCGGAATCCGAAAGCGGAGAAGAACCGGCCGAATAGGATCGATCGTCCCAGCCGGGCTGATGCATGAAGATCTACACGAAAACGGGAGATCGAGGCGAAACCAGCCTGCTCCGGGGAGGGAGGGTCGTAAAACACCATCCCCGCGTCGAGGCGTACGGAACCTTCGATGAGCTGAATTCCTGGATCGGGTATGCACGCTCGGTGGCCGCGGACTCCGAGCTCGAATCGATCCTGCAGCGAATCCAGCAATACGTGCATGTCCTCTGCAGCGATGTTGCGGCTGATCCCGCCCAAAGCGAGCGGGGGGCGAAACTGCCGCGGCTCGGGCAACAGCATGTCGACGAACTGGAGCGGGAAATCGACCGTCTCGATGAGAGCCTTCCCCCGTTGGAGCATTTTATCCTGCCCGGCGGGTCCGAGGCGGGCGCGGCGCTCCATCTGGCCCGCACCATCTGCCGCCGGGGGGAGCGGAGGTTGACGGAATTGATCGAGGCGGGAGGCGCCGTCAACGAGCACGCCCTGATGTTCGTCAACCGGCTGTCAGATTTTCTCTTCACACTCGCTCGCTGGGCGAACCACCGTCAGGGCAAACCGGAAACCCCCTGGCACGGTCAGGAGTTCGTCTGACCCCGGAGACGATGCGTTTTGCTTGAGCGGATGCCACGCATTTCCTTCCTTGGTTGCGAATCGGCGGAGGCCCCATGGACATCGGATTGACAACGATACTGCTACTGCTCGGGGTTGGAATAATGGCGGGGATCGCCGCTGGATTTCTCGGGATTGGAGGGGGCGTCATCTTCGTTCCCGTACTGCTTGAACTGTTCCACCTGTGGCACGTTCCGAATTCCATCTTCGTGCAGGCGGCGATGGGTACATCGCTTGCCGTTGCAACCCTTTCAGCCGGTTCCTCCGCGTTCCGCCACCACAAGCAGGGGAATGTGCTCTGGCGTCTCGTGCCCCTGTTGGCGGTTTCCAGCTTCGCCGGAAGCTGGTTTGCCAGCGAGCTCTCGCTGGACATTCCCGGCGAGGTGCTCCAGGTCGGGCTCGCCATCGCTTTGCTGTTGGTCGCCTCTCGCATGTTTTTCGAAAAACCGCCTGCGGACAGGCAGATCAAGTCGCTCAGCACGTTGGTCTGGCTGCTGCTGGGTCTTGGCGTTGGTGTATTCGCCGGGCTCACGGGGCTGGCGGGCGGGGTGGTGTTGGTCCCCGCAATGGCTTTTCTCGCTCACGTTCCCACTCGCAATCTTGCCGGAACCTCCTCGGGCGTTGTTTGTTTCACCGCGTTCGCCAGCGCACTTCAGAAATTGACCGCCACGCCCTCGGTTTATCCGGGCGAGGGGTTCGTCGGTTACGTCTGCGTGGTTGCGGTGATCGCGATCGCGGCGACCAGCATCCCGGGCGCCCAGATCGGCGCCTGGCTCAATCAGCGTGTCGGATCCGTCGCCTATCGGAAAGTGTTTGCCGTTCTCCTGCTGGCCGATGTGCTGCGTCTGATCCTGACCGCATGACCGACGGCGGGACCGTCTCACGAAAGGAGATCAAGTGCCTCGTTATCTCGTGCTCGGCTCTGGCCGCCAGGGAATCGCGGCTGCGTGGGATCTGGAACGGTCCGGAGCCGAAGTCCATATCGCGGATGGAAATGCCGCGGCCGTAAACAGCGCACTCGCCCGGCTCGGGATGGCGCGGGAGGCTGGTGCGATCGTGGATTTCCAGGACCGCGACCAGATCGTTCCGCTCCTGGAATGGGCGGACGGTGCGGTCTTTGCCGCCGATTATGCGCTCAATCTCGACCTCACGCACTGGGCGATTGAAGCCCGGTGCAACACCGTGGATTACGGCGGCAACCATGACGTGGTTCACGCTCAGCACGAACTTGATGCGAAAGCAAAAACCGCTGGAGTCGCGATCGTTCCCGACACCGGCTTGACCCCCGGTCTTGCGGGAATTCTTGTCGCCGGAGGGGTCCAAAAACTGGATGAGGCAAAAGCGGCATCGATTCGCGTCGGCGGGCTTCCACAGCATCCGAAACCACCGCTGAACTACGCGCTGATCTTCAGTGTGCGCGGCCTCACCAACGAGTACCTCGAACCCAGCGTGATCGTCACAGGCGGCAGGAAAACGACACGGCCGAGCCTGACCGGCCTCGAAAAGCTCACCTTCGACAATCGCGAATTTGAAGCGTTCTACACCTCAGGCGGGGTCAGCACGCTCCCGGAAACCTTCGACGGTGTGCTGCAGGAGCTTGATTGCAAAACCATTCGCTATCCCGGGCACGCTGCGCTGATCCGGTTTGCTTTCGATATCGGGTTTCGCTCCGAGGAGGTTGTTGAAACGGAGGGTGAGCGTTTCGTCCCGCGCCGGGTGTTCGAGGAGATGCTCGGCCGCTCTCTGCCGCATGACCCTCCGGATGAGACGCTGTTGCGCGTCACCGTTCACGGTGTTCGCGGCGGAGCGCCGGCTGAGGTCGTGTACGAAATGGTCGACCGGTACGATCCGAAAACCGGCTTCACCTCGATGCAGCGCACCACCGCCTGGCCGGGTAGCCTGGTTCTGAGAATGATCACCGAGAGCGAGATCGCCGATCGCGGCGTGCTCTACCAGGAGCGGGTGGTGGATGCCGATTTGCTGGTCGAACGGTTGGCGGCGCGAGGGGTGAAAATCGATTGTTCCGTCCGGGCG
>CAZIDZ010000015.1:56002-58753 GCA_964538455.1 uncultured bacterium
TACTCACAATGCCAGTTGTTCAGCATTGTGAGCATACTGTCCCAGATTCGTCGTTTCGAAGGCTCCAGTGAACTCGCCAGGCCGGTCGTTCGGCGGTGTGAGCATACTGTCCCTGATGCGCCCGCCTACTGAAAACTCATCTCGTGGAATTCCCGCGCCCGCTGCACGTCCTCTTCGCTCGAAGCGATCAGATCGGACGCACTCAGCTTTGAGGGATTCTCGCTGCGGTCGAGCAGGAATTTCCAGTTGGGATCGTCCCCGAGATCGAGCGGGAGCTCATCCTCAACCATCAGGTTGACACCGTGGTAGCGGGCGATCCGGTTGGCCAGGTAGGCGAGAGTGACGTCAAACCGGTGTTCTTCGGCCGACGCCTCGGGATCGTGATGGTGGCGAATGATCTCCACCAGTTTTTCCGGGAGGTTCCACCGTTCGGCGAGCGCTTTGCCGATTTCCGTGTGGTCCATCCCGTAGATTTCCCGTTCGACGTCCCTGCGGTCGGCCTTCCGTTCTACGACCGTGTTGATCACCTCGACGAATTCGTCCTGGTAGAAGGACGCTGCCACGATCACCCCCATGTCGTGGAGCAGGCCGCCGGTCGACGCCTCCCCGGGGTGCTCGTAGCCGATGCGTGAGGAAAGGCCCTGGATGATCTCTGAAACCGCGATGTTGTGCAACCAGAACCGGCCGAAATCGAATCGTGATCCCGCCCGGTTCGAAGGGAAGGATTGCAGGAACGAGAAGGCGCGGGCGAGACGGTTGGTCTCTTCCAGGCCCAGCATCACCATCGCCATCTTCAGCGTCGACACCTTGTTCCGCAGTCCGTAGTATGCCGAGTTCGCCACCCTCAGGATCTTGGCGGTCAGGGACGCATCCCGGCTGATCAACTCTTCGTATTTGTTGATGCTGACGTTGGGGTCCTTCGCCAGTTTGAGAACCTTCAGCGCGATTTCGGGTAGCGTCGGGAGGGTTTCAAGATTCTCCAGAAGTGATTGGATGGATATCTTTGGGTCCACCTCATCCTCCGGGCCGGACGGTTTCGACAGGTTGAACGCGAGCGTGAGTCTCTCCGGCGGCGTTTCCAACCGTAAAACAAAGTATAGTCAGGAATTGTCTTTTCCTCAAACAGCTTCCAGGTTGAAACTCTTTTCGGTCAGATGCCCGGTTGGAGGTGCGGCAACAGGAGCAGTCATCGACACGAGACAGCGGGGAAAGTCGCCGGTTGCCCGAAGCGCCGGCGGGGAGTCGTGCCGCCCACCGGGGGCTCCCGCACCAGCTTGACTTTCAAGGGGTCGAGGACTACTTTTTGCGGTCGCCGGGCGAAAATCCGGCAGCGGCCGACTTAGCTCAGTTGGTAGAGCAACGGACTGAAAATCCGTGTGTCCCCCGTTCGATTCGGGGAGTCGGCACCGAAAAGGGACCGCCGCAAGGACGGTCTCTTTTTATGTCCTTGCCCTTCGGTCCGTGTACAATAAAACGGATGCGAATACAGCCCTCCCTTTGAAAATGCAGAGTTTGCCTACACACGGGATTGCCGGATGGATGGGAGTCGATGTGCGTTGTTCGATTGGGTGAAAACAGTAACCACCTTAAACACAAAATATTGTCATGATCATTTCAGCAATCCTGCCCATCGGTGAGTGACACAGCTTCTATCGTTATCCGTCTATTTCATAACCTTTGTACGGCCGGAATTTAAGAATTTGGTGTTGCTCCAGTGGAGGAACGGATAAGTTTACTCTTTACGACTCATTATTTAAATTAATGGCGCGGTGAAAGTGAATTGTTTATACTCCTGATATCCGAAACATGACTTTAACTCGAGGGGACAGTTCCATGGATTTGAACGAAAAGGAGTTGCTGTCCACGTTTGAGGTTGCCAAGATCGTCGGCGTGCATCACCAGACGGTCAACTCCTGGGTGCGCAAGGGGTGGCTTCCCGCGGCGCGGACTCCCGGCGGCCATCGGCGAATTCATCGGGAGGACCTCGCGCGGTTTCTTCGCAAGCACCAGCAACGGATGAATCCCTATTCAACCGCTGAGAATCAGCAGAAACGGGTGCTCATCGTCGAGGACGACGAGGCAACCCGTGAGGCGCTGGTGATGGGCATCCGGGAGCGGTTTCCTGCGATTGACGTCAACTACGCGGTGGACGGCTACGACGCCGGGCGCAAGCTCAGCCGCGCGATTCCATATTTGGTCTTTCTTGACCTGATGATGCCGGGACTGGACGGTTTCCACGTGCTGCGCGACATTCGCAGCGACAACCGTCTCCGGGGCTGCCGCGTGGTTGTGATCACCGGGCATCACACGCGCGAAAATGCCGAATCCGCTCTGCGCAGCGGCGCCGATGCGATCCTGACGAAGCCCGTCCAGATGAAGGTGATTCACGAGATCGTGCAGCACCTCGTTGTTGAGGAGAAATCGCCGCAGACGCTGAAGGTGCCGCTCGAGAATGTGGCGCCGTTCTTCGACGAATAGCGGCGCGGTGCAGCGCAGGTGCGTGTTCGAACAACGCATCGGCGTGCGGTCCCCGGCGAGTCTCCCGGCGGGTTTCGGGCGTTGCGAGTGTCTCGGCAAAGGCCTATATTCACGTCGCTTTTTGGACCGTTCATGCAGCGCGGACGGTCCTCGTTTTTGAGGCCGCCACCTTAGCTCAGTTGGTAGAGCAACGCATTCGTAATGCGTAGGTCGTCGGTTCAAGTCCGACAGGTGGCTCGAAATAAAAGGCTCTTCTTTCGAGGAGCCTTTTTC
>CAZIDZ010000016.1:0-55185 GCA_964538455.1 uncultured bacterium
AGGTGAACAGCGGTTTTCGCCCCGGCCGGGGTAAGATAGGAGCGAGGGACCGCGAATAAAACGCTCACGGATCAGCCTTGCCCCTTTCGCGAGGGGGGTGTGAGTGTGTACTCTTATATAGAAAGCCCCTTCGGCCGCACCCGCTGCGCCGGAGGGGATTATTTCTCCCGGCGCTGGAGTCCGCAAAGGTTATTGCCGGAGAGAACGAATGGACCACCTCGACATCCTCCCGTCCTTCGACGCAAGGCTGCGCGCCCAGGCGGAGCAGTGGAGGCGCAACCGCCGCGGCGACCGCCCTCGGCCCGAGACAACCCCCACGATGCCGTTTGTCACCCTGTCGCGGCAGTACGGCTGTCCGGCATGGGCGCTCGCGGAAGAGCTCGCCCGCCGCCTGAACCAACGGCTCGGCAAGGATGAGTATGTTATCTACGACCGGAAGCTGCTGGAGTGGATTGCCGCCCACCACGCCATCGAAAAGGACCTCGTGGACTCCCTCAGCACACGGTCACGCGGAGAGCTTGAGGATTGGGTCGTCAGCCTGATCGGCGGGCGTCCCAGCGAGTGGAGTGTTTTCCAGGGATTGGCGAAGGCGATCCGCGGCCTGGCGCTGCACGGACGCTCAATCCTGATCGGCCGCGGGGGTGCGCTGTTGACACGGGATCTGCCCGGAGGGGTTCACATCCGGTTGATCGCTCCGGCGGCTTGGCGTCTCGAGGCGCTCGCGCGGGAATGGCCCGAACGGGTCGAGAACCTGAACATGGATACGCTGCGACGGCTGGACCGCGAGCGGGAGAGCTTCGTCCGCAAATACACCGGCGAGGACCCCAACTCACCCGAACACTACGATCTCACGCTCAACGCCGCCCGGCTTTCTGTTGACCAGCAGGCGGACGCCGCGGAAAAGCTGCTGGTAATGATCTGAGCCGCAGATAGTAAACAGCGATCCGGTACCTTCAGAACCGGAAGAGGCCCGTCCGCAGTCAGTTTCAGGAGGCCGTGAGAATCTCAAAATCCTGGACGAGCGCCTCGAGATCCTCCTCGTGCTCCACCTCATCCTGTAGAATTTCGAGCGCCATGTTGTACGTAATCGGGTCGCGCTCGCGGGTGAACTCCATCAGCTCGGTGTACACCCCGATCGCACACTGCTCGCCTTTGACATTCTGGTCGAGCACGACGCGGACGTTGGGATCTGCCGGGCCATGATACCCGCAGTTACTCGCCTCGTGCCACTGTTTGGGATCGAGGATCGGCACGCCGCCGAGCTGAATGATGCGCAGCGCGAGCATGTCGGCGTGGCGCAGTTCATCCGCCGCATGCTGGTCCAGTTCGCCGATCACAGCCTCCTTCATCGGCCCCTCAATCACCTTCGCGCCGACCCAGTACTGGTAATACGCAAGCCACTCATCCGCAAAGGCCTTGTTCAGCTTCTCGACGATTTTGTCCGCATCCTTGACAATCGACCGTCCCTTCGTTCCCATCGGTCCCCCCTTTCCTGATCTATGTGTTGTCTATCGATCGCACGCTCTCGCGAGAGGCGCTTCCGCGGGGTTCGCGCAGCGGTTTGGGCTGAATGAATCCCAACAGTTGAATGCGCCAAACGCTACTCTACATAACAGGAACTGCCAGTTCAACCGGAACGGGAGCCCGTCCGCCGATTTGACTTCGCCTGTCAAACCGGGTTCCTTGGAGCGCCGCTCCCAAAATGCTTCGTTCCATAAAAAACGCCCGGCATTAACCGAGCGTTTATTGTTTCCACTGAGACCGTCAAGCCTTTTCCGCCTCCGCCTTGGACTCATGTTGCTGAGGTTTGAAAATCAGCTTTTCCTCCTTCTTGTCGACGTCCACGGTGACGAGGCTGCCGTCGGTGACAGACCCCTTCAGCATCTCCTCGGCGAGAGGATCTTCGAGATGGCGCTCCACCGCGCGGCGCAGGGTGCGCGCGCCGGTGTCCATGTTGTAGCCCCGTTCGCAGAGGAAATCCTTTGCGGCGCCGGTGAGCTCCAGCTCAATCTTGCGGTCGGCAAGACGGCGATTGATGTCCGCGAGGTAGATGTCCTCGATCTCGAGGATGTGTTCGCGGAGCAGCTTGCGGAAGACAATCACCTCGTCGATCCGGTTGAGAAACTCGGGGCGGAACAGATCCTCGGCCGCCTTGAGCATCTTCTGCTTCATCTCCTTGTAGGAGGTGTTGTCGCGGCCGTCATCCTCGACGAAGCCGATAGAACCTTTCTTCGCCTCGCGGCCGCCGAGGTTCGAGGTCATGATGATCACGGTGTTGCGGAAGTCGATCCTGCGTCCGCTGCCATCGGTCATCTCACCGTTATCGAGCACCTGGAGCAGGGTGTTGAAAACGTCGGGGTGCGCCTTTTCCACCTCGTCGAGCAGGACAACGCTGTAGGGCTTGCGCCGGACCTTTTCGGAAAGCTGTCCGCCTTCGTCATAGCCTACATACCCCGGGGGAGCGCCGATCAGGCGGCTGACGTTGAATTTCTCCATGTACTCCGACATGTCCACCCGGATGATCGCGTTGCGGTCGGCGAACAGGTATTCCGCCAGCACATGTGCGAGCTCCGTTTTACCCACTCCCGTCGGGCCGAGGAAGACGAAACTCCCGATCGGGCGGTTCGGAGACTTGAGCCCGGTGCGGCTGCGGCGGATCGCTTTCACCAGTTCATCGATCGCATCGTCCTGGCCGATGATCTTCTTTTTCAGCTTCTCCCGCATTTCGAGCAAACGCTGGGATTCGCTGGAGGCGACGCGGCTTGTCGGGATGCCGGTCATCATGCTGACCACTTCCGCGATGTCGTCGGAGGTCACCTCGATGGCCGAAACCTGCTCACTGTCCTCCCACTCGTCCCGGGCCTTTTTCAACTCCCCCTCGAGCTTGTGGCGACGGTCGCGCACTTCCGCGGCTTTTTCGTATTCCTGTTTCCGGACGAGATCATCCTTCTCTTTCTGAAGCTCCTCGAGGCGCGCCTCGAGCTCGACGATATGGTCGGGCACGACGAGGTTCATCAGCCGCAGACGGCTGCCTGTTTCGTCGAGGACGTCGATCGCCTTATCCGGGAGGAAGCGGTCGGAGATGTAACGGTCGGCGAGGATCACGGCGTGATGCAGCGCCTCATCGCTGTAGTGCACCCCGTGGTGCTCCTCGTACCGCTCCTTCAACCCCTCGAGAATCTTGATCGTCTCCTCCACGTTGGGCGGATCGACCATCAGCTTCTGGAACCTTCGCTCCAGGGCGCCGTCTTTTTCGATGGATTCACGGTACTCGTTGAGCGTGGTCGCACCGATGGTCTGCAGCTCGCCGCGCGCGAGAGCGGGTTTGAACATGTTCGAGGCATCGAGACTTCCCGACGCCGAGCCCGCTCCGACGATGGTGTGGAGCTCGTCGATGAAGAGGATCACGTCCGGGTTCTTTTCGATCTCCGCCAGCACCGCCTTTACCCGCTCCTCGAACTGGCCACGGTACTTGGTTCCCGCGACCATCGCACCGAGATCGAGCGCGATTACCCGCTTGTTGAACAGAGCGGGCGACACCTTTTGCTGCACGATCCTCAGCGCCAACCCTTCGACGATGGCGGTTTTGCCGACACCCGGTTCGCCGATCAACACCGGATTGTTCTTCTTGCGCCGGCTGAGAATCTGGGCCACCCGTTCAATCTCCATCTCGCGCCCGATGATCGGGTCGAGTTTGGATTCCCGCGCGAGCCGTGTCAGATCGCGTCCGAAATGATCGAGCACCGGGGTTTTGCTCTTGCCCGACGTCGGCTTGGGTGTGCCGACTTCCGGAGTTTCAGGGGTTTCTTCCGAATTCATATGGCCAAGTTCCGCTTTTACCGTTTCGTATGTAACACCGTGCGATTCGAGGACCTGGGCCGCTACCCCCTCCTCGTCCTTGATCAGCGCGAGCAGAAGATGTTCGGTGCCGATGTTTTCCGCGTTGTAGTTTTTGCCCTCGATGTAGGATACCTTCAGCACCTTCTCCGCGCGCTTCGTGAACGGGATGTTGCCCATCTTCAACAGGGTCGAAGGCGACTGAATGGCCGATTCAATGGTCTCGCGAATTTCGTCCAGATCGACTCCGAGGTTCTGAAGAATCTCAACGGCGGTCCCCTCGCCAAGCTGGATCAGGCCCAACAGGAGATGCTCGGTACTGATCGCATCGTGCCCCAACCGCAACGCCTCCTCTCGGGCATGCTGAATGGCCTGCTGAACTCGGTAGGAAAATTTGTTCGTCATCGTAGGTCCCGTCAATCGTTTTACCGGCGCCCGACAACACACCTGGGCGTCACCTGAATAATATAATCCCGGCAGCATGCTCCCTTCGCGTCTCATCTGCCTCAGCTGCACCGAAAGAGGAGTATCGCCAACCCCTTCCTCAACCTGACGGAAATCCAGTTAAGGGGTGATGTTGTCGGGATTCTGCGGAATCACGCGAGAGCTTGCCCGGTCAAGCTAAATAGGAGGAAGCGTACGCTGGAATCCCCAATTACCCTGTTTCGATCCGGCCATCCACCAGCCGGACGACCCGATCCGCTTTCGCCGCCCAATCCTCGTTGTGAGTGACGACGACCACCGCGGCGCCGCGCTCGCGTGTGAAACGGACAAGGTCCTGTTCGAGCCGCTGCCCCGTTCCGCGATCCAAGTTGCCGGTGGGCTCATCGGCGAGCAACAGCCGCGGCGAATTGACCATCGCGCGGGCGACCGCAACACGCTGCTGTTCGCCCCCGGAGAGCTCCGCGGGTTTGTTGTCGAGACGGTGCCCGACGCCCAGCGACTCCAGCAGCGCCTTTGCGGGACCCAGCGCCTCCGCTTTGGACAGCCCGCGGACGAGAGCGGGCATCATCACATTCTCCAGCGCGCTGAACGCCGGGAGCAGATGGTGGAACTGGAAAATGAATCCCACAGCCTCACGGCGGAGATGGGCCAGCTCCTCATCTGAAAGCGCAGCTGTGCTGTAGCCTGCGACCCGAACAGAGCCCTCCGTGGGACGCTCCAGGGTGCCGAGGATGTGCAGCAGGGTGGATTTCCCCGCGCCGGAAGGGCCGACGATGGCGACGAATTCGCCCGGATCCACCATCAGGTCGATTCCGCGCAGCACTTCGATGGTGCGCTTGCCGAGCTGGTAATTCTTGACCACTCCCTCGGCGTAGATGGCGGGGGTGTTGGTGTCCGATTCGCTCATATATTCCAAGTTCCGTTATGCCAAGTTTAGCGAAAACAAAGATCCTTCACTTCGTTCAGGATGACTTAGGGGGACGGCCTCGCTTCGGCGAAAGAATGACGTCGGCGTTGACCTGAACAGAAAACCATCCCAAATGACGGCTATTCATACCGAATCGCCTCCACCGGGTCGAGGGCGGCGGCGCGACGGGCCGGATACACCGCAGCGAGCAGGCAGAGAAGTACCCCAACGACCCCAACCGCCGTAAAATCAAGCACGTGCATTCTCACGGGGAGCGCCGCTATCATGTAGATATCGCTCGGCAGGCTGATGAATTTCCACGTCTGCTGCGCCCAGAGGATGACGAAGCCGAGGATCAGCCCGACGATCGTTCCCACCAGCCCCACGAACAGGCCCTGCCAGAGGAAAATGCGCTGGATGTTCTTCTGTGTCGCGCCCATCGCCATCAGGATGCCCACCTCCTTGCGTTTCTCCATCGTGATCATCACCAGCGTGCTGACGATGTTGAACGCCGCGACGAGGATAATCAGGCTGAGCACGATGAACATCGCCCATTTTTCGAGTTGCATCCATGAAAACAGCGTCTTACGCATCTCGTACCAGGTGCGCGGATACCACGGATAGCCGATCGTCTCGTTGATCTCGTCCTTCACCGTGGCCGCATCCTCGAGGGTTTTTGTCTTCACATCCAGACCGCTCACCTGCGCCCCGAGACCGAACATCCTCTGCGCCTGGTGAAGCCCGATGATGACAAACGCCTGGTCAAATTCCGCGAGCCCCGATTCGAACACGCCGGTGACGACGAATTGCCCGATTTTCGGCTGGCTGAAGATGCTGCTCATCCCGGTGGGCGAAATCAGGAACAGGGTGTCGCCAAGATCGATGTAGAGGATGTCCGCGAGGTAACGGCCGAGGATGATCCCCCCGAGCGAGTCGGGATCGTGCGGATCGAGATCGTCCATGCTTCCCGCGACCAGCATTTCGGGAAGACGGTTGACCGCGCCGACGGTTCTCGGATCGACGCCGCGGATGATGCAACCCTCGGTATACTTCCCTGCGCGAATCATCCCCTTATCGAGAACATAGGGAGTGACCGCCTCGACCTTGTCGAGCCCGGCGATCGTCTCCGCCACCTGCGGCCAGTCAAGCGTCGAGTGGCCGGAGAAGGTCGAGACACGGAGCGGCGCGTCCGCCCCGATAATCCTCGACCTCACCTCCTCCTCGAAACCGTTCATGATCGAGAGGACGATCACGAGGGCGCCGACGCCGAGCGCAACCCCGCCGGTGGAGAGCCAGGTTATCAGGCTGATGAAACCGGTGCGCCGTTTCGAGCGCAGGTACCGGTTGGCGACGATCCAGGTGAAGCTCATGATCGGTTGTCTTTCATGCAGTCAATGGATCGCACCAAGGTAGGCATCCTGAGTTCCTGAATTTGGATGTGTAAAAGTCCCGGCCTCTATGAATGGAGCGCTTTGTGCGCCTCCATGTACTCTCGGATACGGTCGAGGGTGCCAGCGCGGTCGGTCCAGCCGCGAATGTCCACCTGCTTATCCTCGAGGTCCTTGTACACGGCGAAAAAATGCTCGATCTCCCGCGTCAGGTGAGGGCGCACATCCGACAGCTCATGAATCCCCCGCGAGTAGGGATCTACGTTGGAAACCGCGAGCACCTTCTCGTCCATCCCCTTTTCGTCGTGCATCGTCATCATCCCGATCGGACGCGCCGTCATCAGGCAGCCGGTGAACGTGGGCTCGCTGGTAACAACGAGAATGTCCATCGCGTCGCCGTCGGGAGCGTGCGTGCCGGGGATGAATCCATAGGCCGCGGGGTAGTGCACCGCCGAGTAGAGAACACGGTCGAGCCGGAACAGGCCCGTTTCCGTATCGTACTCGTACTTGTTCCGTGCCCCTTTGGGGATCTCAACAATTACATTAACGATTTCCGGCGCATGGTCCCCCGCCGGAAGGTCCTCCAGGTTCTGGAAGCGCTGCTGTTCCACCGTCCGTATCCTTCCTCGCTCAGAGTAGTTCCTGCTGCCGGCTCAAGCGGTCCATCAAGGTCAATTCGAGATTCAGCTGGCTCTGCCCCACCGAGCGCAGCACCTCCTCGGCGAGGTCAGCGAGCGAGCGGAAGGCGTGGCCGCCGAGGCGGTGGATCGGGAACGTGCAGGATTGAAGCCCGGTGGCTTCGCGGACCGCCACGATCGGGATGTCCACCTCGTAGCGCTGCCAATCCGTTTTTCTCCCGACCCGCCAGACCTTCTTGTTCCCGTCCCGGATCTCCACACCGCCCTCGATGCGCCCCCACCCGTGAAAGCGCACCGGCAGCGCCTGGGCCGAGGTCCAGCCGTCCACTGCCGCCACCCGATCCCCGGGGAGCATGTCCACGACGAAGTGGCGTGCCGTGGCGAAGGCGCGCGACGCATCCCGGTACCCCGGGTACTCCGCGTGGAGCCGTTTCTGAAAAGCGCTGCGGGTAGGGAAATTCGCTCCCGCGAGGAGATCAGCGAGTGCGGGCAACCCCATCGACACCCGTTCCTGCCGGATCCATTCACCCCAGTGCATCGTTCCCGGCGGTTCGGACATGCCATAGGCGCTGTCGTGCGGTTTCACCAGCCAGAACCCTCGGCGCGGGAGTTTCTTCAGCATTCTCCGGGCCACGACGCCGAGCCGCCGATCTCCACGGTGAAGCGCCGCCAAGGCAACACGTGTCTGTTTCCGGTAGGGCGACTGCTCCAGCCATTCGAGCCACGCCGCGGGATCGAGCCCTCCGATGCCCCGGGCGACCCTCCTGTCAAATGCGTCGCGCACCGGCCGCACCTCTTCTGCGGCTTCGGTCAGCCGCAGGTAGCCCGAACCATCCTCCGCGTCCGGGTCGCCGGCGACGATCAATGCCCAGAGATCATCCACGACGAGCAGCGAGAAGGGAAGCGGGTCGTTCGCCGCCCACCCGACTTCATGGCCGGAGCGCTCGATTTCCTTGAGGGCTTTCAGGGCGGGGCGAAGAGATTCGGGATCGGCGGGACGTATCGGGAGCAGCAGGGTGATGGTCAGCCCGCGCCGTTTCATCACCGCCAGTTCGACCAGCCGCTCCCAGAAACGGTCGTGCCTGGCCGGCGGCAGTGTCAGACGCACGGTCCGTGTCGCACTCTGGAATCGTTCCAGCGCCAGGGACATCCAGTCGCCTGCCACACGCCTCTCCCGTTTGGTGTGCGCTCACTCCCGGGGGTTCCGGGGACCTCAGGAAATGCTGATGTGACGGGAATATAGTACGATCAGTGGGACTGAGAAGCCTCCCCGCCGGATTCCTTTTCCGCGGACACGCTCTCCGCGGAAGCCTCCAAATCCACCATCGACAAGCCGGCCGCATACTCTTTGTGACTCACACGGGTGATCGAAAGCAGACGCTTGACAAGCGCCTCCATGCGCTGGACGCTTCCGGGAATCCGCGACGCGATATCGCGCGCCCTCGCATCCATCTCGTTCAGTTCCGGGCGCACGGCGTAATCGAAGGCTCCCATGATCGCCCCGAGCGGATTATTGAATTCATGCGCGACCGTGCGTGAAATTGTGCGGACTGTCTCGAGTCTCTGGAGTTCCAGCTGGTGCCGCTGCTCCTCAACCAGTTTGCTCAACAGGTAGTATCGCTCCCGTTCAACGTACTCGAGCATGTAGCACGCTGCGCTACCGATCATGAAGCCGGAGAGGATGAACATATAGATTTTCAGCCGGATGATCGGCTGATAGAGCCCGAACAGGATGTCACCCGCGATGAAAATAGCGAAGGTCGCAAGACCGATCATCATTCCCGGAATGAACCTCGGCCGAAAGATGAGAATTGCACCCATGTAGAAAATGATCACGGCTGCGAAGTTGGTCTGATCCACATACTGGCGCACGCTTAACGAGGTCCAGGTGAGACTCGCGGACATGAACGCCATTATCAGGATCTGGAAGAGGTGCTGGTTGCGCCGGTACAGATTCGTCCCGACGAACAACACGAACGCCACCATCACGGGCACAGTGACGACGAAACGAATAAAGAGCAGGTGGTCTACCAGCGAGGGCACATCATACGTGATGTCGTAAAAGCCGAAGGAAGAAAAGAGGAGAACAGCAACCAGGATGATCAGCCGGGTTTGTAGCACATTGATCTCATGTCCGGCAATGCGAAAACCGTCCTCAAGCGAGCTGAAGACTCCCTGGTACTTCAGCGAAAACGGATGCAGGTGCAACTTATCCTGCTGTTCCGCACGCACGGATTCGATTGTCCGCCGCATCATCCCCTTCTCACAAAATGGCCGTATCAGGCGACAAACCAATACCCTTGGTAAAAATAAGTATCTGACAGTTCAATCCGGGTATTTTTCTAACATACAAAAATCGCCGCAAATTCCAAGAGACTCAACCTAGGGCCTCCACGCCAGCCGCAGCACGACGAGCGCGGTGAGCAGCGAGACAACGGCCGCGGCGATGAAGGGTGACTGATGGGAAACGCTGTCGTACAGCGCCCCGGCGATTACCGGCGCAACCACACGAGCGAGCGTGCTCGCCGATTGGAAGATTCCCAGCGCACGGCCTTTCCGGCTCGGGTGCACCTCGCTTGACAACACCGCAGGCAGTGTTGGCGTAAGGATGCCAAAACCGCAGGCGAGCGGCAGCGCCGAGAGCGCCTGGCTCCAGCCCGGGGGAAGAGTCACAAGCAGAATCAGCCCCGCACCCATCAGGGCGAAACCGGCGACGATCAGCCGCCGCCGCCCGTACCGCCGAACGAGCGGAGCGATCATCCACCCCTGCATCACGGCGGCGGCCAAGCCAACGAACCCGAGGTAGATTCCATACTGGCGCACGCCCCAGCCGAACTCGTCCTGGGTGAACAGCGCGAGCATCGTGGTCAACTTGCTCCAGACGAGCACGGCGATGAAATACAGCGCGATCGCCGCCAGCACCAGGCCCCTCAGCTCTTTCAGGAACGACACCTTGGGAGCGGACTGATACGGATGCCGCTGCGGTTCACGAACAAACAGGGCGGTCTGCAGCAGGGCGAGAAGGCTGAACCCGGCGGCTGTGGACGCCGCGATCATCGGACTGTGGTCATAGAGTATCGCGCCGAGCGGGGGACCGATCACGAAACCCACGGCGAATCCCGCTCCCCACAGCCCCATGCCGCGTGTGCGGTCCTCGTCGCTGGTGACATCGGCGATGTACGCCTGTGTCAGCAGGATCTGCGACGATCCGAAACCCGCCACCAGCCAGACTCCGCCGAGGGCGAGCTCGGTTCCGGCGAGCCCCACCCCCACGTAGGCCAGCGAAGTGATTGCATAGGCAACGAGCAGCAGTATCCGCCGCCCCACTCGATCGGAGAGATGCCCGGCAACCGGCGCGAAGAAGAAATCGACAACCTGGTTGGCTCCCATCAGCACGCCCACGACGAAGCCCCCTGCCCCGAAAGAACGGGCGAACAGGGGGAGCAACGGAATCATCATCCCAAAACCAATCAGAGAGAGGAAATTCGCCGTGATCATCGGGCGCAGCGTCGCTTGCTTCATGGTATCGGCGGGTCTGTTTCTTGATTGATGGGGTCCGCCCCGAGCCCTTCAGCAGGGAAACCCGCCCAACCGGGTCCGGCAAACAGGGCAAGAGCTGCGATACCCGTGAGGAACGCAATCGCGCCCCCGGCGAGCATCGGCGCGGCAATCCCGATGTGATCGAAGAGGAAGCCTCCGGCCACCGGGCCGACGATGCGGCCCAACGATCCGGAGGACTGGTATATCCCGAGGGCCTGTCCCTGCCGGCCACGGGGAGACCGTTGACTGATCAGGGTCGACAGCGAAGGGATCGTAACAGCAAAACCCAGGGCGTAAAAGGCGGCACCCCCGAACAGCACTTTCAGCCTCCCCGGGTCCGTCAGGAAGTCCGATAGCGTAGGGCCGAAATGGACCGTGCTGCCAGGGGGTGCGAGCGGACCCGCATTCGCCGCCAGTATCAGCCCGAAACCCACGAGCAGAAGGCCGACCCGAGTGAGGTTGCGTTCGCCGAATCGCGCGGCGAGCCTGCCCATGAAGCCGCCCTGAATGACCGCACCGACCAACGCGAACCCGGCGATGAACAGACCGTTCTTCGAAGCTCCCCAGCCGAACAGTTTCAGCGTGAACAGAACAATCATTGCCTGGAACTGGGTGACTGAAACGGTCACAAGGAAATAAACCGCACTGATGATGATCACCGGCTTCGAGACACGGTAGGGCTCTTTTTGCGCCAGGGACTTACGTTGCGCGTGAGTGCTCGGTTCCGGCAGCAGCGCCAGAGCGACCAGCGCCGTGGTGCCCGCCAGCGCCGCCGCAATTGCAGCCGGAAGCCACTCCGCAAATGGCGCCGTGACCCCCGTCAGACCCGGACCGACGACAAAACCTACGCCGAACGCCGCTCCGAAAAGGCCCATTCCGCGCGCACGCTTTTCCGGCGGTGTCACGTCCGCGATATAGGCTTGGGCCACGGTGATGTCCGCCCCTCCAAACCCCGCGAGGATGCGGCTGATGAAGAGCATGTGGAGGTTGTGAGCGAGAGCGAAAAGGACGTATGAACTGGAGGTGATGAACAGCGCGCCGATCAGCACCGGCCGCCGCCCGATCCTGTCCGAGAGACGTCCAGCGATGGGGGCGAAGATGAACTGCATCAGGCTGTACACCATAATCAGCAGTCCAACCTGCGTCCCTGAAGCACCGTACCGTTCCGCATAAACCGGGATCAACGGGATGACAATCCCAAACCCGATCAGGGCGATAAACACTGTCAGCAGTATGATCGCGAGGGGAGATCGCCGCATCGTCCGATTCACCTTTGAGTTGAAAGGTCGAATATACGGCCTCGGGCGGACAGCGCCAGCGATCCTCGGGAAGGGCCACCTTTCAGAGGAGCCGGAGAGGATGAAATTCGCCCGGCTGCGATTCACCCTGGGAAGCTGTTCGAAGAGATTGTATCATTTTAAGTCACGCACACTCTTCAGGCAGAGAGCACACCGGGATGACAACCCAATTATCGCCATCGCCGCAACCCATTCTTATTGTTGATGATGACAAGGACTTGGCGGTCGAATACGCCAGCATCCTCGCCCGCGCCGGGCTCGAAACAGAGGTCGTCTTCAGCGGGGAAGAAGCCCTCGAATCGCTGGAAGCCAACCGTGACCGTTCCGCCGTTCTGCTCGACCTGATGATGCCGGGGATTTCGGGCAGCGAAACCCTGAAAAAGATCCAGGAGATCGATCCGCTGCTGCCCGTGATCGTGGTTAGCGGCCAGGAGAAGGTTTCTGTCGCGGCAGAGGCGTTGCGTCTTGGGGCGTACGATTACCTTGCCAAACCAATCGATGCGGAGAATCTGGCCAGCGTCGCAAAACACGCCGCGGCGCACCGCCGGGTTTCGGGCGAGCTCTCCCGTTTGCGCAGGGAAGTGCGGAACGCCCACCGTTTTGACCGCCTGATCGGTCGCAGCGAGCCGATGCTGAACATCTTCCAACTGGTGCAGAAAGCCCTCGCCAATACGATCACGGTGCTGATTTCGGGTGAATCGGGCACGGGAAAAGAGCTGATCGCTCATGCGATCCACTACAACGGCGTCCGCTGCGAACAGCCCTTTGTTGTAGTCGACTGCGCCGCCGTTCCCCGGGAACTCGTCGAAAGCGAACTTTTCGGGCACGAAAAGGATGCGTTCACGGGGGCTACGGAACGGAAAATCGGGAAATTCGAGCTCGCCCGCGGGGGAACACTCTTCCTCGATGAAATCGGCGAACTGGAAACCGGCGTCCAGGCGAAATTGCTGCGCGCGATCCAGGAAGGGGAGATCGACCGTGTCGGCGGCACACGCCCGGTCCCCGTCGACGTCCGGTTGATCTGCGCCACGCAGCGCGACCTTGAAGCCGAGATCAAGGCCAATCGCTTCCGGGAGGACCTCTACTATCAGATCAACGCGTTTCCGATCGTCATCCCGCCGTTGCGCGAGCGGCGCGAAGACATCGACCTGCTCGCAACCCACTTCCTTGACAGCCAGCGGCATCACCTTGGACGGGAGAATGTGAAGGGAATCTCACACGCCGCGCTGGAGGCGCTTCGCCGCTGTCCGTGGCCCGGCAATGTCCGCCAGCTCGAAAACAGCATCGGCCGGGCGATTGTGATGACCGAGGGGGATGTCATCCACAGCGCCGACCTTGCGGAAGCGATTCGGGCGCTGGCGCCGGACGAGGAACAGGATCAACCTGTCGCGAATGAATCCCGGATGATCCCGGAGGTCGAATCGCTGTTGCCGCCGGCCGACCATCATCCCAAGGAGGACGGATTGCCGCCGTTTCGGACGGCGTCGGATGTGCCTCCGTTCGATGAGATCAAGGCGTGGGCGGTTCGGCAGGCGCTCAACGCCTGCGACGGCAACATATCACTCGCCGCGAAGAAACTCGGGTTGGGACGCGCGACTCTCTACCGCCTGCTGAAGAAATACGGCATCGTTGTCTTTGGCGAAGGCCCGGATGAAGGGGGCGGCAATGTCTGATGCCATCGGATGGGCGAAGGAATTTGCCGCTCGGCACGGCCTGATCCTCCGCGAGGAAACTGCGCTGGCAGGAGGGGTTCCCGCGTACAAATACGACAGCCCCGAAGGACCGGTGGTGGTACTCGACGCCTCGCTGCCCCAGGAACGGAAGAACTTCGCCCTCGCTCATGAGGCCGCACACATCCTGCTCGACCACAACGACGGAATCGCTCCCGAGGAGGAAACGGAAGCCAACCGGTTCGCCTCCGAACTGCTGCTTCCCCACGATGATTTCTCGCCCGACGCCTGGCGCAGCCTTCGTGAGTTGAAGGAGATATTTCCGCATGCCAGTTTCGAAGCGATTGCACGGCGGCGGCTCGCATATGTCCAAGGGGTGCTGACGATAGTCGACAACGGCGATGTCAAGCGGCGACTCGTCTCGGAGGATTTCACCGCCCCGGCCAGGCCCACCGCGCTGGAATGGAGTGTGATAGATCAGTGTTACAAGGAAAAAAGAGACATTGAACGGTCGGATGAGGGGCTGCACCTGCATGCCTGCTACGTGGATGCAGGCCGTGGTGTCGTCCGCGTGCTGCTGACAGTCGAGGAGAGCTAACCCGCTCGATCGCACGCCAGTCGACAGGAATCTTGATCTAGAATCAAACGAGGGAAACGGCAGGCAGGTGCAAGAGGGGAGATCCAGCCCGCAACGACGATCGTCTCACCTGAAGAAACTCCCCGCGTGCTTCGTCCAGCAACAGTGACCTGCTGGAGCTACGAGATCAGGACTCTTCGGAATCACTTTGTGGATCGTCGATGCCTTCGCCGCCGGATGAATCCGGGGACTCCGATTGATCCTCGGGGGCCGGCGGGTCCAACGAATCCCGTTTCCCCCGCAGGCCTCCGTCGATCTTGAACTTGCTGACCTCTTCGCGGAGCCGGACAGCCTCCGCGGAGAGATCCGCCGCGATCACCGCCCCAGCCTCGCTGCTTTGAGCGGTGCCCTGGGTGACCACCTCAACCTGTTCAAGCGCAATGTTCACCTGCTCAATGCCACGGGCCTGATCCTCGGTCGCCTCCGCGATGCCGCGCACCTGGGTTGTCGCATCCCGCACCGCCTGGGTGATCGACCGCAGCGAGCCCTCGGTCTGGCCGACGACCGACACGCCCTCATGAACACGCTGGATCGTCTTCTCGATCAACTCGGCGGTTTCGGACGCGGAACGCGCAGACCGCTCGGCAAGGTCGCGAACCTCCCGTGCGACGACGGCGAAACGGGTACCCTGCGCTCCCGCCCGAGACGCCTCGATCCCCGCGTTCAGCGCGAGATTCTTGGTCTGAAACGCAATATCCTCGATCACCTGAATGATCTGCGAAATCTCGTCCGTGGAGTGTGATACCCCTTCCATCGCCCTAACCATCGCCTGGACCTGGCTGTTTCCTTTTTCTGCGTGATCCTCCGCCTCCTGCGCGAGGCGGCTCGCCTCGTTGGCTTTCTTGGCATTGCTCCGGGTTCGTTCGGTCAACTCCTCAACGGCGGCTCGAATCTCCTCCAGCGTACTCGCCTGCTGCGTAGCCCCGGCGGCGAGCGACTGGCTGGTTTTGGAGACCTTGACGGCCCCCTCCTCGACGCGCCGCGAGGCATCCGCCACGTTGCGCAACGCCGCCATCAACTGGTCGAGGGCGGGATTCAACGCTTTCGGAATCAGCTTGTAATCACCCGCGTACGCTTTCATCAACCGTGGCGTGAGGTCGCGGCTATGGACCTTCTCGAGCACTTCAATGGCCTCCCGAAGCGGGACGAGGATGGAATCGAGCAGTTCGTTGATCGCGGCCACGGTATCGCGGAGGAACTCCGGGAAACGGGTAAGGTCGCTGCGGCTGGTCATGTCGCCGATCACCGCGGCTTCACGGATTAAACTGTTGAGAAACTTGAGGTCTGCGTCACGCTGGGCGATGGTCTGGATTTCTCCGGCGTTTTGGGGACGTGTGCCCAGCGCAGCGACGGACATCTCCAGAGCGATGCGCGAAGTCAATGCGCTGCGAACCGTTTCCCTCGTTTCGCGTTTGTGGATCGCTGAAATGTTGGGTGCGAATCCAGACAGCGCACATGCCGCAAGTGTCGGCATCACTGTACCGTCGAACCCGAGATCGAAAAGCGCCAGCCCCTCGGCTTTTGTCCGCGACGCCCATTCGTCGTTCAACTCAGCGTTAAACACCGATTCGAGGAGTTTTTTCACGATGCGCCGCAACCTGTCCGTCTGCTTGCGGTCCAGTCGCTGGCCCGCCGGCAAATCGAGCAGAGCGCTCGAAACCCGTTTCGCAACGGCTTCCATACGCGCCAACAGCTTCTCGCGAACCGAGTGCAACTGAGCCAAGGAGGACAGCTTAACACCCGACACGCTGATCAGTGCCTGAATCTCCTCGTCGTTCACGCCGGTCGCCTCTAAGCCTGCGACAGCCTTCCGCTCCGAAAGGGGGGCGGATAACCCCGCCTGGTTCCTGGTAAGATTTGTAAACCGGTTCAGTGCCTGTGCCATCCGTTTCCCCTCCTGAAAGGCGGAATGCAAACCTTCCCCACCCGTTTCAACCGCCTGTCCGTTCAGCCGATGAAATTCGGAGTTTGAGTATCACGCTGGGGACGCCGAAACCATGTCCGCAGGAATCTCCTCGCTGAAAAGTAACGAAAACCGCCGAGCCCTTCCACCGATGCTCAGCATCGGTTCAATCCGGCCGGATTGTTCCCTCTCCAGGAGAAAAAAGGCGGCCCCCAAGGAGGCCGCCGAATCGCCAAACCCGGAAACGGCTATTCTGCGTTCGGTCCCCGCTCAGGGCGCGGAGCGAAAATGTGCGGCTCCTCCTTGATCTTCTTCAGCACCGACTCAATTGCCTTGTCAAGCTGTTTGTCCTCGCCCCGCAGCTCACTTGCGGGATCGTTGGCGACATCTACGTCCGGACTCACCCCCGTGCCCTCGACAACCCACTTGCCGGTGGTCGGAGACCAGGACGCGAACTCCGGCACAACGACGAGACCGCGGTCGAGCAGGGGCCGTCTCGCCCACCACCAGACGCCGCCGCCCGACGTGCGTGTGCCGATCACAGGGGCGAACCCGGTCGTTTCAACCGCATGAGCGAAATTCTCGCCATCGGAGAATGTGACCCCGTTGATCAGCACCGCGGCGTGCCCATAGAACGAGCCGTGCGGCTTGGTCTCCCAGCCGCCGTAGCGGGACGATTGCAGCGTGTGGATCGGCGCGGCCATCTCTTTGAGGAAATACTCGCTGACGTTGCCGCCCGAATTGTAGCGGTCGTCGATGATCAGCCCGGGCAGTTGCCGCTGCGGGTAATAGTCCCTGCCCCAGCGCCACATGCCGCGCGCGGACATGTCCGGAAGAAAAACATAGCCGATCTTGTTATCGCTCTTGCCCATCACATAGTCGCGTTTTTCTCCGATCCAGGTGTCGAGCCGAAGCTGCCGCTCCGATGAGATGGGCGTGACGATCACCTCACGCGCACCCTTGCGGGTCGGCTTGTCATTGAGCAGCAATGCCACCGGCACACCCGCTTTTCCTTCGAAGAGACTGTACACATTCCGCGAAGCCTTAGCCGGACGTCCGTTAACCTCGAGCAGGTACGTACCGGGTCCGGCGGTGGGATCCGACACCGCCAGCGGGCTGGAACCGTTCATGCTCCCCGGCTCCGGCGAATAGATCTTGACGATTCTGTACACATCATCCTCGCGGTCCGGCTCGAAATCGACGCCGAGCATGCCGGTGTCCACCTCATCGAGCTTGGGATAATCCCCGCGAGCAATGAAGGAGTGGCCGGTGGACTGTTCCGCCTGAATCTCGCGTATCAGGTCATTGAGGTCGTCGCGAGTCCGAACACGGTTGAGCAGCGAACCGTACCTCGCCAGCACCTCGTCCCAATCGACGCCGTTGTGGAACGAGTCGTAGAAGAAGACTTTCTCCTGCCGCCACGCCTCGTGCAGAATCTGCTGCCATTCGAGCTGCGGCTCGACCTCCAGTTCCCATCCGTCGGTAACCACCGTGTTGTCGTCACCCTTGTCGAGCGAGGAGTTGCCGGCTTTGCCCCAGTACCAGGATTTTCCCGCACGGACGACGATCGTCGAACCATCCTGGCTCACTTCGTACCCCGAAATGCCCGACATCACCGTTTCCGACTCCCCTTTCGCGAGGTCGTAGAGCATCAGCGTGGAGGTGGGGCCCCCGTCACCAAGATCCTCGTAGTAGATCTTGTCGCCGACTCCGATGAGACCGCCGTAGGTGCCGTTCTTTTCCGGGAGGGCTTCCATCCGCTGCGACAATCCTTCGAACTCGATCACAACCGGTTTCGGGGTGTCGTCCTCTTTCTTTTTGTCTTTCTTTTCCCCGTTGCCGCCTTTGGCCAGCCATGGCGCCTCCGCCAGATCGTCACCGGCCACGTCACCGTGCGGCAGGCTTGGGCTCGGCACGTCGTTCCGCAACCGATACAGAGCGAGGATGTTGGTGCCTTTGAAGGTGAACAGTCCACGGCTGTAGTCCTGGTTGTAGCTGAAATTCCGTTCACTGACGCAGTAGAGGAAACGGCCATCCGGGTCCCAGGCGGGACTGCTGGTGTTAAAATGGCGATCGCTGATGCGGACGTTTTTCCCGGACTTTGTGTCGTAGATGTAGAGGATGTTTATCTCGGCTTCGCCCTCTACGTGTGTGTATGCGATCCAGCGGCTGTCCGGCGACCAGGCGATTTCCGTGAACTCCCAGCCTCCACGGTCGACCAGCTTCCGCGTTCCCTTCTTGAGGTCAATCAGCCACAACCGCTGATCGCCGGTTGCGAGCGCGGCGAACTTCCCGTCCGGCGATGGAATCGCCAAATCTTTCCAGAGCGAGTCGTTTTGCTTTTCCACCGGAATCATCTCGCCGAGCGGTTCGTCCAGCTTGACAACGGCCATATCGTTCCCGGCGTCGGTAATCGCCATCACCGTCCCGCTTTTTCCGATAAAATGAACGTCCTGTTCACGGCTGCCGCTGCTGCGAGTCCAGCGGCGAATCAACCCCTTTCCCTTGACCGGAAGCGTGTACACCTCTCCCCGGGTGGAAACCACCATCCGTTCGCCGTCCACGCTCAGCGTCCAGTCGTCTACCCATTCGTTGGGATCGAGAAACCGCCGTGACGCCTGCACCAGGTCGCTGGGGACATTCAACTCCAGTTTTTGCATATCGCGGGTGTTGACGTCAAAAATCGCCAGGTCCGCCCCGGTCTGAAAAACGATGCGGTCGCCGCGCATTCGGGGGTAGCGCACGTCGAAGCGTTCGAGGTCGGTCTCCTGACGCAAGTCGGAACCGTCGGGCATCATCGACCAGAGATTCTCGCGTCCCTTGTAGTCCGCCACGTAATAGATCCGGCCGTTGGCGTTCCACATCGGCCATGATTCATTTCCCGGACCATGGCTGACCAATGTGAACTCGGGAACCGTGGGATCGCCCACCCAGATCTTGTCTGCCTGCCCGCCATGGTACCTGTTCCACTCGACCCAGGCGAGGTTGTTGCGCACCAGTGCCACGCGTCTGCCACCCGGTTCCCAAGCGATGTGACTGGCACGGAGATAGGGAAGCTTTTCCGGAAATCCGCCCTCCGGGTCCACCTCATACAGCTCCGTGGCGCGAAAGGGCGGCTGGCGGTCGGAGCGGAACAGCACCTTGCCGCCCTCCGTCCATCCGGCCACCTCGTCGTTGGTGTTCCAGTAGGTCAACCGCCTGGGTTCTCCGCCGGTTGCCGGGATGACGAACACATCGGCGTTTCCGAACATCTGGCCGGTAAAAGCGATCCACTTGCCATCGGCACTGAACACGGCATTTCGCTCCTGTCCCTTGTGGGAAGTCAGCCGCGTCGCGGGACCGCCGTCGAGGGGCGCGATCCACAGGTCATCGTCGCTGGTGAACGCAACCTTGTCTCCAAGAACATCCGGCCAGCGAGCGTAGGGCGGCTGCTCGCCCGCGAGGACGCTGGGCGCGACCGCCAGCACCAGGCCAAGCAACAGGGGCAAAGGGAAGCAATCACGTCGCATAATCTTCTCCTGAAGATGTCGGCTCACAATGGAGAATAAAGATAGTCCTCAGCGGTCGACTCCGCTCCCTATGCCGCTCCCTCAGGATTCCGGGAAAGTTATCTTACATAAACGGGAACTTTGTATTCCAATCAGAGGTCGGGGGTTCCGGGCGATGGATTCAGATGCACTCGAATCGCCGCAGATTGTCGAGCGGGACAGGGAGCGGGACATTTTCCGTGTCACTCTCTGGGGAGCAGCGGGAAATGTGCTGCTCTCGATCTTCAAAATCGGCGCCGGGGTGTACGGTCGCAGCCACGCGGTGCTCGCGGACGGCGTCCACAGCCTGTCCGACCTCGCTACAGACCTCGCGATTCTGATCGGATCGAGGTACTGGTCGCGACCACCCGACCTCTCCCATCCGCACGGCCACCGCCGCATTGAAACGGTTGTCAGCATGGCGATCGGGCTGCTGCTCGCGGGAGTCGCGGTCGGAATCGGGTGGTCCTCGATCGACGCCCTTCGCGAAGGCGCGCCGGAAGTTCCCGGGACAATCGCCCTCGCCGCCGCGCTGGTTTCGATTGTCGTCAAGGAAGGGCTGTTCCGCTGGACGGTGAACACTGCCCGCCGCGTGAAAAGCCCCGCGGTGGAAGCCAACGCCTGGCATCACCGCAGCGACGCCCTGAGTTCGATCCCCGCCGCCGCGGCAGTGGGCGGAGCAGCGCTTTCACCGAAGTTCGCGTTTCTCGATCCTGTCGGCGGGATTGTCGTCTCACTGTTCATCCTTCACGCCGCGGGCAGGATTCTCTGGCCCGTCATCCGGGAACTGATGGACGTCGGAGCGCCCGAGGGAACGATCGAACGCCTCGGTGCGATCGCCCTCACCGTGGACGGGGTCCACGGCGTCCACAACATCCGGACCCGGTACCTCGGCACGAGGCTCGCCGTAGACCTGCATCTCGTGCTCGACGACGATCTCCCCCTCGTCGAGGCCCACCGCATCGGGGACGAGGTAGCCGAAATGTTGAAAAAACAAGAACCGGACATCGTCGATGTGATCGCACATCTCGACCCTCGCAGCGAGCACGCCGGCGAGCAGCCCACGCCCTGGTAAGAGGCAGAGCTCAATATTCGCTGATTTGGTGATTTTATTGAACACCCTCCTGTGTCCTCCTATTTTGTCTTTTCTTGAGACTCACCGGAGGCCTGGAGTGGGAATTGCCAGAGACGCCTTTCGACACTTCATTTTCGACCTGGATGGGACGCTGACCGATTCCTCCGGCCCGATCACCACGGGCCTGGTCAACGCGCTGCATGTCGTCGGGATCAACGGTATTCAACCCAACGAAATGCGGCGGTGGATCGGCCGTCCGCTCTCCGAAATCTTCGACGTCTACCTGCTTGACCACGAACAACGGACGGCGGACGCCGAGACCTTCGCCCGGATGCTCCAGGCGTTCCGTGAAGGGCACGACGCTCTGTTTCCCGAAGGCATCAAGCTTTACCCCGGGGTTCATGAAACGCTTGGGACGCTGCGAAACGAGGGGGCGAAGCTGGCGATCGCCACGACCAAGTACCAGGAGGCCGCCGAGTTTGTCTGCCGGGGGTTGGGTTTGAGCGACTACGTGGATGCGATCTGCGGCACCGACCGGGGCAAACCGGTGAAACCGGATCCGTGGTTGATCCAGTACGCTCTCGAGGAACTGGATGCGGACCCGAAAGAGACCCTTGTGATCGGCGATACGGACGCGGATGTGATCGCCGCGCACGCTGCAGGGTGCAAGGCAGCCGCTGTCCGGTTCGGATTCGGCGATCCGAAGGAATTGAAAATGTCGAAACCGGACTTCTGGCTCGACTCTCTCGAGGAAATCCTCTGAGGTCTGCAATCCCGTTATGAGTCTTTGCATGCGGATACTTAAAAAACCGCGGCAGCGAATGAACGCCGCCGCGGTTTTTCTTACAGAATGGGTCCGGCTCAGTACACCACCGTCACACCTCTCGCCTCAAGCGCGGGAATCTGAATGCTGATCGCATTTGCGCTCAAGGGATTGCCCGTCAGATCCAGGAAGGCTCCTGACCCGAAATAGAGGTTGTCCACCAGCGGTGTCAAATCCGAGATTTGACAGTAGCGCACCTCGAGATGCATCAGGCTTCGATGGGACGCGAACATGGAAAGGTCGGTTAAACCGATTTGGTTGGCGCGCACGGTGATCAGGAGTTCGTCGTTTGTCAGCACCGAAAGGTCGTTCGTGGCAATTCCGGAAATATCCAATTCTTTCAGGAGTGGACAATTGAAGAGCGTCGACAAATCCGTGATCGGGTTGTTCGCCAGGTTCATCACCTCGTACCCACCCTGCAGCGCTGAAATATCCTGTACCTGGTTTCCGCTGATATCCAGGTACCGGCCTCCCGTAGAATGCAGCAGGGAAATATCGACAAGGTTGTTGTTATTCAACACCAGTGTGTCAAGGGAGAGACCGTACCACTCCAGGTACTTGAAGACGTCGAGGTCGGAAACACTGCCGTTACTCAGTTTGAACGTGGAGAGATTAGACAGCCACGACAAAGGCCACAGGTCGCTGATGGAATAGTTATTAGAGAAATCCAGCCATGTAACATTGGTGAAATGCTGCAAGCCTGCGAGATTGGCGATATTCCGGTCGTGGGCGTCCATGGCAACGACACCAGCGACATCGGATTCGTAGAGCTGCGTCTCGTAGGGTACGCTGATCAGGTCATGAGTAAAATGGTCGAAGTTGGTATCGATGAAATAGATCACCGTTGGATCGATATCGGTCGTGATCGAAACACCCCTTCGCTGCATCAATGGCAGGTATTGCGCTGTTGACCATTGGTCGAGCGGACAGCCCGTCACATCCAGTATCCTGCCGTTGCCAAAGTAGTCGTTATTGTATAGAGGCAAGAGGTCGGACACGTAAGTTCCGGCCATGTTCACTTCATCAAGGTTTTGCAGGCTCCCCAGCGCGCTAATCGACTGAACGGGATTGTTGCTGAAGGTCAAGTAGGCAAGACTGCCCATGCTTGCGACTGGCTGGATAGAGGAGATATTGTTATCGGACATGTTCAAGTAAGTAAGTTGAACCAGGCTCTCGATTGGTCCGATGTCCGAAATGTTGTTGTGATCAAGATTGAGCCCCTGAAGTTGTGTCAGCGCCGAGATCGGATTGAGCGAGGAAATGACGTTGTCGCTAAGCGTGAGTGACGCGAGGTTGGTGAAGAAGTTCAAGCCTGTTAAATCCTCGATGTTCCTGCTCGTTGCCGAGAAGGAGGTGAGCCACTGGACATCCACGTCGTAGATCGGCCCCTCCATGATCCCGAGCTCTTCACGCACTGCCGCTTCAAGGTTTGCATCGTTGAAAAAGATCTGGTTTTTCTCTTCTGAAGTCTGAAAATACCATACCGGACCCTGAGTACTGTGTCCGTAGTCATCGTAGGCGACAACCCTCCACATGTAAGGCGTATAGGCTGCCAGCGAATACAAGGTGTAGCTCGGACTGGAGAGGTAGGATGCGATGAGTTGCAGATCGTCCGAGCTCCCCGTATTGGAGACGTAGAGATCGTAGTACACCTTGTCGCCGTCCTGGTCCGGGTCGTCGCATGACCAGGTCAACGTCACCTGATCGTAATACACGTCCCACTGCGTATCAGGCGGATTCGGATTGTAGGGTGTTACGGGGTAATTGCGATGCGTCGCTCCCGTCCAGAAGCTCCATACGGGGCCCATCGTCGAGTGTTCAAACCCGTCTCTGGTTTCAACCTGCCAGAAATACTGCGTGTTGGGATCCAGATCGAAGTACTCGACCTGGGTATCGTGCCTGTCCCAGGAGAACGGCTGCAGATTGTACTGATCCGTGCCCACGTAGGTGTAATACAACAGCCAGTCGCCTTCGTCGGGATCGCCGCCTTCCCATTCGAGATACCCAGCGTCGGGATCGATATCTGTTTCGCCGTCATAAGGCGATGGGTTGCTCGGCTCGTAGGGCGGCTGGTTTTCCACCGTTTCGGTCCAGAATTCCCATGTCGGCCCTTCGATGTCCATAAGGACGGTTCTGTCGCCCTCCTGCCCCTTCCGGGAACCGTTGGCTTTATCCTCTTTTGTGACTTTATCCGTCTTCGACCGGATCGGGACCTCTCGCGATACATCCCGCTTTTCGCCCTTGATGCTTTTACTCTGAGCGGGGGGACCGAGCGTGGCCTGTATCGTTTTACTTCCGCCGCCGGCGTAACGTGCGATGATATGCCACCGGTAGATCGACCCGGAGTGCATCGTTCCGGGATCGTAATGCGCGTCCTGTATTCCTTCCGCAACCATCAACGTGTCGTAGTTCAAACCGAAGTAGACGTCGTACTCAACCGTGGTGCCGGGAGGGCTATTGCACTCCCAGTACAGATCCGCATCGACGCTCACATTTGTCGCTTCGTCCGCAGGATTCGGGTTAGATGGACGGCCCGGCCCCTCGGTGGTGAAACTCCACAACGGTCCCTCGCTCCTGTCCTCACTCCCACCCTCGTATGCGATGATCTTCCAGTAGTAGGTCGTCTGTGGCTCAAGCCAACCGGGAAAGTACGTTCGCTCGTTGTGCAGCGATCCCACGTTCTGCGGATACTGAGTCGTTCCGAAATAGACGTCGAACATAACCTCATCTCCTTCAGGATCGTCGCACGTCCATTGGAGATTGGGCGTAATGGAAACATTCTGGGAGCCGTCTGCCGGATCGGGATTGCTGGGAGCGGGGGGTGGCTGATTGGGCTGGTTGACCTGGAAACTCCAGACAGGTCCCATGGCCTCTTGCTCTTTCGAATCATGCGCCACGATACGCCAGTACCAGGTCCCGGCGGAGACATTCCCTACATTGTAGGACCTGCTTGAAATCCTGCTCGCGATTTGCCCTGGGCTGGGTTCGTTGCCGAAAGCAACATCGTAGGTCAGTGGATCGCCGTCGGGGTCGGAACATTGCCAGTAGAGAGTGACCTCACCTGGTTCAAGCACTTGCCCTGAGTAGGGATTGGGACTGAATGGTTGATCAGGAGGACTGTTCTGTCCTTCTTCCGGATTCAGCAACTGATCGCAACTGACGAAAAGGGCGAAAAAGAGCGCTCCGAAAAGCAGCGGCAGCCTGGTCGGTTTCATGACTTCCCCCACTTGACGTACGTCAGGACGAAATAAATCAGGGGGAAGTTCTTCTACGGTAGCGAAGAGTCCATGCTATAGAGGTGAGTCGTTCGAAGCTAAGCTGTGACCCCCCCGCTGTATGTATCGAATAATGTAGGAAAGGCGACAATGACTTCACATCAAGAACATGATTTTTCGCTCCACGCGCGTTCCCAGGGCTCCAATCCGCACAATATTATTACTTCTTGAAAAACTTATCTTTAATGTGGCTGTCTGGCCAAATCTCGCCACTCATACGCCACGGACAGTTTTCATCCTTCTTGCGGCGTGTGAAACTCCTTCGAATTCGCCTGCTAAAAAGTAGGATGCTGTTTACTCAAAGGTTGAAATACGCCAAGCGCAGAAGATTCAGAAGCGCGGTTATTCCTGGAGACGATAAAAAATCCCCGGCCCAACGACCGGAGATTGCTCATGCAACCGACAGGCCTACTTGCCGACTTTCGCCAGCACATCTCCATAAGCTAAAATGATGTACTCCTCGCCGTCCAGCTCGATTTCGGTGCCGCCGTACTTCGCGTAGATCACCTTGTCGCCGACTTTGAGGTTTTCCTTCACCTCGTCATCGTTGCCCACGGCAACGACTTTGCCCATCACCGGCTTTTCTTTCGCCGTGTCAGGAATGATGATACCGCCGGACGTCTTCTCTTCCGTCTCGACAGTCTTGACTACCACGCGGTCGCCAAGCGGAACGAGCTTCATCGTTCACTCCCCTATCATGGTTATGGTTGATCGAAATGTTATCGACGGAGCAACCTGCGCCGCCCTGTTGTTTTGTCCGGTTCTGGAATTTCGTTTGCTAAGCGAACGAACTTTTCAACGCAGCCCGAGCAAACGGTCAATTGTGCCTTTGTCAAAGCCTACAATCGGCCGGTTCGAACCGATCAGGATCACCGGGACGCCCATCTGCCCGCTCATACGCTGCATGTCCTTTGCCGCCCGGACGTCGCGGGAAACGTCCACTTCCTTGAAACGTACACCCTGCTGGCGGAAATACTGCTTCGCCCGCCGACACCAGGAGCAGGTGGGAGTTGTAAACAGGACCACCCGCTGCTGCTTTTTCACATCCACAGCCACAAACGCCTCCACGCCGTCCACGTTCCAGGCACCTATTTGCTTGTTCAGCGCCCTCGGGTATTTGGATGCTCACAGGTGCGCAGCGTTGCACTTCCCCGGGAGGCATGACGCGCGGGAATATACACGGACCGAAGGGAGAGAAGCTGCTGTCGCGCACCACAGGGACTCCCGTAGAAGGGCTTAGGCATCCGCACCGCAGGGGCATTGTTGGCGCGCCGATTTCTCCCCCAATTCGTGCGGAATACCCCGGATTTGTCTGCGTTTCCCTTCTCCCCGCCTTGTGTCTCCCCCGGTTGAGCTCGCCTGCGGGGCATGTTACCTTCCCCAATCTTCCTTCAGCTCCGGGCGCAGCACTCCGCTGAAGGCATGAGCCGATCGCAACAGCAACCCATGAGGATGGCATGAGCGAGGCAGCGAACACGCCAAAACAGAAGATGTCCCCGTTTCCTCGTACGTTTTACGTGGCGAACGTCATGGAAATCTTCGAGCGCATGGCTTGGTACGGCTTCTTTGCGCTTTCGTCACTCTACATGACCAGCCCGACCGAACAGGGGGGCCTGGGATTCACCAGCATCCAGCGGGGCATTCTGCAGGGAATCATTCCCTTCCTCCTCTACCTGTTCCCGGTGATCACCGGGGCGCTGGCCGATCGGTACGGGTATCGCCGGACTTTTCTCGTGGCATTCTCAATTCTGACTCCGGCCTATTTCCTGCTCGGGCAGTTTCACACCTTCTGGGGATTCTTCGGGGCTTTCCTGCTGGTCGCCGTTGGAGCTGCAACGTTCAAACCGGTCGTCGTTGGCACCGTCGGCCGCGTCACCGACGACTCGAACCGCGGCATGGCGTTCGGCATTTTCTACATGATCGTTAACGTCGGCGGATTCGTCGGCCCGATTTTCGCGGGTATGCTGCGGGTGTTGGACTGGAACTACGTGTTCGTTCTGCTCGCCATCACCATCGCAATCAACTTCATCCCGACGCTCTTCTTCTACAAGGAACCGACGGACGAATCGAAATCAGCGACCCGGCGCAGCCTGAAGAAGGTGCTGCTCGACGCCCAGGAAGTGCTGGGAAACGGGCGTTTTGCGCTAACGGTTATCCCGGTCATCTTCCTGCTGATGCTCGCCGGAGGCGAGTGGATCGGCTGGAACTGGGCGCTGGGCCTATCCGTGGCCTGGATCGCCGCCAACCTGGTCTGGAATGTCTTTGTCAAGGGCGGAGACGACGCCCCCTGGCTGACTCAGAAAGCGAAGCTCGGAAACTGGCCCTTCGTTCTCTATCTGCTGATCCTCTCCGGGTTTTGGGCAAGTTTCAACCAGATTTTCATCACGCTGCCCGAATACATCCGTGACTTCGTGAACACCACCGACCTGGTGAAGTTCGCCGGCATCTTCGGCCATGGATTCGTCAGTTTTCTCGCGAGCGTCAACATCCACCAGCTTTCGACGGAACTTGTGCGTCTGGTGAACGAGTACGGCGCTCCGGCCGCGGGCCAGGGGCATGAGATTCTGTTCCACATCGTCCATTTCAAGGTGCGCCCGCCGATCGAGGAGATCACTACCACCTTCCAGAGCCTGGTGCCCTTTGTCTCGGCGTATTCAGACTCGTTGAATCACGTGACCAACAGCCTGCTCTCGCTTCACAGCGCGGCAGGAATCGACACAACGGCCTTTCAAAGTGCGTTCAGCGAGATGGTGTTCCGGTACGGCTCGATCGACAGCGCCCAGGCGGCTCCCCTGGTCGGCGAACTCGCCAAGTACAGCGTCAGCCTCTCTCCGGGGGAACTCTCCAGCAGCTTCCAGCAACTGGCCCCGGTAGCGGCACCGATCAAGGATGTGGCGGTCAACTGGACAAACCTCTACCGCCAGGTGAACCCGGAGTACCTGGTAAACATCGACGCCGGGGCGATCGTGCTCTTCCAGGTGCTCGTCAGCTGGATCATCCAACGATGGAAACCCTTCCCGGTGCTGGTCGTGGGCACCATTGTCGCCGGTACGGGGATTGCGCTGAACAGCATTGCGGTGGCTGGTGCGCTGACGATCTTTGCGATTGTCGTGTTCGCGTTCGGCGAGATGATCGCGAGCCCCAAGAGCCAGGAATATGTCGCCCGGATAGCGCCGCGAAACAAAACGGCCCTGTTCATGGGGTATTACTTTGTCAGTGTCGCCCTCGGCAACCTCTTCGGTGGAATCCTTTCCGGATGGGGGTACGAGGTGCTCGCGAAAGAGCAGAACAAGCCGGAGCTGATGTGGATCATCTATGGGCTGGTCGGTTTCGCAACGGCGGTGGCGCTACTGATCTTCAACAAACTCGTCGTGCCGACGCTTGAGCGGAACCACGCCGCCAGCCGGGCCAGAGAGGGTGCCTGATGCCGAAACCGTAGGTGCCGCCGCGGCTCCTTCCCCCAGAGAATCGTGGTTTTGCATCCCGGTTGGAGCGGCGCGAACGGAGCCAAGGCAACGATTACGGTGTTGAAAACCGGAATCCCGGCTTGATCGCGAACGAAGCAGCCCTTAAGCTCATAGACTAAGAACCCGAAATTCGGAGTGCTATTTGAAGGTTGGGCAACGCCCCCTTCACCACAGCCAGGGAGAGACATCACTATGCGAGTGCAGTTCTGGGGCGTGCGCGGCAGCATTCCCACCCCGCTGAGCCCGCAAGAGGTGGAAGGAAAGGTGATTGCGATGGCGGAGGACGTTGTCCGCGCCGGGATCACCGATCCTGAAAAAGTGGCCGGATACCTCCGCGAAAATCATTCGATGCTCGTCCGGGGGACGGTCGGGGGCAACACCACCTGCCTCTCCGTTGAATGGCCAGGCGCGACGATCGTTCTCGACGCGGGCAGCGGCATCCGCAATCTTGGGCGCTATCTGATGACCAAAACCCCCTTCAACCACGGCAAGGGGGATCTGCATATCCTGGTGACCCACACCCATTGGGATCACGTCCAGGGCTTCCCGTTCTTCGGTCCCCTTTTCCAGCGGAACACGATTCACATCCACGGGGTCCACGACGACCTCGAGGGACGGTTCAAATGCCAACAGTCATCGGAGTATTTCCCGCTTCCGATGGAACATTTCCCGGCGACGCTGCAGTTCCACCAGATTGAGCCTGAGCAAGATTACGAACTCCCCCACGGGGGACGGTTCCGCGCGAAAAAACTGAATCACCCCGGCCACTCCTACGGCTACCGGGTGAGCCAGAACGGCAAGGCAATGGTATTCGCCTCGGATTGCGAATACCGCCGTGGCGACGACGAGGGAATTGCCTCAATGGTGGATTTCTGCCGGGACGTAGAGCTGCTGGTTTTCGACAGCCAGTACACCCTCGAGGAGAGCCTCGTCAAGGAGGACTGGGGGCACTCGACGGCGGTCGTCGGAGTGGACATCGCGGTGCAAGCCGGGGTCAAGCGCCTCGCGCTGTTCCACCACGAGCCTAACTACCCGGATGAATTCATCCGCGATCTGCTGCTGAAGGCCAGAGGCTACGCTGAGGTCAACCACCCGGACTCCAAACTGGACATTTTTGCAGCCATTGAAGGCATCGACCTGACGTTTTAACCCTCTAGGAACCCACCCCAAAGCCCGGCGTTTCGCCGGGCTTTTTGCTGCTCCGGAAACCAGAGCACGCGCGAACTCCGCACTCGGCTTGCGCTCCACCTGCCTCTTGCGCGGATGCCTCCCTCCGGAGTATAATCAACCTATACGTATACTGATAGGTTGAAAGAAACAGGGACGCATAGGGATAGTATGAACGCTCCGGTGTATGCGCGCGATGAATTCCTCGCCGAGTTGAAACTGGACAGCGAAACCCTTTCCGACTGGGAAAAGCTGGGGCTGATCATCCCGGCCGGAACGCTGGACGACGACAAGACCCCGCTCTACACCGAGGAGGCGGTTCGCGAGGCGCGCCAGATCCAGCAGCTGCTCGCGCTGGGCTACGACCTCGAAGGGATTCAGAAGATCATTCGCAAGGTGGGTTTTCCCACGCGTCGCAAGAAAGACGCGAAGGGCCGTGAGGCGCTGCTGATGACCGTGGGGCAGCTCGCCGAAGCCACCGGTTTGAACGCACGAACGATCAAGTATTGGGAGGAGCGGGGCATCCTGCTGCCGGATGGACGCAGTGTGGGTGGATTTCGCCTCTATTCGCGCAACACGGTCCGTTTTTGCACGCTGATTCGCGACCTGCAGAACTTCGGCTATTCGCTCGAGGAGATCAAGGACGCGGCCGACCTGATCCGCGATTTTGACGCGATCAGCAGCGGAGACAGCCATTTGGCGCCCAGCAAACGGCATGTCCGGCTGGCCGAAATGGAATTGAAGCTGAAGGTGGTCGAGGGACGGATCCGCGGCCTTCGCGACGGCATCAAACGTTGGGAAGGCATCCTGAAGAAGCAGCGCCGGGAAATCCAGCAGCATCTCGCGAAGTTCAAATCGGCACAGAAATCGGCGGGCAAGTCCCCCGGGCAAGCGAAAAAAGCAAAACCGTCCAAAGGCGGCAAGAAATGATGCCGTTCCGATGCGAACACCGGGTCCAGCTATGAACCAAAAACCGTCACTGCTGATGATCGAGCCGAAGTCGCCCAACCTGCACATTTTTTCGGGCATGTCGCTGCCGCGTCTCGGCACGGTGCTGCTCGGCACGCTCGCGCGCCAGCGGGGCTGGGACGTGACCGTGATCATCGAAGAGCAGGTGGCCGTGGATTGGGATGAAGTGCCCGGATTCGATCTCGTCGGCATCAGCACGATCACCTCGACGGCCCCGCGCGCGTACGCCATGGCCGACCGGGCTCGTGCGCTGAAAGTGCCCGTGGTGCTCGGCGGACCGCACGTCACCTTCCTGCCCGATGAAGCACTCAAGCACTCGGATTTCGTCATCCGCGGAGAGGCGGAATCGGCGTTCCCGGTTTTTCTCGAGGCGCTGTTTAAAACAGGCGCTTTCGGGCTTGTCCCGAACCTCTCCTGGCGCGATCCCAGCGGCCACGTGCTGCACAATCCTTCCACTCCGGTGATCGACGACCTGGATTCACTTCCGATCCCCGATTTTTCGCTCGTCCGCGGCAGAACGCTTCGCATGGGCGGAAAGGCTATCATTCCCGTGCAAACCAGCCGCGGGTGCCCCTACGACTGCTCATTCTGTTCGGTGACCGCGATGTTCGGGCGAAAATTCCGTTTCCGTTCCACCCGGGCGATCATGGAGGAGCTTGAGCGCTACGACGACCGCGGGAATTACCTCTTCTTCTACGATGATAATTTCATGGCTTCGCCGAGGCGGGCGCGCGAACTGCTCGAAGCGATGATCGAGCGGAGGTTCAAATTCCGCTGGTCCGCACAGGTGCGAGCCGATCTCGCCCGTGACGAGGAGTTGGTGAAACAGATGCGGCGGGCCGGGTGCCACACGGTGTTCATCGGGTTCGAATCGGTGAGCCCCGAGGCGCTGGAAGCGATCCGCAAAAAGGCGAACATTGACGACCTGCGCCGCGCGGCGGACAGGTTCCGCAGGAACGGCATTCACGTCCACGGGATGTTCATTCTCGGGCTCGACAGCGACAACCTGAAAACTGTTCGGCAGACAGTCCGTTTCGCCCGCCGGCATCGCATTGGAACGGCCCAATTCCTGATCCTCACCCCGCTGCCCGGCACCGCCCAGTTCGAAGAGCTGCAGCGCGAAGGACGGATTGCGTTCACGGACTGGAGTCTTTACGACGCCCACCATGTCGTCTACCGGCCGACGCATTTTTCCCTCGCGGGGCTGCAACGCGCGCAGATCTCCGCCCACCGGGCGTTCTACTCACTGCACGAGTCGCTGCGCCGCCTGCTCCGTTTCCGCTTCGGAGAATTCGCCGTTTCCATCTACGCGCGGAAATTGAACCGGACATGGAAGAAAAAGAACAAGGCGTGGCTGGCGCTGCTTTCGCTGCTGGGCCACAAGAAAAACCTGACGATCACCGCGGATGTTCGCCAAATCATCGAACTGGATATTGCGAAACGCGAACATGCCGCGTAAAGAACGAATTTGTTTCAACCGGAGAGAACGATGAACACGTACCAAGTCCGCATCTACCTCGAGGAGTTGGACAAACACGCCTGCTGGGCGCTCGAGGCGTTCAACAGAATTCAACAAGACCGGTCCGCCTCTGCGGCTGACCTGTTCTCCGCCGTGCACCAGATGCTTGGCCACGCCGGGGTGGTCAGCAGGCTGCTTTGGCCCGAGGAGATGATTGTGCCCCGCGAGGACAAACGGCGCGCCGAACGCCGGTATAAACGCGCCCTCGAACGCGGCGAGAAGTTGCGGAACCATCTCGCGGTCGATTCGACGAATCCGTTGAACCGTGCCGACTTGAGACGCCATGTCGCAGGGTTCGAGGAGAACCTGGATTCCTGGGTGAGCGAAGGATTGGACAAGATCGTGCTCCCCGCGAACCCGGATGACAATCTGAAAGGCCGCCGGATCGGCCCGGTGGCTGAGGATGTGCTCCGCTACTTCAACGTGGAGTCGGGAGAGTTCGATTTCCGCGGAACCGTTTTCCCGCTGCAGGCGATCTCCGAAGCACTGACCGACCTCAGGATGCGCATCGAACTTGTTCTGGAGCGCGATCTGACCGCTGCCTGACCATCGATTCCACCCCGACACACTGGCCCCGGCATCCGCCGGGGTTTTTCTGTTTTCCCCCCGGCTCTCGCACGATTACTATATTGTTCCCATCTCCCAGACAGGGCGAGGACCCCGGAATCGGAGGCAGATCATGATGGTTGTCGGGAATCGGCGAAGCTGGTTGTGCGCATCAATCCTTGCAGGTTTTCTCCTGATCGGCTGCAGCAGCAGCGACAATCCCGCCAGTCCCGCATCGAACCGTCCCTTCAATCCTGTGCCGCTCGACGGCGCAAAAGAGGTCCGTCCGGACATGCCACTGTCCTGGCGGTACACGCCGTCCGATCCGGAAGGAGTCGTTACCTACGACGTGTACTATGGCACCGGTTCCACGCTGATCCCCGCCGGAACCAACCTCCCCGACACCGTATTCAGTCCACCGTTACCCTGGGAGGATAACACCACCTACCGCTGGAAGGTGGCCGCACACGAACCGGGAGGGGAAGTCAACGAGGGTCCTGTCTGGCATTTCACGACGATCTACGGGGGGACGTGGGTGTACAGCTATCCCCAGTCCGCACCATCGCCCCGCCTGTACCACGCCCTTGAACTATCCGACCGCACCCTGATCGCCGCGGGGGCAAGCGTGACCAACGAGAACACGAGCGAGATGCTGATGTTTCACCTCGATCGGGACGGGGTGCTGCTTTGGGACAGCTTGTACACCGACCTCCGCTCCGCGGCCGACCTCGCGCTGGGAGCCTCCGACGCAATCATTGCCGTGGGACAGTTTTCGTTACAGAACAGAGGAGCCGCCGCCCGGATGAACGAAGCCGGTGACATAGAGTGGACGCGCAGTTACGGTACAAATTCCAGCAGGTTCAACGCGGTGATTCTCCCCAGCGCGGGAGGGTATCTGTTTGGCGGAACCCACTGGGTGGGCAGCAGCGCGAAAGCGTGGCTGGTGCGCGCGGACGATGAGGGTGCGGTGATCTGGAACAGGACGTACGGGCCATCATCCGCGGCCGATAGCCTGATCGACCTCGTGGAAACATCCGATGGAGGTTTTGCCTTCTGCGGGGTTTCCGGCTCGGGCGCATTCCTGGTGCGGACAAACTCAATCGGGGATTCGCTTTGGGGCTATCAATCCTCAGTCGGGGAAACCAGCCCTGCGGTGTCCCTCGTCCAGGACACGGACTCGACGCTCGCCGTGCTGATCATGAGACAATCCTCGCCCTCTTCTCCGTTCGCCGCGGAGGTGCGGCAATTCATGCTCGAGGACGGCTCACTTTCGGTGGGATTCAACCTTCCCGGCAGCGCCCCGGACCGCCGCGGGCAGATCATCGCGGACGACGACCTCGGAGTGACGGTGGTGTACACGGCACTTTCCGATTTCATGGGCGGAGACGGCACCACGTCTGCGATGCGCCTCGTCCGGCTCGCACCGCTCGGAACACGCCTCTGGACCGTGGATTACAATCCGTACGACCCGACCTGGGGGTATGGGTTGCTGCAACTGGCGGAAGGGAACTACCTGGCCGTCGGCGCCACACGCGGCTCTCCCGCCGCCTACATCGAACCGATCGTCGTCAAGACCACCTACAACGGCACCCAGCATCCGGAGTGACAACAGGCAGTTTCTAGGCCTGGATTTGCGAGCCGGGATGTTAGGAAGCGGCGTTCGACGCCCCACGATTACTCACGCCAGGCAATAACTCCAATGAACTAACCCTTCGGGATGTCCTCACCCTGCTCGCGGTACTCGTTCAGCTTGTTGCGAAGCGTGCGGATCGAAATGCCGAGCTGCTCCGCCGCTTTGGTACGGTTGAAACCCAACTCTTTGAGTGTCTGGAGAATATGCTTTTTCTCCAATTCCGCGACGGTGACCGCGCCGAATGAACCGCCGTCGGCCTGCGGTGAAACATCGTAGGAAGGCGACTCGAGGGATACGTCCGATTTGTGGATGACCAGATCCTTGGCGAGCACAACCGCCCGTTCGATGCGGTTTTCGAGCTCGCGGACGTTGCCCGGCCACGGCTGCGCTTTCAGGTAATCCACCGCGTCATCGTCGATCGCTTCGAATTCCCGGCCATAGCGGCGGCCATACTTATCGACGAAATGACTAATCAGCGCGGGAACGTCATCGGGCCGCTTGACGAGCGGGGGCAGATAGATGGGCACAACATTCAGCCTGAAAAAGAGATCCTCGCGGAAGCGCCCCTCGTTGACTTCCTGGACCAGGTTCTTGTTCGTCGTAGCCACGACGCGGACATCCACACTGATCGTATCGTTCGACCCGACCCTGTCGAATTCGCGTTCCTGCAGCACGCGAAGAAGCTTCGCCTGAAGGCCCGGCGGCATCTCACTGATTTCATCGAGCAGAATCGTACCGCCGTTGGCCGCCTCGAATTTTCCCTTGCGTGTCTTGATCGCGCCGGTGAAGGCGCCCTTTTCGTGGCCGAACAACTCGCTCTCGATCAACCCTTCGGGGAGCGCTGCGCAATTCATTTTGATGAACGGTTTTTCCGCACGCGGACTGGACCAGTGCAATGCTCGCGCGACCAACTCCTTGCCCGTGCCCGAGGGTCCGGTGATCAGCACGTCCACCGGCTGCGGCGCAATCACCTCGAGCATTTCGACGACTTGGCGCAACGGCTCCGACGTGCCGACAATGGCCGCAATGCTCTGCTCCTGCTCGACCAGGCTGCGGAGCGCACGGTTCTCACGCACCAGTCTGCGCTTCTGCAGCGCCCGCTCCACCGTCAGTTTCAGCAGGTCCTTGTCGATCGGTTTACTCAGGTAGTCGTAGGCGCCTTTTTTCATCGCCTCGACCGCGCTCTCGATGGTGCCGTACGCAGTCAGCACGATCACCGGCGTTTCCGGCTGTCGCCGCACCGCCTGGGCGAGAAAGCCGAGCCCATCCAAACGAGGCATCTTGATATCGGTGAACATCAGATCGAAATCGTCGGTCTCGATGATCTCGATCCCCTCCTGGCCGTCCATGGCGGTACTCACCTGATGGCCGAGACGGGTGAGCGCCTCTTCCAGGTACTCCCGAACCAGTTTGTCGTCATCGACAATCAGCACGCGTGAACCGCTCATTCGCCCCTCGCGATGGGTAATTCAATCCGGAAATTCGTCCCCTCCCCCGGCGTGGAAGTAACATCGATGGTTCCCCGATGGGCATCCACGATTTTTTTCACCATCGAGAGTCCAAGTCCGGTTCCCTGGGTGCGGGTCGTGAAAAACGGGTTGAAGATCTTTGAGAGAGTCTCGTCCCCGATTCCCACCCCGTTATCACTAACCAGGATGTGGACCCGATTGCGCAGCAGGTCCCAGTACAACGACACGAATATTTTTCCGCCGGCTTCCTTTAACGCCTGCATCGCATTCTTCAACAGGTTCAAGACGGCCTGTTTGAGCAGACTCCCGTCACACCACACCTTCACCCGCTCCCGGGGAATTTCCAGCTCAAGCGATACGTCGTTGCGCTCCGCCAGCTCCGCACGGGCGAGCTCCGCCTCCTGTTCCAGGATTTCGCAGAGGTCAATCTCCTGGCAATTGAGGCTCATCGGGCGGGTGAATTCGAGCAGCCGGCTCGCGATCCGTTCGATATCTTTGACGCCGACCATGATTTTCTCGGCGATCTTGTGCGCCGGGTGACTCTCCTTGATATCCTCCTGCAAAAACTGGGCGAATCCCTGGACACCGGCGAGAGGGTTGCGGAGCTCGTGCGCCACCTGCGCAGCCATTTCGCCCAACGCGGCGAGACTGGCGCTCTGCTGCATCCTGATCTGAAGCTCTCGCAGGGGGCGGAGATCCTCGAAAAATTCGAGCACGCCGAACGGCTGGGCGTCATCGCCGTAGATCCAGGCCGTGGAAAAGCGCACCGGCAGGCCGTCTCCGTCGGGGCGGGCAAGGTCCCGTTCGCGGCTGTCAATCTCGCTGCCATTGGTGAGCGTGTAGATCGCAGATGTCGGTTCGTTCACCGGCGCGGGGAGCGTGTCACCATAGAATTTGCCGATCACATCTTCCGCGAGTAGCCCGGTCAACCGTTCGGCCTCTTCGTTGAAAAGTGAGATCCTGCCGTCCATATCCACAACGACAATGCCCACGGGCACATGCGCGAGCACCGAAGAGAGAAAGCCCGCCGTTCGCTCCAATAAGTAGGATTGCTCCTCGAGCTGGTTGGAGAGTTGGGCAATCCGTTGTTCGAGCGCGGCGTAGGACTGAGCGAAGGTGGATGATGCCTGGGTGAAACCCTCGAACAGTTTCACCAGCTCCATCAACCGTTCCTCGTCCAGCACCTGCGGCTTGTTGCTCGCGTCGCTCACCTTGAGATCAAATTCCCCGCTTGATGGATTTCACCGCGAAGCAATATAGAGGATGTTCGGAGGGACCAACAAGGAAGATGTGGTCACATTCTATGGCGTTCAGGCGTTCTCGATCTCGTAATCGCCGAACACTTCCGCCGTAAAGCACTCGATCACGACTCCCGGATCGCGCCATTCCCCGCGCCTCATCCCCGCCTTCAGGCAGGTTTCGTCGAGGAAGCGCTCGGTATCCCAACCGTAGCGTGCAGCAACCTGGGGCAGCAGCAATCCCTGCCAGTAACCCTTGCGCACAATCAAACCGTGATGTCCCGGTACGATCTGTCCGATTTCCCTCACCGGCTTGGGCGGGCTGAGCACGCTGATCGAAATTCCAAGTCCCTCGAGCTCCGCCGGGGAGAGTGGAGGGAAACGTGAGTCGCGCGTAGCGGCCGCGGCAGCCGCCTGGGCAACGGTATCGATAAGCGGCCGGTCGGCGCCGATGTACCCGATGCAGCCGCGCAGCTTGCCGTCCCGTTCCGTCAGAGTGACAAAGGCTCCAGCTTTTCTGCGCAAGGCAGGATCGTTTGTGATCGGAGAGATCTGCCGTTCACCGCGCGCCGCTGTGACCACCGCGGCGCGGGCGATTTTCAGCAACTCCTCCCGTTGCGCCTGGTTTAATGGCTCTTCGCTCAAGCTGCCCCCCGTACGAATGCAGCGGCGAGATAGCCGACGACATTGCTCCTCGAACCCAGGGGAACGTCGGCGGAAGTCGCATACGAAAGCGGCACGGCCCGCCGGGCGCCGAGCTGGCGTGACGCCTCCATCACAGCGGCGAGCGGACCCGCCCCGCAGGCTTCCGAGCCTTCCTTCCGGATCGCCTGCCAGAGCACCGCCGGGTCGAACAGCGCCACCGCCTCCTGGATACGGCCGTCGAGCATCCGTGCCTCACGGTCCGAATGAAAATGCGAAAGGTCGCTCGAAGCGATGAGCAGAACCCGTTTGCCCGCCGCCGCCTCGGTGATCGCGGACGCCAGCACGGAAGCCTCCGCCGGACTCTGCTTTCCCATCATGATCGGGACGATCGGCACATCTTCGAGAACAGTCTGGAGAAAAGGGATCTGCACTTCAAGGCTGTGTTCACCGGCGTGCCCCCGCACCATGTGTACGGACTCATCGGCGCGCACGGAGTCTCCTCCGGCCGTGCAAATTGCAGTGGCAAGCTCCGCCGCAACCCGCACGTTGCCCAGGGGAGTCTGCCACCTGCCATCGACGAAAACCGCACTGTATTCGAGATGCACCCTGTGGGAGGGGCCGATGAGAATGACCGCGTCGTAGCTCCGGCTTCGCAAGTGGCGATAGGCCTCCGCAGCCACCGGACCGCTGTACACGTAACCCGCATGCGGGGCCAACAGCCCAACGATTTCGCCGGGAGATTCGCTGGCTGCGGCCTCCAGCAACGAATGGATTTCACGCCGCAATGTCTCGGGATCAGCCGGGTAGAAGGACCCGGCGACGGCAGGCAGTCGTTGGGGCATGGAGTCCCCCTCTTCCTGATAATGCCCTCCCGTAGGCAACGTGCAGAGACCACCGGCGCGCACGCAAGACGGAGGAGAGTTCAATCCGGGAACGGGGGAGCTTCCCGCATGATCCGGTCCGTTCCGCAATTTCCTCTCGGAGAAAGTGATTGTGAGAAACAGCTCAAGCACTACCTGAAGCCAAAACAGCGCGGGGAGAGGAAACCGTTCAGGACCTGTCTTTTTTCTTCGGCGCACTTCGAAAGACGTCTCGAATTTCCTTGCGCAGCAGCTCGTGAACGGGTTCGGACCCGGCGATGATCCATCCGCTGTCCAGAGGGTCGCGTCCCCAGGGATCGCCCACGACTCCGCCGGTTTCCTGCATCAGCAGAATGCCCGCGGCGAGATCAGCCGGTTCCATATCGGTGGCGAAGAATCCATCCAGTTCGCCGTGAGCCACCAGCGCCAGTTCGCTCGCAGGACTACCGACGTTGCGAATGCCCCCCACCCTGCCGTGCAGGCTGTCGACAATCTGAAGAAATCCCGTCATCGGTTTGCCGGTGGACATGGGCCACCAATGCGAGATCGTGGAGCGGCGCTGCAGGCGGGGTTTCCCGAGCTGGATCGGCTTTCCGTTGCACTTGGCCCCGTGCCCCTTGCGGGCAAGATAGAGGCGGTCGAGAATGGGCAGATAGACGATGCCGAACACCAGCTCACCCCAGCCGCTGCGAATCCCGTTTCGGTCCTCGAGCGCGACCGACACCGCCCAGTGCGGCAAACCGGCGAGATAGTTGGTCGTTCCGTCGAGGGGATCGACAATCCACCGCCAGAAGCCATCCCCCTTGATCGCTTTGCCTTCCTCACTGAGAACACCGCTTCCGGGTAGGATCGAGAGCAACTCCTCGCGCAGCCTTTTGTCCGCCATTCGATCCCGGTCGGTGACAAAATCGCCAGGCTGTTTCATTTCAACGACATCCTCGGTGATCGACTCCCGTTCCTGGCGAAGCCACCGTCCGACGGAGCGCACCACAAAGGAGGCGGCATCGGCCAGCCGGGCCAATTGTGCCTGATAGGCGATCCTGTCGTCCATCCCCTCACCTCATTCGTCGTTGCCGATTCCTGCCCTGCCGGTCAAGTATAACGAGAGCTGCGAACTGCGCGCTAGCTCCAGCGGCGATCTGGTTGCGAAAAATCAAGCTCTTCGATCGTCCGTTTCTGAAGATCGTAGGCCTCCCTGCACCCGCAGACAACCCACCCCGTGCCCAGCGAATCGCCGCCCCACCAGTCACTAATCACGCCGCCCGCCTCTTCAATGATCAATCCGCCGGCCGCGATATCCCACGGTTTCAAATCCATTTCGAAAAAACCGGCGTACGTCCCCTCCGCCACCCAGCAGAGATCGGCTGCGGCAGCTCCCGCCCTGCGAACATCCCCGACCTGACGGTAGAGACGGGTGAAAAGCTCCAGGTAGCCGCTCAGTTGATCGCGGGTGCGAAAGGGAAAACCTGTTGCCAGCAGCATGCTCTGCACCGGAAGATTGTCCCGAACCTCGATCCGGGACCCGTTACGAAAAGCACCTGCACCGCGAACGGCTTCCCAGGTGATTCCCATCATTGGCAGATGCACCACGCCGAGGGCGCGCGGACCAAACCCGTCCGGGTGCTCGCGCCGATCTTCGAGCGCGACCGAAACCGCCCAGATCGGAAAGCCCGCGAGGTAGTTTGCCGTGCCATCGAGCGGATCGACGATCCAGCGCCACTCTCCACCTCTTTCGTGCGGGCTCCCCTCCTCGCCCATCACCACGCTTCCGGGGAGGATCTGCAACAACCCTTCGCGCAGGATTTCCTCGGCACCACGGTCGGCGTCACTGACAAAATCACCCTGCCCCTTCACCTCGATGCGATCCATCCCAATCCGTTGACGCTCTGCGCGGAGGTAATCCCCGGCACGCTGCGAAAGAACGCACACCTTGTCGAGAAGATCCGTCCAGTTCATGGATTCGCCGGTCATCGGAGATTCAGGCCCTGCGGCGATAGCGGCGGTGCAGCAAAAAGGTTGCGACCGCCTGAATCAGGAGCAGCAGGAGAATTACCCCGGGCCAGCGAGGCTCCCAGGAGGACGCGGTCAGCACAAGCGTGCTGTCCGACACGGTATCCCCCGTGAACTCCCAGACCAGGGTATCGCCCCGCAGCGTATCCGGCTGGATCGTGGTTGACACTCTGCCCGGCATCAACAGTTCGAGAACCACGCTCTCGTCGGAGAAGTCCAGCCAGCTTTTATACCGCCGTTCAAGCGAGTCAGCCAGCGGCAGCCAGTCCGCCGTGTGCCCGCCGAGAATCACCATCGCCGATTCCGCCAGCGGCATCCGCAGTTCGTCGTACCAATCGAGATCGCTCGCGTTCTCCCCGGCCCGGAGGCAGGCCCGGGACAGAACGTCCATCTTCTCTTCGAGCGGAATCGCCCCCTGCTCGTACGCATCATCGTCCACAACCCGGCCCCTGCTCTCCAGTTCCGGCAGGACAAGGTCGTTCAGCATGTGGCGGTAGCGATCGCGTGCGGAGTGGACTTGTGCCTCCCAGAAGCGCTGCTCGTACTCTTCCCGTTTTCCGGGGGACAGAGAGTCGAAATCCGGCTGGTCCAGGACTTGAAGCAGTGTGTCAGGGAGGTACTTTTCCGGGTCGCCATACCGCTCTTTTACTTCCCAGGATGGAAATTCAGCGTCCACTCGAACGTTCTTGTAAAGCGGGTTTCTCCCCCGGTGCACCGTGATCCTGCCTGGGTTTTCTGGTGGTCCAACGGGGTGTTTGATGGTGGTGCCGGGGTTCGCCGTATAGCTGAGACGGATGGTGGGCTCCTCGTCAACACCTTCGGTTCTTTGGCGATCTGTCAAGGTCCAGGCGTCTTTTCGCGGCAGTTGGATCAATCCGTCGAAGACATCAACACTGTCTCCGTCGACGACGTACTGAATCCGATTCGCGCTGCGCAAGTCGATGAAAAACCTATGAGTAACGCATCCGGACAGGAGCGCTGCCGCGGCCATCAAGAGAGCCACTGGGGGTGCCGATGCTTTCATAGGGGCAAAGTACGTCCTACTTTGCGGCGCAACAAGCAAACCCTGCGGTCTGGAATACGTTTAATGAATGGTTCACAACAGACTTGCGGGGTTCTTCATTATGTATTACGTTTGCGAAAACGCGTGCGATCGTGCGAGATCGCGTTTCTTTTGTTATGAGATGATGGCTTGATCATGTTTCAACACATGAAGAGGCGGTGGTTTGGGGGTTTGGGCGCGCTAGTAGCCGTTTCAGCGATTCTTTTAGGCTGCGCTGACGGCGCTTCTCTCCTGAAACGGCATGATCTCGTTCCAGAGGAGATCGTACCGCAGGAAACCGCCCCACCCGAAGCCCCAAACCGGATCCGGCCCGAAGAACTGCTCGAAGCCACACCCCGCTGGATGGGGGAAGCGGACAGCCTGCTCGCCGCCGGAGACAGCTCCCTCTCTGAAGATCGAACCATGGAGGCCATCCTCGCACTCCAGAGCATTGTCTTCGACCTTCCTGAAAAAGCGCGCAAGGCTGTTGTCGACACTCTCCTGGTCTGGCGGAACACCTACGAGCAGCATTTCGGTTCCTTCGCCGTGGACATGGTGGCCACGGATGAGGGAGTGATGGAGCTGCTGGCCGCACAGGAGGAGGATTTCGACGCGGACAGCCTGCTTGACGTGCTTGTGCCCGACAGTTTTGAAGTTGTCTTCGACCCGACGATCAACGAGGTCGACCGGCTGCCGGACATCCCCGACACCTCAAACGCGAAGGTGGAGCGGATGGTTCACTACCTCTCGCAAAACGAGCGTGGACGGGTTGCGATGTCACGGTGGCTTTCGCGCGCGGGAGAGATGATTCCAAGGATGGCGCCGATTCTGCGCCAGCATGGCGTTCCGGAAGATCTCGTCTACCTTTCGATGATCGAGTCGGGTTTCCGCGAGGACGCCCGCAGTTGGGCGCGGGCCGTCGGACCCTGGCAGTTCATCGGCTCCACCGCCCGCATCTTCGACTTGAGATCGGACTGGTGGTACGATGAGCGGCGCGACCCGGAACAGGCGACCCACGCGGCAGCCCGCTTCCTGCGCCAACTGCACGAACACCTTGGCGACTGGTACCTCACCCTGGCCGCTTACAACTGTGGGGAAGGCCGCATCCGCCGAGAAATCCGCCGCAACAGGAGCAAGGATTTCTGGAAGATGACCCGGCTGCCGCGCCAGACACGGAACTACGTACCCACATTCCTCGCGGCGCGGCGGATCGCAAAGGACCCGGAGGCGTACGGTTTTCCGCCGATCGTCTACGTCCCCGCTCCGAAACGGGACACCGTGATGGTCAACGAGCCCGTAGAGCTGACGGCGCTCGCCGACGCCTTGAGTGTCGATTTGAACGTCCTGCGGGATTTGAATCCCTCGCTGATTCGCTGGTGCACTCCGCCGAACCGGGACTCCACCCTCGTCTTCCTTCCCGAGGGGATGAGCGAGGAGTTTGACGAAGCGTACCAATCCATTCCCGACGACAAGAAGACCTCCTGGACCCGTCACAGGGTGCGCAAGGGAGAGACACTGTCGACGATCGCGGCGAAGTACGGCACCACAACTCGAGCGATCATGGATGTGCCCGCGAACGGCATTTCCAATCCACACAGGATCAGTATCAACCAGTACCTGTTGATCCCGATTGCCTCGACCTCGGTGCCAAACGACGCGCTCTACGCACTCAGCGACCCGGAGCTTCCGGACGGCTACCAGCGCCGGATCCATTACGTCCGCCGAGGCGATACGCTCTCGGAGATCGCGGAACGGTATCATGTCGGGCTCAGCAAGCTGCTCCGCTGGAACGGCCTGTCAAGGCGCAGCATCATTCGCCCCGGACAGAAGCTTGTCGTCTATCCCCCTCAACCCCGCATCGCCAGCAGAAGGGTTCACGCATCCACGGTTTCCACACTTCAGGCCGCGGCGCCGCAAGTGAAGGAAAAGGGAACCCCGCTGTCGATGACGGCAGATTTGACCCGCTGGCTGCTGATTCGTGACGCTCGCAGCGCGCAACCCGCTGAAGAAATCATTGTCCATCACGCACCGGAGACGCGGTGAACCATCGTAGACGGCGTGATCTGATCCTTCTGGCCGCCGTGCTCGCCGCAGTCATCCTGGTGGCCATTCTCTCCACACGGGGCATTCGCAGTGACTCGATGCTGCCGCTCGGCAGCGGAAACATAGGGTTGGTCGAGGTTACGGGGGTGCTCTGGGATACCCAGGGGTGGATTGAAGAGATCGACGATTTCCGGAAAGACAGCCGGATCAAGGGTATTGTCGTGCGGCTGGAGAGCCCCGGGGGTGGCGTTGCGGCATCCCAGGAGCTCTATGAAGCTCTGAAACGTGCGCGGGAAGTCAAACCGGTTGTCGCGGATATGGGCGGGATCGCGACCAGCGGCGCCTACTACGCCGCGCTCGGGGCCGACAGCATCGTCGCAAACCCGGGAACGACCACCGGTTCGATCGGCGTGCTGATCGAATTTACCCAGTGGAGCGAGTTGCTCGCCAAAATCGGGGTGTCCAGCGAGGTGATCAAGAGCGGGCCCTTCAAGGACTCCGGCAACCCGGCTCGAGAGATGACAGACGAGGAACGGAAGGTTTTTCAAGGGTATATTGACGACGCTTTTGTCCAGTTCACCGAAGCGGTCGCCGAGGAGCGCAAGCTGCCCCTGAAAGCGGTTCGCAAGGTGGCGGATGGACGGGTGTACACCGGGCGTCAGGCGTTGAGCCTGGGTCTTGTGGATCGCCTCGGCGATCTTCACGCGGCGGTTTGGATGGCCGGGAAAATGGCCGGACTGGCGGGTGAACCGCGAACCGTTCGTCCCCTGCGGCGGCGCGAGTTCGGCTGGCTGGAGCGGCTGTTGGACAACGCGGTATCAAAGACGGTATCACAGCTGGAGAGCCGGTCTGTGTTCCAGTATCGATGGAAGGTGGAGAGAGCACGATGAACAAAGCGGATCTGGTGGCGGTAGTGTCCTCCGGTACGGGACTTACCCAGGTTGAGGTGGCAGCCGTTGTTGAGGGCGTTCTGGAGGGGATCAGCGAGGCGCTTGTCAAGGGCGATCACGTTGAAATTCGTGGATTTGGCACATTCAAAGTAGAGCAGCGTGCCGCGCGGGACGCTATCAATCCCCAGACCGGCCAGCGAATCCGGGTTGAGGCGAAAAAGGCCCCTGTCTTCAGGCCTTCGGACAAACTGAAAGCCAGGGTGAACAAAGGGTAGACCGGTCCGGGGAGTGGGGCACCTCGGGGAGCCCCGTGACTCTTGAAGTACCCGCGAGGCTTCCGGCCTCGTTACTTTTCCCGACCGTTGACGAGTTCGTGCCGGAGGTCCGGGCGCGAAAAAAGATGGATCAAGGAGTCAGACTGTGCCTTGCGGAAGAAAGCGGAAACTGCAGAAGATTCGGACGCACAAACGGAAGAAACGCCGTAAGCGCGACCGCCACAAGAAGAAGAAGCGCTAAGGAGGGTGCAGTGGAGGACCTGGCCAGGCTGGTGATCATCACCGGCGGCATTCTCGTCCTCGCTGGAGCCGCCCTTCTGCTCCTGGGCAAACTGGGGTTCGGACGACTCCCCGGGGACATCGTCCTCGCTAAGGGAGGCGTTCGCATTTACATACCGATCGCCACCAGCATCTTGATCAGCATTCTGTTGACGGTGATCGTCAAGGTCCTGCGCAAATGAATGTCGCCGACCGCGTCTATGGGGTCAGCGAACTGACCCGTGAGATCAAGCGGACGATCGAGGGCGCATTTCCGCCATTGTGGTTGAAGGGGGAGCTGTCGAACGTCCTGTTGCACCGCAGCGGACACCTCTACCTGACGCTCAAGGACGACGCCGCGTCGATCAAAGGCGTGATGTGGCGGACGCAAGTGCAAAAGCTGGATTTCCGCCCGGAGAACGGCAACGAGGTGCTCGTCTTCGGGCGTCTCTCCGTGTACGAGCCTCGCGGCGAGTACCAGATCGTCATCGAGATGATGCAACCCGGAGGCCGCGGAGCACTCGCCGTGGAGTTCGAACGGCTGAAGGAAAAGCTCGCCTCCGAGGGACTTTTCGCCCCCGAACGGAAGAGGCCGATTCCCGTAAATCCCCGACGGATTGGAGTGGTCACCTCGGACACCGGCGCGGCAGTGCGCGATGTGCTGGTCACTCTCGCCCGGCGTGGGTTCGGAATCGATGTGATCCTAGCACCGGCACGGGTCCAGGGCGAAGGCGCGGCGCAGAGTGTTGCGGACGCGCTAGCGACCCTGCAGGCGCTGCCCGAACCGCCTGACGTGATCCTCGTCGCTCGAGGCGGGGGCTCGCTCGAGGATCTGTGGGCGTTCAACGAGGAGATCACCGTGCGGGCGGTCGCCGCCTGCACCATCCCAATCATCAGCGGCGTCGGCCATGAAACCGACACAACGCTGACCGATCTCGCTGCCGACCTGCGCGCCCCCACTCCCACCGGCGCGGCGGAACGGGCCACTCCCGACCGCCACGAACTCGAACGCCAGCTCGCGGCCTTGGGCAGCCGTCTCGGGCGCTCGACCTGGATGGTCGTCGAAAGCCTTCGTCAGCGAGTTGAAGGGTACGCCGGAGCGTACGGGCTGCGACGCCTGCCCGATCGGATCGAACAGTATTTTCAGCGCCTCGACGACCTCGAGGACCGCTCGGAGCGGAGCCTCCGTGGAAACCTGGAAAGAATGTCCGGCACCCTCGACCGCCAGATCGACAGGCTTGCAGCGCTCTCGCCGCTGGGCGTGTTGAAACGCGGCTATGCGGTTGTCAAGAGTGGCGAAAAAGTAGTTCGCGACGCCGCTGAACTGATAGAGGGCCAGCTGCTCGACCTGGTCCTGATGCGCGGTCAGGCCGGAGCGCGAGTCGAGCAGGTGCGCCCCGGAGATGGCCCTACGGGCTCGAAGAGATGAGAAAAAACGGGGACAGTATACTCACAATGCCTGTCGTCGGCATTGTGAGTATACTGTCCCAGAAATACACGGGATGATGACAAGTGGCTGAGCAAAAGAAAACGGATAAAGAACCGACGTTCGAACAGGACCTCGCCCGTCTTGAGGAGATCATCGAGAAGCTCGAGGAGGGCGGCGAGAACCTCGAAGAGAGCCTGAAACTGTTCGAAGAGGGACAGAAGGTCCTGGCGCGCTGCCGCAAGGTGCTCGAGAAAGCGCAGGTCCGTGTGCGCAAACTGCTCGACAGCGGCGAGTCGGAAGAGATCGATCCGGAGGCGTTAGGCAGATGATCCTCGTCGTGACAGGAAACCGCACAAAGCCGGAAGTGGTGGACGTGCTGCCGCCGTTTCTGGCGTGGCTGCGCGAACGTGGGGTGCAGCACGTTGTCAGCGATGAATTCCAGGAGCTGAGCGGTCTTGGACACAACGATTTCATCCCGGCGGCGGAGATCGGCGGAAAGGGTGACGTTGTGATCTCCTTCGGCGGCGACGGCACGTTTTTGAACACTATCCGTCTCCTGAAAGGACAGGAAACCCCGGTAATGGGCGTCAACCTCGGCGGCCTCGGCTACCTCACCGAAGTCTCCACAGACGAACTCTACGAACGAACCGAACAGCTCCTGCGCGGAGAATGGGAGATTGAGCGGCGGATCCTGCTTGAAGTCACTGCAACCGATGGCAAGCCGCAGGGTCCCTGGTACGCGCTGAACGACGTCGTTGTGGACAAGGCAGGGTACTCCCGTCTGATAGAACTGAAAGCCAGCATTAACGGCGTCTATCTCAACACCTTCCGCGGCGATGGCCTGATCGTCTCCACCCCTACAGGTTCAACCGGCTATTCGCTCTCCTCCGGCGGCCCGATCCTCGAACCGAAAATGGGCGGGATCCTAATCGTCCCGCTAAACCCCCATTCCCTCTCCAACCGTCCGCTCGTCATCGACGACGACAAAACGGTAGAAGTAGTCGCCCACACGCCCGCGCCGACTGTTTCCATTTCGGTGGACGGTCAGACCGTTACACAATTGAAAAGCGGGCAGTCGCTGACTGTGCGCCGCGCCAAGAGCAACGCCTGCGTGGTCAAGTTCGCTGGCCGCCAGTTCTACGCCATCCTCCGCCAGAAACTCGGCTGGGGGGATACGAACACGAATAGCTGATCTCGCCGGACACCATCCATATTCTTCGCCCAACCCCTGACCCGTTTGTACCTTCCCCGTGCACGATGAGACACCTGAGGATTCGCCTGAGATGAATTTTTTAAAGAAGATCAGCCAGGGATTGACGAAAACCAGGGACGCGGTCGTGTCCGGCATCCGCACCGCGGTCGGCGGGCGCAAGCTCGACGAGGAGACCCTCGAGCGGCTGGAGGAGGTGCTGATCACAGCCGATCTCGGCGTCGAAACCACGCTCGAGCTGCTCAACCGTCTCCGTGAACGTGCAATAAGCGAGGAGCTTGCGGGCGAGGACGTACTGAATGTCCTGCGCGAGGAACTGACGGCGATGATCAGCGAAGCCTCGACCGATAGTTCCGGGGAAACGGAAGCGCCCCCCATCTCGAAGCCGTTTGTGACCTTCGTCGTTGGAGTCAACGGCACTGGCAAGACCACCACGCTGGGCAAACTCGCCGCCCATTATGCGAACGCCGGGGAAAAAGTGCTGATCGTCGCGGCGGATACGTTTCGCAGCGCCGCTGTCGAGCAGGTGACGATCTGGGCCCAGCGTGCCGGTGTGGACATTGTACGCGGGGCCAGCGGCGCCGACCCGGGGAGCGTGGTTTACGACGGCCTCGCGGCGGCAAAAGCGCGCGGAATGGACCGCGTACTCGTGGACACCGCCGGACGGCTGCACACCAAGGCCAACCTGATAGCGGAACTGGAAAAACTGAACCGTGTCGCGAAAAAACAGATCCCGGACGCCCCGCACGAGGTGCTGCTGATCGTGGACGGTGCCACCGGCCAGAACGGCCTAAGCCAGGCGAAAGTCTTTTCCGAGAGCAGCGGGGTGACCGGGCTGGTCGTGACCAAGCTGGACGGCACCGCCAAGGGGGGCGTGCTGGTGCCAATCGGACGGGAGTTGAAAATCCCGGTGAAATGGCTCGGCCTCGGCGAAGGAATCGAGGACCTGGTTCCTTTCGACGCTCGGCGTATCGTCGAGGCGATATTTGGAAAGAATTAAAAAAGGGACACGTACCTTTTAATTTCCTGTTACCTCGTTTGGTACAAACGTGCCTGTCTTGAAATTAAAAGGTACGTGTCCCCTTTTTAATTTGGGGGTTTGCGTGGGGCGAAAGATCTACCTGCACCGGCTCGGCTGCCCGAAACTGGACGTGGACCATGACCTGCTTGCGGCGGGTCTGGCCGCACGCGGGGCGACCTTTGTCGAGCAGGCGGACGCGGCGGATACGGTGATCGTCAGCACCTGCGCGTTCATTGGAGACGCCCGAGCGGAAGCGGTGGAAGCGATGCTCGAAGGTGTAAACTGGAAGAGCGAAGCGGCAAACCGCAGCCTCTACATCACCGGCTGTCTCCCTGCCCGTTACAAGGAAATGCTGCGGGACGACTTGCCCGAAGTGGACGGCTGGTACAGTCCCGGCCAGTTCGAACAGCTACTTCACAGCCTGACCCCAATACGGCCGGAAATCGCACAACCTGACCCCGACGAAGAAGAGCACGCCGGGAGAATGGCGCGTTCGCTGGAGGACGTGCTCTCCAGTCTTCGCCGGGCGGACGACTCCCCGGTCGCGTACCTGAAAATCGCCGAGGGGTGCGACCGTCGCTGCGCCTATTGCGCAATTCCCGCCATCCGCGGACCCTACACAAGCCGCCGGCCCGCCTCGATCCTGTCGGAAGCGTCCCGTCTGCTCGTGCTAGGGGTCCGGGAGATCATTGTCACAGCCCAGGAAGTCAACAGTTACGGTTTCGACCTGGACAACGGCATCCGGATTGAACAGTTGCTACCCCGTCTCGGGGAGATGGTCGCGAAGGCGGACGGCTGGCTGCGCGTGCTCTACACCCATCCACCCCTGTTCACCGAGTCGTTTGTGCAGGCGCTGGCGGAAACCCCCGCTCTTGTCCCCTACCTCGATTTTCCGATCGAGCACGCCGACGACGCCATGCTGAAGGCGATGGGCCGAGGCACCACCTGGGCGCAAATGCGGCGCTGGATCGATCTGCTGCGGGAGCGGATTGAAGGAATCGCTCTGCGCACCAGCGTGATTGTGGGACATCCCGGCGAGGGAAAGGTAGAATTTCGTACATTGCTAGTTCGGCTGAATGAAACGGCCTTCGAACGTCTTGGAGTCTTTCGTTACAGCCCCGAGGAGGGGACGCGATCGGTCAAACGGTCCGCGCCTGACGATGAGACCGCGACGGAGCGCGAACTCCAGGTACAGGAGCTCGCGCACGATCAGGCTGATGACTGGTACCGGTCGAGGGTGGGGCTGACGGCGGAGATGCTCGTGGAATCGCTGGACGAAAACGGGTGTCCGCGAGGCCGTACGGCCTGGGATGCACCGGACATAGATGGAGAAGCAGTTTTCGTTGGAAAGGCGCAACCCGGCGAACGTATCCGTGGTATCATACAAAAGGCCGAACCCTTTATGATGATTTTAGAGCCGGCAGGACGGTGACCGCGAGGATGTCAATGTCGAAACGAACCACGCAACTGATCGGGCCTTTGGTGGCGCTTGTCCTCGGTGCGTCGCTCGCCACCGCGCAGCCGGACATGGGGAACAAACAGTTTGCCCGGAATGCGCGACCCCTTTTCTATCTCGACGCTGTTTCGCTGTTCGGTTCCACTCCAGAAAAAGCCCAGGTGTTGATCTACCTGGACATCACCTATGAGGACCTGCAATTCGTGCGTTCCGGACGCGGGTACGAAGCTACCTACGAAATCGATTTATCGGTACTCGCGGGAAAAGACGAAAACTCGCCTCGTGTGACGAACAAGATCTGGAAGAAAACGGTTGTCGTCTCCAAATTCGAGGACACGACCGATCCCGAGCAGGTATCCGTAGCCCAGACGGCCTTTGCGCTTCCCGCCGGCGAGTACATGATCGTGGCAAACCTGACAGACCAGGAGTCGAAGCGCACGGCGACTGTCAAGCAGGTGATCCAGGTTCCGAGCTACGGCCTCGGCGGCATTGAAATGTCCGACCTGATTGTTGCCCGCAGCATCCATGTCAGCAGCGACGGGGCGATCGAGATCGTGCCCAACGTGGACAAGGTGATCCTCGCAGCGCGGGAACCGGTTTTCATCTACTATGAGGTCCAGCCGTACGAAGCGGACAGTCTTGCCATCTACGCCCGAGTGTTGAACGCCACGGGAGATGTCGTCCGCGAGCTGCATCTCAAGCGTACCGCTGTACACCCGGTGACGCGGGATTACCTGAAGATCAACATCAAAGACCTTCCGGTCGGGCGGTACGCCTTCGAAATGCAGGTTTCGGGCAACGGTTACACGGCACTGAAGGGAACTTCCTTCCGCATTCACCTCAGCGGGCTCCCGGGCTCGGTCCCAGACCTGGACACCGCGATCCGTCAACTCCGCTATATCGCGAAAACCAGCGAACTGAAGAAGATGACGAAGGCCCTGCCAGGAGAGAAGGAGGAGCTTTTCAAGAAATTCTGGAAGGAGCGCGATCCGAGCCCGGACACCCCCGAGAACGAACTGATGCAGGAATACTACGGGCGGATCGAACGGGCAAACATGCTGTTCGGTACGTTCCGCAACGGCTGGGAGACAGACCGGGGGGAAGTCTACGTCCGCTTCGGCCCGCCCTCCGAGGTCGAGCGCCATCCCTTCGAGATCAACCAGCAGCCGTACGAAATCTGGTATTACTACGATCTGCAGCGTCAGTTCGTATTTGTGGACGAGATGGGATACGGCGAATACCGTTTGGTCAGCAACCTGTGGCAATAACACCAGAATCCATTTTCCCCGGCAGCAAGTTGACGGCGGTCTCCCCCGCGGGACCGGTCAGCCGTGAAGAGGTCGAATCCGGTGTGTCCGCGCTTCGGAACCTCGGTTTCGAAGTCGTGCCCGCCATGCACGCTCTCGATTCCACTGAATATCTCGCGGGCTCCGACGCGGACCGGGCGGACGACCTGGCGGCGGCCTTTGCCGATCCCGGAACAGCCGGGGTGATCTGCACGCGTGGCGGCTATGGCACGATGCGTCTCCTGCCGCTGCTGGACTGGAAAACCTTTGCGGACCATCCGAAATCCTTCACCGGCTTCTCCGACATATCGGCCCTGCAGCTTGCGCTGTGGCAGCGCTGCGGTCTGGTCTCCTTCTCCGGTCCTCAGCTCGCCCGGGGCTTTGGGAGGGGCCTGGACGAATTTTCGAACCTGCAGTGGCTGCACGCAGTGCAGGGAGAAGCATGGGGAAAGCCGCTGCCGATGCCGGACGAAACAGAGCTCGCCCCCGTTCATGCCGGAAAGGCGGAAGGCCCGCTGCTTGGCGGAAACCTCGCGGTGCTCGCGGCTCTCTGCGGAACAGAATGGACGCCCGATTTTTCAGGTGCGGTCGTCATTCTCGAGGAAATCGACGAGCCGCCGTACCGGATCGACAGAATGCTGACGCAACTGCTGATGTCGGGAGCATTCCGGGGAGTCCGAGGGATTCTGCTCGGACGTTTCGACCAGCATGAAAAAGGAAAACAGCTCGACCGTACGGGCAGCGCCGTTGCCGTTCTGCGTGAAGCCCTGTCCTCGATCCCGCTGGCGAGCGGGGCAGCTTACGGCCACGCCGGCCCCACCTGGACTCTTCCGCTGGGCGCGTGGGCGACGCTGAACGTAGACGCGGGAATGCTGACCGTGGAACCCGCGCGATGAAGGATCGCCCCGTTGGACTCGGGATCATGGCGTCCGGACGGGGTTCCAACGCCGAGGCGCTGCTCGCCGCATGCGCAGAAGGCCGGTTGAATGCGAAGGGCGTGCTCGTACTCTCCAACAACCCGGAGGCGGGCGTCCACGACGTCGCCGCCCGATTCGGGGTGCCCAGCAGAACGATCCGGCGTGACGAGTTCGAGAGCGGCGAGGAGTTTGCCGCGACCCTGATCCGCGCTTTCCATGATGCGGGAACCGATCTGATCTGCCTCGCGGGCTACATGCGGAAAGTCCCCTCCGCCCTGATCCGCGCCTTCCCCGATGCGATCCTGAACATCCACCCCGCGCTGCTCCCGCGACACGGCGGCAAGGGGATGTACGGGCCTCGCGTCCACGAAGCGGTGATCGCGAGCGGAGACAGGGAGACCGGGGTGTCGGTCCACTATGTCGATGCGGAATACGACCGCGGCCCGATCATGATCCAGCGCGGGGGAATTGAAGTGCGCTCCGGCGACACTCCCGAGTCCCTCGCCGCCCGCGTGCTTGAGTTGGAACACACGCTGTACGCCCAAGCGGTTGCCCGATGGATCGAGCAGCATTTCACTTAGCGCCACATTGGAGCCAATCCGTTCTATAACGGAATCGATTCCGGATGAGAGAGCAATCGATCTACTTGTCATGAGATTTCGGACGGTGCCCTGTTTTTGGCTCCTGCTCGACCAATACTTCAATTCTGTTCTGTTCAGGAGGACTCACGCTTGCGCCGCACGCTGCTCTGTTTCATCTTCGCTTCCTGCCCCGACGTGCGGCGGTAGTTCCTGGATCGATTCGATTGATTTCCTGAAAGCACTCTCTTGTATCTGGAGGAGAAGCATGAGCGACGTGACGATTCGACGGGCATTGATCAGTGTCACTGACAAGACCGGAATCGAAGAAATGGCCCGTCTTCTTGCAAAACTGGACGTGGAAATCCTCTCCACCGGCGGCACCGGCAAGGCGCTTAAAGCAGCGGAGGTGCCTTTTACCGAGGTCGGCGCTTTCACCGGATTTCCCGAGATTTTCGCCGGCCGCGTCAAAACCCTCCAGCCCCGGATTTTCGGCGGCATCCTATTCCGCCGCGACCGTCCCGACGATCTCGTGGAGGCGGAGAAGCACACAATTCAGCCGATTGACCTCGTGATCGTCAATCTCTACCCGTTCGAGGAAACAGTGGCCCGAAAAGGTGTGACTCCGGTCCAGGCGATCGAATCGATCGACATCGGCGGCCCCAGCCTGATCCGCGCCGCCGCGAAAAACCACAAGTTCGTGGGAGTGGTGACCAGCCCGTCGCAATATCCCGAGATCATGGCGGAACTCGCCGCGAACAAAGGCGCCCTCAGCCACAGGACGCGAAACCGCCTCGCCGCGTTTGCCTTCGAGCACACCGCCCGGTACGACCGTGCGATCGCGGACTGGTTCCTGGAGCACGCCGAGGGACGGGAGGCTCAAAAGGAAACCGTTGACGAGCGGTTCCCGACGGCGATGAGCGGGCACATGATCCGCCACCAGGTGCTGCGCTACGGGGAAAATCCCCACCAGATGGGGGCATTCTACCGGCTCGCCAACGAAGCGGGGATCGGTCTTTCCGCCTGTGAACAGATCCACGGTAAGGAGCTTTCGTTCAACAACCTGATCGACGCCGACATCGCCCTTGAACTCCCCTACGATTTCGACGAACCTGCGGTTGCGATCTTGAAGCACACGACACCGTCCGGGGTCGCGGTCGGCAAAACCCTCGCCGAAGCGGAAGCCGCGGCGCGCGCCTGCGATCCGATCTCAGCCTACGGGGGGATCGTCGGGATGAACCGCCCCTGCGACGCTGCCACGGCGGAACAGATCTCGAAGGCGTTCACCGAGGTGATCGTCGCGCCGGGCTACGACGAGGACGCGCTGAAGATCCTGAAGAAGAAAAAGAACCTCCGTCTGCTGACCGCTCCGGCGACCGCCGCGAAGTCGGTGGGCTACGATGTCCGCCGGGTTGCGGGCGGCCTCCTGCTCCAGGACCGCGACGCCGGCTACCCCGAGCTGCAGGAGCTGAAGGTGGTGACAAAACGTCAACCCTCGCCTGAAGAATGGGACGCGATGGCGTTTGCGTGGATCGTCGTCAAGTACGTCAAATCCAACGCGGTTCTGTTCGCGCAGAACGGGGCGACGCTGGGGATCGGCGCCGGACAGATGAGCCGCGTGGACGCGGTCCACCTCGCGGTGTGGAAAGCCGGGCAGCAGGAGACCGACTTGAAAGGAAGCGTGCTCGCCTCGGACGCCTTCTTCCCCTTCGCGGACGGTTTGATCGCGGCGGCGGACGCGGGCGCAACGGCGGTGATCCAACCGGGCGGCAGCGTTCGCGACGAGGAGGTAATCGCCGCCGCGGACGAGCGCGGAATCGCGATGGTGTTCACCGGCTGCCGGCATTTCCGGCATGCGTAGGTCGGGAGTCCAGCACCGAGGGTGGCAAGACCTCATGCACTGAGGAAAACCTGTCATTGCCAGGCTTGACCGGGCAATCCAGAAACCCGACCCTAAAAGGGTCGGGCCACCCTCGATCTTAGGAATGAGGAGTAATTGTCACTGCACTCCGTTATGGCAGGTCATGAATGAAATGGAGACCTGCCACTAGATCAATTACGCTGAACTGTCAGGTCTCCGCTGCGCTAACGAGCTGACGGAACAAGAAACTGTCACCAAACTCGGCCAGGCAATCCACACCGCAATCTCCTTGGGCCGAAAGAAACACTTTAGTGGACGCTTCAAGTAATACATCCCCTCTCTCACTCCATTTTGAGGATTCGTGCGGGGATTGAAAACCCCCTTCACGTGCAAGGTGTACGAATTCCGAAAAAATCCCTGCTGAACGGGGGTTG
>CAZIDZ010000017.1:0-55098 GCA_964538455.1 uncultured bacterium
GCGAGATTGCCACGTCCGTCCCGAACGGTCGGGACGTTCTCGCAATGACGAATAGGGAAACCCGGACATCAAGTTGTCCGGGCCACACAACCAAACCCTGTTGAAAAATGCGCCACAAGTCGCATAAGGCCAACAGGACGATTAAAAGCATAATAGAAACCCGGACATCAAGCTGTCCGGGCCACGAACCTGACGTTCGACGCTGTGTCGCCCCAAAGCTGCGCGGGGCGACGACGGCCGGCCCGCTCCCGACCGTTCGGGATCGGGTTTCTGACATTCCTGCAAACTCACAGACCCATCTATATCCTCAGCACCTGTTCGCTCTCAATCTGACGGAAGAGGTCGTGCATGAACCCGACGTAAATCTCCTCGCGTTTTCTCGCTTCAGGATGAAATGGATAGACAAAGATCAACAGCGTTTCAACCCATTTGCCCAACCTGGCCTGACGCTTGTAGGTCGCGATCAACCTCTGATCCGAATCATAAACCTGGGCCTCCATGGTATAATGCTGTGAATAGCGAACAGGCAGCACTGTCGCTGAAAACGTGGAAGCCAACGTTCCGAGGAAATACCGGGAAAAACTCGTTTCGGTCTTGAACCGGATTTTGATCGTGTAATCGTAAAGAGCCATCATACTGTCACGCTTCGCTCGCCGCTCCGGTGCGCTGACATCCGAGGCAAATTCGGTATAGGTCGCATACCCGCCCAGATTGCTGAGCTCGGTGATCGAGTCAATGAAAATGTCATCGAAACCGCTCAGGATCTGATATTTATTGTTCAGCTTGGGAACAGCGTCATACCCCTTGATCTGCCGAACATGACTGAAGATGAAGAACACGCTAACTGGAGCCGCCCCGAAATTTTTCTGCCCTCCACCCTGATACGCTCCTTCAATCCCGCTGCGGAACGACGCGCAACCCGTAAGAAAAAGCACCGTGACGATAACGCATAAGTGGCCCAATCGCAGGAGTCGTTTCATGTTTGCCTCCTGACAACAGGATTCGGAGATGTTTTCCGTTTCAATCTAGATCGGATTCCATTGTCTTAGCAATCTTCAACGCCGATGTTGAAAAATGACGGATGGACCCGCTTCCCCCACTCCGTTTCGTATCCACCCCCACGGCCATCTCCATGCTCTGAGTGGAACAAACGAAGCCCCGCTCGGATGAGCAGGGCGATTACGTATGATCAACTGGATTCCCCGGTCAAGCCGGGGAATGACAGATAGAAACGAGATTGCTTCGTCCGCCAGCTGGCGGACTCGCAATGACAAACAGAGAAACCCGGTTGACGGAGCAACCGGGCCACACAGTCGGGCCACACTGCCAGAAACCCGACGCTGAAGCATCGGGCCACACTTCAACAACCTAGTAGAAACCCGGACATCACAAACGAACGTGCTGTCCGGGCCACCCTAATCAATCCTGTCTATCCTGTACATCCTGTTTCAACAGCCGTTTATTCCCCAGTGCGGCTTTCATCGTCGAACCGATCTCCGCGGGGGTGGGGGCGACGCTGATCCCGGCCGCCTTGAGCGCGGCGATCTTGTCGGCCGCGGTGCCCTTGCCGCCGGAGATGATCGCGCCGGCGTGCCCCATCCGACGTCCCGGAGGCGCGGTCTGGCCAGCGATGAAGGCGACCACCGGCTTGGTCATGTTCGCCACGATCCACTCCGCCGCCTTCTCCTCGGCGTTCCCGCCGATCTCTCCGATCAGCACGACGCCGTCGGTGTCCGGGTCCTCGTTGAACCGTTTCAGCAGGTCGATGAAGGTGCTGCCGATGATCGGATCGCCGCCGATGCCGATCGCGGTTGACTGGCCGAGGCCGTGATCGACGAGCTGCGCGACCGCCTCGTAGGTCAGCGTTCCGCTGCGGCTGATCAGGCCGATCCTGCCGGGCTTGTGGATGAAGCCGGGCATGATCCCGATCTTCGCCTGTCCGGGTGTGATGACGCCGGGACAGTTGGGGCCGATCAGCGTGGTCTGCGAACGGCTCAGGCGCTCGTGCACGCGCAGCATGTCCGCCACCGGGATGCCTTCGGTGATGCAGACGACGAGGTCGAGCCCGGCGTCAATCGCCTCGAGGATGCCGTCCGCGGCGAACGCGGGCGGAACGAAGATCACGCTGGCGTTCGCGCCGGTCGCCTCGACGGCCTCACGGACGGTGTTGAACACGGGACGGTCGAGGTGGGTCTGGCCGCCTTTGCCGGGAGTGACGCCGCCGACCACGTTGGTGCCGTACTCGATCATCTGCTCGCTGTGGAAGGTGCCCTCGGAGCCGGTGAATCCCTGAACCAGCACCTTTGTCTCTTTCGTCAGCAGGATAGCCATTTACGCAGCCTCCTTCGCGGCTTTGACGACCTTCTCGGCGCCGTCCTTGAGGCTCTCCGCGACGATGAAGTCAAGGGGAGAGTCGACGAGCATTTTCGCCGCTTTCTCGGCGTTCGTCCCCGCCAGCCGGACAACGACCGGCACGTTCACCTCCACCTCGCCGCTGCCGAGGGCGTCGATGATTCCCTGGGCGATGCGGTCACAGCGGACGATTCCGCCGAAGATGTTGATCAGCACCGCCTTGACGCTCTTGTCGCGGAGGATGATGGTGAAGGCGTTCTTGACCGATTCGGCGTTCGCACCGCCGCCGACGTCGAGGAAGTTGGCCGGTTGGCCGCCGGAGTATTTGATGATGTCCATCGTCGCCATCGCCAGGCCCGCGCCGTTGACCATGCAGCCGACGTTGCCGTCCAGCTTGATGAAGTTGAGGCCGTACTTGCCCGCCTCGACCTCCGCCGGGTCCTCCTCGTCGAGGTCCCGCCACTGTTGGATGTCCTTGTGGCGGTAGAGGCCGCTGTCGTCGAAGTTGATCTTGGCGTCGAGCGCGAGCACGTCGCCCTCCTCGGTCAACACGAGGGGATTGATCTCGGCGAGGCTGGCGTCCGACTCCTTGTAGGCTTTGTAGAGGCCGAGGAAAAACGCGGCGGCCTTGTTGACGCTCTTGCCCTCGAGGCCGAGGGAGAAGGCCATGCGGCGAGCCTCGTGCGCCTGCAGTCCAAGCGCCGGGTCGATCGCCACCTTGAGGATTTTCTCGGGCGATTCGGCGGCGACCTTCTCGATCTCGACGCCGCCCTCGGTGGAAACCATGAAAGTGTCGCGGACCGCCTCACGGTCGAGGGTGATGCCCGCGTAGAACTCCTTGGCGATCTTCGACCCCTGCTCGACCCAGACCTTCTTGACGAGCTGCCCCTCGGGGCCGGTCTGATGGGTTTTCAGCATCATCCCGAGGATTTTTCCGGCGGCCTCTTTGACCTCGTCGATGGATTTGCAGACGGCGACACCGCCGCCCTTGCCGCGGCCGCCGGCGTGAATCTGCGCCTTGACCACGGTGACGGGGCTGTCCAGCTCCTTGGCGGCCGCCACAGCCTCTTCGGGAGTCGTTGCGAGCCTGCCTTCGGGCACCGCCACGCCGAATCTGCGCAGCAGCTCCTTGGCCTGGTACTCATGGATTTTCATGCCGGGACTCTCTGGTTGGAACGTTGACCGTGATAGTGTTTTGCGGCAAAGATAAGGGGATCGGCGCGGCAATGGAGACGGTCCGCCTCCCTCGGAGAGTGAGGGAACTGAGTGACAAAGCCCCACCGGAAATCCGGCGGGGCTTTTGGATCAGAGCGAACCGTGCCGGGGAGGAGTCGCTATTTCCTCGCGGCGAGCGCCTTGCGCACACCCTCGGCGTAGGCCGGATCCGCCTTTTCGAGGTGCCCGAGCTGTCGGTCGACGATGTTCTTCGGGACGCCATCCATCGCCTCGGCGGTGTTGCTGAACAGCCGCTGCTGTTGCCCCTTGTCCATCAAGCGGAAGAGGTTGCCCGCCTGGGTGTAGTCGTCGTTGCCCTCGCGGTGGTCGTAGCGGTCGGCGCCGCCCTCGATCTCGAGCGGCGGCTCGAGGTAAATCTTGTTCTCGACCGGGCCGTCAAAGGAATTCGGCTCGTAGTTCACCGATCCGCCGTAGTTGCCGTCGAACCGCATCTTACCGTCGCGGTGGTAGGTGTTGACCTCCACCTTGGGACGATTGACCGGAATCTGCTCATAGTTGACGCCGAGGCGGTAGCGGTGGGTGTCTGCGTAGCTGAAGATGCGGAACTGGAGCATCTTGTCGGGGCTGTGGCTGATGCCGGGGACCATGTTCGCCGGGCTGAACGCCGACTGCTCAACCTCGGCGAAGTAGTTCTCCGGGTTGCGGTTCAGCTCGACGACGCCGACGTCGATCAGCGGGTAGTCGCCGTGCGGCCATACCTTGGTCAGGTCGAACGGGTTGAACGGAGCGTTCTTCGCCTGCTCCTTGGTCATCACCTGGATCTTCACATTCCACTTCGGGAAGTCGCCGTTCTCGATCGACTCGAAGAGGTCGCGCTGGTGGCTCTCGCGATCCTTGCCGACGAGCGCCGCCGCCTCTTCGTTCGTGTAGAACTCATGCCCCTGCGCGGTCTTGAGGTGGAATTTGACCCAGATCCGCTCATTCTTGTCGTTGATCAGCGAGTAGGTGTGGCTGCCGTAGCCGTTCATGTTGCGGTAGCTCCGGGGCAGGCCGCGGTCGCTCATCAGGATCGTCACCTGGTGGAGGCTCTCCGGGCTCAGCGACCAGAAGTCCCACATCGCGGTGTTGCTGCGGAGGTTGCTTTTCGGGTCGCGCTTCTGGGTGCGGATGAAGTCAGGGAACTTGTAGGGGTCGCGCACGAAGAAAACCGGCGTGTTGTTGCCGACCAGGTCCCAGTTACCCTCATCCGTGTAGAACTTCATCGCGAAACCGCGCACGTCCCGCTCGGCGTCGGCCGCGCCGCGCTCCCCGGCCACCGTCGAGAAACGGAAAAAGCACTCCGTCTCCTTGCCCACTTTGCTGAAAATCGAGGCCTTGGTGTACTTAGTGATGTCGTGCGTCACCTTGAAGACGCCGTAAGCGCCCGATCCTTTCGCGTGCACCACGCGCTCCGGAATGCGCTCGCGGTTGAAATGAGCATGCTTTTCGAAGAGCTGCCAGTCCTGAACCAGCAGCGGTCCTCGCGGCCCGGCAGTGAGCGAATTCTGGTTGTCGCCCACCGGGATGCCGGCGGAAGTGGTGAGTTGCTTCTTGCTCATGATCTCTCCTTTTGGATGTTGACTTGCTATGTTTAGTCTTGTTCTTAGTTTAGACCTTGTACAAACGCTTGACAAAAAAAGAGGCCGTCCCACAAATCAATCCTGTTTGCGGCGGCCACGCATCACTACCTGGTAATCGCGAACGTCAAAGCCTGTCATTTCGCCTTTCACCTTCACTTCGATGTTGTCCCACGGGATGTCGTAAATCCGGCCGGATTTCTCGTCGATAAAATGGTGGTGAGCGGTGCTGACCGCATCGAACACAACCGTCCCCTCCCGGAGCAACTGCCGTTTAATCAGTCCCTTATCGACGAACAGGTTGAGCGTGTTGTACACAGTGGCGCGGGAAAGCGTTGGAAAGGTACTTTTCACCTTCTCCCACACCTCATCCGCGGATGGATGGCCGTCCGTCGAGAAGATAAACTCGGCAATCGCAAGACGTTGTGCAGTGGGCAGTATGCCGTGTTCACGCAGGTGCTGGATCATGTCTTTCATCGTAGTTTAGAATAAGTCTAAACCTAGACCATATCAAGTACCTCGCTCCTCCTCCCGATTTAGTGGAGAAATCCCGGCGATTCCGAGAAGGCGACCCTCCTCGGGAGGTTTTGTAAAGCGGCGTTTTGTTTTTGTTCATTGCTTCCAGTTCCGGACATTTCAAAAGATGGAACAGGGAGACGAGGGGGAATGTTGGCAGAGGCGGGCTGGATCACGATTGGCCCTCATCAGGAGGGTGAAGCACAGATGGCGCTGGATCGGTCGATGGCCGAGGCTACCGCGCGAGACGGCGCCGCACGGGTGCGTTTTTACGAATTTCGTCCGCCCTGCCTTTCGCTGGGATACCATCAGAACCGCGGCGACGTCGACCTTGAGGCAGTCCGGCGGCACGGTGACACGGTGGCGATTCGCCCCACCGGCGGGCGCGCCGTCTTGCACAAGGGAGATTTTGTTTACAGCGTTTCTTCCCCCTCCACGGGACTCGCCCCCGGGGCTTCGCTTCACACCGGTGTCTACAACCTCGTCAGTCTCGCGCTCACCATAGGGCTGCGGAAACTGGGGCTCGAACCGGACGATGCCGCACGCCACCTCGAAACGGCAGACGACAGCGACCTCCCGCGCCTCTGCTTTTCCGCGTCGACACGCCATGAGATCGTAGTCCACGGGCGCAAGCTGGTGGGCAGCGCTCAGCGGGTGATGCGGGGAGCGGTTCTGCAACACGGCAGCCTGCTGGTGACACGCGAACACCTCGAAGTGACCGACCTGCTGGCGGGACTGGACAACGAAAGGAGACAGCGAACTCGCGTGGCCCTTGAGCGACGGACGGTCTGCCTTCGCGACCTCGGATTTTCCGGGGGATTTGAGGAGTTGGCCGAAGTGTTCAGCAAGAGCTTCGGGGAAATCTTCGCGCCGCTGAAGTCGGTAGGAGTTGAGCAGTTCGAGAGAAGCCTTCAGGTTGTGCTCGAGGGTTCCGCGCTGAGCGACCCGCCCGCCATCAACTCCTCCGCGCGGTAGGAGGAGCGAACCAGGGGCGCGCTGGCGACATGGCTGTACCCCATCGTGCGGGCCTCTTCGGCGTACCTCGCAAACGTTTCGGGCGGGACATAACGATCCACCGGCAGGTGCGCGCGGCTCGGCGGGAGGTACTGGCCAATGGTGATCGACGACGCACCCGCTTCCCGGACTGCCCTCAGCGCCTCGAGCACCTCGTCGTCCGTCTCGCCAAGGCCGACCATCAGCCCGGATTTGATCAGGATTCCATCCCGGTGCCGTGCGGCAATCCTCAGGGTTTGCAGTGACTGCTTCCAGCTCGCCCGTTTGTCCCTTACAGTCGGCGTCAGCCGTTCGACCGTTTCGACGTTGTGCGCGAAGATCTCCGGGCGGGAGTCAAGCACGCGCAGGATCGCCTCCTCACGGGCCTGAAAATCGGGAGTCAGCACCTCGACCCCGACTCCGGGATTGCGGCGTTTGATCCGGCGCACCGTTTCCGCAAAATGGCCGGACCCGAGGTCGGGGAGGTCGTCGCGGTCCACCGACGTGATCACGACGAATTTGACTCCCAGGGTGTGCACGGATTCGGCGACCGCCTCCGGTTCCCCGGGATCGGGAGGCAGGGGATGGCCGGAGGTGACGTCGCAGAAGCGGCAGTGACGAGTGCAGATCGCACCGAGGATGAGAAATGTGCAAACGCCGCGGTTGTAACACTCTCCGCGGTTCGGGCAGTTGGATTCCTCACAGACTGTGTGGAGACCGTGCTCGCGCAGCAACGAACGCACCCGTCTCGATTCAGGAGTCGTCTGAAACTGCGACTTGATCCAGCGCGGTTTTCTTTCAGTCGTCGGCCGCGGCATCCCAAACTCCTTCGATTCCCGCTCTCACAATCAAGGTACGTGATGGAATCCGCGTGCGAAAACCCGGCGGGAGAACGGCGAGAATGGGTGAACGTGTGGTGTCCGCCAACTTGGATAAAGCTCTTTTCATGGCAACATTCCACCATGCATCCCGAACGCAGTCAAGTGGTTTTCCACCATTATCGGCGGTGGATTTTCGCCCTGCTGTTTGTGCTCTGCGGAGCGCTCCCTGCGCCGAGTCAGAACGAAGAGGTGTTCGTCGTCAGCGACAGTTTCACCTCTTGGGTTGTGCTGCGTGACAACAGTAGAACCTGCGAGACCTACGAGTTTGCTCAGAAGCGCTGGTACCTGGACGTGGTTCAAGGTGTACGCGGAAGTCTATCCACCGCGCTGCCTGCGGAGGCTGTGGTGATCCGGGGACAGCTGCGGCGCCTCCCCTCGCAAACATACGGGCGCAACTCATATTTCTGGTCGATCCCGGCGGATTCCGCCCAGATCACCAAACTGCGCAATTGGCTCGATCAACGCTATGACGCCTCCCGGGAGTACCGGACGAATGACGATGATGTATGGGAAATCGTTCCCGTGGAAATAGACCGAATGCATGCGGAGGGGTGGAGCTACCACCCGACGACACTGCGTTACAGCATCTGGTGGAATTGCCACGATTACGTGCTCACGGCACTGCGTGAGGCGGGGATCCTGTCGGTGCCTAAACCCTCGCTCGTTGTCAACGCGAAGGCGCTGGCTGCTGTGCTCACTCTGCGTTACGGTCCGCCGAAAGCGGTGCCGTGACGGAAGAATGGACGCACCGGAATGCGCTTCGAAATACGGTTGGCGTCGACGCAGGATCACGAGGCATAGTGTTCCGCATTCCCGCCCCTTTTCAGCAAGCGGGCAGTCCGCGATAGATAGAGATATCCCGCGGCTTCACGCGCGAACTGTCACCGTCACATGGATTGAATCAGTAATTCTCGAGATGCAGATCGTAATCCTTTTTGCAGTCCGGGCAGGTTCCCGGCGTGAAATCGGCCTCCGACCCAGCCTGAAGCCAATCCGCCAGCAGTTCCCACCCTCCGTTGTCCTGCACACGCAGACAGGACGTGCATAGCACGTGATGCCCCTCGAGATGCCGGATCCCGCCGAGCAGCCGCCTTGTCATCAGCACGACCGCGACCCCGAGAACAGCGACGAGAACCGACTCAACCAGACTTTCGCCGGGATTGAATGGGGTCTGTACAGTACCAAACACGCGATGGGGCAGGTCAAACAGTTCATCCAGCCAAAGCAGGGCGAGAACAACAATAAAGCCAATGATCTCAAGGAGTTGCAGATAGCGACCGAGTTGACGATGAGTGATCTGAATACTCATGGCCACCACCCCCTTTCACCCCAAGTTTACGAAACTTTTCACAAAGTTTCCAGATCAGGGAGAGCTGAAATGGGGATGGCGCTAACGCAGTCCAAGGTGGTGAGGGGAAGCAGAAAAGTCGTTTCGAGAACATCTTCCTACGAGCAGGAGGTCACATCGGCGAACACCATCAGTTTTGTTACTAATTGTCAACTACAGTATTTACTCTCGCACAATCAACGTGCCCGTCTTCCCTTCGACGGCGTCGGCGACATGGTCGAGGTCGGTGACGATCACACGCTCGCCGCCGCTCTCGAGAAAATCAATCGCCGCTTCGATCTTCGGGCCCATGCTTCCTGGCGGGAAATGCCCGATCTCGTGATAGTGCTTCGCCTCCGCCACGGTGATTTTGTCGAGCGGTTTTTCATCGGCGCGCCCGTAGTTGAGTGCCACCTTCTCGACTGCCGTGAGGATGATCAGCTCCTCCGCGCCGATATCCCGGCCGAGAATCGCGGAGGCGCGGTCCTTGTCAACGACGGCGTCCACACCTTCGAGGTGATCGTTATCGTCGTAATAGGCCGGTACGCCACCACCTCCCGCGGCGATCACCACGTACCCGTTGTCGATCAGGAAACGGATCGCCTCGGCGTTAACCACTTTTCGCGGAAGCGGGCTGCCGACGACGCGGCGGAATCCCTCGCGCCCCCTGTCCTTTTTCACCGTCCAGGCACGGTCCTGTGCGAGACGGTACGCTTCGTACTCGGGGTAAGTGGGCCCGACGAACTTCGTCGGATTGGCTAGCGAGGGATCGTCCTTGTCGACGAGCACCTGGGTGACCACCGAAACAACGGGAATCGAAATTTTTTCGTCGTGCAGACGGTTCTGCAGCGATTGCTCGATCATGTACCCCATCCACCCCTCGGTTGAGGCGACGAGCACACCGAGGGGTTGCTCGGGCGCGAGCCCGCGGGCCGCCTCGACGCGGATCAACTCATACCCAACCTGGGGACCGTTGCCGTGAGTGACAACGACCTCGTACCCGGTACGGATCAGCGCGACGATCCCGCCCAGACTCTTACGCGTCTGTGCAAACTGGGTATGGATGTCCTCGCGCTGGTCGGGATTGGAGATCGCATTTCCGCCCAACGCGACAACGGCGATTTTTCGATCCTTTGCCGCCACTTTCACCTCAGTGTCTGTTCAACGACAATGTCCGACTGACCTTCCACCTTCTGCAACAAGAGAGAACGCCGCCCGGAAAGCAGATTCCATCCGGGCGGCGCGAAAGATGCTATTTCAGGAACGGCGCGAGCACATCCTGCAGATTCGGCCTGCCAATCTCCTGCAGTTCGTATGTCACCCGCGTCGCCGGTTTGTCGATTTTGATCACGCGGCGCAGATCGATTGGGGTGCCGATGATCACGCTATCGCACTGGGTTTTGGCGATCGTCTTCTCCAGGTCCTTCATCTGCTGTGCGCCGTAGCCCATCGCGGGGAGCAATTGGCCGATGTCAGGATACTTCCGGAACGTGTCGATGATCTTGCCGACGATCCAGGGGCGGGGGTCGACTAGGTCCTCCGCGCCGTACTTGCTCGCGGCGATCACCCCCGCACCGTAGCCCATCTCCCCGTGAGTCAGCGTCGGGCCATCTTCGACGACGAGTACACGTTTGCCCTCGATCACTTCCGGGTCGTCCACGGTCACCGGACTCGCGGCTTCGATGATTTTCGCCCGCGGATTGACCGCCTTCACATTCTCGCGAACCTCTTCGATGTCTTCGAGATCGGCGGTGTCGATCTTGTTCATGATGACAACGTCCGCCATCAGCAGGTTGATAAACCCGGGATAGTAGCTCAGTTCGTGACCCGGACGATGCGGATCCGCGACAACGATCTGCAGGTCGGATTTGTAGAACGGCGTGTCGTTGTTACCGCCGTCCCAGACAATCACGTCCGCCTCTTTTTCCGCCTCGCGCAGAATCGCCTCGTAGTCGACGCCCGCGTAGATCACGCTGCCCATCGCGATGTGAGGCTCGTACTCCTCCATCTCCTCGATGGTACAGTTGTTCTTTTTCAAATCCGCGATCTCCGCGAAACGCTCGACCCGTTGTTTGACGAGGTCGCCGTACGGCATCGGGTGGCGGATCGAGACGACCTTCTTGCCAGCCGCCCTGAGCGCCTTGACCACGGCACGGGTCGTCTGACTCTTACCGCAACCCGTGCGGACCGCGCAGACGCTGATCAGCGGTTTGCTGGACTTGATCATCGTCTCGCGCGCGGAAGTGAGCACGAATTCCGCGCCGGACGCGCTGACCAGCGAGGCGCGCTCCATCACATACTGATGGGGAACGTCGCTGTAGCTGAAATAAACCTGATCGACCTTCTTGTTCTTAATGAGTTCGACCAAATCTGTTTCCGCCTCGATGGGGATTCCGTTCGGGTAGAGCTTTCCGGCGAGCGCCGCCGGGTATTTGCGTCCATCGATGTCGGGGATTTGGGTAGCAGTGAAAGCGACGACTTCGTACTCGGGATTGTCGCGGAAAAGAACATTAAAATTGTGGAAGTCGCGACCGGCGGCTCCCATGATAAGCACACGCTTCGCCATGGTTCTCCCTCAAGTGCGAGCGTTAACGGGATTGACACGCGGCCCTGTTTCTGTTGGAAACCGTCCGGGGTCGGGCTCCCTCCCATGGCACGCAGAATCGCAGGCTTCGGAGGGACCTCGGAGAACGCCCGACTGCTGCGCCCGAACCGGTCCGCGCCTTTCCGGTGGGGCCAAGATAACGGACGGTATCCAAGGAGTCAAAAATCCGGCGAGCCTGAATAGGAGGGTAGCGCACTGGAAACTAAGGAATCCTGTTTTGATGTACGATCCAACTCGACTGATCTGCACTTTTGAATATCATTTCTACTGCGCTAATCTGAATAATTGGGGTCAGGGGAGCACGTAGTAAGACCCGCGGCCTTTACCACGCTGCAAGATTTTTCCATTCATCACCAGACTGCGTAGATGGGCTTTCAGTGTATTCCGGTTGATGCCGCTGGCTTTCACGATCTCCCCCATATTGACCCGACCCCGTTCTCTCAGGAGATTCAGGATGGCAAGCGATGCCATCGGCAGTTTCTCAAGCTCTGTTTCACGTCGGATGGCTTCTTCCAGCAACTCTTTCTGCCTTTTCAACATCTCGAGAAAGAACAGGTGCCAAGGTTCAAGATTCGGATTGTCCCGCGCCAAGGTTTGCTGAGTAGATTTGAGCGCACGATAGTAGTCTTCCTTGTTGGCTTCGACTAGACGCTCAAGCGAGCTGTACGGCACATATTCATACCCTGCACGAAGCAACATAAGGTTGGTAAGAATTCGCGCCAACCTGCCATTCCCATCTTGGAAAGGATGTATCGCCAAAAAACGGACAATGAATTCCCCGATGGCAAGGAGCGGATGGATGTTCTCGTTTCCCAGTTCGTCTCGCGTCGTCGCGACGAGGTCTGTCATCGCCATCGGTGTCTCAAACGGCGAAGTCGTCTCAAAAACAATCCCGATCTGGCGACCATCCACATCGAACGCCGCGACATGGTTGGGATTCTTTTTGTAGTCGCCACGATGCCAGGCATCTTTCTCCGAGTACTTCAACAGCCGATTGTGCAATCCCCTGATCATCGATTCAGTCAAATCCATATCTTGCCAAGCATCATAGACCAAGTGGATAGCCTCGGCATACCCCGCCACTTCCTGCTCGTCCCTGCTGTGAAATGAACGAATCTGGAGATTGGAGAGTAGCGCTTCCACTTCGCCGTCCGTGAGCTTCGCGCCCTCAATGCGCGTCGAAGACCCGACCGATTCGATTGTAGCAAAACGCCTCAGGGACAGAAGTACATGTTCCGGAAGCCCTTGCGACCCTTTCCACAACCCTTTGAACTCGGCGATCTCGGCGATCAGGCGAACGATTCTCGAATCCATAAACCCTCTTTATACCCGCAATAACACCCAATAATACCCAATATCACAGCATTTGTCAATGCTATTGGGTGTTAATGGATGATGAAATGGGTGCCTTCAGGAAAATGTGCCTGGTATTCGGTCATATTCGAAGATGGGTTCTAGTTAACAGAGAGGAACGTACTTGGCATGTTTTGTTCCCCGCCGAATTCGAGAATGCGGTGATGCTACATAGAGAAACAGCCCTTTCAGTCCCCCGCGCTGACGAGAGTGCCTTTCAGCGTCCAGCGTTTGCCGGAGGTAGCGTTGGTAGCCTCAACGTACCAGACGTAAATGCCCACGGGGAGTTTCCCGCTGTTGAGGCCCGCATGCCCATTCCACACCCATTCAGACACACCAGGCAGAACCCTGTCGGTGAGCAGCACCCCCATCGGGCGTCCAATGCGGTCGAAGAGGCGCAGCGTCATCGAGATCTGCACCGCCGGGAAACGGAACCGAAAAACGGTTTCATCCTCGAAACCGTCACCGTTCGGGCTGAAGGGACTCGGCGATACGGTTACCGACGGTTTTTCGTTCTCCCCGGGGAGCTGCGATGAGGGATTCACGCGGCCCGGGCTCCCGCCGTTCGGATCGGGACTCGCGGCCCAAAACGCGGCGTCCGGTGTGTTCGACTCAATCACACGTTGCAGCGACAGTCCCTCGGAGGCTTTCGGATACACCACTTCGTCCACAACGGCGCCCGACGGATCGTAGAGGCGAAGAGTGTCGCCAGCGTTGTTCAGCGACGGCCAACTCCCCGGCACGAGCACGATCGCATCGGTGGGCAGATCCGGCCACGTCAGCAGCAGCGAGTCCGCCGCGAGCAGCGCCACACTGTCCGGCAGCAGCGGGATCGAACCACCCCGGATGCGCCCGCGAGTACCGGCGGCGTCGCTAAAAATCCATTCGACGAGATCCACGGACTGTTCGCTCCGGTTGGCCAGTTCAACCCATTCCACATCCACCGAGGAAGGCGGGTCCGGCATCACCTCGACAATCCGCAGCGTCCCCATGGGAAACGGGAGAAAGGTCTGATACCACAGCGAATCATTCGTGGGGCGGTCGTCCGGCGGCATCAGCCAGACCTCCAGAGTATACACACCTCCGGGGAGACGAGGCATTTCCCAACCGGTGAGCATCGCCTCCCCGACATCGAGAGCGGTAACCGTTGTGGAATCGGCGAGGGTGAGGATTCCGGCCGTGTCGGCGAGCTGCGCGTGGAGCATGCGCCCGAGGGTCGAGACTCCGGTGCCGCGGTTGCGGACTCTGACGACTAACTGCAGGAGCGAATCCCGTCCGATGGGAACGAAGACGTACGCCGTGTCGAGCGTCAGATCGTGAGGCAACGGGGTAACGCTGTTGACATAGCCGGGCGTCCCCCCTTGCGCGGAGAAGGCCCAGTTGTCATCCCCCTCGCCGCCGTTCGGATCGATCTGCTCCTCACTGACACCGCCGGGAGGGTTGGCACGGTAGGTTCTCGCCGAGACAGTCGATCCCGAAGGGTTGATCAGCCTTACGGTCTGCGGAATGGAATTGGTCAGCCCTCCCGATCCGATCGCCGCGTCATCGACGGCCAACCAGAGCGTTTCCGGGGGTATCCTTCCGGCGTAGAGTTCATTGCCGTCGCTTCCATACCCACTCTCGAGGATGATCGCGTAGCCGCCGGCGGGCAGCAGCATGTCGGTGCCATCGGGCTTCGGGTAGAGAGTGTCCTGCCCCTCATCATTGGCGATCAGCCAGCTGTGAAGATCCACCGGGAGCAGTCCGGTGTTGTACAACTCCACGTATTCAGTGTGGGTGTCAACTCCTTCCGGGTTGGCCATGATCTCGTTGACCACAACCTGCGCGCGTGAGGAGAGAGGCAGCAACAGGCCGGAGCAGAGGATCCCCGCCAGTGCCAGAATGCAGCGAGGGCCAGGGCCCAAAGTGTGATATTTTCTACGATTCATACCTTCGAACCACCACATCATGATCGTTCGATTTCGACTTCACATCTATCCCGGTGTCGATGATCCCTGCCTGCCGTCGCGCAGCGCGACCTCGACGAGACGGTCCATCAGGGCGGGAAAATCGAGACCCGCGGCTTGCCCGGCCATGGGGACGAGCGACAGGTCCGTCATCCCCGGAAGCGTGTTGACCTCAAGGAAATAGAGCTCGCCGTCTTCGCGCATTCGCCAGTCCACCCTGGCGACATGGCGGCACCCCAGCTCAGCGAAGATCAACTCGGACATCTCCTGAACCCGGCGTTCGGGCTCTTCCGGGATATGAGCCGGGCAGATGTATTCCGTTTCCCCGTGTGTGTACTTGCGCGTGTAGTCATAGAGCCCGGTTTTCGGCCGGATTTCCAGCACCGGCAACGCCTTGCCGTCGAGGATGGTCACAGTCAATTCGAGCCCGGGGATGTACTCTTCGACGAGCGCGTCATCATTCCAGGAGTGCGCCTGTCGCACGGTGGCGCAGAACTCCTCCGCCTGATCGGTGATGGCGAGTCCAACGGTAGACCCCGCGGAATTCGGTTTGACAACCACGGGCAGCGACAACTCCGGGCTGGGCAATCGCGCGAAGAACGCCTCGGGATCCTCACCGCGGCGTACAAGCTCCCCGTGCGGGATGCGGACGCCGTTGTGCAGCGCCACGCTGCGAGTTATCCACTTGTTCATCGCCATTGAGCTCGCCAGCGGCCCGCTTCCGAGGTAGGGGATGCCGAGCAGATCCAGCAGGGATTGGATGCGTCCATCCTCGCCCCAGCCCCCGTGCAGGATGGGTACGACAAGATCCGAACCTGCCGCGGTCAGAGTGTCGATCAGTACCTTCCACCCGCGAGCATTAATACGTGCCTTCCGAACCTCCTCGTCCGTTGCCATCCCGGCGCTTCCGTCGCAAAACTCCTCGGAAGCCGCCGCGACTCGCGAGGGGTCGGCGGTGTCCACCTTCTGCACGTCGTGGCCCGCTTTCGCCAGTGCGCGCGCCACAGCATCGCCGCCTTTCAGCGAAACGTGCCGCTCGTAGGTATCTCCGCCGCAAAGCACCAGCACTTTCGCCATGCCCAATCTCCTTCAGCTTCCCGGCGATTCCAAGGAGGCGTCGCCATCACCCACCTTGACCACCATCAACGTCAGGTCGTCCTGTGCGGCACGTTCGTCCCCGGCATACGTCCGAACCGCCCGGAGTACGCTGTCAACCACCACCCAGGGATCTTCCCGGCGTTGACGCTGCAGCACTTCGAGGATACGTTGACTGCCAAACTCGACGTTTCTCTCGTCCATCGCCTCGGTCAATCCGTCTGAATAAATGGCCAGCAAATCGTCCGGCGCAAGCGAGATCCGTCCCTCGTCATAGTTAGCGTTTGGGTCCACCCCGAGGAGCAATCCTCCTTCGGACAGTCTTTCCACACGACCGTCATGAAGGAGGAGCGGAGTGTCATGTCCGGCGTTGACATAGGTCAGCGTCATGGACGCGCAATCGACCCACCCAAGAAAACAGGTGATAAACATTTCCGTGGTGGAATTGCGCCAGATCTGGCGGTTCAACTCAGCGGTAACGGCGGACAGTGAGATTTTCTGCTGGCTCAGCACGTGCAGATTCGCCTGCAGGTTGCTCATCAGGATCGCCGCGCCCACTCCCTTTCCGGAGACGTCGCCGAGCGCGAGCATGATCCCCTGTTCCTCGATCTGGATGGCGTCGTAATAATCGCCGCCCACCTCTAGCGCGGGATCGGACCGTGCCGCAATCTTCACCCTGTCGGTGGAAGGAAGCGCAGAGGGGAGAAGCTGCAACTGAATCTGGCGGGCGATTTGAATCTCCCGTTCCAGCCGCTCTTTCTCGCCGACTTCCTGAATCATCCGTTTCAGGTCCGCGGTCATCCTGTTGAAGCTGGCGGCCAGCTCGCCGAGTTCATCCCGGCTGCGGACCTCGATCGATGTGTCCAGATTCCCGCGGCGCAGTTGCTCGGTCCCGGTGCGCAGCGCACCGACGGATGATGTGATCGTGCGCGTGATCCCAAACCCGAGCACCGATGAAAAGATGACAGCCAGCAAAAACATCACCACGAGGATAAGGATCACAAGCAACGTCACGTAGTTGGCCCCGGAGGTTGTATAAAGCGAATTGAAAAGTCCCGCGAGCGATGTGCGAACAGTAATTAGGCCGACAGTTTGTGTTGCCGTTCCGTTGCTGCGGGGCCAAGTCTGGAGTTCGGTAAACCCGTGATAGAGGTAGCGGTGGAAAACGTCCTGCGTCTCATCCGTGAACGTTTTAATCACCTGCATATTCCGCCAGAGCGGGTCCTCGAATTCGGAGAATTGGGCACGGACGTCCCCGCCAGAGGTTCTCCCGATCGACAGGCTCGAGTAGGGCGTAATTGAGACTTCGACGCCGACCACGGACGAATAGGCCCTCAGGGTCCGCCGGTTCATCGGCCTCAGAGCCACGTTGACGATCGACGAAGCCGGCACCCGTACCACGGCGGCGGCGTAGGCGGACCGTCCATTCCCCATCGGCAGAATGCCATGCATCGCACGCGTCGTATCCGACCACCCGGGAAACGCCGGCAGGGTATCGGGAAGAGTCCAGCGTGCCGGTTTTTGCGAGAGCAGGACCCACGCCTCCCGCGGGGCAACCGCCGAACTGTCCTGGGAGAGGAGCCCCTCCGGTTCCGTCGGCGTCGTCGCCAGAGGAATCCCCTCGTCCCCCCCTTTCATCGCGATTTCCCCCCGGGGGAAACCCCTGAGCGACGGAGGCGGAGGCACCGCTCGCGGAGGCTGTATCGACACTCGGGAGTAGAGCCCCTCAGCGACGCTGTCCTCGGGAGCAAACGTGTCAATTCGTCGCTGAGCGAGCCCGTTTTCCAAATCTTCGAGATCATCATAGATCAGGTTGCGGACCATGCGCGCGCGCATCGTCCCGATCCCAAGGTAGACGGTCAGGGCCAGCAGCAGGAGAAGCAACAGGCCGGGAATGATCGTGCTGAAGACATAGGTGAGCGCCAGCTTCAAGGAAATCGGAATGCGCAGCCCGAAATTCCCCTGGAAGAACGCCGCGGCGATGCGCAGCGGAATCATCGCCCAGTAGACCAGCAGATAGCGCTGGAGGATGGCGAAGAAAGGGCTGGTGATGAGTACGTTGAGATTGGGAACCCCGCTGACGGCGATAACGGAGGACAGGTTCTCGGGGAACGTCATTTCGACGCTTGAGCCGAAGATCAGCATCGCCACCGGAGCAAGAAACAGCAATCCAATGGCGGACCATCCCCACTTTCCCGTCAGTTCGTCCATCCAACCGAGGGGAACCGCTGTGAGAATCACGTACACACCCGCGATCCAGATCAGCAGCGGGGGCGATTCAAAGAACGCCAGCGCGACCGTGAGCACCAGGGCAATCACAACCCGGCGCCGGCGACGCATCCAGAGCACTCCACCAAGCCGGATAACGCTCCACACATTCCAGGCGATCCCGACGGCGAGCACCAGCCGTGACAGGAGCAGCCATCCGATGCGCCCCGCAACCACCAGGTCGAGGGCGATTTGGGAGGAAAGGACCGATACCGTTGTCTGCAGGAGCGCAAAGAAGAGGACGCCGAAAGCGAGGCGGCCCATTTCGCCGCGGAGTGTCCGGGCGGGAGCGATGCGCCCGACGAGCACCATGGCAAACGCCAAGGCAAAGAAGTCGAACAAGAGGCGTACGTGGACGTTGGTGTAACCGCGTTGGAAGATCTGGAGGGCCAGCAACGCTCCCAGGATCACAGCGATCGCTATAGCTATTTGCCGGGTTCGGGTCATCTTCTTTCCAACGTGGCCGTACCGCTCGACATCGCCCGCAGCCTACCGTCTGAGGCCGCTGAGCAGCCGCTTCGGGTGCAACAGAAGATCCAATGCATCGAGCGGCGACGTCACCACCAGCGATGCCTGCGCAACAGCCGGTCCGGCGGCTCCTTCCCGGCCGAGGACGACAATCGAGAGCTCGGCCGCTTCTACAGCGCCGATGTCGTTCCAGCCGTTTCCCAGGAAAACAACTCCATCGCCGCGGGTCTTTACGAAGGTACGTTTCTGTTCCGCCTCGTCGCCCGGCTTCCCGCCCATAGCGACAATCTTGACGGAAACAGGAAGCTCCGCAAGTTCATCTCGCGCAGTGCCCACCGTGTCCGACGTGAGGACGGTGATCGGGATTTCCCCGGCAAGCAGAAGCAGCCGGTCAACCACCCCCGGCAGCAACTTGCCGTCCACCGCAAGCGTGCCGTTGAAGTCGCTGACCAGATGATTCAGTTCGAGACTCGTTCCGCCAGGAAGGTGCAGTTCGATCATTCGTCCACGGCCGGTTCGTTAAAGCCGAACGCTCCGCCCATGAGCCTATCGCCAAAGCGTCTCGGCAGCAATCGTACGAAGAGGGGCACAAAGTGAGCTACCCAATGAACAGGGTAGCGCGCCTTCGGATACGGATTCTCCACCGCCTTCAGCACCTCCCAAGCGACGATAGAGGGAGACCAGGCGACACGGTTCGAAAAGTACCCACGTTTCAGAAAGCGCTGGTAATACGGGGCATAGGGCGAGTTTTCGTCGAGCAACTGCCGCAGCGAGATGTCCTTGGCCACGCGTCCGAATTTGGTGCGGATCGGCCCCGGCTCGACCAGCACCACCTCGATATTCCACGGTTTGACTTCGATGCGCATCGCGTCCGACCATCCCTCGAGGGCGTACTTGCTGGATGCGTAGATGCCGCTGATCGGAAACGCGACCCTTCCCACAACCGACGAGATGTTGACAATCCGCCCCTTTTTGCGGCTTCGCATCGAGGGCAGCACCAACCGGGTGAGCGCCAGCGGCGCAAACACGTTCACCTCGAAAAGATCCCGAATCTGGTGAACGGGGGTCTCCTCAACCGCTCCCCGCAGTCCATAGCCAGCGCTGTTGACCAGCACGTCGACGGGTCCAAGATCGCCGACGATTTGCCGGTACACCTTCTCCCTCGCGACGGAATCGGTAACGTCCAGAGGGTAGGCGTGCAGCCCCTCTCTACGCCGCGCCAATTTCTCCAGCTTCCGTTCGCCTCGTGCACTCACGGCGACGGTCCACCCACGCCGCGCGAGCAGCAGCGCCGATGCCCACCCAATGCCGCTGGAGGCGCCCGTCACCCAAACCACACCACGTTCGTTCTTTGAGGATTGCACCCTAGCTCCTCTTCGGTTTCTTCACCTTTTTCATCGCCGCTTGGGCTTTTTCCAGGCTCATCCGCCCCGGGAGCACACTCACCGTTTCAATCGCCATCTCGATCCGTCCGAACGGCGGCATTACGTAAACGCCCTGCACTTTCTCCTTGACCGAGAGCAGGGCCTCCTGGGCGATCGCGATACCCTCCGCCTGGACCCGCTCCCTGCTCTCATCGGACACCCGCCGCATACGCTCGCGGATCTGCTCCGGCACCGTCATCCCCGGCACTTCGTTGTGGTAGAATTCCGCATTCCGAAACGACGCCAGGGGCAGGATGCCGACAAGAACGGGGACGTCGATTTTGTCCGCCCGCTCGAGGGCGCTGAACAATTTCTCCTGGTCGAAAACAGGCTGAGTGAGGATGAATTCCGCCCCCGCCTCGATTTTCTGGTGCAGCCTGTCGACCTCGATGGTCATATCGATCGCGCCCGGATTGAACCCGGCACCGAGGAAGAACCGGGTGGGAGCCGGAATCGGGTTGCCCGCGAGATCCTGGCTCCGGTTGAGCCGGCTCGCGATGCGCAGCAGCCCGACGGCGTCCACGTCGAACACCGCCGTCGCCATCGGGTAATCCCCCAGTTTGGGAGGGTCGCCGGTGACGCAGAGGATGTTGTCCAACCCCAGTGCTTCACATCCAAGCAGGTCGGATTGAATGCCGAGGATGTTCCGATCGCGGCAGGTGTAGTGAAGCAGCACGTCCATGCTGGTTTCGGAGCGGATAATGTGCGCCAGCGCCATTGGGGACATCCGCGCCGAGGCACGGGGACCGTCGGGAATGTTGACCACGTCAATTCCCGCCGCCTTCAGCAGCCTCACCTGCTCGATGATTTTCTCCGTAGTCGAGCTTTTCGGCGGATGCAACTCGCAGGACACCGGATATTTCCCCTCTTCGAGGAGCCGCCCCAACTCCGAGCGTTCGCCCCGCGGCGGGAGATCCACGGCCGCCACGATCTCTTCGCGCGATTCGAGGGCCTCGCGCATCCCCAGCGCGACAGTGACCCTGTCCTGTGGCAGCAAGGCTCGGATCGCTGAAGCCATCTGCTTGATGTGCTGGGGACCCGTGCCGCAGCAGCCCCCGATGAACCGCACGCCGTTCTGAATCAGGCGCTTTGCATATTCGGCGAAATACTCGGGGGTTGAGAGATAGAGGATCCGCCCCTCCACCAATTTCGGTTCACCGGCGTTGGCAAACGCGGAGAGCGGCTTGTCCGTCACCTCACGGATTATCTGAATTCCCTCGAGGATGGTCTGCGGCCCGGTGGAGCAGTTGAGGCCGATTACATCGCAGGGCTCCGCAGCGAGGGTGGCTGCAATCTGTTCCGGAGTCCGCCCGTACGCAGTCATCCCCGTGTGATCGATGGTCATCATCGCCACGATTGGCATGTCGGGCTTCACGGATTTAACAGCTTGGATCGCGATCACGATCTCATGAAGATCGAGGAAGGTTTCGAGAATGACCAGATCGATCCCGCCCGTGACAAGCCCTTTGGTCTGCTTGACAAAAGCCTCCCGCGCCTCTTCCTCGGTCACTTTTCCCATCGGCGCGATCGGCTTGCCGAGCGGACCGATGGAACCCGCGACATAGACATTGGTGGCTTCATCGGCACAGCGGCGGGCGATGGTGGCCCCCGCTTCGTTGATCTCGAAGGTCTTGTCCGCCAACCCGTGTTTCCCGAGCTTGATCGGATTTGCCCCAAACGTATTCGTCTCAATAACTTGCGCACCGGCTTGGATGTAGTCGCGGTGGACTGCCTTGATCAGATGGGCGTCGGTCAGGTTGAGGTCGTCGTAGTTCCGGTTGATGTAGACGCCCCGCTCATAGAGCTGCGTCCCCATGGCGCCGTCACCGAGAATTACACCACGTTCCAGCCTCTCCAGAAATGAAAAGGGCATCCTCTCCCTCGCGCGGTCGGTGTGCAGCTGAACAAGAAAACGGAAGCTACTGAGACAAGACAAGTTACGGACCCCTTGTGCGCCGGGCAAGAAAGCAGTTCAACGCAACCAAGCGACCAGGTCCTGACCGTTCGGGAGGAGAATGACACTAGGGAGAGTTTCAGAAGGACACACGGTGCAAACCAGTGAGGTCACCCCATAAAAAACGAGAGGCCTCGACATTATCGAGGCCAACCCGTTTGGGATATCACGGTCCGGAGGAACGGACCGTTCATCAGGCGGTGCCGTGAAGCCGGAACCGACCGACAATCTCCTGAAGTTTTGATGCCTGGCTGCCGAGGTCGCGTGCGGATTCATGCGTCGAGGCCGTGCCGCGCGCCGATTCCTGCGCCGCGGCTCCTATGCGTTCCATCGACTGGGCGATATCCTGAACCGCTTTCAAACCATCGTTCACACTGATCGCCAGTTCACGGACGGTGCCCGCGGCTTCGCCCGCACCCGAGGCAATGCCTTCGACCGCCGTGCTGATCTCCTCGGAGAGTTTCGCCACAGTTTCCGAGTTCGAAGAGACATCGGCGAGAGTCCGCGACACCTCGCCCACAGCACGGTTCTGCTGCGCCATCGTGTTTGCAATGCTGACGTTCAGCTCGGCGATCTCGTTGAGCACCGTGCTAATCTTCTCGATGTTGCCGTACACCTTCTGACTGCTGTCCAACATCGTGTCGATCTTTTCACTGATGCCGCTCGCCTCCGACGCACTCTGGCGAGCGAGCGCCTTAACCTCACTCGCCACCACTGCGAATCCCTTGCCCGCCTCGCCCGCTCCCGCGGCTTCAATCGTCGCGTTCAACGCGAGCAGGTTGGTCTGGTCGGCGATCTCCTTGATCGTCTCGACGATCTTCGCCACGTCGCCGACCACCCCCTCGAGCGTCTGCATGCTTTCGCGGGTGATCTTGCCGAGCCCATCCGCTTCCTGCGCGATGCGGCTTGCCTTGTCCGTGTACCCGGTCACCTCCTGGATGGAGGTGGACATCTCCTCGACGGCGGCAGCTACATTCGCCACCCCGCTGGTCGCCTCACGGATGGACCGGACGACCTCGGCAAGCGCGAAGGATTTCTCGCCGGCGTCATCCGCAATCCGTTTGACCGTCGTCGCCATCTGATCCGCCATCGTCGCGATGTTGGCCACCGTCTCGCTGGTGCGGTCCGCCGCCTTGGAAACCCGTTCCGTCTGGGTGTCCGTCTCCTTCGCCGAGGCCGTCATCTCCGAGGAAATCGTCACCAGTTCCTCGGACGCCGCCGCAAGCGTGGAGGAGGCCTCCGAGATGTCGGAGACGACCTGGTAGAGATTTTGCTTCATCGTAGCCATGCTTCGCCCGAGCAGGTCGAGCTCACCCGCCACCTCGACGTGCACCGCCAGGTTGCCGTCGGCGATCTGCTCGGCGATGTCCGCCCGTTCACGCTGCGATTCAACCATTCGCTTGAAGGAGCTCACGAGCTGCCCCAACTGGTCGCGGCTCTCGATGCGGATGTCGAGATCGACATCCCCCTCGGCGACGCGGTTGGCCACGTTCGCCAGCCGGTGCAGATCCCGCCCGATGCCGCGCTGCACGATCCAGGCAACCAGCAGCGTCAGCGCCAGTCCCAACAGCGCGATTCCAAGCGCCCGGTACGCCTGTGTATGAACGCCGTGAATCAGGGAATCTTTCGAGAAGGTCAGCTCGAGGTACCCGAGAACCTTCCCCGAGTCCGAGTTCTTGACCGGGGTCCAGACAAACAGGGAACGGTTGCGGTTGTGGAACTCGGTCTGCTCCGCCTTCGGCCACTGAGCGTGTTTGCCAACATCTTCGGGAAATCCCTTGAGGAAGGAAAGATCCTGGTCGAAAAGGCGGGCGCCGGTGATGGTCGCGTCAGCTTCTTCGCCTTTTTTCGGCGCGACCATTTTCAGCGCCTCGTCGATCGAGGCGCCGCTATCGAAGATCATCGTCTGAAGGCCAATGGAGAGATTATCGGCGAGTAGATCCGCAATGAACGCGGCGTTTTCGCGAAGGTTCTCCTCGCCGACGACACGAGCCTGACGTGGAGAATAAAGCGCAACCAGCAAGACCATGATGATTCCGACCATAACGACAAGGCCGGTTATTTTCAGCTGCATCGGCAGTCGAGCCACGACACCCTCTCAAAGATTACGGGTCCTCCATCACGTCACCAAGCTCACGGCGATACCCTCTTCGCCATCCGAGGGAGAAAAAGGGGCGCCGCGAACTCCTCCCTGCGTGGGACGAGCGGTCCGGTCAGATCGTTTCCGCCAGTTTGATCACCGCCTTGCTCCAATCCAGCCCGGAGTCGGCGGAAGTGCGAAGGTTGATATAGAATTTGGGTGTGCCATCCATGCTGCCTATGCCCAGCGCGATGCCCTTGTAGATCAACATCGCCTCGTGGGTGACGCTGAGGATCTTGTTGTCCTTCGTGTATTGCAAAAAGGATTTCATCAGGCTCGAATTGAACAGGTAATCGTCCGGGTTGCCGATGTAGATGACATCCACACGCTTGTCCGGTAGCTTCGTCCCGCCGGTCACCTCTTTCAGCGTCGCCTCGCCGATCGGCTCTCCGATCATCTTCTTGAGCTCGGCGGTAAGATCAGGGTCGTTCAACACATACACCGAGACCTCTTTGCCGGCTTTCGAGAGATGCTTTTCCATCGAGATGATCTTGATAAGGTTGAAGGCGGTAAAGCTGGCAGATCCCTTGCCAACCTGAGCGGCGGCAGGACTTGCTATCAGGAAAACAAGCAAGACAATGGTCAAAACAGAGATCGTCAGACGGGCGTACGCGGGGGCGTCGTGACGCATGGTCGGCTCCTCCAAAATACTCCCTGCTCCTGCGCCAAACAGACGGCAGATCACAGGTTCCTCGTGATATCCCAATGTACCTCTTCGACAGTCCCCCCGGAATGCCGATTGCAGGCTAATAACCGTTTTCCCACGTTCGGATGCAAGGGCTTTGGTAAAACTAATGGAGCCTTTTGCCTCTCTGAACTCCGCTGTTGGACGAGAGATCCGAGATTTTTCGGATTCAAACCCTTTAATATTCCTATCGTTGCCATGTCAATTAGGGACTGGGCAGCAGTATTTGGGATTTTGATAAAAATTCTAAGCGAAAGCAAAGAGACAATCCCGGGAAGCACTATTTAGGAATTCTAACCTGTGTAGCAACCGATACGCTCATCTTGGATGTGCATAGAGATGATGCAATCCCTCGGTGCAGTTGCTGCACATCGGCGGACGGTCGCCGTTCTGTATCCGATAGCGGAAAAGGCTGTACGTTTTATTCTTCCATATCTCGCCGAAGGGCGTATCCAGCACGTTGCCCATCACGAACTCGCCGTCCTTGTCGAAGCAGCAGGGCACGACGCCGCCGTCCGCCTGGATCACCGCGCTGGTGAGGATGCGCTGGCAGAAAGGCTTTTCCATTCGCCGCAGAACCCAACGCTTGTCCCTGAGATCATACCGGCGCAGCGATCGTGACTCCGGCAGCCATTTCTCGCCTTCCTCGCGCTCAAACGACTCGAGCTGCGCCGTTTTGAACACGATACGATCCACGCCCCAGGCTTTCGTAAGGCGTCGCGCCTCGCGGATCTCGCCGAGGTTGTGACGGAAGAGCAGATACTGCCATGTGAGGGTCGGGTGCCGCGCTCTCAACTGACGCCGGGCGGCTACCATGCGGCGGATCCCCTCCTCCACTTTGGCGAAGTCGCCCCCGACGCGGTACTCAACGTGGGACTCGGGTGTCGCCCCGTCGAGCGAAAGGATCAACTCCGCGAGCCCCGAGCGGACGAGCTGTACGGCCAGTCCATCCACATCCGCGATCAGCTCAACATTGCTGGACATCACCACCCGCGCTCCGGAGGCGGAAGCGTAGCGGATCATCTCGGGGGTGTCCCGATCGACCAGCGGCTCGCCCTGGTTCCAGAGCTGCAACAGCATCGGCGCGGGCCTGATGCTATCCCAGATCCGGCGAAACTGGTCGAAAGTCAAATTCCCGGCAGGCCGGGTCAACTCACCCCGTCCCGTCGGGCAGTGAGGGCAGCGGAGCTGACAGGCGGTCGTCGGTTCCACCATCACCATCACTGGAGAGCCCCAGACCACGGGTCTTTTTCGCACCAGGGTGAGGGCGAGACCTGCGGCCGTCCGAACGAGGTTCAGTGCCTGGTCCACTCGCGGAAGGCGGGGGGGACGTTGTACGTTGGACATGAAGGAAGGTACAAAGCTTGTGCATATGCGCCCAAGACCCGCCGGGCAGCATGCAGGAGGATCGATGCGCGGCTATTCCCTATTGATGAACTGCGTGCTCGCCGCCGCGCTTGCGGCAGCGTCGGAGGCCTCCGCACAACAGGTTTCGCCGGTGCTCCCGCGCCCCTGCTCCGCGTCCGTCGTATCGGCCGCGGAAGCGCTGCAAGACTCGTGCGCCGCCTCGACGAAAAGCGTCGAGCAGAAAAAGGTCAATCTGGCCCGAGCGCTGTTCCCCGATTCTCCTTTCCTCGAAAGCCTGGTGGAAGGCGTCTGGCCGTACGACTGGGAGGGGATGCTCTGCGAGCGTGTCAACCTGACTCCGGCTCCGGGGGATGAACTGCTGACCCTGCTTTATATCTCCGGGTCCGAACGATCCGTCTCACTGACTGTCATCGAGCATGACTCGAGCGTGGGATGGCAGCGGTACGACCTGATGGGGAGCGAGATCGGCATTCAGAACACCCTGTTTCTGCTCGGCGACGAGGAGTTGCTGGACCGTCTCGCCAAACTCGCCCCCGGCGAATCCGGCGCTCCGCTCCCCTGGGCGCGCGATTTCGACGGCGACGGTGTCTGCGAACTGATTGTGCATTCGACCACGCCCGGGTACCTAAACGAGGATCGGTCCGGTCCTCTCTACTGGCCGGAGGTGTACGCGTGGCGCGACGGCGCCTTCGTGAACGTCAGCACGGAATTCCCGAAACTCTACGAAGCCACCGTGCTCCCACTCTATTCCGGCCTCGTGGACGATCTACAGGCCGATTGGAAGGACGCCGGCAAGCTGGGAACACAGCCAACCGTGGAGAAGATCAATCAGATCATGCGTTTGCTGGACAAACAGGGAGATCAGCAGACGGAGAATTGAGCGGGTGGAGAAAACCATTCGCGGGCTGGTCCGATTCCGGGACGGGTACGGAATTGTCCTGTTTTCAGTAAATTAAACCTGGATTCGGGCAGGCATGAAAAACCGGCCTGAACCCGGGGCTGACGGCGCTCACTGAATACGGTAGGGCGGTACTCGCCCGCTATCTTAACGTGTTAACGCCCGTAGATTCCCATGGACTCAGACCGATATCCGGACCTTTCGGCGCCGGGGACGGGAGCCCTCGCTCCCGGATTTTCCGTTTGGGTTTTGTCCCCTTACGGCACACGCCTGGTCCACCCATAGCTTAGACAGCCGGTTGCTCACAGACAAGGGAATCCCCGGCCTCGTGTCATTATTTCGCGAAAATTGGAGTTTAGCTAAGACCATGCGGTCCCTTCAAATGGACACTGAAGGGAGCCATCCAAATCCATCTTGGTGCGGGAGCAACGCAGATCGGCCGGAGGAGGCACGATGAATTTTTCATGGAAACCGTTGACGCCGGAATTGTGGGACGACTTTTCGACGCTGTTCGGCGAGCGCGGCGCCTGTGGCGGCTGCTGGTGCATGTACTGGCGGCAGACCGCAAAAGAGTTCAGGGAGAACAGAGGGGCGAAGAACCGCAACGCAATCCATACACTGGTAAAAGGTGGGACGATTCCAGGCATTATCGGCTACGTTGGCGGCGCTCCCGCAGGGTGGATCGCCATTGCCCCTCGCAGCGAGACCCCGCGAATCGCCGCAAGCCGGGTGATGGCGCCTGTGGACGATCCCGATTCCTGGTTCATCTCCTGCCTTTTTATCGGCAAGTCACTGCGCAACAAAGGGGTATCCGTCGAGATGATCAAGGCGGCGTGCGACTTCGCTTTCTCCAAAGGCGCGAACGTGGTCGAAGCGTGTCCCCACGATCTCCCGGCAGGGGAGCGGCAACCCGACCCCTTCGTCTACCTCGGTCTCGCCCCCGCCTTCCGGAAGGCCGGATTCAAGGATGCTGTCCGCCGCAGCCCGAAACGGCCCCTGATGAGAAAGTTTCCCTGAAAAGGTTGTTGCAGGAGAATACACCCGGCACCTAATCAGATGCGGGATCGAACTTTACTCCTACATGGATAAAATACCTGTACGCTATTCTGCCCATATTTCGCGCCGCTGTAACCCCGGGCATGATTGACGTGTCTATTGAATAGAGCCGCTGTCACGACTATCCCCGGGGGGACAGCGATGACAACCCACGCCGTTCGCACCACCTTCCGCCAAGCTCTGCGGCATAAAGGAACTACCCTGATCAACCTGCTCGGGCTCGCAATGGGAATCGCCACGAGTCTGGCCATTCTGCTTTACTGCCAGCAGGAGTTGAGTTACGACAGTTACCACGATCATCCAGACCGCATCGTTCGTGTCGCGCGGGATTGGATGAGGGGTGACGGCAGCGTCTCCATCGGTTTTTCTTCCCTCGCCCCACGGTTCACGGACTACTTGCGCGAACTGCCAGGTGTGGAAGCCGCAGCCCGGATGCTGAAAGTGGGTTCCGCTCAGATCATGTACGACGATAAATACTATCAAGAGCAGGAATTCTATCTCGTCGATCGCGACCTCTTCGATGTACTCACGATCCCAATCCTACACGGTGACCGTGAGCACCTTTTTGAGAGCACCAATGAATGCGCTCTGTCCCGAAGTGCGGCTGAACGGATTTTCGGAGACAAAGACCCTATTGGCAAAACGTTGACCTTTAGTGATCGACACGCACTGACCGTCACCGCTGTCTTCGAGGATGTTCCAAGACGGGCGCACATCCACTTCGACGTGCTCATGCCTCTGGCATTCTTCCGCAACTACAGCCCCAACTACTATCATGATATGTTCGAGACCGACCGGTTCACCGACAACATCACTTTCACCTATCTCCGCCTTCAGCCTGGTGTCACCCTCGCCACAATGGATACGGAAATCAAACAGATGCTGGACCGTGTCATCGGCGGTTGGGAGAACCAAAGCGGGGAGTGGATTCCCGCCAGCAGCCGGATCATCCTGAAGTTGCAGCCGATCCGAGCGATCCACCTCGAGTCGAACCAGATGAACGAGATCGAAGAGCGAGGCAACCTGCGGCTGATCCAACTGTTCATCGGGATCGGAGTGTTGATCATCCTGATCGCCACGATCAATTTTGTTAACCTGTCGACCGCTCGCGCCACGACCCGTGCCCGTGAAGTCGGCCTGCGAAAAGTGGTTGGTGCACAGAAACGAGGCCTGATCATCCAGTTCTTTACCGAATCGGCGATTACGGTGTTCGCCGCGTACATTCTCGCCTGGGTGATCCTGCTGGTGGCGCATCCCTGGTTCGAGAGACTGTTCGGACAACCGGTGGACTTCAGACTGTTCGGTTCCGCGTCGTTGTTGCCGATCTCCTTAGGCGTGCTGCTTTTCACCGCCCTCGCCGCGGGATTCTACCCGGCATTGGTGCTCTCCTCGTTCCAGCCCGCTACCGTTCTGCGAGGGGAGTTGTCCAGGGGAGGCGGATCCCGCCTGCGTCAGATGCTCGTCGTGTTCCAGTTCGCCATCTCCGCCGCGCTGGTGATCGGGATCCTCACAGTGGGATCCCAAGTCCGATTGTTGGTCAAGCAGGACCTCGGATTCGACAAGGAGAACCTGATCGTCATCTCCGCGGACAACGTGATCAAGCAGCGTTGGAACAGTCTTCGCGAGCGACTTCTGGCAACTCCCGGAGTTGTCAGCACGGCAGTTTCCAAACGGGTTCCCTCGGGAGTGCTTGGAGACTCTCCCGGCTTCACCACCGAAGTAAACGGAAACGTCGTCGATGGCACGATCCGCCTGCCTCATGTTCGCGTCGGCCCCGACTTCATTAAAACCTATGGTATCGACGTGATTGCGGGAAGGTCGTTCGACCGGACCAGCTCCACCGATTCCTCCGAAGCTTACGTACTCAACGAAACTGCAGTGAAACAGCTCGGCTGGAATTCGCCGGAAGAGGCCATCGGTGCTCCATTTCAAGCCGTGGGGTATGATCCCGGCCGGGTGATCGGAGTCGTGCGCGATTTCCATTACGAAACTCTGCGCAACGACATCTCGCCGGTGGTGCTGTATGTATCGCCGAGGGAGTGGAACACGGTGACCGTTCGCCTCGCCGCCGGAGACCAACGTGCCACGATCCAGCGGATCGAGACCCTGTGGAAAGACTACCGTCCCTTCGAGCTTGATTGGGGGTTCCTCGAGGACCGGCTCAACTCCCTGTACGCCAACGAAGCGCGGATGCTCCGTCTGCTCGGTGTGTTCAGCACAATTGCGGTGGTGATCGCCAGCCTGGGGCTGTTCGGTCTCGCCTCATTTGCAGCGGAACGGCGAACCCGTGAAATCGCGATCCGAAAAACGTTCGGCGCGGCGACACGCGACATCGTTCTGCTGCTCTCGTCCGATTTCATCCGGCTGGTGCTGATCGGATGCGTACTCGGCCTCCCGCCGACGGCGTACCTGCTCTCGCGCTGGCTTGAAGGATTCGCCTTCCGGGTTGCGCTTCAACCCTGGCATTTCGCCGCGGCGGTCATCGTTGCGCTGACCATCGCCGTCGTCTCGGTGGCCTCCCGTGCACTTCGGGCGGCGTTGACGAATCCAGCCGACGCGCTGCGCAATGAGTGATCCTCTGTGCGGGATGCAAACGCCGCCAGTCTGGAATTGAAAGCGCACTGAATCTGAAACGGCAGCAGTGGATTCATTTTTTATCCGGAGAGATTCCTTCGTCCGGCAGCACACCTACAACGCCTTCTCCGGTCTTCCCAAGGAACATGCCCTCGGCTCGGAACTTTCATTTTCCGAAGGAGTAGGAAAAGGCAGAACCGGTTCTGTCTCCGGGAAATGGAGCGTCGGTCCTGACATTACGACATATGGCAAGTAGATTCCCAAAAACGGCGTTCAACCTTTCAAACTGATACCAACTGGAACCATCAGGGAGCGCAACTAAAAATGAATGAAGAGATCCAGGCGGTCGCAGACAAAGTACAAGCCGCCAGCGCGCCGGTGAGACGTCTTACCGAAGAGATCGGCAAAGTCCTCGTCGGACAGAGCTACATGGTCGAACGGCTGCTCGTGGGATTGCTCGCCGACGGCCATGTTCTCCTCGAAGGCGTTCCGGGACTGGCAAAAACGCTTGCGGTGACGAGTCTCGCCCAGGCGATCAAGGCCAGTTTCCACCGCATCCAGTTCACCCCCGACCTGCTCCCCGCCGATCTGATCGGCACCCTGATTTACAACCCCCGCGACGGGTCTTTCGAGACGAAGCGTGGCCCGATCTTCGCGCATTTGATCCTCGCCGATGAGATCAACCGCGCTCCCGCCAAGGTGCAGAGCGCGCTGCTCGAAGCGATGCAGGAGCGGCAGGTGACGCTCGGCGACCAGACCCATCCGCTGCCTTCCCCGTTCCTCGTGCTGGCGACGCAGAATCCCATCGAACAGCAGGGAACTTATCCGCTCCCGGAAGCGCAGGTGGACCGCTTCATGCTCAAGCTGCACATCGACTACCCCGATCGCGAGGAGGAGAGAAAAATCATCCGCCTCCATGGGACGAGCCAGATTCCCGAGATCAAGCCGCTGCTGAAACCCGATGACATTCTCAAGGCGCGGCAGATCGTGGAGCAGGTGTACGTCGACGAGAAGATCGAGAACTACATCCTGGATATCGTATTTGCAACCCGCGATCCGGAAGCGGCGGGGCTTAAAGGGATGAAACCGCTGATCGCGTACGGCGGAAGTCCCCGCGCTTCGCTGTCGCTGATCCGGACGGCGCGGGCGTGGGCGTTCCTCCAGGGACGGGCTTTCGTCATTCCTGAAGACATCCGCGCCATCGGGCAGGATGTGCTTCGCCACAGGATCATCCCGAGTTTCGAGGCGGAGGCAGAGGAGCGAACGAGCGACGACATCGTCCACGCAATCCTGATGGGCATCGAAGTGCCCTGATGATGTAACGTGGATCGCTTAAAGCGAAATAAAACACCAATACCCTTCACCGCATTCAGGGTGACTGTGATATAGACCTCTGAAAACGTTGCCGAGTCATTACTTGCTGAAACGATGAAGTCTTAAAAACAAGTCATCCTGAAGCCCAGGCTGAAGGATATGGGGGTTTCGGAACAAGAATAGACTCCTTGAGTAAGAAACTGAATCAACACCCATACCCTTCACTGCGTTCAGGGTGACACTGTTGCCGAGCACCAGAGACGGGTGGAGTGAAGAGTCGGAATCAAGTACAGTTCTCAGGTAGAAGTCATCCTGAAGCCGTAGGCTGAAGGATATGGGAGTTTCGGAACAAGAATAGAGTCCTTGAGTAAGAAACTGAATCAACACCCATACCCTTCACTGCGTTCAGGGTGACATCGTGTTGAGTGTTGACTGAGTTTCAAGCAGTTGCGTATGCAATCGTACGAGGCAGAAGCGAATGACGACACGAGAGCTTGTCAGAAAAGTCCGCAACATCGAAATCCGCACCCGCGGGGCGGTCAACGAACTGTTCAGCGGCGAGTACCACTCTGCATTCAAGGGGCGCGGCATCGAGTTTTCCGAAGTCCGTGAATACGTTCCCGGCGACGATGTGCGCGCCATCGACTGGAATGTCACCGCGCGTGAGGGCCGCCCATTCATCAAGCTGTTCGAAGAGGAACGTGAGCTGATTGTGATGCTGCTCGTGGACGTTTCGGCTTCCGGGAATTTCGGTTCCGTGGCAGCGATGAAGCGGGAGATGGCCGCCGAAATCGCCGCGGTGCTGGCGTTCTCCGCGCTGCGGTCCGGTGACAAGGTGGGCATGGCGCTGTTTTCCGATGATCTCGAACAGTGGGTTCCGCCGAAGCAGGGGACCAGCCACGCGCTTCGCCTCGTTCGCGATCTGCTCGCGTACCAACCGCGGGGTCGCGGAACGAACCTCGCGAGCGGCATCGAAACCCTGCTCCGCGCGCTGAGGAAACGGGCGATCGTTTTTCTGATCAGCGACTTCCAGGACGAGAACAGCGCATGGCGTGAGGCGGCGAAGATCGCAGCGGCGAATCATGACCTGGTCGCCCTGCATATCATCGATCCCCGCGAACGCGACCTCCCGCCGGTGGGTTGGATCGCCGCGGAGGACCCCGAAACCAGAGACGTCACCTGGCTCGACAGCTCCGACCGCGGGGTTCGTGCCGCGCTGCGGCGCCGGCAGTGGATGGCGATCCAAGACATCACGAATTTCTGCGCCCGCAGCGGGATCGACCGGATCGAGATTGACCTTACGGAACCGGATCAACCCTATTTCCGGCCGCTCGTCCGCTTCTTCAAGGAGAGGGAGCGGAGACGATGAAGCCTGATCGCGGGAACCACACGACTCGTCGAGAGGTGCACTTCACGTGGATGCACCTCTCCAGCGCCTCGGGGGCATCAATGAGGCGGCGGCGAAGATACCCGGTCGTGAACGTGTGGGTCGTTCTCCTGGTTCTGGGATTCGCCGCCGCGCCGATGGTGACCCTCGGGGCGCCCTCCCTTTCTGTAAATCCAAAAGTTGCGAGAGTCGGCGACCCGGTCACAATCACGATCACCGTGCCGGGAGCCCGCGCGAGTGAAATCGAGTGGCCGAAGGCGGAAGGCGGGAGTGTCGGCGAACTGACGCTGCTGAAAGCCGACACCGTCACCCGCGGCAAGCGTTTGAGCCGTCTCGGCGGTCCGTCCCTGGTGCTCCTCGCCGCCGCCTACGACACCGGATCGTTTTCAACGGGCGACTTCTCGATGTCCGTGGGAGGCCTGCCGTTCACCCTGAAGGCACAAACGGTTACGATCGCCAGTGTGCTTGACGATTCCACCGGACTCCATCTGCGCCCGCTGAAGGCGCAAGAAGACCTGCCGATCACGTTCAACGACCTGGTGCGGTGGTTCGGGCCGTGGATTGCCCTAGCCGGCATCCTCCTGATTCTCTGGGAGTTGGGTCGCCGCTGGCTGCGCAACCGCCGCCGCAGGGCATTCGAAAAAGAGCAGGACATCCCGCTGCTCTCCCCCTACGAGGAGGCGATGCTGGCGCTCGCGGAACTGGAGAAAAACAACCCCCTCGCCAGCGGAGACCAGAAAGGGTACGTAACGGCACTGGGTCAGATATCAAAACGGCTGCTGGAACGTACTCACCGCACGCCGGTGATGGAGATGACCACCTATGAGGTGCGCCGCTGGCTGACGGACGGCCCAACACTCTGCGACCCCAACGATCTGCTGAGGATTCTCGAGGCGGGGGACCATGTGAAGTTTGCAAAAGGGTCGCTGACCGCGGATGACGCCCCGAAACTGCTTGAATCCACGAAGCGGATTGTCGCCGCGTATGAACCGCGCGTACTTCCCGAGACCAACACCGACGGCGATGGCAGCGGGACGACGGGAAGCGAAGAACCGGCAGAAGCAGCGGCCGCCGAAAAGACGAAGGACAGCGAAACCGCGGACGCGAAGAACGAGAGCAGCGGGAATTCAGCCCAGGGTGGGTGGCGGATGCATCCCGCGGGAACCGGTGCGAACCGGGGGAGGAAGGCGAAATGAGTTTCGGCAATCCTCTCTACCTGATCGGCCTGGTGCTCGTGCCGCTGCTGCTGGCGCTCTATCTCTGGCGGCAGCTCCGCCCGGAACCGACGGTGACCTTTCCCTCGGCGTCCGGGCTGCAGACCTTGATGACCCCCCTGCACCGCGCGGCGCGGCACCTTCCGATGCTGCTGCGGCTGCTCGCGGTGGCGTTGCTCGTCGTCGCGGTCGCCCGTCCACGCCAGCAGCTCGACGAGGCGAAAGTGAACTCGGAGGGGATCGACATCGTCATCGACCTCGATATCTCCACGTCGATGCTCGCCGAAGACCTGCAGCCGAACCGGCTCGAGGCGGCAAAACGGGTTGCGCAGAACTTCATCGAGGGGCGCACCAGCGACCGGATCGGGCTTGTGATGTTCGCCGGGGAAGCGTACACGTGGTGCCCGCTGACGTTGGACTACCATGTGCTCTCAGACCTGATGGGCGAGGTAAAGGCGGGAACGGTTGCAGACGGCACGGCGATCGGCAAAGCGATCGCCACCGGCACGAACCGCCTGCGCAGCGGCACCGGCAAAAGCAAGGTGCTGATCCTGATCACCGACGGCGTCAACAACGTGGATCAGCCGGACCCTTTGACCGCGGCGAGCGCCGCGGCTGGGCTCGGTGTCAAAATCTACGCGATCGGCGTCGGAACGCAGGGAACCGCCCGCGCACCCGTGCAGACCCCAAGCGGGATCCGTTACCAGATGGTGCAGGTGGAAATCGACGAGCAGCTGTTGACCAAGATCGCGACGATGACAGGAGGCCGGTATTTCCGAGCAACCACCGCCGAGGGATTGCGTGAGATATATCAGAGAATCGACGCTCTGGAGAAAACGAAGATCAAGGTGGAACATGTCCGCCACTGGCGCGAACGGTTTTACCCCTTCGCGGCGCTGGCGTTCGTGCTGCTGCTGGCCGAGCGGCTGCTGGTGCTGACAAGGATGCGGCGGCTGGCGGTGTAATCTTTCAGGCCGGAAGCCTCATTCGGCCAGGAGCGGACAGGTGGATTACTTGATTGGACAGATTTACAACTGAGGTGTTAAAGACCGATGATCCTTTGGGGACAGCCACTCTGGTTGATCGCGCTGGCCGTACCAGCGCTGCTGGCACTCGCCGAACTGCTTCTCGGGCGGCGCGGCGACAGCGAGCGCAGGCGCTTCGCCGCCGAACCGCTCTGGGAACGGCTTGCGCCGGGACGGTCGGCCGGACTGCGCCGCACCCGGAGATGGCTGTTCATCGCGGCGCTGGTTTTTCTTTCGGTCGGCCTCGCCAATCCGCGCATCGGCACACGCTACGAAGAGGTGACCCGCCAAGGCATCGACATCGTGCTCGCCGTGGATGTGTCCAAGAGCATGGACAGCCAGGACATTCGCCCCAGCCGCCTCGGAAAAACCCGTTACGAGCTGGCAAAATTCCTCGAGGGAATGAAAGGCGACCGCGTCGGCATCGTGCCCTTTGCGGGAGAGGCGTACCCCCTGCTGCCGATGACGCTGGACTACGCCGCCGCGCGGATGTTCCTCGACATCCTCGCCACCGACCTGATCCCGGTCCCCGGAACAAACATCTCCGCCGCGATCCAAACCGCGATGAAGCTTTTCCCGGAAGACAAGAGCGGCAGCCGCAGCCGGGCGATCGTCATCGTCTCGGACGGCGAGGACCACGAGGGAAACGCGGTCAATGCGGCGAAGGACGCGGCGAAACACGGCGTGCAGATCTGGACAATCGGCATGGCCCGTGCGAAGGGCGACCCGATCCCGGTGTACAACGACAAGGGCGAGCGCACCGGGTGGATGACGGACGAGAACGGCCAGGTGGTGACCAGCCGTTTGAACGAAGAGCTGCTGCGCGACATTGCGGACGCCGGAAACGGATCGTACCACCGGGCGGGCGAAGGCGACGACGCCTTCCGCCAGGTGTACCGGGAGCTGTTCAAACTCGACCGCAGCGAACTCGAGTCCCGCCGGATCACGGGCTACGAGGACCGTTTCCAACCGTTGCTGATCACCGCCCTTCTGCTGCTTGCGCTCCAGTTCGCGCTGCCCGAAGGGCGTAACGGGAAACGCCGCGTGACGCACGCGGTGGAGTCCGCCCTGACCATTCTGCTGGTGGCCGGCGGGCTGACGCTGCTCCCGCTTCCCGCGACCGCACAAACCGCGCACACGCTGGTCAAGGAGGGCAACAAGAAGGTTCTCTCAAGGGACTACGACGCCGCACTCTCGAAATACCTCGAAGCGAAAGCCTCCCGCGACTCGCTGCGCCCGGAATTGACCTACGATCTCGCGGGTGTGTACGCCCGCAGGGGGCAGGTCCCGATCGCCGACAGCCTTTACAGGAATCTTCCCGAGGAGACTCGCAAAGAGCTGCTCGCCCGCGCAGATTATAACCGTGGAACCGCCCAAGCCCAGGCAAAGAATTACGGCGAAGCCATCGAGAGCCTGATCGACGCGCTGAAGCGGGATCCCCACGATATGGACGCAAAGCGCAACCTGGAAATCGTCCGCCGTCTCCAGCAGGAACAGAAACAGCAGCAGCAGCAGAAAAAGAACCAGAAGCAACAGAAGGACAAGAATCAGCAACAACAGCAGCAGCAACAAAACCAGCAACAGCAGAATCAGCAGAATTCCAAGCAAAAGCAGGACGAGCAGCAGAAGCAGCAGGAGCAGCAGCAACAACAGAAACTCCCCGAGCAGATGGACAAAGAGGTTGCCAAGCGGCTGCTCGACCAGCTGCAACAGGACGAGAAGGATTTACTCAAAGACGTGGTGCGCAAGCAGATTCCACAGAGCCAGGCGAAGCCAAAAAAACCGTGGTGACCATGCAGCGGGAGGATGTAAAAGGAAGGTTTGCGACCGGTTGGATTCTCTTCGTCACCGGTCTTTTTCTGCTGATGCCTGTAGCGGGGCGCGCGGATGTCCAGGACGTCACCGCGATCGCCAGCCCGGCATCGCTGCAGGTCGGGGAGACATTTGTCTACCGCGTCACGGTGGGCGGCACCGGTTCGCTGCCTTCACCCACGGTCAATCTCCCCAGCGCGTTCCAGATTATCAGCGGACCCAACACGAATATGAACATGCAGTTCGTCAACGGCCGCATGTCCAGCGAACGGGTCCTGAGCTACACGCTGCGCGCCTTGCGCCAGGGGGACCATGTGATCCCCGCGCCAGAGGTAAAAATCCGCGGGAAAGTGATCAAGGGCAACCCGGTGACCATCCAGGTGTCGTCACCGGGCGGAAGCGTGCAGGGAGGGACGGGCGCTACTTCCCAGACCCCTTCGCGGGGAGAAGCTCCCGTCACCCCGGAGCCCGCGCCCTCGTCGATCACGCCCGAGGATGACATTTTCCTGCGGCTGGACATTCAACCGCGCCATGCCGTCTTTCAGCAACCGCTCGTCGCCACCTGGACACTGTACTTCCAACCGTCCGTGCGCACCTACGATGTACGCCGCCTCGCCAGCACCGAAGGCTTTTGGAGCGAGGAGTGGGCCGTACCCAATCCCCCGGAAGTGGTCCAGCGAACCATCGGCGGCGAAACCTACAACGTCGCTGTGCTCCATCGCCTGGTGCTCTTTCCGACGAAGACCGGGAAACTGACGATCGGGCCGATGGAAATCGTACTCCAGGTCGAGGGACGGCGGAACCGCGGGCTGTTCGACGATTTCTTCAACGATCCATTCTTCTCCGGCGGCTTGCAGGAGCGTGACATCTCCTCGAAACCGGTGACGATCCAGGTTTCGCCCCTGCCCGAGAAAGGCCGGCCGCGAAATTTCGACAATCTCGTCGGAAGCTGGAAGATCAAGGCCGAGCTCGACCAGGACACCGTTCGGGTCAACGACTCCGTACTGCTAACGGTGACCGTCGCGGGACGCGGGAATGTCGGATTCGTACCGACGCCGGAGGTGTCCGTCCCCGCGGACGTTGAGCGGTACGACCCCGAGGTGTCAACGACCAAACACCCCGACGCGGGCACGATTATGGGCGAAAAGAAATTTAAATATCTACTGATTCCGCGCCGGGCCGGGGCTCAGGAGATCCCCGCGATTTCGTTCAACTATTACGATCCCCGCGTAAAGAAGTACTTCACCCAGTCGACAAAATCGCTGATGCTTGAGGTGATGCCGGCGACCAGTTGGGCGGGTTCGGGAGGTTCGCAGCTTCCCGGCGGAGCCCCTTCACGAGTTGAGACCGTCGGCACAGACGTCCGCTGGATTCTCGACACCGGCAAAGGGCTGCAGCAGATCGGACCGCCAATCACGGAACGGGTCGGGTACTGGCTGACCTACATCCTGCCCGTGCTCGTCGCTCTGGGCGGCTTCGGCACGCTACGACTTCGCGAACGGGAAGCCGGACGGGAGGGCGAACGACGGAGCCGCCGCGCCGCCCGCAGCGCGATGAATGCGCTCAAGCAGGCTCGAATGCAGCAGGCCGCGGGAGAGATCGAATCAGGGTACACCGCATTGGCACGGGGCATGATTGGATACCTCGCGGACCGTCTCGGAGTACCGACAGCCCAGCTTGATGAACCGCGCCGGAAAAGCGAACTGGGGGCGAAGGGACTGGAGAAAGCCGCCGTCCAGGAGCTGGAAGAGATTCTGGGGCACTGCAACACAGCGCGGTTTACCCCGCAAGGTGCAGATTCTCATGTTCTTGGAGAGCTTATTGAGCGGGGGCGGGAGTGGATTATGGGGGCAGATCGTCCTCTCGGGGCCAGACGGTGAGCTGTCCACCCCGGTGAAACGGTGGACAACTGGTGTTCCACGGAGGTGTGAACAAGCGGTGGATAAGAGGCCAGGTAAATGAAATACTAGAATTACTTAGGTTTTATTATCATACAAAACAGATAGATAGCCTGGCGATCATAAGATTTCAGATTTCGTTTCGGCTGGGGATAACCCCGGTGAGAAAGAGGTGGATGGGATGTGGATAAACCGGCGAACAGCGTGCTATAACCGGCGTTCACTCGTACCGGCCGGAATTCGCAAAATGGAGCTGCTTTTGCTGCTCCTGGCCGTGTTCTGTGCGCTCCCGCCGGGCGTCCACGCCTCGCCGGTGCAGGATCTCGCGGCGGAAGGGGATGCGGCCTACCGTGCCGGGCAATACGAGCGCGCGATCAACATCTACCAGCGGGTGATCACCGGGGGCTATGTGTCGGGGCCGTTGCTTTACAACATGGGCAACGCCTGGTACAAGCGCGGCGACCTGGGACACGCAATTCTTTACTACGAGCGCGCGAAGCGGATGATGCCGCACAACCGGGACGTCCGCTACAACCTGGAACTGGCCCGTTCTCGAACGGTAGACCGGATTGAGCGCCCTCCCCGCCTTCCCATCTGGAACCTCGTGGACACGCTTCGTGACATGGTTTCCCGCGAGTTGGGCGCCCGCCTCGCCTGGATCTTCACCCTCGCCGCGGCGCTCGCGTTCGCCGCATTGCTGAACCTGCGGGGCACGCTGCGCCGAGTGTTCCGGGGGCTGACCCTCGCGTTTTCCGCGCTGGCGCTCGTCTCCCTGATCCTGATCGGCCTGCGCGTCGCTGCCGATCACGGCCCTCCCACCGCGGTGATCCTGGTCGAGAAGGTGTCCCTGCACAGCGCACCCGATCCCACCAGCCTCGAGGTGTTTTCCCTGCACACCGGGACTACTGTCACAATTGTCAAGCAGTTAGAAGGCTGGTGGGAGGTTCGTCTCGAGGACGGGCGGCAGGGCTGGATGCCCGGACGAGCGGCGGAAATCGTCCAGGCCTTTTAGTCCCGAGACGAAAAGGCGCTTGTGGGGAGCTCGCGCGGTTTTTAGCTTTCTCTCAGACTCCCGATATAGGTATCCAATCGGAAGCGTCACCAGACCGGAGATCGCTATGGACGATGACTCCGGCGTGCGGCCGGTGCGGTACAGACGGCACTTCCAGGATCTGCCGAACCGGAAGCAACGCGATAAAAAGAAAGAGCAGGAACACGAGGAGGAGCAGGAGGAGGAGCAGGAAGAGCCGCGCAAGGGACCTCCCCCTCCCGATGGTTCCTCAACGATTGATTTAACCGCCTGATCCCCGGGTGATGAGGGATGTGTGCCCTTGGGGCACGTTTCTCTCCTCAGGATGCGTACATTCGCTTCCACGAAGGTGATGAACGCAGGTCCTGCCGAAGCAGGACGAACGTGACACAACCGACCCGAGAACCCGTGACCGCCAAATCCCGTCTTTCCGGTTCCCTCCAGCGCCTGTTGAGCCGTGTCGGGAAAGAGCCCGCCGGCAATGAAGACTGGCTCGCCTGGCTCGCCTCTCCATTGGCGCGGAAAGGGCACCTGAGCTTGACACGTGCGGGGGAAGAGGCCTTCACCAGCCTGCCCTTGACCGCCCGCCAGGACGGGAACGGCGGAATCGTGCTGATCGTCGATGCGCTGCTCCCCACTCCAGCCGAAGAGTTCTGGCACGAACCGGTCACCCTGCATGGCAGACTGGTCGTGTTCGAAGACGGCATCCAGCAGATTGTAACCTTCACAGCATCTGTCGGCGAGCGCATCGAACACGAGGGCCGTCCAGCCGTGGAACTGATCAACCTGCTCGACCTCGAGCGAACGGCCGAAGAATTCGTGGCGGAGCTGAGCGAAACCCAGGACATCGAACTTGGCATGATTTGGTTCGGCGAATGGGTTTCCGTCCACCCCAGCCGCATCTCGATCAGCCGCGTCTTTTTCGACGAAACCCTCGAAGGCGACATCGGCTCGGACGGGTATGCGGTGCCCAAGGCGACCCTCCGCATTGAGGCGGACAGCCCGGAAGTCCCGATCCGCTTGCAGCTTTTCCGCTCGCGCGGGCACGGGCACGAGGCTGTGATCGAGAAAATCGACGGTGTCGCCCGGCAGAAGCTGGCGGGAATCATCGAGGAGATCTGGCGGGTGTCCTCCGGGCTCTCACAGCGCAGGGCGGCAGGCGCGCGTGATGTCGGTTATGTGTTTCGAGAACGTGACGCACTGGCGGAGGCATTCACTCCGCGCACGGTGTTCCTCGGTTCAGACAGCCGGTGGAAGGACATCCTCCGCGAGCTCGGCGAGGTCGCAGTCGTTCCGGCCACCGATCTTGACGACGTCTCCGATGCTGTGTCGAAAACGCGCACCGACCTGATTGTCGGCGACGCAGATCTCTGGGGCAAAGACGCGGTCAAGGTGGAAAGACTGCTGCGCTCCGTCTCGAAATTCCGCAACATCCCACGGCTGTGGATTGCCTCGAGACCCGAAGAGTCTTTCGTGGACCGCGACGAGGACAAGACCCGTGACCTCGTCGACTACGGCGCCTGGGATCTGCTGGAGCGCGACACCGAGGATCGGGAAGCGCAACACCGCCTCCACTGGGCGGTCAGCGGAGACGCGCTCGGCGAGGGCACCACCGCACTGCTGGTGAGCACCGACAGCAGGATGCGCTACCGCCTCGCCCTCGGGGTCTCCAGCCCGAGCCTTCGCCTGATCGCTTTCACCCGCCGGGAGGGTCTGATCCCTGCCCTGGAAAAACGCAAGCCTCGCTGGGTGTTGATCGACGCGAACAGTTTCGAGGTGGAGGTGGATTCGATGCTCGACGCCGCGCTCCACTGGGCGGGAACCGCCCGGGCGAAGGTGATCGTGCTCTCGCGGGGCGCCAGCCAGGCCCAGGTGGCAAAATGGATGAAGGCGGGGGCGACGGACATCGTGCTCACCGATCCGAGCCTGCGCCAGGCCGTGGAACGGCTTCAGCACCGGCTCTACGGAGTGCGCACATGACCCTCTCCCTCCCGCTGAAGGTGACTCTCGCCGGGGTCAACGTGGACGTTGGGACCCTCGACGAACTGATCGCCGCGGCGTACGACGGCGCGCCTCCGCCCGGCCGGGAATCGATCACTCCGGAAACGATCTCCGCCGCCTACGCCCGAATCAGCCGCAATCCCGCCGAAGTGGGCGAGTTGCGCGAAATCAGCCGCCATGAAGTGCAGAAAGCCCGCCGTTCAAACGAAAACATTGTGTTCGGCCTCGGGCACTCCTCCGTCGCGGAGCACGCGACGTTCAACGTGGACGTCGTCGGTATCAGCCGGCTCGGTGTGGAAGCGGTGGAGCGCCACCGGCTGGCGTCGTTCACGGAAAAATCCCAGCGCTACATCAAACTCGACGGGGACATCGTCGTTCCCCCCGAAATCGTCGAGGCGGGATTCGAACGTGAATTTTTAGCGCTGATCGACCGTCAGAACCGGGCATATTTCGAGCTGCACCCGAAGCTGATCGAGTACTTCATTCCCCGGCTGCAGGAGAATGGGGCGAAGAACGCGGAGAAAGCGGCCAAGAGCTTCGCCTCGGAGGACGCACGCTATGTTGTCAGCCTCGCGACCCAGGCGCAATTCGGGATGACGCTCAACGCGCGGACGATGGAAACGATGGTCCGTGACGCGCTGGCGCATCCGCTCATTGAGATCAACACTTTCGGACAGCAGCTTCGGGATGCCGTGCAGGGCATTGCGCCGAGCCTGATCAAGTACATCGAGGCGACGGATTTCGAGCGCGAGCAGTTCGAGCGAATCTGCTATTGGGGTCGCAGGGAAAAGGCGTCGGCAACGGAACCGGTGCGGCTGCTGACGCACACGCCGGAGGGTGACGTGCCGGTGATCGCCGCGATGCTGGTAAATCAGCAGAATCTGGAATGGGACGATGCGGTGGAGCAGGTTCACGGCTCTTCGCCGGAGGAGCGGCTGACGATGATTCACTCCACGCTGCGCAGCGGCCGGCCCTGGGATCCACCGCCACGGGAGTTTGAACTGGCGGATTTCATCTTCGAGCTCTGCGTCTCCGCCGCAGCGTTCGGACAGTTGAAGCGGCACCGGATGTCCACGCAGATCCTTGGTCCCTACGACCCGGCGCTTGGCTGGACGATACCCGACTCCGTGCTCGAATCGGGAAGTGAAGACCTTTTCGTGGAGGTGATGGAGGCCTCCGCGGAACTGGGTGAAAAGATCGCCAAAAGGAACCCCGCGGCGGCGGCGTATGCGCTCACCAACGGACACCGCAGGCGAGTTGTTTTCAAGGCAAACGCCCGTGAGATGTACCACGTCAGCCGCCTGCGCGAGGATTTGCACGCGCAGTGGGACATCCGCCGGATTGCGGCGGAAATGGTGCGTCAGGCGAAGGAAGTGGCCCCGGTGTTGATGACAATGGCAGTGGGAAAACACGATTTTGAAAAACGGCGGATCGAGGTGTACGGTGACGACGAGTAGACGAGCTCTGCTCCTGCTGATCGCCGCAGGGATGCTCTGGATGTTCGACGGGTGCAGCATTCGGCGCTATGCCATGCGCACGGCGACCGGACCGATCATTGACGGCGGCTTCGAAGCGTTGATGGCCGAAGAAGATCTGACGATCGCGAAAACGAGCCTCGAAAACAACCTGATCCTGATCGAAGGGCTGCTCCATTCCGACCCGAACAACAACCACCTGCGGCTGGTGGCCGCCCAGGGTTTCACGGCGTACGCGATGGCCTTCGCCGAGGACGAGAACCCCGAGCGGGCGAAACGGCTGTACCAGCGCGGGCGAGACTACGCGGACGCCTGGCTGCAGCACCGCACCGGGATCGATCTGCTCGCGATCGCCAACATTCAGGAATTTGACACCACCGTGAGTGCGCTGCCCGGCGACGCGCTCCCGGGAGTTTTCTGGCTGGGGAACGCCTGGGCGAGCGAGCTGATGCTCTCGCTGGACGACATCAGCGCCGTGAGCAATCTCCCCCGTGTAGAGACGTTGATGTCCTGGGTCGAAACGCACGACGAGAGCTACTATTTTGCCGGCGCGGACCTCTTTTTCGGAGCCTACTACGGCGCCCGCGCCCGGATGCTGGGCGGCGATCCAGACAAAGCGCGCGCCCACCTCGAGCGCCAGCAGGAGCTGACAGGCGGCACGATGCTGCTCGGCAAGCTCTTTGTTGTCAAATACGTGGACCTACCCGCGCTCGACGGCGACGCCGCGCGTAAGCACCTCGAGGAAATCCTCAACTCGGACCCGTCCACCTGGCCGGAGGACCGTGTGCTGATCAACCGTGTCGCCCAAGTGAAAGCCAGGAAGCTGTTGGACCATCTGGACGATCTACTGTGATCCATCCCCAGTTTTCCGAAACAACTCCTGCATTCATGTGCAGAAACGTTGTGCCTGACGATTCGGGCTATCCGCAGGACCGGACGGGGCGTCCCTTCGGTTGTGCACCTATGCTCCCCGCAGCCAGGCGCTATAGGGAGAGACACGAAGGGCGACCAGGATCACAATTTTTCGCCCTTCCCTGTGTACATTGCTAGTTCCGTAAAGCGCATTTCCGCATGAAACGATAGTCGTTTCAATGTGTTAAACCGGGTTTTAAAACGAGGACCGGCTCATGCCCCGCCACGCCTGCCGTGTGATGACAACCGTACTGGCGGCCACGCTGCTGTTCCTGTCCGCGGGGAATACCCGCGCGGCGGAGAGACCCAAATACGAGATCAAGTTCGCCAGCGTCGCGCCCGAGGGATCGACGTGGATGAACGTGATGCATCAGCTCGACACCGAGGTGCGCGACACGACGAACGGCGACGTCGGGTTCAGGATGTACGCCGGCGGCGTGCAGGGGGACGAGCCGGACGTGCTGCGCAAGATGCGTTTCGGGCAGCTCCAGGGAGCGGGATTCACCGGCAACGGACTTGGCGACATCCTGCCCGAAATGCGGATTCTCGAACTCCCGTTTCTCTACCGCGACAAAAAGGAGATCGACTACATCCTCGACCGTTTCACCGGCTATTTCGACGAGGCCTTCCGCGATCAGGGGTACGTGCTGCTCGGTTGGACAGAAGTCGGTTACGTGTACTTTTTCAGCAACATTCCAATTCGAACAATCGATGACGTACGCGGCATCAAGGTCTGGACGTGGCAGGGCGATCCGCTCGCGGCGAAACTCTTCCAGGCACTGAACGTAACGCCGGTGCCTCTTTCGGTGACCGAGGTGCTGACGGCGTTGCAGACAGGGATGGTCGACGCTGTGTATACTTCACCGATGGCGGCAATCAGCCTGCAATGGTTCACTCGCACGAAATACATGAACCTGAGTCCGCTGACCAACTCGATGGGCGCGGTGCTGATGACGCGAAAACTGTTCGACAAGATCCCCCCTGCCGAACAGCAGGCGTTGCTTGCAATCAGCCGACGTAAGCTTCATGAACTGACGCTGCTGACACGGAAAGACAATGAAACCGCCATCGAAGAGTTGAAGAAGGCCGGTGTGGAGATGATTCCAGCTCCGTCCGACGAAGAGATGGCCAAATACCGCGCAGTGGGGTTGCAGGTTCGCAGGGACCTGACCGGTGAACTGTATCCCGCCTCGCTGCTCGACGCAATCGAGAAGGCCCTTGAAGAATACCGCTCGGGAGGTGAATAGAGTGTTCCGACGGGGAGTCGCCGTCCTCGATCGCGGACTGAACGTCGTCGTCTCCGTCGTCGTCGTCGCCCTGCTCCTCGGGATGGTTGCGCTCTCCTTCACACAAGTTCTGTTGCGCAACCTGGTTGGCGGCGGGATCACGTGGGCGGATGTCGTGCTGCGCCACCTCGTGCTCGCCGTGGGCATGTTCGGAGCGGTGCTCGCCGCCCGGCAGGGACGGCAGATTTCCATAGACGTCATCAGCCGCGTTGTCAGCCCGGGGACGAAAGCCTTGCTCGCATGGATCGTCGGCCTGTTCACGATTCTGGTGAGTGTCCTGATGAGCCGGGCGGCACTGGTCTTCCTCGCTTCGGAGAAATCGTTTAGCAGCGAGCTCGCCTCGGGGCTTCCCGCCTGGCCGTTCGAACTTGTGATCCCGCTTGGGTTTGCCCTGATCGCCCTGCAGGTGCTGCTCAACCTCTTGCTAGGCAGAAAGCCCGTGGAACCCGGAGGACTCGACAGCCCGCTGGATGCCGCAGCCGAGGACACCGCGGGAGAAAGCCCGCCCGAGGAGAAGGGCGAAAGCGGCGAACGGACGAACATGGACAGCGGGGATGCGGCGCGTGACGACCCGCGCGGCAAGGACGCCCCCGGGGAGGAGGCGGAATGAGCACGCTGCTGATCCTCGGTTCACTGCTGCTCGCCGCCGCCGGAGCGCCGCTTTTCGCCGTGCTCGCCGCGATCGCGATCATCGCCTTCACCAGTGCCGGCATCCAGCCAGTTGCGGTGATCGTCGAACTCTACCGGATGGCGAGCCAGCCGACGCTGCTCGCGATTCCGCTGTTCACGCTCGCGGGATACCTGCTCGCTGAGTCGGGGGCTCCTCAGCGGCTCGTCCGTGTCAGCCACGCGTTCTTCGGCTGGATGCCGGGCGGGCTGGCCGTCGTGGCGCTGCTCGTCTGCAGCTTTTTCACGGCGTTCACCGGAGCCTCGGGAATCACCATCGTTGCGCTCGGCGGCCTGCTGTTTCCCGTCCTGATCAAGGAAGGGTACCCGCAGCGGTTCTCCCTGGGGCTGCTGACAAGCTCCGGGAGCCTCGGCCTGCTTTTCCCGCCCAGCCTTCCGCTGATCCTGTTCGCGATGGTCGCTTCGATCAGCGTCGATCACCTGTTCGCCGCCGGACTGCTGCCGGGCGTGCTGCTGATCCTGGCGCTGTCGCTCTATTCAGGACGAATCGCGAACCGTCAGCACATTCCGCGCATCCCCTTCCGCAGTCGTGAGGCGTGGGCCGCGCTGAAGGAAGCCGGGTGGGAGCTGCCGCTGCCGCTTGTGATTCTCGTCGGGATCTACGGGGGCTTTTTTACCGCAACGGAGGCGGCCAGCATCACCTCAGCGTACCTCGTCATCGTCGAGGTACTGATCCATCGCGACATTCATCCCGTCCGGGATTTGCCACGGATCGCCCGCGAATCGATGGTCCTCGTCGGCGGCATCCTGGTGATCCTCGGGAGCGCACTCGGGTTGACCAACTATCTGATCGACGCCCAAATTCCGCGCGCGATCTTTCAGTTCATTCAGGGCGCGATCACCAGCAAGTGGATGTTTCTCATCGCGTTGAACATCTTCCTGCTGATCGTCGGTGCGCTGATGGACATCTTTTCCGCGATCATCGTCGTTGTTCCGTTGATCCTGCCGATCGCTAAGGAATTCGGCGTAAATCCCGTCCATCTTGGAATTATTTTCCTGACCAACCTGGAGATCGGCTATTCCACGCCCCCCGTGGGGCTCAACCTGTTCATCTCCAGCTTCCGGTTCCGCAAGCCGGTTCTCAGCCTGTACCGGGCGGCCCTCCCCTTCCTCGGGATTCTGATGATCGCACTGATCGTGATCACTTACTGGGAAGGCTTGTCGCTAGGACTCGTGCGATTGATTTACGGGACGGCTCCATGATGCAACCGCATCATATACCGCTTTTACTATGTATCGCCTTGGCCGCGGTTCCCGCCAGGGCGCAGTTCTCCCGCGTCGAGTCCACCGGGGATGGATCGATGATCCTGACCGACGCTGACTCTCTTTTCCTGAACGGGCGGTATCAGGCTGCGCTTAAAATCCTCGAAGAGAAGATATCGTCGCCCGAGGGCCAATCCGCCGCCAATATCTACAACCGGGGTGTCCTCGCCCGCTATTTGGGACAGGGAACAGAGCTCGACTGGTTCCGCAGGGCCTATGCGGCCAGCAAGGAACGGTTCCGGGTTTCCTGGGCCCTCGGCGAGGCGCTGACAGAAACCGGCGCGCTGGCGGAAGGTGAAGTCTACTTGCGTGAAGCGGTGGACAAGGACAAGGGGTACTACGAGTCCTCTGTCGCACTCGGGCACAATCTTCGGCTCCAGGGCCGGTATGACGAAGCGTTGAACGCGATGCGGAAAACACTGGGGCGCGACCGGACTTACGTTTTCGCCTACACGGAAATCGCGAAGACATGCCTGGACATGGGAGATACGCTCTCCGCGCTGAACACGCTTCATGAGGGCTATGTCAAGTTTCCCTACGAGCAGATCCTCGATAGCATCATCCGAATCCACCAGGAAGAAGGTCACGCAGACTCGGTGGTCGCCTACGGCCGCGAGTACCTGTCACTCTACCCGAAGGGTCCCAATCTAAAGGACGTTCTGTCTGCGCTGAGGAGCGCGGCTCCGAATGAAAACTGGCACTCGACCGGAGTGTACGATCTTCATCCTTTCGGCCGGAACGGCGCCCCCGAAGACCCCCGGAAATCACTCCCGGTCAATCTCGAGCTGCGCTACAAAGTGCGTTTCAGCTTCATCGGCATCGGGAATCTGCTCGTCGATTTGCTCGAAGGAGAGTACCGAGGACAGCCCTGCTGGCGCGCTCGTTACATCGCCCGCTCGGCCCCGGCGCTCCCCTTTGTCACCATCGCGGACACGTTCTACGCCTACATCGACCAACAGCTTCGCTACACCCTTCGCCTCGAGATGCATTATCACGAGATGGGGTACAAGGCGATCAAAGTGTATGAATCCGACTACGACAAGGGGCTCTTCGAATCGCGGATCGTGCTCGGCAACGGTCTCTGGATGATCCAGCCGCATCCGCTGCCCCCAAACGTCTACGACGCCACCAGCCAACTCTGGTACGCGCAACAACTGGTCGTAGCGGGGAAAAGCGGAAACTGCACGGTCGAGCTCTCCGGGGGGTTCGAGAAGACGATTATCCACAACCTGGGCCGCGACGGCACAGTTGAAATCAGCGGACAGCTCCGGCCACGTGTGAAACTCGAGGGGATTATGCGGTACTCGGGCATCGCGGGTCTCACCGGAGAATACCAGGGGTGGTATTCCCTCTCGCCCGCTGTCTGGCCGGTGCTGGCCAAGTTCAAGATCTTCCTCGGGTGGATCGTCATCCAGTACGAGGAGCACGTCCCTTCGTTGCTTGCCCCGGGGCCTCAATTCAAGAACACGCTGATCGACGCCACCGGTTGATCCCGCATCCTTATCCTGCGAACCGGGGAAGAAACAGGAAACGGAGATTCCGCATGTCATTTCCAGATCGACGCCTGCTGGACCTCTTCGGCATCGAGTATCCCATCGTCCAGGCGGGGATGGTCTGGGCTGCGGGAGCGAAGCTCGCCGCCGCGGTGTCCAACGCCGGAGGGCTCGGATTGATCGGCTCGGGCTCGATGAAGCCCGATCTGCTGCGGGAGCAGATTCGCAAGGCCAACGACCTGACGAACAAACCTTTTGGCGTAAACATCCCGATGCTCCGCGGGGATGCCGACGAACTGGTCCGGACCGCGCTGGAGGAAGGGGTGAACATCTTCTTCACCTCAGCGGGCAGCCCGAAGAAATTCACTCCGGCGCTGAAAGAGAAGGAATGCGTCGTTGTTCATGTCGTCCCCGCGGTGAAATACGCATTGAAGGCGGAGCAGGCGGGCTGCGACGCTGTGGTCGCGGAAGGGTTCGAAGCGGGCGGGCACGACGGCATCGACGAAGTGACGGTGTTCGCGCTGGTCCCGCAGGTCGTCGACGCCGTCCGAGTCCCCGTACTTGCGGCGGGCGGGATCGCGGACGGGCGGGGGATTGCCGCGGCCCTGGCGCTCGGTGCGGCCGGCGTTCAGATCGGCACCCGCTTCGCGGCAACGGCGGAATCGTCCGCTCACGACAACTACAAGCGCGCAGTGGTCGAATCCACCGACACCTCCACCACTTTCCTGCTGTCCAAGATCGGGCCCGCGCGGATGCTGCGAAACAAGTGGACTGGACGCGTCGCCGAGGCGGAAGCGAAAGGAGCGTCCGCCGAAGAGCTTCAGCAACTACTCGGGAGCAAACGGGAACGGCTTGGAATCTTTGAAGGGGATTTACATGAGGGCCAGGTGGAAGCCGGACAGGGAGCGGGCCTGATCCATGACATTCCCACCGCCGGTGAGCTCATTCGGCGGCTCGTCGATGAGTACGAATCGGCGCTCGACCGATTGACAGGCGGGCATCCTTGAACCAACGCCGCTCCGGATTGTTTCTGCGGCGAACGGGAGCACTTCCCTAGTTCACTTCCCGCACCAGAGGCCAACGTTGTTACCCGCCGGGTCGCGAAACAGAGCGTAGTACCCGTTGTCGCCGCCAATCTCGGTTTTCTCGCGAATCACCACCCCGCCTGCCTGGTGTACCTTCGTCAGCGCGTCGGGTATGTTCTCCACGCGCACATAGAACGTCGCCGCCGGGTTCGTCACCGGTGAACCGGCCGTCGTAAATCCTCCGGAGAACCCTTCGCTGTCCTCCCAGAAGAGATAGCCGGAGTCATGGGGGCGTGTTGTCCAGCCGAAAAGCCCGCCGTAAAATTTCGCGCTCTCGTTCAGGTCCCGGGCGAACACCTCGAGGTGGCAGATACTTCCAGCTCGTCCACTCATCCCACAGCCCTCCCTTGCTGCGACCGGGGAGGGCTCCTCAGAAAAGTACGCAGGGTGCGAAAGGCGGGCAACGGAATCCTCGCGGGAAGTCTGGACAAACGCCGCCGCGTCTCGCCACCTTGAGCCATGGCGCGCACCAAGGACAACGGCGTTCCGGTCGTTTTCCGGTTCCACGGCTGCCTGGTGGAGCTGCTGGACCGGTCGCGGCGGCAGGGCGAGTATTCAGCGTCGGTCTCGCTACGGTCGTCCGTCAAGGACGCCGTCGAGTCGCAGGGGGTGCCGCACGTCGAGGTGGGGATGGTGGCTGTCAATGGAGTCCCCTGCGGCTGGGACAGGCTGCTCGAACGAAACGAACAGGTGGACGTCTGGGAGATTGCCGACCTCTCCACAATGCCGGAAGGCTGGAGAGTGGATGAAGCCGATCCGGACCCGCCACGGTTTCTGCTCGATGTCCACCTCGGCCGTCTCGCCGCCTATCTCCGCCTGCTCGGCTACGACACGGTGTACGACGCCGCCGATCCCGGAGATGAGTCCCTCGCGCAACGCGCCCACGCCGAGGGGAGGATTCTCCTGACCTGCGACCGGGGACTGCTGATGCGAAATCCCATCCGTCACGGACGCCTGCTGAGAAGCCGGAACAGCGTCGAACAGACCCGTGAGATCATCCAGCGCTACCGGCTGCAAGAAGGAGCGGCTCCATTCACCCGCTGCTTAAGGTGCAACGGCTTGCTGGTTGAAGCTGCGATCGCGAAGATTCGCGACAGGATTCCAGAGAGGGTATTCCGCCGGCACGGTCTGGACGCTTCACGCTACCGAATCTGCGACCAGTGCGGGCGGCTGTATTGGGAGGGGTCCCACACGCAAAGGATGCGGAAACTTCTCGCGGATTGGGGAATCGCCGATCAGGAAAGGGGTGACATTACTTGAGACAACTCCACACCAGGAGAGAGGAATGACCTGTCCTCGCTGCCACAGCCAGATGGTCGAACAAAAGCGGTCCTACCATAAGAAACGGAAATGGGTCTGCCCGAAGTGCGGGAAAGTGAAGATGCAGATTCCGAAGGGACCGAGAAAAAGGCCACTCTCCGAAGAGTAGTCGCCCGTGACACCTCGCTCCAATCCCGGACCGTTTGAAAAAACTGGCTTTCCGAACGATCTGGTCAGTCCCTGACGTGATGGGGAAGCTTCTCCGGCACCTCAAGCCACAATTCGACGAGCCCGGCATACTCGCCATCCCGGTACCAGGGGGTCTGATAGATCAAACTGTGGACACCGTTCTTTTCAATTGTGTAGACATTTTTCTGCTCTTTTTGTATCAGCGTGGCGAGCACGGTTCTCGAGGGCTCGGAATGGCAATCGAGCACGTTGGTGCCGATCAACGACGCACCGCCGTCCTTTTCAAAGTTCTTAGCCGCCCGGTCATTCATCTCGAGAATGATCCCCTCACGGTCGGTCACCGTCACCGCGCCGGGAAACTCAGCCACCCAGTCATGCGCCACCTGCCGCTCCTTTCGCTCTTCCGATGGGCACTCACTCGCCGATTATCTTGACCAGCACCCTTTTCTTCCGGCGTCCGTCAAATTCCCCGTAGAAAATCTGTTCCCAGGGTCCAAAGTCGAGTTTGCCATCGGTGATCGCCACGACCACCTCCCGGCCCATCACCTGCCGTTTCAGGTGTGCGTCCGCGTTATCCTCGCCGGTGTCGTTGTGCCGGTACTTGCGGATCGGTTCATGGGGCGCAAGCGACTCAAGCCAAACCTCATAGTCGTGGTGCAGGCCGTGCTCATCATCATTGATGAACACCGAAGCGGTGATGTGCATCGCGTTGACCAGCACGATCCCCTCGCGGATTCCGCTTTTGCGCAGGGCTGCTTCAACATTTGGAGTGATGTTGATGAACGCCCGCCGCGAAGGGATGTTGAACCAGAGCTCTTCCCGATAGCTTTTCATCCTCTTCTCCCGCGTCGGATTTTCGAACGGCTAAAACTGTCCCAATGTACCCATGTTTTCATCGGACCGCCCGAACGGTTTTGCTTCCGGCAGGAAAACGGAAACCCTCGGATAGCGGAAGGTTGTGCGAGCACACTGAAGGCCAGCCTGGAAAGTTGGCAGCCGGCTATTTGGGTTTGCGGGATTTCCTTGGAGGCGCCTCGCCCGGGGGCAACGCCTTGGAATCCGTGGAGCCGGCGGGAAGCTGTTTTTCGGACGGTTCCTCGCCTTCCTCTTCGATCTGTTCGACCTTCGCGATCGAGAGCAGGTAGTTGATTACGGCCGACGCGGCGACAACGGTGAAGCGAGCCTCGACCAGTCCCACCTCGGTGCCCGCCTGCTGAAAGGGGTGGCCGGACCCCTGGGCGCCTTCAGTGTCGAACAGCGCGCCAAGCGCCTGCTTGAAGGTCGTCGGCAACCGTCCCTCCCCATCCAGGACGGAGAAGGCATCCTGGAGAGAAGCCACATCCTTGCTCGCCGCCCAGCGGGCAACGGATTGAACCGCCGCGGTCGCTTCACGGACAACCTTGTCGTAATCCGAGCCGCGGCGTTTCCCTAGTTCAGCGATCGCGGCGTTCATGTGCTCCCGCGCGGGAATGATCCCACGGTCGAGAACGCCCTCGCTCGCCTGAGTGACTTCACCCACCTCGACCGCATCGGTCACCGGGAGAATGGCGCCACGCATCAGCCTGTAGGCGGAGCGCTCCGCTTCGAGCCCGCGGTTCACCGCAAGTTCATACCCCCCGATTTCCGTGGGAGGAAGCACCGAATAGAGAAATTCCAGCAGGTCGTAAAGATGGAACCAGTCGCATTCAACGACCCACTCCTTAAGCTGCGCCAGAATTTCATGCGGGTTATGCGGCGTTTCGTCGGAGGGACGGCGGAAAAAATGTTCCCAGATGTCGTCGAGCACTTCTTCGCGCAATGTCGGGCGGGGTTTCGCCCAAGGATCGTCGATCAGCGTTCGCCAGATGGCGTTCCAAATGGAAACACGGAGAGCTTCGTCCGCCCGATCGACCTGGAGGTCGATGTCCATGGGCGTTTTGCCAATTCGTTGCGAAAACGTAGGCATGCGAATTCTCCGGAGATCGATGAACGCTCGTGAAATCTAGGGGTCGCATGGCGAGGGTACAAGCGGTCGGGGTCTCAGGGCAGGTCTTCTCCCTCCCGAGGAAGGTTGTTCACAAAGTTGGTAAAAGCCTGCTGCAGTCGGCGTGTCACCGGACCCGGGGTGCCGTCTCCGATCACCTGTTGATCGACCCGGATCACAGGCGTGATTTCGGTAATCGTCCCAGCGACGAACGCTTCACTCAGCTTTGGTAATTGCTTCAGGAGGACCGCTTTTTCCTCGCAGCCGATCCCGAGTTCCGGACAGAGTTCGTCGAGGATAATCCGCGCTGTAGTCCCCGGCAGCACCCGGTCCGAACTGGGATGAGTCTGCAGAAGCCCGCCGACGACGGCGAAGAAGCTGCTGTGCGTTCCCTCGAGCAGGGTTTTGTCCTGTACGAACAGCGCCTCCTTGGCTCCCGCCTCCTGAGCCTGCTCGCTCGCGAGCACATTGGCGAGGCGGTTTGTCGACTTGATGTTCCTGCGAATCCAACGTTCATCGGGGACTGTGATCGTCCCGATCCCCTTCTCCTGCGCTTCGTGGTCTGATTCGATCGGGTCGGCGGCGACATAGAGCGTCATTGGCGTCTCGGGGTGCGGGAATGCGTGTTCACGAGGCGCAACTCCACGAGTCAACTGGATATAGACCACCGCCGAGCCTTTTGTCAGCTTGTTCCAGCGGATCAATTCCCGGGCGACACCGGGAAGTTCGGAAAAATCAGTTCTGGGGAAGCGAACCGCGTGCGCACCCTGCTCGAGGCGGGCGATATGCTCCTCGATGCCGAGCAGACGGCCGTCGTAGGCGCGAATGACATCGTAAAGAGCGTCCCCGAACAGGAATCCACGGTCACTCGGCGAGATGTGGATCTCCTCGCGGGGAAGGTATTCTCCGTTGAACCACGCTATCATCGAGGACTCCTTGTCGTCACCCGTGCTCAGCACCTATTGAATCCCGACATCCCCCGCGAGCCCTCCCACGCTGACGACGGAGGGCGAATCGAGGCAGACACCGGGGCTGACGACACCACCGCTGGTTTAGGTGAACAGCGGTTTTCGCCCCGGCCGGGGTAAGATAGGAGCGAGGGACCGCGA
>CAZIDZ010000018.1:0-53096 GCA_964538455.1 uncultured bacterium
TAAATTTATAGTAGCTAGCTATGGGGATTGTGAGTATTTCGCGATTTTATTATATTACTCTCTTGTAGTTCAACCCGACTTGTTTGATATTTATTCAATAGTAACAATATGTTGCGTCCTTGAGAAATCGAGCGGTAATCCATGCAATGTTATACTCTCCTATCTTCGCTGCAGGATCAACTTGAGAGGATATTTACTAACTCAAAATGATATAAATAGATAGCTTCCCTGAATACGTAGAAAGGGAGGAATTATGATTCCCGAATCAAGTGCTTCCTATGTCAAACCGAGATTTCGCCTCTTCGCATTCTGCTCTTCCCTTGTCTGGACGCTTGCCATCCTAGGTTCTCTGGTCTGGAACGAACGCAGTGAACGTCAGCTTATTGTGTCAAACGCCACGATGATCGCTAAATCTGAGTTCCGGCGTGATGTTGTTTACCGCAAATGGAACACGACGAACAACGGCGTCTACGTCCGCACCTCCGATCGTACACGACCCAATCCCTACCTCTCGTTCCTTGAGGATCGCGATGTAATCGTTGCACCCGGCGACACCCTGACCCTGGTCAATCCGGCTTACATGACTCGGAAAGTGCACGAATTTGGGCGAGTGGTCACTGACATGCGGGGCCATATTACAAGCTTGAATCCGATTCGTCCCGAAAATAGTCCTGATCCGTGGGAGCACATCGCGCTTGAGAAATTCGAACAGGGTGTGACTAGTGTAGCGGAGGTTGATACCCTCGAAGGACGACGTTACCTGCGCTACATGGAACCGTTGGTGACTGACCCTGAATGCATGAAGTGCCACGCACGGCAGGGGTATAAAATAGGCCAGATTCGCGGCGGGATAAGCGTCTCGATCCTCATGGCTCCGTATGAGGCGATTGGACGTTCGAGGATGCGCTCGGTTCTGTTCGGACACGCCGGGTTCTGGCTGCTCGGCCTAATCGCGATAAACCTGCTCATCTACTTCCTGTCAAAGAAGGATAAACTGGCAAGGGAGGCGATCGAGCAGAAGTTTGAGTTGGAACGGATCGCGATGGGTGCCCAGAAGATGGAAAGTCTCGGATTGATGGCCAGTGGTGTTGCCCACGACTTCAACAACAAGCTGAGCATCATCTTCGGAAATCTCGAGCTGGCGATGCTTACAATGAATCCGGAGTCACATCCCTATGAAGAGTTGAAACAGATTGAAAAGGCGACCCTCGAGTCCAGGGACATGATTCAGCAACTTCTCGGTTTCGCGAGAAAGCAGGAGGTGGTCCCGACTGTTGTGGACATTAACACCCTGGTTGATAGCAGCTTGAATATGCTGGAACGCCTGCTAGGCTCACGGATCCATGTGAGTTGGGCCCCCGGCGAGGATTTGTGGCGCATTAAGTTCGACCCCACGCAATTCGATCAGATCATGACCAACCTGTTGATCAACGCCCGCGACGCGATGGAAGGCGCTGGCAAGATCAACGTCTGGTCCGAGAATGCCTACGTTGAGGAAACGATTAGTTCGGGGATCACAGAGGTGGAACCGGGACACTATGTCATGATCGCGATTCAGGACACCGGTTCTGGGATTCCCGACGATGTGCTGCAGATCATGTTCGAGCCGTTCTTCACCACAAAGGAAGCGGGCAAGGGGACGGGTCTCGGTCTTGCTACTGCCTACGGCATTGTAAAACAGAACAAGGGATTCGTCACCGTCGAGACAGAGTTGAGAAAAGGCACGACATTCTTTATCTATCTCCCACCATGTGAAGACGGCGTCCATGCGGGAGAACCAAGGACAATGCGGGAGAGGGCGGCTTCCTGACGATTCTTTTTCGAATGTGAACTGAATAACAAACAGCCCGACGGGGTGGCCCGATCTCGACAGTTCGGGATCGGGTTTCAGGTATGCCGAGGGTGGCCCGACTTGCTTGCAAGTCGGGTTTCTCATCATTCAGGAAAAAGAGTGACAGTAACCCTTTTTCTACTCGAACCTTAGGAAGCTAACAAGTTCACGGGATCCCATGATATCCTGTTCGACTCATGATCAAAGCCGTGAAAAAGGGTTACTGTCACTTTTTTTCCAAAAACTCCTTATTCATCCCTCAGTACCTGACTCGGATTCTTGTTGACCACCGCGGTGATCTGGCTCAGCAGTGTCAGCAGGATCAGCGCGAGCATCACCCCTGCCGTCAGGATTGGGATCAGGCTGGGTATATCGGCCGATTCCTCATAGACACTTCGCGAATACATCCGCGTGATATACCAGGTCGGTCCGATCACGATTCCGGTCGCGATCAGGAAGAGACGGACAAAGGGCCAGGTGATCAACTGGACAACCTGCTGCAATCTCGCCCCGAGCACACGCCGCACGGCGAGTTCATGTTCACGGTTGGTCAGTTGTGAGGCGATCAGTCCGAACAGACCCATCAGTGAAATCACGAGTGCCATCACCGCGCAGGAATCGAGGATTTTGGAGACGGATTCCGTCATCTGGTAGACGGAGGCGAACGTCTCGTCCTGGAAATGGACAGTGCGCACGTTGTCGGGGAGCAGTTCGGCCTTGATCGCCTCCATCTCCTCCGCAACCGCAGCCGAACGGCCGGGTTGGGTTTTCACAACCACTTTCTGCCAATCCTCGAATTTCGCCGGTGTGTAGATCGCGTCATTACGACTGTTTAAAAGACCGCTGTTGACCGTGGGTTCCACGACGCCAACGATGGAGTAAGGGTCGCCATCGAGCGTAACCGTCATCCCGAGGATCTGGTCCACGCCGAGTTTATTCGCCAGCAGCCGGTTGACAACCGCTTCGGTCCCACCTGTCTCCCGGTTCGCCTGTTCGATGAAGTGGCCCGCAACCAGCCGGTAGCCCATCATCTCCATGTAGCCGGGTACGATCCCGAGTCCCGCCACATCATGCCGCTCCTCGTTCTGCACGAGTGCTTGAAGCCGCCAGCCGGCACCGATATGGTCCTGGACCGCCAGTGCGTCCACCACATCTGGATTCTGTTTCAACTCGGCGATCATGGTTTCGCACGCCTTCGGATCTTCCATCGGTATCCAGACAATCCCGGAAGAGTTATAACCCCAGTCGATGTTTTTCAGGTAGTTGTTGTTGACGTGTTGATACATGGAGAAGAACAGTAGCCCGAAAGTGAGTGCGATCTGAAGACCGGTGAGGATCCGCACGGCGAGGCTGTATCCGACTCTCTGATGGGTTCCCCGGAAAATGCTTACAGGCTTAAAACGCGAAACGATCATGGCGGGGTAAAGGCCCGATCCGATGCCGGTGACGAGCAGCAGGATCACCAGGAAGACAAGCCCGCCTGTGTTGAGCAGCAATGAAAGCGTGAAGTCTTTCATGCTCGTCATGTAGGAGCCCCACAAGGGCATCAGGACTGCCTTGGCAAAGAGAATGCTCGTGATGAACGCAACCGCCATGAAGAGGATGTTCTCACCGATGAACTGCGTAATCATCTGTCCGCGCGAACTGCCCAGAATCTTGCGGACACCGATTTCGCGGAAACGGCGTGAAACCAGGACGAGGGAATTGTTCGCGTAATTGAGGCAGGAAAGCGCAAGCAAAATAATCGCGACCGCCGACATCATGATCACGGCCCAGACAGGCAAGGCGTTTTGAATGCTGCCATTTTGGAACTCAGCGTTGCGCGCGGATACGGTGAAGGGATCGATGTAGAATCCGTCCACCGCCCATTCCGGATTTGCCTTGTTCTGGAGTTGACGGTAGGGCTCGAGCTTCGAGCGAACCGCTTCAATGTCCGCTCCCTCTCGAAGCAGGATGAAGGTCGCCTTGTTCCACCCGTCCCAATCGTCCGGGTCATAATCGTACCAGGTCTGCAGGTTCGCGTAGGGGACGAGGAAATCGAACCGGATGCTCGAGTTGACCGGAAAGTCTTCGAATACGCCGGCCACTGTCATTTCCACATGCTGATTCTCCGCGACGACCATCTCCAGGGACTGGCCGGTCGCATTGCCGTTCGGGAAATAGAGGTTGGCTTTCTCCTCACTAAGATAGATGGAGTGGGGTTCGTTGAATGCCTCGGGGTTTCCCTCCTTCAGTTTGAAGTCAAAGAGTTTAAAGAAATCCGGTTCGGCGAAAAGCAGCTGCTCGGCGAACACACCATCCTTGTTGCGTATGGAAGCGTTTCCGTATCGAAAGCTGACCGCACTTTCGACTTCGGGCAGGTCACGGGCCATCGCCCGGCCCATCGCTTTCGGACAGACTCCCCATAGTTCGGAACGGCCTTCTGGGCCGATATAGGATTCGATCAAGTACATCCGGTTGCGTTTCGTGTGGAAATTATCGAGGGTGGCGTACGTGCTGTTGAAAAGGTAGGCGAAGATTGCGATGCTGATGGAAATCGTCAATCCGATGAGATTGATCGCCATCGGGAGGCGATTTCTCGTCCATTGACGAACGGCAACGAGGAAGAAATTCCTGATCATGGTTTCCCCCAGTGAGATAGCCGGAGTAATAATCGCTACCGCCGCCGTGGGGGGCTGAATCAGGCAGTTTGTTGGACGCGGGCCGCTGCAATATGTCATGGCTGCGGTTTTTCAATGCCCTGGCAGGCACATTTTCGATCCTGAATAAAAGCAAAGTGCATGCCACGGACCCGTTGCGCAGCAATTTCTTGTTTTATATGGTCTTCGCGCTGAATGATGGCCCCGTCGACGATGCAGGGTGTATGATAATGCATAGCTTTCAGCCGATGAGTTGTGGAATTGGACAGACGACCGGCGGCTTGGCCCCGGCTATTCAGGATCGGGTCTCCGGTTTGGCGCACTACAAGCCGCCAGCCGCGCGTTCGCGAAATTTATCCGTGCAGCTCGATTTCATGAACTGGGTTTACATAAGTTGTCAGAGAGGGGGCAGATTCGTTAAATTTAATAATTACAGGCAACACCATACAGAATAAAAAAGGACCTTGATGTCCGTTTATAGTGGACAGACAGAGAGTCCGCTTGGATTGTGCGGTAGGGGCTAGGTTGGGAAGAGGTCTTCGCCCGGCTCAACGGGGATGAAGATGCCACGGAGGCCTACGGTAACCTGATCGATAATGATAGGCATCGATTTCACCCGGATTTCCATTTCGACTCCATCCTTGCGCCGAATCGTGTAAACCGTCGGATTCATCCTTTCCCCTCGCATCGCGCGTTCGATGTTTGCCATGGCGAGAGCCTGGTGTTCGGTGTCGAAAAGGTCCAGAAAATTCATGCCTCGCCGAAGATCGTCGGCCTCATAACCGGTGAGGCGCATAGCGTTCTTATTGGCGGAAAGAACATACCCTGAAGCGTCCAATTCGAAAACGCCGCAGGGAACGATAGCCGTCAGGTCACGGTATCCCGCCTCGGTACGGGCGAGTATTTCGCGGTGATGGACGTACTCGATTTCCTGGATTGCCCGGTCCGCTATGACGATCAGCAAATCCCGAATCAGTCTCTCGTCAGGCTTTAGTGGTTCCACGCCCATCGCGCACAGGATTCCCACCTGTTCGCCCTCATGGTTTGTGAGAGCCACGCCCGCGTAACTGTCGACCTTCATCTCGACTAACAGCGGATTTCCCGGAAAACTCTTCTGAACGCCTTCCGGAACGATACAAATCCCGTTGATCATTGCTTTTTCGCAGGGCGTATGATCGAGAGAGTATTCGAAATTTTCCCCATTTTCCGGCTCCGCCCAGACAGCCTGGGTCCGGACAATGCGTCGATGCGGATCCACCACTTCACTGATCATCGCATATTTTGTCTGCAGTTCCTGTGCAAGGCTTTTGACGAGCACCTGGAAGAAGGCCTCGCCGTGAGCACCGGACGTAGCGCGGGTGATTGCGTGCACGGCTTTGCCAAACTCGCCGATCAACAGAGAATCGCTCTCTCCGTCGAGGAGTGAGAAATCTCGCGCAGTGTCCATAACGTTGCCTCTGCACTGGGTGAAAAAACTGGCTGCCTCACCAGTCAAAATACAGCGGCGGATCCTAGGTTTGCAGGGGCTCAAGAGTGAAAGACAAAAAGTCCTTCTCCCCGCTTGGGGATGGCCAGACGGGTGACCCTACAGAGTTTTGGTGGAATAGCGTTTAGCGGCCTCTATCTCTGCCCTCTCCAGCCGGGGTCGGCAACTTCCTTCCAACGTTTCCTGACCTCCGAATATTCCGTGCTGGAAAACGGATTTTGGGCGAGAGTGGCCGCGTTCTGTTCCCAGCGGCCGGGAGTCCTAGTGCCGACAATGGCTACGTGGACGCCTCCGATGGAGAGGGTGAACCCGAGCGCGGCTGCGGCAGCCTTCTCTTCGGACCCATTGAGGAAGGGGTAGCGGAGCTTTTCCAGCCTGAGGCGGTATTCGCCCCCGTAGCCGGGGAAGTACGATTCCTTCTCGCCCAGCCAAGCGGCATTGGCGATGGGACGTTTGGCGATCACGCCCATGTTTCGCTTACGGCAGAGGGGGAGGGTGAGCTCGAGTGCTTCCTGGTCGGCGATCGAGATCGAGGTTTGCAGAGAATCGAATCGGCCGGTTTCCACAGCATAACGGGCGGCGTCAGCGTCCCCGGAGTACCCGATGAATCGAGTCAGCCCCTTTTTCTTGAAGCCCTCGAGGGTGTCGATTGCTTCGCCATGTTGAAGCACCGCAAGTGAGGCGCTCCAGATCTGGAGCAGGTCCACGTGGTCCGTTTCAAGACGCCGCAGGGAGCGTTCGATATCACGGCGCATCGCCCGCGCGGACCAATCCGGACCCACCTTGGTGAACACCAGTACCTCTTCGCGGCGGCCTTCGATCGCCTTTCCGATTTTGACTTCGCTGTCGGCGTAGGCGGCGGCGGTGTCGATCACATTCCCGCCCCCATCGAGCATCCCGCCGATCAACCGGTCAACTTCCTTTTGTGTGACCCCGGGGTCGTATCCGATTTCCGAACCCCCGAGACCCAGGGGATGAACGTGCATCCCGGTAGCGCCGAAGACTCTTCGCTCCATGCATGCCTCCCTCGATCCGTATATGACCTGAACGACCACCATCCAGGTGCAGCGGCTTTGCTCTGGAGTGTACGTTTTCTCCACGTGAAAAGATGGCGGGGGATCCGAAAAAGATCTCTTCCTCGCCTGCACAAGGAGGGTGCGCAACCGTACTTTTTATTCCATGAACCAAGCCCCCACAGTCCCATCTCGTGGACTTCCGCAATCCTCGGCGATTTCACCTTCCGAACTGGCTCGTCTCGGACTTGCCAGGTTTGTCGCTCTCGATTTCGAAACCACGGGACTTGACCCGAAGGTGAGCCGGATCATCGAGTTGGGTGCTGTTCGGTTCGAGGGAGGTGAACCGGTCGCCAGGTTCAGTGAACTGGTGGGCGTGGATGAGCCGCTCGACCCGTTCATCACACGCCTGACCGGTATTCGCGACGAGGATCTCACCGACCGGCCCCGAATTGAAGCCTTATTGCCGGGATTTCTCGACTTCCTCGGATCGGATCCCATCGTAGGCCAGAACGTCCATTTTGACCTCGGTTTCCTCGAGGCGGAACGGAAACGGATCTCAAAAGCGCACCGCCCGCAGTGGTCTCCGGGTCCGATTCACGACACCGTACCGATTGCGCGAGCCTTCCTGCCAACACTTACCTCCTACGGCCTAGGCGCGCTGGCACGCCAGCTTGATGTGCTCCTCAACCGGGCGCACCGTGCGGTTCACGACGCGGAGGCGACGGGGAATGTTTTGATCGAGCTGATCAAACGCGCCCGCCGCACGCCGTTCGGTGAGTTGAATGAGATGAGCCGGATACTTGGTGGCGCGGCGTTCACTCTCGGCGAGTTGATCGACGGTCTCAGCGCCATCGGACCGGGCGACGCCGGAGTGGACGTGCCGGACAATCTTCGTGACAACCGCATCGGAGAGTGGGCGGGGGAAAACAGCCTCGCTCCGGAACCCGTCGAGAACGTTGACGCGTTCCTCGCCGACTTCTTGGCGGATGACGGTCCGCTCTCGAAACAGGTGCCGGGATTTCGCAAGCGTGACGGCCAGGTGCGGATGGCGCAGGAGGTCTACGCCGTGCTCAAAACAGGCGGGTTCCTGATGGCCGAAGCGGGAACCGGCACCGGCAAGAGCTTCGCCTACCTGCTTCCCGCGTTGATGCACGCCCGGATCGACGGAGGAAAAACTGTCGTCAGCACGCAAACCCGCCACCTGCAAAATCAGCTTTTCGAGAAGGATTTGCCTGCCCTCGACGCGGCGCTCGGCGGCGGAGTCCGCGCGGTGCTGCTCAAGGGACGAGGCAATTACATCTGCAAACGCAGGTACGAGGTGCTCGTTGCGGACCCCGAAAGGCTCGAACCCGCGGAGCGCGAGGCTGTATTGCCGCTCGTCCGCTGGTTGAACCGCACCCGCACCGGCGACATCGGAGAGGTGACCGGCTTCCGGCAGGGAACCGTCCGCGGGCTCTGGCCGAAGATCTCCTCGGACAGCGGCTACTGCTCCGGGAGGGTTTGCCGCGCAGCGCAGGGCTGTTTCCTGCACCGAGTCCGCACCTCCGCACAGCGGGCGCATGTTGTCTTGGTCAACCACGCTCTTCTCTTTTCGGACCTTTCGAGCGGCGGGGGAGTGCTCGGCGAGTACGATAAAGTGGTCTTCGACGAAGCCCATCACATCGAGCGGGTCGCCGCCGACCACCTCGGAATTTCCTGGAATTCAGGCGCCGAGCGCACATTGCTGCTTTCCCTTTTCGATGCTGGGCAGAACAGAGGCGTGCTCGCGGGATTGCGCGCCTACATACCCTTCTTGAAGACGCAACTCGAGCGGGGAAGCGCCGAAACGAATCCGCTCGAGCAGGCGATCGAGCTTGTCGGCGAGGTGATCCCCGGCGGCGATGCTGTGGGCAAGGCGCTGGACGCTTTGGCTGCTGCTGGGGAGTCCGAAAACGGAGACTACTCCCGGCGTCAACGCTATCTCTCCGGCGAGGAGTTGCTGGCCACCTCCAAGGAAATCGTCCAGGCCCACCGTAGCCACCTGGAAAAACTTCAGAAAAGCCTTGACAAGCTCGCCGGAGAATTCGAGGAGGCGGAGCTTGATCTTGTCGAGGGGGACGACGTGCTCGGTGAATTCCGCCGCCTGCGAGGCGAAGTCGCGAGCCTGCGCGAGAACTTCAATCGGCTCACCGGTCCCGGCGAAGAGAACATGGTATTCTGGTACGAGGTGCCGTCCAATACCAGGCTGGGTGTGCGTCTTCAGGGAGCCCCGTTGGATATCGGGCGGGTGCTGCGCGAACAGCTCTATCCGAATCTGACGACCGCGGTGTTCACCTCGGCGACGCTCACAGTTGCGGACCGTTTCGACTATCTCGCGGGCAGGTTGGGGATCGAGGATGCACGCGGTGAAATCTATCCGAGCCCTTTCGACATGCGTGCCCAACTGATGATCGCCGTCGCCCATTTTGTCGGCAATCCAAAGTTGGATCCTAAAGGGTTTACACAAGGGATGAGCGAGCTGGTGCGCAAACTCCCCGAGGACCTGAACGCGGGAACGCTGGTGTTGTTCACCAACCAGCGGATGCTGCACAAGGTCTGGGATGATGCCGCTCCGGTGTTGGACCGCGCCGGGTGGCTCGTCCTCGCACAAGGGATCAGCGGAGCGCAGGCGGAGTTGCTCGACCGGTTCCGCCGCGAAAGAAAAAGCGTGCTGCTCGGAGTCGACAGTTTCTGGGAGGGAATCGACGTACCGGGGGAATCCCTCGAGCTCTCGATCATCGCGCGTCTCCCGTTCGGCGTGCCCACTGAACCCCTCGTCGCCGCGCGAAATGAAAAAATCGAGCGTGAAGGCGGCAACCCGTTCATGGAGTACAGCCTGCCGGAGGCGACGCTAAGGCTTCGCCAGGGCCTCGGCAGGCTGATCCGTACTACCGAGGACGTGGGTGTGGCGGTAATCTGTGATCCGCGGATCGTACGCAGCCGCTGGGGGCGCATCATCGCCGGTTCCCTGCCGGTCACCCTCCAGCAGTACGATAACTACGCCGATCTGGCCAGAGACCTACGCCGCTTCCTTCGAGGTGGTGGCAGGTGATTTCGGGAGCCAGGCGGCCAAATCTCATCACTTAATCCGCATGATGCTTGAAAAGGAAAATGTGTTGATTTAGCTTGCATGAAGTCTCTTAACCGGTTTCCCGTTGATTGCCATATCAAAAGAACTCCCCATCGGAAGCTCACAGTTTTAGTGAGGCGTATCAGACATCGACATTCTACGGACGGCCTTCGGAACTGTGGGCTAGATAAAGGGTCTTTTTGTTCCGGAGGAAGCATGAAAGCGATCCATTTCCGTGTCCTTCCTTTTGTCCTCATTCTGCTTTTTGTCTCCGCTGACGTTTTGGCGATGCCGCTCCATCCCAGATTGAAAGAAAAACTCAAGTCCGGCGAACTTGCACCGCCCGTGGCACTGCGGGACCGGAGCGCGCTGCTGGCACGAGGTGTCGATACGCCCCACCGCGTGAATCTGTTTCCATCCGGCGGAGCGCAAAAAACGACACAGCAGGAGAGTTTCAAATCCCTCGTGCTGCTCGTGGATTTTACCGACAACGTGTCCCAGGTCGAGGCGAGTTTCTATGACGGACTGGTGTTCGGGTCGGGCACGGGAACGGTGAATGACTTTTACAACGAAGTCTCCTATGGAACGTTTTCCATCATAACAGATGATCCGCCGAGCACCATCGGTTGGGTTCGAGCGCCGCAGAGCTACGCGTATTACGTGGACGGTCAGCAAGGATTTGGCGATTATCCTCAAAACGCGCAGAAACTCGTTGAAGATGTCGTCGCCGCGGCCGACCCCAGTATTGATTTCTCCCAGTACGACTATGACGGCGACGGCTATGTGGACGGCCTTTTCATCGTTCACGCCGGCAGCGGCGCGGAGTTCACCGGCAGCAACGATGATATCTGGTCACACAAATGGCAAACGCACACTCCACCTTTAGTTGACGGTGTTTACGTCGACGTGTATTCCATGGAACCCGAATACTGGTTGACGCCGGGAGACATGACCTGCGGGGTTTTCGCCCACGAGATGGGCCATGCGGTCTTCGGTCTGCCCGACCTCTACGATACCGATTACAGCTCTGAAGGCATCGGCGACTGGTCGTTGATGGCAGGAGGTTCCTGGAACGCCGTTTTGGGCGAGTCGCCGGCCCATCCGGACGCCTGGTGTCTCACTCAGATGGGTTTTCTCACTCCCACGGATGTTACCGAGGACATGCTGGGTGCGAGCATCCCCGCGGTGGAGAATGAGGCCACCTGCTATCGTCTCTGGGGTGCTGGCGTCCCCGGAAGCCAGTACTTCCTGATCGAAAACCGCCAACCCATCGGGTACGACGCCGGACTGCCGGGAAGTGGATTGCTGATCTACCACGTGGATGAAACCGTAGTCGACCAGAATGACAATGAGTGGTACCCGGGCTACACCAACTATGGACATTATCTGGTCGCTGTCGAACAAGCGGATGGCGACTGGGATCTTGAGCAGGGTGTAAACAGGGGAGACAGCGGCGACCCCTACCCAGGGTCCACCTCGAACATGGCGTTTGACGCGTCGAGCGTGCCCAACAGCAATGATTATCTGGACCAGCCCTCGGGCGTGGCTGTGACGAACATCAGCGGTTCCAGCTCCACGATGACCGCCGACTTATCCGTCACCGGCCCTGTTGTCAACAACCTGAAGCCGCCCTACAACCTGAGTGCGATCCACGACGGAAACGGCAATGTGGATCTCATCTGGTCACGGGATTTTTATGGCTATACCGAAGATTTTACCGACGGTGTCGCGGACGGTTTCGAGTTCAGCAACCCAAGCGTGTTCTCAGTTGCGGACGACAACCTGAAGGGAATGGGGATCTACGCCGACGATTATCACACCGCGATGTACACCGGTGATTCGTTTGGTGACCAGACGGTCGAGACGGAGGTCAATCTGCAAAGCGGGTACGGTGATGATGACGTGCTGTTACTGCTGCGAGGCAGCGGGATGCTGGGGGATGACCATTCGTATTCCGGCTATGCCGTTGACATGAATCTCGAGTATGGAGACGTGGGATTCTATCGATTTGACGGTTCGATGGCGACCCTTTTTGATTACTTCTCGGCACCATTGAATTCCAGCGGGTACAACGTGCTCACGGTGCAGGCGAGCGGGAGCCAGTTCGATATCTACGTCAATGGCACGTATGTGGGAACCGTCATGGATGGCACCTACGCCAGCGGCCATGCGGGAGTCGTTTTCTCCGATTGGTACGATACGTACGTTGAAGCCTGGTGGAACAGATTTACGATCTCGGGTAGTGCGGTGCTTACCCCGATAGCCCAAAAAGACCAGATCACGCCGACGCAACCTCAGCGCCAGTACGCGAGTGCGCATCCCACCCGGCGTCCCCGGCCAGCCTCACCGGTGCAGCGGGCGCACGTCCAACCGGTCCAACTGCTCCCCGGACTCGTCGATCCTGTTTTCCAGGAATACCGTGTCTACCGGGACAGCGAACAGCTCGGCGCGACACCCGACACCACGTACCAGGACCAGCTTCCGGATTATGGGTTGTACGCGTACACGGTGACGGCGGCGTATGATTCGGGCGAGTCCGTCCCCGCCGGGCCGGTCTACGTCAATTGGGAAACGACGGAGCTCTTTCCGCCGGTTAACCTTGTTTCCGAGCATCTGGGGGACGGTCTGGCGAAACTCACATGGCAGACTCCCGATACTGCTGCCGTGGGTTTGCCTGTCCTCGGTTACAACGTGTACCGCGATTTCGTTCTTGTGGGCACCGTCGTGGATACGACCTTTCAGGAGCAGCTCCCTGACTACGGTTCATATCTCTACCAGGTGACCGCCGTTTATGACCCGGGAGAATCGGTCGAGTCCAATCCTGTCTGGGTTACCTGGAGCGAACCGCTGCTGCCGCGTCCACGTTTCCTCACCGCGGATCATGACGGGGAGGGAACTGTCGATCTCGCGTGGCAGGCGCCTTCCGATACGGGATTCGTCGAAAACTTCGACGACGGCGTGGCGGACGGTTTTGAATTGGTCCAGCCCTCGGATTTCACGGTCGAAGAGGGGTACCTGAAGCAGCACGGGACGGGGCAGGACGATTGGCCGACTGCGTTCTACGCGCAGGAGGAGTTTACCGACGGCACCGTGGAGGCCGAATTTGCTCGCCTGGATGGCGATCAGTCCGCCTCGATTGGATTGATGTTCCGCTGCACGGGTACTGTGATGGACGTCGATATACAAGGGTACCAGATCTGCACGACTTCGGATGGATGGTATTCGGCGTGGGTTCTGTACGGCGCCGATTATGCCAACTTGATTCCCTGGACATCCACCGACGTAATCAACACCGGGTACGAGGGTTCAAACGTCGTCACGGTGGAGATGGTTGGCAGCACATTCAACCTGTACATCAACGGGAGTTTTGTCGACAGCTTCGTGGACGCGGCCTTCCCCTATGGCAAGGTCGGCGTCGGCGCCTACGATTCCCCCGCTGATTATCCGAACGACATCTGGTGGAATTCACTTGCCTTTTCGACAGAGTCGCTGCCGGTTGACGTTGCGGCGCACCTGCCGCAAGCGAACACGTCGCGAACTACATCCGGCTCCACGGATATCGCCCACTCGCCCGCAGGTGCGTCGGCGTTTGCCAGCAGCGGGATGGAGATGAAACATTTCACGGGCATCAAACATCTGCTCCCCGTGGAAAAGGTGGGCGCTACCCTGACAGGCTACTCGCTGTATCGAAATGATGAACTGATCACGACCGGAGAGACAACGGCGTATCAAGATCTTCTGCCCGATTTCGGCACCTACGCGTACACCGTGGTCGCGAACTACGACGCCGGGGATTCGAACCCGTCCTATCCGGCTGCGGTGGTATGGGCTGCACCTCCCTTGTACGCGCCGCGCCATCTCACCGTCGTGCAGGCTGACGGTCCTGACGTCTCGCTGCAGTGGAATACTCCGGGTCCGCCGGCAGGATTTCTTGAGGATTTCGACGACGGCGTTGCGGATGATTTTGTATTCGATCCTCCCGAGGTTTTCTCGATCTCTTCCGGCTGGTTGACAGCAACGGGTACTGACGCGGATGAATGGATGTCCGGCTATTACTCCGCCGAACTGTACGGCGACGTTGTCGCCGAGATGCAGGCGCGCCGGGATTCCGGCCCGGAGTATTACTCAGTCGGTATGCTGCTTCGCGGTACAGGAAATATCCATTACTACACGTCCGATTATTCCGGTTACCTGATCGCCATCACTTGGGATGGCGCGTATTCGGCCTGGATCGAAACAGCAGGGGAGGAGTCGAACCTCATCCCATGGACGGATTCAGGACTGATCAACACGGGACTCGGCGCGGTGAATACGTTGACGGTGGAAGCGGTCGGCAGCACCTTCTACATCTACGTCAACGGCGCGTATCTCGATTCGTTTGTCGATGGGACGTATGCGGACGGCTACGTTGGCGTTGCTACCTATGACGTGGAAACCGGAAATGTCGTTTCCTGGAACTACTTTTCTGCCTCCGAAGATGTCTCGCTCGCTCCCAGCCGCAAGGGCGTAGAAGTTGCCGATCACCGCACTTCGGAACCTAACGGGACGGGTGCGAGGCACGCGCTGACTTCTTCTGCGGCGCGTACGACCACTTCGAAGATGGCTTCCGCCGGTTTCCTGTCCCCGCTTTTTGGGAAGCGCACGGAAGCCGTGTTCCAGCAGTACAACCTGTACCGCAATGATTTGCTGCTGGACACGACGACGGATACTACCTACCAGGACCAGCTCCCCGGAGAAGGACGCTATGAGTATTACGTCACCGCGACCTACGACCTGGGCGAATCCAATCCCTCGAACACGGTCACCGTGGCATATCAGCCGCTCAAGCCTTTCGCGCTGCTTTACCCGGGCAACGATATGTTTGTGCTCACGGACGAAGCGCCTGTGGGCTGGACAAGCGCTTTCGCGAGCGCTCAGGGGCAACCCGCTCAGACTTCAAAACCTCCGAAAGCAACCGTAGAGCGGTACATGGATTCCAAGCGCCCACGTTCTGGGAAATCCATGTCCCGGGCTAAAGGGAGCACCGCGTTCGACGGGATCGGCGTGCCTCAGAACCGCAGTTCAGGCGGACCGGATGGATTCGGGTATCAGTGGATCGACAGCAACGAGCCGGGCGGGCCGCAATTCAACTGGGTCGAAATCTCCGGCACTGGTACCTCGTGGTACGCGGACGACGACGAGGTCATATCTGTTCCCATGCCCTTCACATTCAATTACTATGGCGTTCCGTACACGACCGTCAACATTTCGAGCAACGGGAACATTCATTTCGGTCCGGCGGACGACGACTACGACAACACGCCCATTCCGGACCTGTCGGGTCCTGCTGCGATGATCGCTCCCTTCTGGGATGACTTGTATCCGCCAGGGGGAGGTACGATCTACTACCAAACGGAAACAGATCGTGTGATCGTCGAATGGCAGGGCATTGAAAGCTTTGATGACGAAAGTAGCTCCTATACGTTCCAAGTGATCCTGCATTCGAACGGGAGCATCCAGTTCCAGTACCAGTCGATGGTTGGCACTGTGCTGTCCGCGACCGTGGGCATCGAAAATCCCAGCCAGACGGACGGGTTGCAGATTGTTTACGACGCGGCTTACCTCGAAGACGGACTTGCCATCGCGATCGAATCAAGCTATGTGGAGGGCCCGCATTACGTCGTACAGTGGTCCGCCCAGTCCGATTTCTCCACCTTCAGTCAGGCAGTCACCGCGGACACCTTTTTCGTGATTACCGATCTGACGGACCTGGTGACCATCGGGCCTAATGAGTATCTCGACTCTTCCAGGCGGGGCCGATCATTGAATAAATCAGGTCGTCTCTCTTCGACTGCGGAGACTCCGGAGAAAATCCTGCCGGACAACGTGACCGTACACTGGCGCGTCAAGGCCGTGGATCCGGACGTTGGTGAACTCTGGGCCATCCCCGGCGATCACGGCTGGCGGTTCCATGTCTACCTGCCGGAGGCACCGGCGCCGTTCTCGCTGCTCACCCCACCGGACAGTACAGTCCTCGATACGCTGGTGTCGAGTTTCACCTGGAATGCCTCGGCGGACAACGACCCGTGGGACACACTCAGTTATTGGCTTGAGATCTCGCTGGGTGACGCCTTCGCCGACTCAAACACCGCGCATTACAACGCGAACGGCGACACTGTTTACAAGGTTCCCTTCCTGATGGATGACACGCATTACTGGTGGCGCGTCCATGCGATGGACACCAATACGTTGGGAACCTACTCCACGGAGGCGTGGACTTTCGAGACGGCGTGGCCGCAACCACCGGAGCCGTTTGTTCTGCTGACTCCCGAAAACCACGCTGCGATGGGATATGACGGGAATTTCGATTTCCCGATGAGTTGGGAAATTGCTGTCGATCCCGATCCCGGCGAAGAGTCCGTCTACGAGCTGGTCTTCCAGATGACCCTCCCGGATAAAGGCGACACTACCTATCGCATCCCCATGGACACCACCGCGTGCATCGTGAACCTGGTCAGCGAACTCGGAATGGCGGATTGGCAGGAGACACCCGTGACCTGGTGGGTGGAAGCGATCTCCGGGGAGGACCGGGTGCTGTCGACGGAGGCGTTCGATTTCACGATGGCTTCGTCGGAATACTCGGACGTGGCGGATAGAAGGCTGGCGAACCTGCCCACCCGCTTCGAGATCACCAGCGTCTATCCGAACCCCTTCAACCCGACGCTCACGGCGGTCGTTGGTTTGCCCCAAAGCTCCGACTTGAGGGTCAGGGTCTACAACATCATGGGCCGGGTCGTTGCTGAACTGGCGAACGGACGGTTCAACGAAGGGTACCACAACTTTACCTTCAACGGATCCGGGATGGCGAGCGGAATCTATATCATCCACGCCTATGTGCCCGGACGGCTGGATCAGGTGAAAAAGGTGGTGCTGATGAAATAGTGTGAAGGACGGGGAAAAGTCAGGGGGCTGTCCCATCGCGGTTGGGGACAGCCCCTTTTTCGTTTCATCCGGTTTCACACTCATCAGGTGCTCGACTGACTCTATCGCGAACCTCATGAAAAAGCCCGGATTTCCTGTGAAATCCGGGCTTTGAATTTACGTTTGCCGTTATTTCACCAGCGTAATCCGCTTCACATCCTGCACGCCGGCGGCCTCGAGGCGGAGGAAGTAGATCCCGGCGGGCAGGTTGGCGGCGCGGAAACTGACCGTGTGCTCGCCCGCACTCAATGCCCCTTGAAGCAGCGTTGCGACGGGACGACCCATCACGTCATACACCACCAGGGACGCCTTGGGAACCTGCTGCGATCGGAACGAAATCGTCGTCTCGGGGTTGAACGGATTCGGGTAGGCGTTGACGATTTCTATGCTCCTCGGCAGAGACGAGACTGGCGCTTCGGGAGCTGAGGTTGTCGCTGTCATTACCTTGAAATCGTCTACCTTCATCGAGACCTTCAAGCTGTAGGTGTACACTCCGGCATAACCCGAGGCAACGTATGTATCGGTAACCGGACAACCGGGAAGCAATTGACCGTCCCACCAGGCGTAGAGCTGGTCTCCCTGTACTGTCAGCGCCATTTTGTGCCAGCTGGAGGCGGACGGGATGCCGCCCGGCACATCCGTGGTCCAATTGAGAATGTCATCGCCATAGCCGCTGCCTCCAGGGTATTTGCGGAGCTGGAGTCGAGCGTCCGTGTCGAAGTCGGCGCGGAAATAGTAATAATGATGGCCGCCATTAGAGGTATCCATCCGGGCTACAATGGCGTCATATGGGCCGAGGGCGGTATCCGAGACGGACGTATAGATCATTGCTTCGACGGTATAATCATTTGGAAGCGAGGCGTCGCCGACACATGCAGTCGCCACAGAATATTCCCCTCGTGCCAGTTCACCCACGTAACCGTCGCCGTCGGGTGCGTTGGCGTCGGCGACGGGCAAAATGATATTTTCATCTCCCCACACGGGGAACCACGTCTCGTGAAGGGCATTTCCCGCAAAACTCTCGGAATAGAGTACAGTCTGCGCGGAAGCGCTGGCGACCAGCAACAGCATCACTAAACCAGTCAGAACCTTTCGCATATGCAAGACTCCTTTCCCCGGCTCACTCCACACAAGTTCCGGAATTTCATGAATTGAGGTCTACGTAATTTTAAATAATAGACTTTCATACTCCGCCTGCGCAACGATCCGGGTGGACGTTTGGCGAAAGCCTGCTTCGGTTGTCTCAGAGCCCACGGCCTTCTCCCGTGTGTAAGATGCATAGTCAAGTATCTGCAAATGGCTCCAAAAATATTGAATACACTTGGGATAGCATGCGTATTGCGGATTTTGAGTCCGTCCATGCTCTCGCCATGAATTTTCGCATGCTACCTCGGCAATACTGCCGAAGGAATCGTCGCATTGGACGGTATCCAGCTCACCATTGGAGAGGAAACCGATTCAGTTGATCCGCGCGACGGACGTAAGCCTCAATTGTAATTTTCAATTTATCAAACACCTAACGAGAGAAAATAAAATCCTATTCCGACTTTTCCCCGTTGGCACAGCGGTTGCCTTATGGGACGGTGAACGCTAACGGAGCCGATTCAAGTCAGCCAACTTTTTGTGGAGGATATGATGAAAGTGAAGGCAAGAACCCTGGTTGTTTTCATCCTGACGTTGAGCTTCGCGGGGATTGCCGCAGCCCAGCCGGGACCCGGCATGCCGGGGAAAATGGCCCGTGCTGACCGTTGGGACCATCGCGGCCCCGAATTCTGCGTGCAGCGGATGTTCGAGCTGGGGATGAGCGACAAGCAGATCGGGAAGGTAATGAAGATTGTCGATTCCCATTTCGAGGACGCGATTCCGAAGCAGCGCGAACAATACGAGCTGCACAAGGAATTGCGGGGATTGCGCCAGGACCCGCAGGCCAACGAGGCCAGGATCAAGGAGATCGCTGCCCGCTTCGAGGAGATGAGGACGGAGCGTGAAACCCAGATGAAGAAAATGAAGGATGAGGTCTGGGATGTCCTGACCCCTGATCAGCAGAAACAGCTGGGCGAGGATGCATTGTTTTTCCGTTTCGGCGGGGGTTTCCCCGGGTCCGGAATACACGGCCCAGGATTTTGCGGGCCGCAGATGGATGGTTCAGGTCGAATGGGAGCGCCGGATCGGCCCGGTAAGGGAATGCGTGGGCGTTGACGGGTTCCGCGACTGGCCAAGTTTCTCCAAAAACCCGCGGAGATCCCGCGGGTTTGTTTTGCGCCACAGTACAGCCATCCCGAAGAGCAGGGATCGGCTGCACCTTTCCGGCTTTGACCGCCTCCGGCCGTAAACGCGGTGCCTCCGCACTTTTCACCCCGGATGCAGTCCATGTTCGTCAGCGGGCTCAAGCTAGCCGTATACTTCCCGCACACCGGGAGGCGAGATGGCACGAAAGGCGGGCACGGTCCGGGAGAATCCTGCGGGCTCGACAATCGAGCTGACGATCCACGATCTCGGGTGGTCCGGCGAGGGGATCGCGAGGATCGATGGGAGACGGGTGGTTTTCGTCCCGGGCGCTCTCCCCGGCGACAACGTTCTCGCCAGAATCGAAAAGGCTCCGCCAAAAGCGCCCCTTCGCGCCACGGTCGAACGTCTCCTCGCGGCGTCGCCGGAGCGGGTGCCTCATCCCTGTCCACATGTTCTCTCCGGCTGTCCCGCCTCTCCCCTCGGGGCGTACGATCAGCAATCGGCGCTCGATTGGAAGCGGTCGCATCTTGTCGAAACGTTGCGGCGGATTGGGCGTGTTGAACACCCGCTGGTGGCCCCTGTGTTGCCCTCCCCGAAAAGCTGGCGCTACCGTGACCGTATCGAATTTCACCTGCTCCATGGCAAGAAGGGGCTGCGGCTCGGCTATCTCGGCAGAGAAAGGCAATTGGTCCCGATTCTTGATTGTCTGCTCGGTGCAGTTGAACTCAACCGGGTGCTGGCAAACCTCCGTGAACACCTGTTGAGCGTTGGCCGTGTCGAGGGGCTTGCGGAACGGGATGAATTGCGGCTGATGCTCAGGATCAACGGTCTCGGCGGTGTTGTTGCTGTGGTGTTCCATGCCGGACGCGGCCGCATCGAGCCTGACGCCCTCGCCGGGTGGCTCGACGGTTCGGGAGTTGCAGGGTGGCAGATTCGGCACAGCTCGAGCGTCGACACCCGGTTCTTCGCCAGCGCGGTGCTCGCGGAAGGGGGAGACACCGGTGTCCGTTATCGTATTGCCGGCCGTGAGTTGGTCGCCGGACCCACAGTCTTCTCCCAGGCAAACTCAAGCGCCGCCCGTCTGCTCAGCCGTGTGGTGCGGGAGGAGCTGCCCGGCGACGGAAATCTCCTGGACCTCTACGGAGGATACGGTTTGTTCGCGCTCGAACACGCATTCCGGGGCGGGTCTGCGGTTGTCGTTGAGAGTGCCGGCGAGGCGGTCGAAGCGGGACGGCGGTTTGTGACAGAACAGGACCTGCGTGTTGAATTCCGGCTGATCGATCTGGGTCATCCGGAATCGCTGGACGTCGGCGGTTTTGACGTTGCGATTCTCGATCCGCCACGCGCCGGCAGCTCCCGGAAACTCATGGAACTGTTGAACGCCGGAGGTCCGGACCGTGTGGTGTATGTCGCCTGCCACCCTGCGGCTCTCGCCCGCGACATCACACGGCTGCCCGCCTATCGCCCCGTGCGCTTCCGCCCCGTGGACCTGTTTCCAGGCACGACCGATGTCGAAACTGTCGCCGTCCTCGAACGAAATCGGTGAAGCGGTGGGTTTGTAAAATTCAACGGTTACCCTGGCAAATCTTCCCTTCGCTCCGAGCCTCGATCCAAACCGCTCGAGGTCGACCCTCCGAATCCCAAATCCTTATCTTCATGAACGCAGGATCACAATGATGAGGAGTCCCATGGAACTGCTGCAACGGTTGACCGACGCTCCCGGCGTCCCAGGCTACGAGGACGACATCCGTGCGCTCGTACGGAAGGAGTTGGAATCGCTGACTGACGAGGTTCGCCTTGACAACATGGGTAACCTGATCGGTGTCAAAAAGGGAAGCGGTGACGCGCCGAAGGTGATGCTCGCCGCCCACATGGACCAGATTGGCTTCCTCGTCAGCCATGTGGACGATAAGGGGTTTCTGCGGCTGAATCCCACGGGAGGGTTCGATCCCCGCACCCTGTTGAATCAACGGGTCGTCGTCTACGGAAAGAAACCGCTCACGGGAGTGATCGGCTCGAAGCCGATACACGTGCTGTCCGACGAGGAGAAAAAGAAAACTCTCGAGGTCAAGGACTATTTCGTCGATCTCGGCCTGCCAGTCGAAAAGGTGAAGGAGCTTGTGCGGGTGGGCGATATGGTTACCTGGAGCGGTTCCCTCGAAGAGGTGGGCGAGATGTGGTGCAGCCGGGCGATGGATGACCGCATCGGCCTCTACGTGATGCTTGAGGCGCTGCGTAAACTCGGCAAACACAAGGTGACAATCTATGCGGCGGCGACGGTTCAGGAAGAAGTGGGCATCCGGGGAGCGCTCACCGCAGCCACCAAGCTGAATCCGGACATCGGGATTGCGCTCGACGTGACGATTGCCAATGATGTGCCGGGCGCGGAGGATCATGAAGCGGTGACGGTGATGGGCAAGGGAGTGGCGATCAAACGGATGGACAGCCTCTCGATCAGCAGCCCCAAACTGGTCCGTCATCTGGAGGAACTCGCCGACGAAAAGAAGATTCCATGGCAGCCGGAGATTTTACCGCGCGGCGGCACGGACGCCGGTGGAATGCAGCGGATTCCGGGGGGAGCCCATGTGGTAACCCTGTCGATCCCGAGCCGGTATGTGCACAGCACCGTGGAACTCGTTCACAAACACGACGTACAGGCGGCGATCGATCTGCTCGCCGCCTTCCTGGAGAACGCCGGAGAACGGCAGTATCTCTGAGCAGGTGAGGAGCGATTGTATGAAAGTGCTGATTGCGGAAGGCCAGGAGGTTCTCGCCGAGGGAATCAAGGACGGCGATCTCGACCTCTATTTCGACGTCGTTTTCGGATCGCACCGCCCGGCGATGATGCATGCCGAGCGCGGCTGGCATCCACCTGCGGACCTCTACGAAACCGACGAGGCGCTGGTTGTCCGGGTGGACATCGCGGGCATTGAAATCAGCGAACTCTCGCTCGTTCTCGACCGAAAAACCCTCACCTTGAGAGGGATTCGGCGGGAACCGGCAGCCGAGCAGCGGCGGCAGTATCACAAGATGGAGGTGCCGTACGGACCCTTTGAGCGGGTTTTCAAGCTGCCATGCACGGTCTGCAACGATACCCCGCGCGCCGAATACAAGGACGGCTTCCTCACCGTGGTGTTGAAAAAAGAGGGAAAGCCGGTGACGAAGAAGAAAACGATCAAAATCCGGTGAGGCGAACCCATGTCTTCCCATGACATCATCCAGCCTGTTGGCAATCCGGAAGGTAAAATGATTCCCGAGGTGCTGCCTCTGTTTCTGACGCGGGACCTGGTGATCTTTCCCGGGCTTATCGTGCCGATGGCGATTTCCGACCTGGATATGATCAAAATGATCGACGGGGTGATGGCGCAGGGCTCGCGCATCCTCGGCGCCTTTCTCCTCAAACCCGACTCGCCGGAAATGAAACCCGAATATGCCATGAAGATCGGATCCGCCATCATCATCCACCGACTGCTGCGTATGGGAGACGGGACGATCCGGATGATCGTGCAGGGACTCGAACGAGTGGAATTGCTTGGTGTCGTGGGTCGGGAACCTTTCCCAAAGGCGCACGTGCGGGTGCTCTCCCCGAAGGCGAGGAGCAGCCTGCAACTCGAAGCGCTCGTGCGGACAGTGCGCGAAGAGTTCGACAAGGTCGCGCAACTGAGCGACGCGATCCCCGATGAGTTCAGGGCGGCGGTGATGAACATCGACGAGCCGGGATCACTCTGCGACCTGATCGCCAGCAACATCCAGCTCGACACCACCACCCGCCAGCAGGTGCTGCAGACGATACGGATTCCCGACCGGCTGCGCCTGCTGCGCAATCTGCTCGTCCGTGAATTGCAGATCCTGAAACTTGGCAGCGAGCTAAAAAGCGAAACCCGCGAGGAAATCGAGCAGACGCAGCGTGAGTATTTTCTGCGCCAGCAGCTACGGAAAATCCAGGAGGAACTGGGCGAGGAGGATGAAGAGGGCGCGGAGGCCCGCGAATGGAAGGCGCGAGTAGAGGAGGCCAATCTTCCCGAGCGGGTGCTCGAAGTCGCGCAGAAGGAGATCGAGCGGCTCGAACGGATCAATCCCGCGAGTGCGGAGTATAGCGTTGTCACTACTTATCTCGACTGGCTTGTCTCGCTCCCCTGGGAGAAACGCTCCGAAGACAATCTCGACCTGAAACGGGCGGAAACAATTCTAAACGAAGATCATTACGGGCTCGAGGACATCAAAGAGCGGATTCTCGAGATGTTGGCTGTGCGCAAGCTGAAGAAGGATGCGGGAGGGCCGATTCTCTGTTTTGTCGGCCCGCCTGGAGTGGGCAAAACGAGCCTTGGCCAGTCGATCGCGAGGAGCATGAACCGCGAATTCATCCGCATCAGTCTCGGGGGAATGCGCGACGAAGCCGAGATTCGTGGCCACCGCAGGACCTATGTGGGTGCGCTCCCGGGCCGCATCCTGCAGTCGATCAAGAAGGCGGGCACAAGCAACCCGGTGTTCATGCTTGACGAAGTGGACAAACTCGTCAGCGATTTTCGTGGCGATCCGAGCGCCGCGCTGCTCGAGGTGCTCGATCCCGAACAAAACCGCGCCTTCAGCGACCATTACATCGAGATCGATTTCAACCTCTCGGCGGTCTTCTTCATTACCACTGCCAACTACCTCGAAGCGATTCCCCCGCCGCTCCGGGACCGCATGGAAATCATCCGGCTCCCGGGATACATCGGTGAGGAGAAGGTCGAGATCGCCCGGCAGTATCTCGTCCCACGCCAGATCGCAGCCAACGGCTTGTTGAAGAAACACCTTCGCTTTGACAAGGCCGCGATCGATGAGATCATCACCTATTACACTCGCGAGGCGGGGGTGCGAAACCTCGAGCGGACGATTGGTACGGTGTGCCGCAAAGTCGCGCGGAGGCACGCGACAAATTCGAGGCTGAAACCGGTCCGCGTGACGCAGAAGAATCTTGCCGGTTACCTCGGACCAAGAAAAATCACACCGTCCTGGATCAACCGGAAGGCTGCGGTGGGGGTTACCACGGGCCTGGCTTACACACCCTATGGCGGCGATACGCTGCCGATCGAGACCGTGCTGATGCCCGGCAAGGGGCAGATGAAGATCACCGGGCAGCTCGGCGATGTGATGAAGGAGTCGGCTCAGATTGCAGTCAGTTGGATTCGTGCGAACCAGGGTGAGCTCGGGATCGATGGAAAATTGTTCCACAACCGCGACCTGCACATTCACGTCCCCGAAGGGGCGACGCCAAAGGACGGACCGTCAGCGGGCGTGACGATGGCGACAAGCCTCGCCAGCCTGTACAGCGGGCGGAAGGTGAGAGCGGACCTGGCGATGACCGGCGAGATCACGCTCGAAGGTCGCGTGCTTCCGATCGGCGGCCTGCGCGAAAAGGTTGTCGCCGCCAACCGGGCAAGGATCCGGCACGTGATCATTCCCGAGGACAACCGCCAGGATCTGCAGAAGATTCCGCAGTATATCTGCAAACGAATCGAATTCCATCCGGTGACCACTGTCGGGGAGGTGCTCGATCTTGCCCTGGTCGGCGGAAAGAAATCGCGACGGCCTGCGAGGACCGGGAGGACGAGCGGGGCACGGGCTGGTGCTCGTCCGGTGAATGCGAATGCCACAAGGAAAAAAGCGGCGCGCGGCAAATCCAAACAGGGCTAGTCGGGGAGTGCGAACGACAGGTGCAATTGCGGCAATCCCCGGAAATCATGGTGACGGAGTGCTCGAGCATGAAGTAAATGTTACTTTTGATCCTCAGAGGGACAGCGCATGAGATGGAACAGTCCGTTTCCCGCACTGCTGCTGCTTGCGGCCGTAGTGTTCGCGGGTGGATGCGGCCGCAAGGCGGCGACAACGGGGAACGCAGAAGGCTGGAACCTCGACCCCCTCCATCGAGCCCCCCACGCTTCCTACCGCCTGACCGTCAGCGGCGCCTACCGCGGGCGGCTGCGAATCGAGATTCTGCATCAAATGCTTAACGGTCGCAGCGTCATCGTGCAGCGCCAGCATCGCAGCGGAGCCTCCAGCGGAATGATCGAAACCGTCTTCGACGCCGCCACGTTTGTTCCTTCCTACGTCCAGATCTACGATGAGCGCGAAGGGCAGCTGCGCGAGACACGCCTGGATTACGGAAAGAACCGTGTTTACGAGACGGTGGTCGCGTCGCTGTTCGGCGGCAAAGACGAACAGGATACGACGAAGATCGACTCCGGGACGTTTGATGACAGCGAGTTGCTCACGGCGCTGCGGGCGAGGCCGCTGCCTCCCGGCGGGAGCGTCACCTGGACGATGTACTCCTCGGAGCGGAAGAAGGCCGGCGAGGCGGAGGTTCATGCCGAGGGTGTGACGGAGATCTCGGTGGCGGGAGTCGAGTACCAGGCGCAGAAAATCCAGGTCGCTCTGTTTGGCGAAAACCGAACCGTCTGGATCGAACAGGGTGACCTTCGGCGCGTGCTGCTTGTGGAGGGGCCCGGGGAGCTGCGGATGGAATACGAACCATCCTGACGCAGTAGACGAAGCCACGAACGGGGAACGAAACCGATGCGATTGGGAGCCCACGTCAGCACGCAGGGGGGAGTTGAGAACGCTCCCGGCAACGGCGCGGCGCTGGGGATCACGGCGATCCAGATTTTCGCAAAGAATCAGCGTCAATGGTCGGCAAAACCGCTCGATCCCGGTGCGGTCAAACGTTTCCATCAACAGGTGCGCGAACACTCAATCGCTTACGCCTGTTCCCACGCCTCCTACCTGGTCAACCTCTGCGCCCCGGACCCGGAGAAGCTGACCAAGTCCATCGATTCCCTCACCGACGAGTTGGAGCGGGCGGAACAGCTGAAACTCTCCCACGTGGTCTTCCATCCGGGAAGCCATCTGAACGAGGGGGTGGAGTGGGGGTTGAAGAGGATCGCAAGGTCCATCGACGAGATCCACAAACGGCTACCGGGATATACCAGCAAGCTCACAATTGAAATCACAGCCGGACAAGGGACCAACCTCGGTTACAGCTTTGAGCAGTTGAAAACCATCTACGACTGGGTGAAAGTTCCGGAGCGGCTGGCGGTCTGCTTCGACACCTGCCACGCCTATTCCGCGGGGTATGACATCGCCGCGAAGAAGGGATATGAGCAGACGTTCAAAACGTTTAATGAAGTGCTCGGCCTCGACCAGCTCCAGGTGATCCACCTCAACGACACGAAAAAGGAGTTGGGCAGCCGTGTGGACAGGCACGACCAGATCGGAGACGGCCTGCTCGGACTCGGCGCCTTCCGTCTTTTGATGAAGGATAAGCGCTTCAAATCCATCCCGGCCATTCTCGAAACACCCGCGGGCGACGCAGGCTATCCCCGTGACCTGAAGCTACTCCGCTCGCTGGTGTAACCGGCATACAACGCAGCGTGGTGCTCAATTTTCTACTATGGAAACGCTCCCGCCTTTGTCCTCCTGAATTCCCGTCGCGAAGCCCGATCCCGAACGGTCGGGATTAGGTTTCCCGCATGCAGGTCCGCTGCTCGATTGAACCTTCGGGGTCATTGCCTGCAACCCCGCGTGGTGTCGGCATTGCGCGGCAATCCCCTATTCTGAATGGTGATCGTAAAGCGCGAAACTTCTTGTTGACCGCCATACCAATGACTTTGCGCCGCCCACCCCCCGAGTAAGCAAGAAATGACCAAGTACAATGTTCCCACACGTTTGCCTTGACTCTCCTGCGCGCAGGTGCTACGTTTGCTCCGCGCAGCCCGTGCAACGTGGGAGACCCATGAGCACTCCGATGGAGCGACTTCTCAGCGAACTGGTGGAGCAGCAGCGGCAGGTGAATCGCCTGCTGCGTTTCGTCGCTCACCGTGAGGCGCGTGAACTCGTCGTTCATCACTTGACAAAATCCATCGAGCGGCGTGTTTATGAACTCTCCGACGGCATCCGCTCATCCCGTGACATCGAGAAAGCGGTGAACAAGGAGGTGACGCAGCGGACGGTGGTCAGTTGGTGGCAGAAGTGGCGCGCGCTGGGCCTTGTCGAGCAATCCCCCACCTATTCTGGCCGGATGCAGAAACTGATGCCTCTCGAGGAGCTCGGACTGTCGATATCGCTTGAGGGGGATGTCCCGCCCGGCGTTCAACTCCCGTTGCAGGAGCCGGAATGAAACGGCGTTTCGGTCAGCGGAGAACTGGGGAATGATTCGGGCGCGAGCCCGATTTTTTTTGGAAGAGGTCGCTTCATGAGCAGGCGCAGGCCGATGCGTGTCGGCGGATGGTTCCGCGAAGCGGTCGCGGGACTGCCGGAAACGGACCGGGTGCTGGTTGCGGTCAGCGGCGGCGGGGACTCCGTGGCTCTGCTGCACCTGCTGCTGCCACCCCAACGGCAACGCGACAGGATCGTTGTCGCCACAGTCCACCACGGCGATGAACCTCACGGCAGCGAATCGCTGCGTTTCGTGCGTCGTATGGCGAAGGAGTTGGGTGTTGCTTTCAGGGGTGTGCGCATCGCGATCGATCCCGCCCGCGAGAAGCAGATCGGGTACGAGGCCGCCGCACGCGAAATCCGCTACGAGGCGCTGGAAGAAGTGGCTCGGAAGGAGAAATGCACCCGTCTGTTCACCGCGCACACCCGCGATGACCAGGCGGAGAGCGTTCTGCTTGCGCTGTTCCGTGGGGCGGACACCGGGGGATTGGCGGGCATCCGTCCGCAGCGGGGAGCGTGGCGTCGGCCGCTGCTGCGGGTGACGCGTCAGCAGATTCGCGATTTTCTTCTGCGAGAGGGCATTCCTTTCCTCGAGGACCCCTACAACGACAACCAACGTTTCAGCCGGGTCAAGGTGCGTAACATTCTTAAACCGGCGATTATCAGGACGTTTGGTTCTGGCGCGTGGAACAACCTCGCCGAAAGCGCAACGCGCCTGAATGAAGCGGATCAGGCCCTTGAGGATGCGGCATTTCGTGCGCTTAACGCTATTGTCGCCGGGAGCACCCCTCACTGGATCGCGATTGAGTCCGAAAAGCTCCGTGGTTATGTTGCTCAAGTACGATCTCGTGTGCTTCTCGCCGCCTGGGCGCACGCCGCGGGTGAAAATCCATCGTCGGCCTATTTGACGCGCCGGCAGCGGATGAACCTGGATCGTCTCGCTGCCCGGAGGGGGAGCGGCGGACGGTTCGGCCTCGGTCCGGTGGCCGTGCTGGCCGCGGGTGCGCGTTTGATCTTTGATGGGATTTCGGGGTCCGCTCCGATGAAGCTGCAGCTGCCGGGACATACGATGCTACCGGACGGCGGAGTCTTTCGCGCAGCATTGCGGCGGATTGACTCGGCGAAGCGGCCGAAGAGCGATCCCGGTTTGGTTGAATTTCTTGATGCCGATGTGCTTGGCCGGAACGTGGTGCTCCGTCCCTGGCGCAGAGGCGATCGATACAAGCCTCTCGAAAATGGGGGGCGCGAGGTCAAGGTGGTTCGCTCGTTGCGACGGTCTCCCGGTGAACGCATCGGCCCGTTGTGGGTGCTGGAGACAGCGGATGGCGAGATCGCCTGGGTGTTGGGAGAACGCATTGCAAATCCGTTCCGCCTCACCGCCTCGACAAGACGCGCCTGGAGGTTGGTGTGGATCCCTCCGGACAGCGCATCATCTCTTTAAGGGGAGTTCATGGCAAACGATAACGGCAAGCCCACCCCGCCCAGCGAACCGAACGGTCCAAAGGGCAACGGTCCCAATCGAGAACCGGACGACAAGTTCGAGTGGGGGCGAGCGTTGCGAACCCTCACCTTCTGGATTCTGCTCATCCTCGTCGTCATCGTCATCTCCTCCTATCTCTCCCCCGGGCAGGAACAGAAGGAGGTGGTGGACTACAGCCGCTACCTCAGCTACCTGCAGAATGACCGGATCACCTCGGCGGTCGTTATCGATCGGGAATTCACCGGCAAGCTGAAAGAGCCGGATGACAAGGGCCGCAAGGAGTTCAAAACGGTTCTTCCGTTTGTCAACGATGACATGGTGAAATCCTGGGATGAGAAGGGGATCAAGGTCGAGTTTCGTGAGCGGACGACGAACTGGCTCGGGATGGTCCTGACCTCGATTCTGCCCTGGATCATCATCATCGGCCTCTGGATCTTCTTCATGCGGCGGATGTCCGCCGGAGCGAACCGGGGAATCTTCAGTTTCGGCAAGAGCAAGGCCAAGCTGCTCACGGAGAACAAGCCGAAAGTCACCTTCGACGACGTCGCGGGAGGTGACGAGGCGAAGGAGGAACTGCAGGAGATCATCCAGTTCCTCAAGGAGCCGAAAAAATTCCAGAGACTCGGCGGCCGAATTCCCAAGGGCGGGCTGCTTGTCGGACCTCCGGGAACCGGCAAAACCCTGCTCGCGCGTGCGGTGGCGGGAGAGGCGGGCGTGCCCTTCTTCAGCATGTCCGGCGCGGACTTCGTCGAAATGTTCGTCGGTGTTGGTGCGTCACGGGTCCGTGACCTCTTCGAACAGGGCAAGAAGAACGCACCCTGCATCATCTTCATCGACGAAATCGACGCGGTTGGCCGCCAGCGCGGTGCGGGGCTCGGCGGCGGCCACGATGAACGTGAACAAACGCTGAACCAGCTGCTCGTCGAGATGGACGGATTTGAGTCCAATGAAGGTGTGATCCTGATCGCCGCGACCAACCGCCCGGACGTGCTCGATCCTGCGTTGCTCCGCCCCGGCCGCTTCGACCGGCAGATCGTAGTTGACCGGCCGGACGTTCGCGGGCGTGAAGGCATCCTCCGTGTCCACAGCCGCAAGATTCCGCTGGCGATCGATGTTGACCTGATGATTCTCGCAAAGGGCACTCCGGGGCTTTCCGGGGCTGACCTTGCGAATCTCGTCAACGAGGCGGCCCTGCTTGCCGCGAGACGGGACGCCGACAAGGTCCACATGGAGGATTTCGAGAACGCCAAGGACAAGGTGATGATGGGCACCGAACGGCGCTCGATGTTGATCAGCGACGAGGAGAAGAACCTCACTGCGTACCATGAGGCGGGGCATGTTCTCGTGGCGAAATTCACGCCGGGTTCCGATCCGGTGCACAAGGTGACGATCATTCCCCGCGGACGTGCCCTCGGCGTTACCCATTACCTGCCCATTGACGAGAAGCATTCCTGGGCGAAGAAATACATCGAGAACAAGATGATCCATCTGATGGGCGGGCGCGCAGCCGAGATGCTCGTGTTCGATGATTACACCAACGGCGCCGCCGCCGACATCCGCCAGGCGACTGAAATCGCGCGGCGCATGGTCTGCGATTGGGGAATGAGCGAGAAAATCGGGCCGCTGGCGCTCTCGAATCGCGATCACGAGGTCTTTCTCGGACGCGATTTTGCCACCCAGCGCGACTATTCCGATACAACCGCCCTTGAGATCGACAGGGAAATCAAACGGTTTGTGATGAACGCGCAGACGACGGCCCTCGATATCCTGAAGAAAAACATCAACTATCTGCACATATTGGCGAAGGCGCTCCTCGAACACGAAATCCTCGACGGGGAGGAGATCGATCTCGTGCTGGCGGGCAAGAAACTGCCGAAACCGGAAGAGAAGAAAGCCCGAGAAAAGAAGGCGTTGCAGAAGACTGAATCACAAAAGAAGCAGGCCGTGCCTGGTGGGGAAAGTGGACGCCTCCGACAACTCGAGGAGGTGGTCTCCAAGTTGGACGAAAGCGAAGTAAAGACGTCTACCGGCCGGTCCGGTCGCAGTGAGCAGACGGCCGCGTCCAAGTCAGGCGGATCGAAAAAGAATGCCTCCGGAACCGGCAGGTCTCCTGGCCGCCGGAGCGGCGGCGGCTCCCGCGGTTCAGGGTCCGCTGGGTCGGGAAAATAACTGCACGCAGTGCCGCCGATTCCAGCCGCGCGGGAGAGTTCACCGGTGATCGGCTGTTCGAACAGCAGTGCCGCATTTTGCAGTGACAGTCACTCGGGAATTTCAGGTGGCTGTCATTATTTTTGTCTTGTGGCGATTGTCGGCTTGGCAAGCAGGTTGTGCCTGGAATCGCAACACTATTCCTAATCCAGCGAAAGGGGCAAGCAGGTGGTCGAGTCGATTCCCTTTAGTGTCCTGGTTCTTCTTGCGATTGCCGCGTGGTGGGGAATCTGGGTGTACATCCGTTTCGCCTCGGGCATGCTTCCCCTATCTCGAATGGTGTTCATCGGAACCCTCGGAACGCTCGTGATTGTCCTGGTTGCGATGCGCTGGCGACGAGTCCACCCTCCGGAAGTCCCAGCCCCGATCCCTGTGGAGGTGGCCGTGTTTCAGGCGGCCGAGAGCGGGCAGCGTGATGCGATGGACGCGCGCTACGCGCTCCGGCTGCTGATCGAAGTCGCCGCTCCGGAATTGGCGACCGATCCGGAAAATACGCCTACCCCGGATATTCATTATGATCGCTCCGGTTCACTCTCCGATTCCGCCTTTGCCCGCGCCCACCGGCGTCGCGCGGCTTGGCTAATCCGCGGCGAGCTGCGCAACTCGGCGGGCGAAAAAGGGATTTTACTGCACCTGATCGTGACGCGTCTCGATGCGGAGGGTGGACCCATCCACAGTGATCGAATCGCCGCGACGGGCGTCAACGGAGCTGCGGCCGGGGTGAACGCCGTCCGGGATGTGTTGCAGGTAATCGGCAGGAAATCCACCTGCGACGTTTGCCTAGAGCCTTACACTCCCGACGCCCTGAGAACCAGCGCCGAGGCTACGCGGATCACGAATCCGGCAAGAAGGGAACGTTTCCTGCTCCACGCCATGCCCCGGGATGAATCCCTCCAACCTTTTTATTGGATGGAACTTGCGATTCTTCGTCTGGGGCTGGGAAACACGGACGGCGCTTACGAAGCCGCGACGCGCGCCCTGACCTCGGCAACTCGACTGGCGCCGGCCTGGTCCGTGCTGGCGAAGGTCGAAAGCCGGCGCGGTCAGCGAAAGGAAGCCGAGCGTCTCTGGCGCCGCGCTCTCGCCGAGGATCCCCGCAGCGTGGACGCGTTGCTCGGAATGGCGGCGCTGCGACAGGTGGATAAAGGCGGGGGGGCTTCCAGGGAGAGTTTCCTCGAACGCGCGGTGCGGATGCGTCCCGGGAATGTTTCCGCCCGGTTGGCCTACGCGGATTGGCTTGAACAGACCGCTTTGCAGCCGGAAGAGGCCTTGAAAACACTGCGTGAAGGTTTTGAATATACAGGAGATAACCGTCTCTTACAGCGAGAGAGCGCGGCGTTGATCCGAATGAATCAATGGAACCGCGCGGAGAGCCTGTTGGAGCGCGTTGTCAGAGCGGATTCCATGGATGCAAACGCTTGGTATAACATGGGATTAGCGTTACGAAATCTACAACAACTCTCGGCGGCGGAGGGGGCGCTTCAACGGTCCGTGAGGCTCGGTGGTCCCGCGGACGCCCATTTTGTGCTCGGTCTCGTGTACGAAGCGAAGGGGGACACTGTCTTAGCGCTGGAAGAATACCGGCTGCGCTGGGTGCTACGTGATCCAACCACCGACGACCGCACGGCCAACGCCGCCAGAGCACGCTTACATCTCCTTTCAAAATAAAAAGTTATCATAGTGATAGTTACTTTTGTAAAAGGACAATATCGCGTTTGAAAACTTGCAATACTCTCCACGAGCTGACCTGAAAGTCAACAGTCTTTTGACCCTCTCGACTGCGATCGTCCTATATTACGCTTCCCTTGAAACGGAGAACCCGGTGTGACGATTGAGCTGACAGGAAACGGCAGAACGGTGCTTCTCGGCGAGCGGACGCTGGTGATGGGCGTTGTCAACGTGACGCCGGACAGTTTTTTCGACGGCGGCCGCCATTTCGGCGTGGATTCTGCGGTGGAACACGGTCTGCGCCTCGCTGATGAGGGGGCCGACCTACTCGACATCGGCGGGGAATCGACCCGTCCCGGCTCGGATCCGGTTTCCGCCGAGGAAGAGCTGCAGCGGGTAGTGCCGGTGATCCAGGGGCTGGCAAAGGCGACTGAGATTCCGATCTCGGTGGATACGTACAGAACGTCCACTGCGGAGGCCGCCTTCGATGCCGGCGCTTCGTGGGTCAACGACGTCTCCTCGGGGACGATGGACCCCGGGATGTTGCCATTCATTGCCCGCTGGAACGTGCCCTATGTGGCGATGCACATGCGCGGCACGCCGAAGACGATGCAGGCCGATACCGGGTACGAAGACCTGATCGGCGAGATGATCGAAACCTTTCAGGACCGGTTGGCGGCGATGGACGCGGCCGGGGTGGATCGCGGGAAGGTCCTGCTCGATCCCGGGATCGGATTTGGGAAAGCACCCGAGCACAACTATACATTGCTTGCGCGGTTGGCCTCTTTTCGTGTGCTCGAACAGCCGTTGCTGGTGGGACCGTCGCGAAAGAGCTATCTGAAGCTGGTGGGCGTGGAGCGTGCGGACGACCGCCTGCCCGGAACGCTTGCGGCCGTCACCGTCTGTGCGTTGGCGGGGGTGGAAGTGGTCCGGGTTCATGACGTTGCCGAGGCCGTGCAGGCCGTGCGGGTAGCGGATCGAGTTCGTCGCGAGCTGCTGCAAGCGCCTGTGTGAGGGTTGCGGGATGAAAACGGTGGCCGGTCTGGTCTCGTTGCGGGAAATGTTGAGGAGCGATCTGCGTTCCGTGGCATCCGCGGAGAAAAAAACCTTCGCGAGAGATGCCTGGAAGCTGAAGGATTTTTCCGACTTGTTGCGTCCGCCAACGGGAATGGGTATCGTCGCGGAGGTTAACGATACCCTGGTGGGCTATTTGATCGGGATGCAGGGCGCGGATGAGGCGGAGCTGCTGAACATCGGCGTCATTCCCGAAGCGCGAAGGCGGGGAGTGGGACGAGGCTTGATGAAGATCTGGTTGGAACGTCTGTTCGAGCGCGGGGTAAAAAGCGTTTACCTCGATGTCCGCACTTCCAATCATCCGGCGATTCAGCTTTATGAGAGTTTTGGTTTTAATGTTGCGGGGTGCCGTCCACACTATTACTCTGACGGGGAAGATTCTCTGGTGATGAAGCTCGCCTTGGCCGGGGGAACCTGGAGGGGGTCGAGGTTTGATGGGGACCACAGACGATGAGCAGCTGGTTCAAACGCGAGAAGGACGGGCTGGAAGGCGCGAAAAAACGCGACATGCCGGAAGGCGTGTGGGTGAAATGCGCCGGTTGCGGGGCGGTGCTGTACAGCCGCAAGATCGAACGCAACCACCAGGTTTGTCCCGAATGCGGACATCACCACCGGCTCGATGTCGACGGGTATGTGCGCCTGCTTGCGGATGAGAACACCTTCGAGGAGTTCGGCGCCGAACTTAAATCGCTCGACCCGCTCGGTTTTCGGGATGCAAAGAAGTATGTGGACAGGATCAGCTCCTCGGTGAAAAAAACCGGCCGCAACGAGGCGGTAATAACAGGGACTGCGGAGCTGGCGGGGCACCTGATCATCCTCGGGGTCATGGATTTCGAGTTCCTCGGCGGGTCCGTCGGCAGTGTCGTGGGGGAGAAAATCGCTCGCGCCGTGGATCGCAGCCTCGAGACCAAACGGTCGCTGGTCCTGTTGTCCTGTTCCGGCGGGATGCGCATGCAGGAGGGCATGCTCTCCCTGATGCAGATGGCGAAAACCTCAGCCCGCCTGACACGTCTCGCCAAAGCGAAAATTCCCTTCATCTCGGTACTCACCGATCCGACGACCGGTGGAACTACTGCGAGTTTCTCAATGCTCGGTGACGTCAACATCGCCGAACCGGGAGCCTTGATCGGATTCGCCGGACCGCGCGTAATCAAGCAGACGATCGGCCAGGATCTGCCTGAAGGATTCCAGCGGAGTGAGTTCCTGCTCGACACGGGATTTCTCGACCAGGTTGTCCCGCGTCTCGAGATGAAGGCCCGTATCGCGGAATTTCTCAGCTGGTTAACTGGCAATCCCAGCAAGGACATCCCAGCCGTATCGACCGCCGAGTAGAGGGAAGGATGACAGGATTACCCTTAGACGGGCTAATCGCCTGTTCGTCAGCGCAGTCAAGTGGATTGCAGCTTGCGAACCGTTTGGGCGTGCCCCTGCTTCCCGCCCGTGTGAAACCCCATCCTGACGGAGAACTTGCCATCGAGATCACCCCCGATGTCAAGGACAAGCGGGTGGTGCTCGTCGCGTCCTTCTACCAGCCCGTTCATAACAACATCTTTGAATTTGCCCTGATAGCCGATGCGCTTGCGCGTGCTGACGTGGGGGAGATCATTGGCGTCATTCCGTACATGGCCTACGCCCGCCAGGAACGAGTGGACCGGCCGGGCAAACCGCTCTCGATGGCCGTTCTCGCCGGTTTGCTCCAGCAACAGCGTATTTCGCACCTGTTGACCGTGGAACTGCACAATCCCAAATCCGTTGACCTCTTCAGTGTTCCGCTCGAGAACCTGAGTGGAGCCTGGCCGGTTTCTGAATACCTGCGTGAAACGTTGTTGCCTGCGGTGCATCGGCCGCTTCTGCTTTCGCCGGACAAGGGCCGGGCCAGCTGGGTGGCAAAAATCGGAGAGACGTTGCAGATTGCATCCGCCCACATGATCAAGGAGCGTCTCTCCGACCGGGAGGTGGAGATGGTCTGTGATACCGATCTCACCGATCATGACGTGATCCTGCTCGATGATATGATCGCCACCGGTGGCTCGATGGCAAAGGCCATACACATCGCGCGAGAACGGGGCGCAGCGTCAGTTCATTGTGTAGCGGTGCACGGTGTTTTTGCCGAACGCGCGGAAACCAGCCTGATCACCGCGGGAGCGGAATCCATCGCCGTCACCACGTCGATCCCCTCCGGATTCGCCGTCATCGATTTGACGTCGACTCTCGCTGATGGATTGCTGACGGTAATCGAAGAGTAAACACTTACCCCTGGATCGCCGGTTCCCCGGATAGCCCGCCGCCCGGCGTTGACCCTGAAATGGCGACAGTTGAAGGATCTCAGCTCGCAGAACATCATGCTCGTGGGGACGTATTTCCCGCGAGAGCAGGAATCCGCAACTTGGGTCTGATCGATCGGTCCAGCGGAATTGTCTGGTTTCTTCAGAGTCCAATCACCAGTTGGTAAAAAGGATCGATCCGAGCTTCTCGTCGTCCGTGGCGAACACGAGCCCTCCCGGCTGTCCGGGCACGAAGTCGAACCCCTCCACCTTGTGGTTCGGAAATCGAAGGAGCGGGACCGGCGGTCGCTCGGGGATGAAACTCAATCGTTGCTGGTCCGATAGCCTGAAAAATCCGGCCAGGTAAAGCGAACTGTCAAAAGGACCGTGGTTGCCTCCGTCTCTCGCGGCGGTCACCCATAACGCTCCCGCTGAGTCGAACCGCATCTCGGACAGGTGGCGAACCTCTTTTCTCTCGGGCCAGGGAGCGGTGATCCGGACGCTGTCCTCCATTTGGATCTCCAGCGTGCCCGCGTCGACAGGGCCCCACCAGACGGTGGCGGGACGGTGGTTCTTTCCGCGATCTCCCCAGAATGCATACAGTCTGTTGTGGATTTGGCGGAACGCGATCCCCTCGATCTGGAGATGCTTCTTCGAATGGATGGGGAGGCGTATTTCGGCGATTCCCTCGATCCCGGTCGAATCCTCGTTGATGCGAAAACGAAGTCCCTTGCCCCTGCTCGTCATCAGCACGAAGGTGGAGTCGACGGGGAAGCGGCAGATGCTCTCGATGTCTTCAAGTGTGGGGAAATCCGGTGGCCACTCGACGCTGTGATAGCGAATAACAGAGTCACCTTCGATCGTAATCAGGCCGAGCCGGTCCTGCCATGGCAGCTTGCTGTCGTGCACCGTCAGGAATACGGAGCGGTCCCCGCTGTGATGGAGGGTGACGATTCCGCTGATGTCATGATCGCTGTCTGTGAACACCGTCCGGGACAGGATCTGCGCGGAGGACGGAACCGAAAAAAGCAGGAGCGCAGTCAGCGCCGTGAAGCTCGTTGTTGTCCTCATCGTATCCCTTCAGCTTGGCGTAATGACCCGAAAGATAGGTTTCGAGGGATGTCGTTTCCAGTGGGGCGACGCTTTGTGTTGTGGATTTCTTCATGTTTCGCCTGGGCGGATATGATGTTTGCTGCTGGAGTGAGAGGGCTCTGGCGAGCGCAGCGGGCAGACGTTACCTTTCGCGAACATCCATTTCAGTGGGCAAGGTACCCTGGAACGGATCGGGCACTGTGAGCCGAAGCCGAGCAACCGGAAGGAATACAGACGCCATGGCACAAGAAAACGTGACCGCCACGGGAAAGAAACTGACATTCAAGGAACAGCTCAAGACTTTCTCGCGTTATTTCTGGGTCGCTAACGTGATGGAGATGTTCGAACGGCTGGCCTTTTACGGCGTGCGGGCCGTGGTCGGATTGTACATCGTCGACGCGGCGGCGCGTGGCGGTCTGGAACTCCCACACACTACGCGCGGCTTCATCTTCTTCATTTGGGCCCTGATTCAAACCTTGCTGCCGATGTTCACCGGCGGTTTCAGTGATCGCTACGGATACAAGAAATCGTTGTATATCGCCTTCACCATCAACATCGCCGGATACTCCCTGATGGGACTGGCGCATGGCTTCGGACTCTTCCTCACCGGCGTCATCCTGGTGGCCACCGGTACCGCGATCTTCAAACCACCGGTTCAGGGAACGCTTGCCCACACGGTCACAGAGCAGAATAGCAGTCTGGGTTGGGGTTTCTTTTACCAACTTGTGAATATCGGCGGATTTCTTGGCCCGTTTGTCGCCGGTCAAATGCGAATCATCAACTGGGAATATGTTTTCTTCGCATCGGCATTGTTCACGGCACTCAATTTCATCCCGACTATTTTCCTCTTCAAAGATTTTAGCCAAGAGGTGCGTGAAGAAAAGCGTCAAGCAGGCAAATTGACGGATAAGGGCCCCTTTGCAACCTTCGCGGACAGCATGCTCACCCTGGTCAAAGACAGGAAGTTTATGATCTTCCTGTTGATTTTCAGCGGTTTCTGGCTGATGTTTATGCAGCTTTTCGACACCTTCCCGATTTTCATCCAGGAATGGGTGGACAGCCGCGGACTGCTTCATTTCCTTCAGCACACCCTGGGGCTTGGCTTCATTAACGCTGATGAATTCGGCAACGTTCCCCCTGAATACATGGTCGACATCGATGCGGGGACAATCGTCCTGTTGATGCCGCTGATCGGTTACATCACGGGCAAGTTCAAGCCGATCGTGATGATGGTGGTCGGTATGTTGATCAGCACCATGGCACTTGTCTTCACCGGGATCAATTCAGCCGGTGGGCTGGTGGTCTTCGGCATCTTCTTGTTCGCCATTGGAGAAATGATATGCAGTCCGAAATTCAGTGAATATATAGGCTTGATGGCGCCTCCCGAGAAAAAAGCGCTATACATGGGGTACAGCAACTTGCCCTTTGCAATCGGTTGGTCGCTGGCCGGCCTGATGTCGGGGATCACCTACGCCGATTACAGCGATAAGTACATGCTGGGCCGAAGGTACATGATTCAGGAACTCGGCCTGGACAAAGCGTTCGTACATGGACTCGACCGGACCGAGGTGATGCCGACGATCGTTAAGAACGTTGTCGGGATCAACGATCCGTTCCAGGCGACCAAAGTCCTTTGGGATCAATACAATCCCTGGATTACGTGGGTGTTTTTTGGCGCCGTTGGCCTGGCGATGACGATTGGCATGTTGATCTATCATTTCTGGCTTGAGGCGGACAACCGCCGCAGGGCGAGGGAGAGCTAGGCGTTTGCCAGCCTAAGCATAGAAAAAACAGAACGAGCGACAGTTGCTGTTGGCGTTTTACAACAGTGACTGTTACTCGTTCCGATAGCAACAAATGCCCGGTTAAGCACTGGGCTTTGTTGGTTTTATTTGAGATCTTTTTGAGCTGTACCGCTCGATGAAACGATTGCCTCTTTCGTTTTGTTTTCCATTTCCGCCTTCTTCACTCCGTAATAGCGGCTGGCGAAAAGTCCGAGTCCCACGAAGAGGATGACCAGCCCAAACCCAAGTGTTTCAATGTCCGCATGGCGATCGATGATGTAGATGAGGGCCAGGGCCAGGCCAAATCCGATGAAAATAAAAGGCCATGTAAAGGGATAATGCGGTCTGGGCCTTTCGAATTGCATCGGCGGCAGTTCGACACCCTTTTCGATGGCCGCCATCCGCTGCTGGTGCTCGAGTAACTTGATCTTGTAGCTACGGTTAAACGCATAGATAACAATGATCAAGCCAATCAGCATCGCGACGATAGGGATCAACACACCTATGACTGCAGTTGTCCCAATGAACTCAGGCATCTTGTTCCTCCTTACCGGCCCGCCGGCAATACGGTTGTTCGCCTCCGAACCTTGGACGGGTCCTTCAAACGCGAGGTTACATGCCGTCGCGAGGACATGCAACCTCAACCCGGGAGCTCGGCCTTTTTAGACGCGAGTCAGCGAGCCGGAACTAGTAAAGTTCTTGTGCTACTAGCTATACTCCATTTGTGGTCTCAGCGTTTTTGATGCCATATCAAAATCGTTGTGTGAATCATTTGAGTATATGGAAGTTAGCTGGAATCGTGGCGTGGTCTTCCGGCGCGCTGTAACCGATTCATCCGCGGGATCGTCCAAGGATACGAGCGCCGGAGCACGGTATTGGTGATCGAGCTGCACCGGGATCGCCGGAGGCACGGGAGGGTGTGCTGAACGAGGAGGTCTGGATCCGGAAGGCGCAAGCAGGAGATGAGCTGGCATTCCGCAGACTGGTGGAACGTCACGCTCCGGTCATCTGGACGGTGATCAACAGGATGACCCTCGATAACGCGCTTGCCCAGGACCTGTTCCAGGAGACGGTGATCCGATTCTGGAAGGGGCTTCCGTCGTTTCAGGGCTCCAGTAAACTGTCTACGTGGCTCTACCGCATCGCGTACCGTGTCTGCCTGGACGGATTGAACATCGGTGGAAAGAATCCGGTTCTCAGCCTGGAGGCACAGCAGGAAGATTTGGGATTTGAACCGGACGATGAGAGTGCGAGCGGTGAGCGGATCGAAACCGACGTGGCGGCGCGCGATGCAATCATGAAAGGGTTGGAACGGATTCATCCGGAGTGGCGTGCCATGATTGTGCTGTTTTACTGGCAGGGAATGTCGCTCGAAGAGATTTCGGCCGTGACGGATCGTCCGGTGAACACGGTGAAAGTCTATCTGCATCGGGCCCGCGGCGCGCTGCGAAAGATCCTTGAAAATGGCGGATTCCCCGAATAAGGCACCTGCGAGACGAAAAGCGGTTTGCGAGGCGCTGCCCCGGGGCCTGTTGCGAGGATAGGAGTTTTCGAGTGAAATGAGACGTTTCCGGTGTGGCTTCTATGTGCTGATCGTGGAGAGGGGACATTGCTCCCCGGAGGACAAAGGTGAGACTGAGCGAGGACGAAAGAGACGAGCTTCTAGCGCGGATCCCCTTATGGCGTAGGGGTGATCTGTCGCCTTCCGAGGCGCACAAGATCACGCTGCTGATGAAGGAAGATCCGTTGTTCGTCAACGAGGCGCAACGCGAGGAGGTCCTCGTTCACGCCCTCAGCGGAATGCGTGCGGATCCGATGCCCCGCGGCCTGCTGAACACTACCATCCGAGCGGCGATCGGCGACGCAGGCAGCGCATCCTGGCTCAGCGTGGACACCCTGCTGATCGCCATCGGTGTTGGAGTAGGCTGCGCGGGAGCTGCACAATTTCTTTCCGGCAAGATCAATATCGTTCCTCTCGTCGGCCAGTGGCTCGGTTCGATTGCAGGAATCGCGGTCGATCAGTCCCTCGGCACTCTGCTTGGATCTCTCGCTCTGGGTTCCAGCGCGTTGATTGCCGGGGGTATTGTCTGGGCTGTCCGTCTGTTGCGCTCCTGAACGTCGTTGTGCCGTACCTGCCGATTGCCGCGTCTCCATCCGGCACCTTTCCCTTGACCCAACGAACGAAAAACACCATCTTCAAGCGTTTTGCGGTCTCGCTGAACGAGGAGGCTCCCTGGAGAGGGAATCCGGCTTTTTGACCAGAAGGAATACCCAACGATGAATGAAATACGGCGTGCAGTAGTTTTTACTGTTCTGGCGGTTGCGATCGGCGTCGTTCAAACCGCGTCGGCCCAGGATCTCGAGCAGTTGATGAAGTCCGCATCCGGTAGCGCGATCAGCGCGCCCTCGGAAACGATACCGCGCGAAACCCCGCAGCAGGACCGATTTGCGGTCGACATCCCGATTGATCCCAACACCTATCGTTTGGGCCCTGGGGATGTGATTGGCCTGAGCGTCCCGCGCGACGTCGGCGGATTCCTTCAAGTTACAATTAGCCCTGACGGGAGCCTCGTCGTCCCCAACATGTCGCCGATCCACATCGCCGGGATGACGATCACAGAAGCTCAGCAGTACATGTCGAAAGTGTGGTCGCCGGGGAGGGCGGGGATTCACCTCGGCCTGCTCCAGATGCGCCGCGTGCGGGTATCGATCGGCGGCGCTGTCAAATCGCCCGGTCAGTACATCGCGACACCGCTGGACCGCGCGTCGGTGCTCGTCGATTTGGCGGGAGGCCTTCTCGACGACGCGAGCTCCCGCCGCGCCACTCTGCAGCACTTGGACGGTAAGACCGAAAACGTGGATCTGCTGCGCTACCAGCGGTCGGGAAGCCTCGACGCAAATCCGCGGTTGCAGGCCGGCGATCATTTGATCATTCAGCAGCGTCCCGCAATTGTCCCCACGATTGGGGTTGGCGGAGCGGTTGTCGCTCCGGGCACCTTTGCCTGGCTTGAGGGGGATGACCTGACTGATGCCATCGAACTCGCAGGCGGGACTCTCTGGGTGTCCCAGGACACCGTGATCCTGACGCGTTTTACTTCGGTTCGCGATTTTCACAGCGACACGCTGAGCCTGGAGCAAATACGCTCGAGCGGGGGACGCGGCCCGAAATTGTTTCCGGGGGACGTCATCCAGCTTCCCCACGTGTTTGCCAACATCGAGCGGGGCGCCGTCTGGGTCGAGGGGGAGGTTCATCGTCCCGGAATCTACCCCATCGTGATCGGCCGCACTCGTCTTTCGGAAGTCATCAAGATGGCGGGCGGATTCAACACGGACGCCTGGCTGGGCGGAGCGAGAATTTGGAAAAACTGGCGCGAGGAGGACCCGCGGCAACAGGCAGGCTTGGGCCTTGACACTCTTCCAGCTTCGACAGACCGCTTCATCGACACCGAGATTCTGCGTCTCTATTCACGAAGCGTCCGTCGCGACTATGTACCCACAGATTTCGAGAAGGCGTTTCACGGCACCTCCGAAGAACGGGAAGTGAACAACATTGCTCTGTTCGATAGCCTGACCATCTCGATTCCGCGTCGGCAGACGCTTGTGCTGGTGGCCGGGCAGGTGAAAAATCCGGGGTACTACGCACTGGTGGACGGGTGGAACTACCGCGACTACATCAGTAAAGCGGGCGGTTTCGACAAAACGGCGTACAAAGGGCGTACGCGGATCGTGCCCTTTGAAAAAGGGGTGTGGCTCAAGGCTTCAAAAAGCCTGCCCATTCAGGGTGGTGATATGATCTTCGTCCCGGAGGTGGATGAAGGCAAAGGCTGGGAAAAGAACCGGGACATAGTCTCCATTCTGCTCCAGGCCTTCACGTTGGTAATTCTCTACCTCAATGCCACGAAATAACGTTGTCGCAGGATGATCAAAAGCCGCTCCCGACAGTTCCGGAGCGGCTTTTTATCGAATAAAGGTCAGAAATAGACCGTGACCCGGGCGTATCCGGAATAGAGTCCCGGCGGGAATGCGCCGTTGCTCGGTCCTGTGGTGACCGCACCGAAGAATTCCGCATCGGCGTTCTGCGCGACGGACCACGAGAATCTCGGATTGATCATCATCCCCCCGTCGAATCCAGGAAAGATGTACAGTGCTCCCGAAGTGAGGGAAGTAAGATCCTTCGAAATCCCGGCCAATACCCACCCGCGGCTGACCGGCTCGCCGTACATCAGATAACTGATCCAATCCTGTACCGGGTAGGGCGGTTTCCATTGCCCGCGCATGTTGAGCATTCCCTCGACCATCACGTACAGCCCGTTTTCGAACGTGTAGTCGAGTCCGGACACCGCTCTCAGGAAGTCGTCCTCTTTTTCCATCCAGTTGTAGTTGCCCTCGAACCAGAAACCGAGGCCGAACAAAGGTCCCGAGAATTCCAGCCCCAGCGCCTCGCGTCTCTGAAGCATCGGTCCGAAGGTTGTCAGATCAACCTTCGTCGAATCCACAACGCGATGTGCGGTCACCGCCACATCGTAGCCGATGGCGTTCATATGGGTGCCCAGACGAAGGGCATATCCGCTTTCGTCGAAGGTTTGAGCGGGAGCCATAATCGCCGTGAGTTGCCCTCCGACTCCCCAACGGAGGTCTAACCGCAGAGCGGTGACGCCTTCCTTTTCGTAGGTGGGATCGACAAGCGTCTTTTTATGGAACAGATCCGTTGGGTTGAAACTGTACCCCGTTCCCCAACTGAGTTGTTGCTTGCCAGCTCGAAAGCGCAGGTGGTTTTTATTGATCGCAAAGAATGCGTTATCCAGGTAAAACCTGCTCTCGTCGAGCGGAAATGTAGTCGACAAACCCGCAAGTGCAAACGCATTGATCACATCCTTCGGCAGGTAGGGGGTGATGTCATAACGGACCTTGGTGTGGTACTGGATGAAGTTCACGTTTCCGCGAAACTCGAACATTCCCTCGCCGCCGCCAGCTCCGATGTCGAGGCGGAGCTTCGAAACGTCGAGCAATGTCTCTGAGGTCGCCCGGTCGCTGAAATCGGCCTGCAGGGTGTGCTCGTAATACCCGGACAGCTCAGGCTGCGCCCATGCACTCCCGGCGAAGAAAACCGACAAGAACGCACACACGGTGAGAAACAGCAGGAAGCGTTTCATTGTATTTCTCCGTACGATGTTCTGGTTAAACCGGCCGCCGTTACTGTATCTCCCGTGACAACGCGGATTTGGTGAAGAGCTGCGGATCGGGAACGGTCTTCAGCGAAACGTCGTGCTCTTCGATCACCGTCTGCGAGCCCTCCCGATCGTTTTTCATCACCATCCGCATCCCCATCTTTTTTCCGTCAACCATCTGGAAATCGGAAATCGCCAGGGTTTTCAGCAATCCATTCTCGTCGTAGTAGTCGATCCGGCGGGAGAGGTTGTCCTCGAGCCCTGCCCAGAGGATGATGTGATCGTAGCTCGGACCCGATTCGGTCGGCGTGCATTTCAGCTTGATGCACTCGATGCCCTCCAGCGTCTCCTGCCCGAGCACCTCGGCGGTATAATCCTTGGTCATGTCGCCCTGCGCCATGTCCTCGTAAGAGAAATCCGAACCCATCGCGCTCTGCCTCCGTGCGGTTCCAACGAAATGGCGCGTAACGTCACGGCGTTTCATGTAGTACCAGATGTTGTCGCCGCCATCACGTTGCAGGATCTTGTCGCCGGCTACCCGCGCCGGATCGATGTACACCATCAGCTGCAGGTCGCCGTTCTCCGCTGTCCAGGCCTTCGCCTTCAGCGTTCTCTGGTTGCCGGTCGAGGTCGTGATCGTCTGGCTGAACGTCCCGAAGGAGTGATCAACCCGCTCCGCCTGGTCGATTTTCTTCAACCACCTCATCCCGGTCTCGTTTCCCTGGGCGCGTGCAGCCCCGGCAGTAACGGCGAACGCGAGCAGCACGATGCCTACGGAGGCCGCACTCTTGGACACCTTCACGGAAGGTTCTGCCTTCTTCCGTTCGTGAAGCAGTACACGCATCACTGCGGGCAACACGGCTACGGACGCGATGAAACAGAGGCCGACCCCGAGGAACAGAACCGTGCCGAAGCTGGACATGGCGGGCATATCGTACCCTGCTATGCTGCCGAAGCCGATCATCGTCGTCAAGCTGGTCAACAGGATCGCCCGGCCGACATGCCGGTAGGCGTCGTTGACACGTTGCGCTCCGGAGGCGGTTTCCTGGCGCCAGCGGTGCAGCGCATGAACCCCGTCGTCGATCCCGATTCCTAGAATGATCGGCACCGCCATCAGGTTCACGTAGTTGTACTTCATGCCGATCAGGTGCATCACGCCGAGCATCAGCAGGGCGCTCCCGATCAGGGGAACCGTTGCGAGCAGACCCATCGGTCCGCGGAAGTGGATAAGCAGCAGGATGAGGATTACCGCGAAGGCCAGCAAACTTCCGTTGCGACCGTCCCGCAAGGTCTCGTTGGTCATCACGATGAAGAGCAAGGGGTTGCTGACAAGATTCGGAGCCACGGTGCTCGTCTGTTCGACAAACCGGTCCACGGCTTTCTTGGTCCACGCGTACTTCCGCGGCGCGACCATCGTCATGTAGGGACCGGCCAGGTCTTCCCCTCTCGGCAGGAAGAATTTTCGTGTCGTGGCGGGTAAATCTGCCACCGCTGCATTTCCACCCTTCGACGCCCGAACCAGCATTGATGTCATCGAAGCTTCCCACTCGCCGGCCACCCGCGCGACGCGGCTTTTATCCACACCCGAATCCAACATCGCGGTCAACCGCGGGAGCAGGGCGTTGGGGTCGGTGGAGTTCGTCTCGCTCTGGTACCCGGTCATCCCGTCGATCACCTTGACGACCCGGTCGAGTCCCGCCTGAAAGGCGATGTTGCTCATCAGGTCCAGGTTGTCCCAAAGCCGCGAAATCTCTGTAGCGAGCTGGGTGTCGTCACCGGATTTCCACGCGGAAGGCTTGCGCGCTTCGAGGGAACGCCGGAATGCCGCGAGACGAGGTTCGTATTCCTTGACCCGGTTGGGGTCGGGAATCAGGTCGCTGATCGCGATCACATCTCCGACCGCGGGTAAGTTGCGCAGCTTTTCTTTTGTTTCCCGGGCCGCCTCGACGGTGGGAGAAATCACCCAGCCCGCCTGGTCGGAGGTGCCAAAACGGTCTGGAATCGAGTACTGGAGTTGCACCGAACGCGCTTTCTGCGGCTCCAGCCTCATCCAGTCGTACTCAAACTTGGTGTGCGTCGCCGCCCAGAGGGAAAGCCCCGCGAGCAGAATGAAAATCGCCAGTACCGGGACACGATGCCGCCAGGTAAAGGCCGAGACTCTGCCGATGGACGGGAACCCGACCCTCGCCTGCACGGGGAAGTGCAGTTCGCGTCCCTTGCGCAGAACGAACTTTTCATGCAACACGAGCAGCGGCGGCAGGATGATGAAAATCGACACCAGTGTCAAAACGACGCCCGTTCCCGCGGCGAAACCGAACTCGTAAATACCCTTGGTGTCCGCGATCATCAGCGCAAAGAACGCGGCGGCGGTGGTCAATGCGCCGGTGAGTACCCCGGTGCCGGTGTCGCCGATCATCCTGTTCAGAGTCGTTTCGAGGTCTGCTCCCTGACTCCGCTCCTCGCTGTAGCGCGCAAGAAAGTGGATGGTGAAATCGATTCCCAGCCCGAGCAGCACCAGGCTCATCATCACCGTCATCATATTAAGCGTGCCGAACGCGAGCTGCATCGCTCCCATCGTCCAGATGATGCCGATGATCAGCGGAACGGTGCCCAGCATCGGCAGCACCCAACCGTGAAAACTCCGGGCGATCAGGAAATAGATGAACACCAGGGCGAGCAGGGTGAGGATATAGGTGTAGGTGCCGATCGAATTCATCTCGGTCTGTCCGATCGCCGCAAGGCCGGTGAACTCGACTTTCACTTCGGGGTGCGCCGCCTTAAACGGGGCGACCGCGTCCTCCACGTTTTGCATTACCACGAGCATCTTGTCCGTGTCCCGGAAGCTGATCACGTTTGGGTAGATCATCACCATCGCCATTTTGCGGTCGAGGCTCAATTGGTATGGATCGCCGACCAGCATTGCCCGCGCCGCTTCCGAAACTGGGGCCGCGTTCCGATCTCCCTTGAGGTTCGCTTCGAGCACCTCGAGGCTGCGCTGCACGCCCAACAGCGAGCGGGCGACTTGAAGTTCATCGCGGCGAAGGTTGTCCTCGCTGTCGGTGTACTCGCGCTCATAGTCGTCGTTGAATCCGCGCAGCGTCCCGATCAGCGATGGATCGGAATAAACCCGCAGCATCCGGTCGAAGTCCTTCGGCTTCATCAGCACGAAACCGTGGTCGATGATCCAGTTGACCGGAAGCTGGTTGTCCACGTTGTAGATGCCGTCTACTTTGCTCACGATCGCCGAGAGTGAATCCGCGGCCTTGGTGATGTCGTCCCGCTGCCCCTGGATCACCATGACGATGGAGGGTTCGGGATATAGCTCCTGAACGTGCCGAAACTGCTGCGCGACCTTGTTGTGCTCGGGCAACAGGTCGACGAAGTTGAGACGCATCTTGAGCTTTTCCGCGAGCATTCCCGAGATGATGGTCATCACGACGACGACGAGCAGCACCCATCCAGTCCGTCTCATCGCGAGACGGCTGATCACGGCAGCCCAACTCCGATTCACCGATTGCATGACGAACTCCTTCCACGTGTACTACGGTCAGGATGCCGCACTCTCAGCATCTTGAACGCACGCCGTCCCCGTTGTCACGATTCCTGAACCCGGGCGAGAAGTCCGTTCAGGATGAACGTCCGGACTTCCCGCTCGAACTCGGGAGTCTCGATGTAGCCCTCCATCGGCTCCAATTCGGATCCAAGCAGATAAAGACCATCCATTAACGCGTGCACGACCCAGGTGATCACATCCGCGTTCAACGGCCTGAATTCCCCGGTGTCGATGCCGTACCGGATCAATTCGGTGAAGGCCTGAACGCTCTCCATCAATCGCACAGTACCCGTACCCTCAGCGCCGCTCAACTGGCTCAAAAGCTTGGGATCTTCGAGGATTGCGCGAAACACCGGGCGACTGCGCACGACGTGCATATACGCGTCAAGATAGATGTTAAATCGTTGAATTGCAGTACTTTCTGGTGTGATACTCCTCGCGTATTCGTCCATCATTTCGTCTATTATGTGAAACAGCAGCTGGATAAAGATGTCGGCTTTATCATTGAAAAGTTCATAAAACGTGCGTTTTGACGCCTGGGCCGCGGCGCAGATCTCCTCGACCGTCGTTTTTTTATACCCGAACCGTTCAAAAAGCGGTTCCGCAGCAGCCAGGAACTGCCCGCGTTTCGCCTGCTCCCGATCTTCGGTCGGGGACGGTTGCGAAGGTTGATCGGACGCCGCAGATCCATCGGGTCGCTGTTCTTGCATGCCATACTCCAGCGATTGCAAACGACAAAACGAAAAAACGATAAAACGAATAAGCAGTAATCGTTTTTCAGTGCAGAGTATAGTTGATCCTTTGTCTGGAAGCAAGCGCGATCTCCGCAATGCGGTTCCATGTCAGTCATTCCGCTGTTTGCTCTCGAGCGCAACGAGCTATAAAACCGGTAGTTGCCAAGGCAATGATAGATTGAGATTGTGCTCCAGGAGACCACATTTTGCCTCTTCATCTTGCTCTGGAGCTCCTGGAGACCCCATCTTCAACGCCGCTTTGGACACGTACTCATGGGAGCACACATGCCGAAGAAGTGGACACCGGAAGACGAGGCGTATCTCGTCGCCAATTACAACAAGGTTCCCATCGAGGAGCTGGCGAAGCAGTTCGGGGTTTCCAAGAAGGCCGTTCGCGTGAAGTACGGTAAATTGCGCGACCGCCCCGACTTTCACCAGTTGGCCAAAAAGGCCCCCGATGAACCGCCGACACCAGCTCCGGGCACCCAGCCGCGAGGTCCCCGCAAATGGTCCGAGGATGACGAGCGGTACCTGCTCGCCAACTATAACACGATGTCTCTGGACGAGTTGGCGAAGCATTTCGGGGTGACCAAGAAAGCCGTACGGGTCAAGTACGGCAAGATCAAGCACAAGGCCGCCGAGCTGGTCCCGGACAAGGGGATGAGCGAGGCGGAGCAGCTCCAGGTCGGCCCCCGTCACTGGACCGAGGAGGACGAGAACTTCCTGCTCCAGCATTACGAAGATCTTGGCCCCGACGCGATGGCGGAGCATTTCGGCATCAGCAAACAGCTCATCGCGCAGAAATTCGCCAGCGTTAAGGAGAAGCGCCGTCCGACCCTGCACATCCCGCGCTACAAAGGTGAGGCGCCGAAGAAATCGCTGCAGTCGGTCACGCGCCGCCGCAAGCCATACACGCCGCAGGTGTCGATGTCGATGACTACTGTGCGCAAGCGCAACGAGGAGCACACCTACAACCTGGACGGCACCACCGACACTCACTTGATGGTGATGACGAAAAAGGGTTGGCAGCCGCTCGAGATCAAGCGCCGCAAGGTCGGCCGCTGATTGCGACAATGGAAAACACAACGCCGTCTTCCGAATGGGAGACGGCGTTTTTATGTTGTATTAAGATGTATTGAAAGGAGGGAAGATGGCGACGGATGCACGAATCGTGTTGGTGACCGTGCCCGCAGTTTCAGACGAGGAGAAGGAAAAAGTGGGCGAGCAGCTCGCGCGCACGCTCGTCGAGGAGCGTCTCGCCGCCTGTGTCAACCGCGTTCCGAATCTGATGAGCACCTACCGCTGGCAGGGTAAGGTCGAGACAGCGGTCGAGGAGTTGCTGCTGATCAAGACCACCGCCCGTCATGTTAAACGGCTGACCGCCCGTGTCAAGGAATTGCACCCCTATGATGTGCCCGAGGTGCTGGTGTTGACTGTCGCGAGCGGGCTGGATGCGTACCTGAACTGGGTTCGGGAAAGCTGCGGATAATTGAGATTTGCATACCTGATTGTCTGCGATATGAATCGAGTCGTGACGGATAAACAAAGGATAAAATCAAAATGGATTCCCGCCTTCGCGGGAATGACATTAGGTATGCAGGGATTGTAAAAGAATGAACGGAAATGAGAGTGATAATGCCTTGGAGCAAATATTGTGTCTGAATTGAATAGGAGAGTTTATCAAGTTTAGAATCCGGAATTGTTAAAGATCCGAGTGGACATAAGGAAGTCATTCCCGCGAAGGCGGGAATCCATGTTATCTGTTTCTACGCCGTACCATCGTCAGTCAATTCGTCGTAGAGATCCTTCCAACGAGGATTCTGTTCTTCGATGAGACGGAGTTTCCACGATCTCCGCCATTTCTTCAATTGCTTTTCGCGCGTGATTGCCTGCATTGCATCCTGATGAATTTCATAATAAACCAAGCGCCGAACGGAGTACTGCTTGGTAAACCCCTCTACCTGTTTCAACCGGTGTTCATGTACCCGCCGAAGGAGGTCGTTCGTCATACCAATGTACAGGGTTCCCCGTTCACCGCTGGCAAGGATGTAAACATAGAAGTGTTTTATGGTTCCTGACATTTTGGACGGCTCGTCAATCTCAATATGTCAACGGAGCAAAGGCGGTTCATTCATTTGTCATTCCCAACTTATTCATCCTGTTCATCCTGTTCGCTTTTCATTGTCTCCTGTTTCCTGAACACCCACCGGTCGCTGAGGATGAAATTCGCGACCATCCCCGCCGCGATGCCGATCAGGTAGGAGATGTAGGCAACCCAACGATCCTGGCCGATGCTCGGGGCCAGTCCGAGAGAAATCGCCTTCACCAGCGGTTCCCACTCCACCAAGTCAACTGCAAAACGCATCAGGTAGCTGACCGCGATGGTGACGACGAACGAAGCGATGAATGTGCTGCCGTGATAGCGGATCAGCCGCCGCCAGAAGACACGAAATGTCTTTCCGCGGTCTCCCCACGTCCAGAAATAGTTGAAGAGAAAGTTGCTGAGGATGCTGATTTCGATGGCGAACGCCTTCGCGAAAAAGTCGGGAAGTTCTGCTTTCTCGCGGAACAGAATGTAACCGACGAAGTTCACGACGACGCCAAGCACTCCGACGACGCCGAACCGGACAAACCGCTCGAAGATTTTCACGGTTTGTCCCCGCCGTGCAGCAGGTAGCCCAATTCGGATTCGATCGAGGCGTACTGTTGGGAGGTAATGAAAATGAAACCGCTTTCCACGTCACGTCGCACAACCGCGCCGCCCTCGTCCGTCCGCCGGACCTCCGCGCCGCATCGCGACGCCCACGCCTCGAAGTCGTCGGTTTCCTCAAGCAAATCCTGGTCAAGACGAAGGATCGCAACGTAATGGGGCAAGTGGCGGTCAGTCGCCTCGTTCAGCAGCGAGCGGTCGAATTTCTTTGCCGGGCTGTCGCCGGGTGTTGGCAGATCGATCATCGGGGCACCTGAAGCGTCACTTGCGGGACGCCGCCTCCTCGTGAATTGCCGCTGCGAGCAGCGGAATCATGATTTCGTGGTGGCCGGTGATCTGGTAGCCTTTCCCGCCTGTGAGCACCGGGCGGCGAACGACGTTTTCCCAGGGACGGTAGTGTTGGATCATATCGAAATTGGCGGTGGTGAAATCGACGACGTCGTGCCCGAGATTCCGGGCGACGGCGACCGCCTTGAGCAGCACCTCCGGCATGATCACGGCCGAGCCGATGTTCAGCACCACGCCGCCGTGCCCCAGGGTTGAGACGGTGGCGGTGAAAATCTTGAAATCCCTGTAGCTGGCGTCGCCGATCGCCGACCCATCCGCGCTGGGATGCTGGTGGATGATATCGGTGCCGATCGCCACATGCAGGGTGTAGGGGACGCCGAGCTGGTGGCACTTGGCGAGCAGGGCGCGATCGAGGTAGGGTCCATTCTCTTCGACAAGCAGACGGCCCACCGTTTCCCCGAATCCATCCCCCCGTTCCTGCGCAACCTTCGCCGCTTCGTTGACCAGTTGCGCCGTGTCGCCGGCCATGCCGAAAGAGCCGTCCGCGAGCTGCACGGCGACGTCCTCGGAAGTGTGGCCAAACCTCGCGAGCTCGGTGTCGTGGATCGCGGCGGAACCGTTGGAGGCAACGTGGGTGATATACCCTTGTTCCGCAAGATTCGCGAGAATCGGTGCGCAGCCGGTTTTGATCACGTGTCCGCCGATCATCGCGATGATTGGTTTCCCGTTTTTCTTCGCGTCGACCACCGCCTGTGCTACAGCTTTCAGATCTTCGGCTTTCAGAATCTTCGGCAAGCCGTCGAGCAGTTCACGGACGGTCATTCCCGCCCGGGGAGGCGTCGCCACTTCGTCAGTCTTCACCTTCGATGGGCGTGAGGAGGCCGGGTAGGCGCGAACCTTGGAAAGGTCGATCTGTTTGAAGCGGCTCATGAAACGCTCCGGAGTGGACTGGACTGCCCTAAGGGTACGTCATCGCGTGCGCGCCGTCAAGGTGCAGCGGAACACCATGAAGATGAGGAACCGGAGCGCTTGCAGGCATAAAAAAACTTTTCCTCGAAGCGCCAGGTCGGGCAGGCCTTGATTCATCCGTACCTTAAAGATGACAGCCGTCCAACCAGGGAGGCACCATGAAAAAGCAGAGCATGGCAGACGTGCAGGCATTCCTGGATGTGAGGCGTATGGCCTTCGTCGGAGTCTCGCGCAACGAGCGGCATCTTTCGCGGAAAGTGATGGACGCCTTTGAAGACCGGGGATACGATGTCGAGCCAGTGAATCCGGCGGGTGGCGCGGTCAGGGAGAAGACGCTGAAGCCCGCGCTGGATGAGCTGAAACCGACGCCGGAGGCGGTGATGGTTCTGCTCCGGGGACAAGACCGGATGCTGGCCGTGGAGGATGCGCTGCGGTTGGGGGTGAAGACGATTTGGCTGTACGGCGTGACCGGACCGAAGGAAGTGGAGCCGGAGATTCACAGGATGTGCGAGGAGGCCGGTGTCAAGCTGATTGCAGGCTACTGTCCGTTCATGTTTCTCGAGGACGCCGAGGCATTCCACCGTTTCCACGGCTGGATTTGGAAAATGCTGGGGATGTATCCGAAGTGACGTGATTTTTCAGTGAGAGTGCAAGACCGCCGG
>CAZIDZ010000019.1:0-21249 GCA_964538455.1 uncultured bacterium
AAAGGAGGCGACGATGAAGAAGACTTACGTTATTCTACTGCTCGCCGCTCTCCTGATGATCGCGGCGGGCTGTGCATCAACTTCTGAGTACTATCGCTTGGGTGCGAAGGAGTTCAACCAGATTGACTACGGCTTCCCGGTCAAGTACGTGGACGTGCGCAACCTGCACATCGGCTACGTGGACCAGGGAAGCGGCGACCAGGTGTTGCTGTTGATTCACGGCCTCGGCAGCAACATTAAGGGGTGGAAGCGCAACATCCCCGTGCTCGCGGAACACTACCGTGTGATCACGGTGGACCTGCCCGGCTACGGTTACTCGTCCAAGGATTACTACCCCTACAGCCTCAGCTTTTATGCCGAAGTGCTCACCGAAATGCTGACGAAACTGGGGATCGACAAGGCGGTGTTTGTCGGCCATTCGATGGGCGGCCAGATCGCGATTCTCGCCGCGCTCGAGTATCCGGACCGTGTGTCTAAGCTGGTGCTGATCAGCCCGGCGGGGGTCGAATCGTTCGAGGAGGGCGAGAAGGACTGGTTTCGTTCCGTCGCTACCCCGGAATTGACCGAGGACGCCACGACCCGGACGATTGACATCAACGTCGCCCACAACTTCTACAACATGCCGAAAGAGGCGGCGTTCATGGTCACCGACCGTATCCAGGTGAAAGGCGCGTCGGATTTCTCGATGTACGCCTACGCGGTCGCCGAGAACATCAAGGGGATGGTCAACGAACCGACGACGGACTTGTTGAAGAACATCACCCAGCCGACGTTGGTGATGTTCGGCGAAGAGGACGGGCTGATCCCCAACCCGTACCTCAACGGCGGATACTCCCGTGACATCGGCGCGATCGCGAAGCGTGAGATTCCGAACTGCACGCTGGTGATGGTTGAAAACTGCGGGCACTTCGTCCAGTTCGAGCAGCCGGCGGTGGCGAACCAGTCCATTATGGATTTCATGGGCCGCTGAGTTTGATCGAAGCAGCCGTCTTGCCAGCGGGATTTATTTCGTGCGTGCGGCTGTCCCCGGTGAGCTCGCACAGGTACGGCGGATCGTGCTGCTGAAATAATTCGACGCACGCAATCTCCAACGACGGAACGGCTCCGCAATTGTGGAGCCGTTCCGTTTTTCTTTCTCCTCGGTTGCATCGCCCGGCTTTTCGGTCACATCCTCAAAAGGATCCATAAAGGACCGGGTGGGGAGCCTTCCATCCTGCTTCGAATACCGGCATCACATGCCTGGCGCTTATTCTGGACTCGAGGGGTGCATGATGAAACGTAGAGCGCAGATCTTGTTGGCGTTTTCCATTTTCCTGTTCAGCGGCGAATGCGCCAGTGGTCAATCGGATCATCCCGATTCGACCGAGGCCAAACGCAACCCATGGAATCTCGCGGCGGATATCAGTGTCGCCCAATCTCAAAGTTCGTACAGCCGGAACTGGGACGGCGAGGAAGAGGGGACTATGGCGTGGGCTTCTACGTTCAACGGATCGGCGGAAAAACAGCTGCAGCCGAAGGTCAACAGCCGTTCGACGCTGAAACTGGAGTTTGGCCAGACCCAGACTCAGGACCGCCAGGAAGAATCCTGGTCGGGGCCAGTAAAATCCCTCGACAACATTGATTTGGAGTCGGTGCTTCGATACTCGATGGGGATTCGAATCGACCCCTTCGTCGCGTTTCGTTTTCAAAGCCAATTCACCGATGTCCGCGGCGGAGCCGAGTACAGTATCAATCCGATGCTGTTCACCGAGAGCGCAGGCCTCGCGCGATCGTTTTGGAAAAAACAGGACCGTTACCTGATCGTTCGATTCGGCGGTGCTCTTAGACAGAAACGAGATCGTAATTTCTCGTTCGACGATTCCACCGGCGTTCGCGGGACAAAAAACATCAACGATGCCGGTTTGGAGGTTGTTGGTGAGCTGACCACCCCACTGTTGAACAACCGGGTTCGCGCCAACGCCCGGGTATCGGCGTACCAGGCGCTGTACAATTCCTACACGGAAAATGACCCGGAAGGCGACTGGAAAAGTACGGACCTTGACCTGGAAGCGATCTTTACAACCCGCGTCACCCGCTTGATCGCGGTGAATGTCAATCTCCGCTGGCTGTATGACCGGGAAATTGACAAGGCCGGACGGTTCAAGGAGTTGCTCACATTGGGGATCAGCTATTCGCTGCTCTGAGATTGTTGCTTCATCTCCGTTTTCAATGGCACGGTTAGTCTGTTTGCTGGATAACATTGTGGCCGAAACGATTCGAAAAATTATTCATGTGGACATGGACGCCTTTTACGCTTCCGTGGAGCAACGGGACAACCCGGAACTCAGGGGAAAGCCGGTCGCGGTAGGGTACGGCGGACCCCGCGGTGTGGTCGCCGCCGCCAGCTATGAGGCCCGCAGATTCGGCGTTTATTCCGCCATGCCATCGCTGACCGCAAAGCGCCTCTGCCCGGAACTGATTTTCATCGAGCACCGCTTCGACGTGTACAGGTCGGTCAGCCGCCAGATCCGCGAGATCTTCCTCCGCTACACCGACCTTGTCGAGCCGCTTTCCCTCGATGAAGCGTACTTGGACGTTACTTGGAACAAGATCGGGCTCCCCAGCGCGACCCTGATCGCCCAACGAATCAAGCGGGAGGTGCTGAGGGCGACGGGGTTGACAGCCAGTGCGGGAGTCTCGTTCAACAAGTTTCTCGCGAAGGTGGCCAGCGATGTGAACAAACCGGACGGGCTGACGGTCATCACACCTGAGGATGCGCCGACGTTCTTGTCCGCCCTCCCGATCGAGAAATTCTACGGCGTCGGGCCTGCGACGGCCGAAAAGATGCACCAGCTCGGGATTCGCAACGGCGCTGATTTATTGAATTTCAGCGAACAGCGGCTGGTTCGGACTTTTGGCAAGGCCGGCAGCTACTATTATGAAGCCGCGCGCGGGATCGATCGCCGGGAAGTGATACCCACTCGCGAACGAAAATCGCTTGGGGCGGAGCGGACGTTCGAACGGGACCTGGTAACCGAACAGGAGATGCTCGAGCGTCTCGAGCCGATCACACGGGAGGTGGCGGAGGATCTCGAGAAGCGCGAGCTTCACGGGCGTACTGTTACGCTGAAAATCAAGTATGCCGATTTCGTGCAGAGAACGCGCAGCCGGAGTCCCGGGGAAGTGGTGGATGGGTTTGACGCCCTCTGGGCTGTCGTCCGGCGGCTCCTCCACGAACCCGAACTGCCGGGCAGGCCGGTCCGCCTGCTCGGCGTTACGGTTTCGAACTTTCTCAGGCGTGAGACGGACGGGGAGTCTCCGCAGATGACGTTGGGTCTCTGAGCGGCGATGGGATCGAAGGCTGGAATCGGCGATGGCGTTGATCTTTCGACCTATTTTCTCTTGTCTTCGGGAGCCTAAAACATAGGGAGAAGTATGAACCCTTCCTTGCGCCAACTGTTGCTCAAATACTGGCGGCGTCCCCGGCAGGTCGTTCGGGGGGCGTTGGATCGCCCTTCGCGCCTCAGGGAGCTGGTGCTCGCCGTTCTCTACGGCGTGGCGCTGATGCTCGACCGTGCGAACGAGAACTCCTGGGGTGAGACCTATTCGCTGCCGGGGATCTTCCTGCGTGTCGCGGCGTACGGTGTGCCGTTGGGGTTGTTTGTGGTTGCCTCGATGTGCGGCACGATGCGTCTGGCGAGGAAAATCGTCAATGGAACCGCGAGTTTTTGGGAAAATGTCGGCGCTGTGGCGATTTCCACGATTCCCGCCACAGAAGTGCTGCTGCTAAAGACTGGCATCACGGTTGTCTTTCTAGGCAGGGAGGCTTTCATCTCGTCGGGGTTCGGGGGACTGTCGTTTCTCCCTCTGAATGGGGGCACGGTCGCGATTGTCGTGATTATCGTCTTACTCTTGCCGTTCATTCTCCTCTTCATCCCCTGGACAATCTCGCTGACGGCTAGGAGCATCGGCGAGGCGAACCGTGTGAACGGCTGGCGCGGGTTTGGACTGGCGGTGGTTGGATTGATTGGGATTATCCTAGCCGGATTGGCCGTGGAGGGGCTCAGAAGGCTCCTCGGGATCTGATTCCCGGCACAAATCGACGCTTTCTGGAGCTGTGCCTCCGGCGGAGTACGCATGAAGGGTGGAAGTGCCTTGCCTCGCCCTTCACCCTCCCATAGCTTGCCCACACAGAATGCTCGGCGATGCTTCAACCGAAGGAGGTCGCTTATGTCTTCGAGTGACAAGTGGGTCTTTTACCGTGACAGGAAGAAACAATGGCGCTGGAATCGAACGGCGGTTAACGGAGAAATCGTTGGCGCAGCCACGCAGGGGTACGTTCGGCGAATTGACTGTCTGCGGAACGCCTACCGCAATGGATTCGAGGGGGGAGATGACAGCGGGACCCGTGACAAATGGGAAATTTACCGGGACCGGAAGAGAGAGTACCGCTGGCACCGGTACGCGACGAATGGGAACATCGTCGGCGCGGCCACGGAAGGGTATATCAACCGGATCGACTGCGTCGCCAACATGAAACGGCACGGTTTCCCGGGCGAGAAAAAAGCGAGGATGAAATCGTAGCGCTTCTTTGTCGAGTTGGGACGCGCCCTCCGCCGAACGGAATTGGCGCGTACCCCTTCATCCGGATGCAGCTTCGAAGCCTGTGGAAGTCGCTCAATTTCGTCGCATTCCACAGTGGAATTCTCGATACATCCAGGCAAATGAGTGAAGGTTGATTTTCGCCAAACGCCACCTTTACCCCTGAAATCCATCATTTCATCGCCCGCCGTTTAGCTAGAGAACGGTAGCGAACGGTCGGGTTCATTTCCGAGGCGGGGCTCTCCTTGAATCCGAGTTTGTTCTCTAAGTCCATAATTGGCCTAACCTTGTGTAATACATTTGGGCACGCTTCGGCTCCTGAATTTTCCACAATGTTGTCCAGGTCGCATGTTTTGAAATCCTAACAATCTTATACTTTTTGGTGCAACCAAAAAGTGTGCGAGAATTGGATCGGATTTTGAGAAAGGGGAATTCTGGGATGAAACGATTGCTCACGCTTGCTGCGCTCGCGGCAATGCTGCTGGTCCTGCTTCTCGGGGGGTGCAGCGAGCAGCCGGTGGCTCCGGGGAATTCATCGGATAACACTCAAATGGTTTCTGCGGCTGCGGACGTAATTCCAGGCAAGTACATCGTTGCGCTAAATGAGACTCCATCCCTTGGAAAAGGCCCGTCGGCTGTCCGTACCACGGCGGCGGTTCTGCTGCGTGAGTATGGGGCTGAGGATGACGCCATCGAGCATGTCTACAGCCATGCGTTAGTCGGTTTTTCCGCGAGTCTTTCGGAGAATCAGGCCAAGGAGATGGCTGCCGACCCACGCGTTTCCATTGTCGAACCGGACAAAATTGTGATGCTGGCTCCTCCTCCGGGAAAGGGTCCGGGAGGGGGTGGCGGTGGCGGCGGTTCCACGGGGCAAACAACTCCCTGGGGCGTTGCACGAGTTGGTGGACCTGTCGATGGAACAGGCAAGACCGCCTGGATCATTGACACCGGTATTGACTTGACCCACCCGGACCTGAACGTTGACGCGGCCCGTGGCGCTACGTTCGTGCGTACGAAGGACGGCACGCCGAATGACGACAACGGGCATGGTTCGCACGTCGCGGGCACGATCGCCGCGATTGACAACAGCATCGGGGTCGTGGGCGTGGCCGCGGGCGCATCGGTCGTCCCGGTCAAGGTTCTTGACCGTCGAGGAAGCGGGACCGTATCCGGTGTAATCGCCGGTGTCGATTACGTTGCCGCCAACGCGGCTCTTGGCGACGTTGCCAACATGAGTCTCGGCGGCGGTGTTTCGACCACACTGGACCAGGCTGTGCTCAACGCTTCGAACAATGGAATCTGGTTCGCTCTCGCCGCGGGGAATGATTCGGACGATGCGAACAACCATTCACCGGCGCGGGTGAACGGCCCCTACGTGGTCACCGTCTCGGCGTACGGCGATGGTGATTTTTGGGCGTATTTCTCCAATTATGGCAACCCTCCCGTTGATTTCTCGGGACCCGGCGTTTCCATTGAGTCGACTTACAAGAACGGCGGCTACAACACGCTCAGTGGGACGTCGATGGCGACACCTCACGTCGCTGGTCTGCTGCTTGCCACAGGCGGTCACGTCAACAGTGATGGATTCGTTTCCGGAGATCCCGACGGAACCCCGGATGCGATTGCCCATTTCTAATCCGCTCCTTTTGGAAATTGATGACAGGGCTTCCTTCGGGAAGCCCTTTTTGTTGTTTTTCGCTGTATAGCGAATGGGGCGGGGAACTTGTGCGGTCCGTTCCAACTTTACTACACTAGGTCAAACCCTCGAGCGGACACATCGCGGGGGCGGGTGTCCCCCTTCGGGGGTTTGATTTATCTGCGTCGAGGGTGGAGATCGCATGCATCTTGTAAGCGTCGAAAACGTCGAAGCCGGTGCCATCCTGGGTCGTTCGCTGTACAACGAGCGAATGGATTTGATGCTCGCCACAGGGTATAAACTCACCGGTAAAATACTGAAGCTTTTGAAAGAAAAAGGATTTACGTATGTCTACGTGATGGATCAAGTGGCGGATGACATCATTCCGGAGGAGGTGATCAATACCACCCTTCGCCAGGCCGCCACAAAGAAAATCAGCGATGCCTTCGAGCAGATCAGGCAGAATCCCGCCTTTCGCAGCATCAGGCCCAGCGAGCTGAAGAAGCGCATGGAGCAGGACCCGAAGCTGAAAAACCTGCTCAATATGTCTCAATTCCGAACCATGGCAGTGAATATCATCGAGGAGATTTTCGCGAAAAACATTCGTATGTTCTCGACTCTTCCGCTACGCTCGGACGACGGGTACGAAGTGCAGCACGCGCTCGACACCGCCGTGCTCTGCCTTCTCATCGGGCAGAATTTCGGGATGCTGACATCGGAGTTGCGCACGCTGATCACCGGGGCCCTGCTCCACGATGTCGGCAAGTCGATAACAGACAAGTACCTGGAGTCACTGAAGGATCATACTGAAGCGGACGTACAGGCAATCCGCAAGGAACACCCCACCTACTCGATGCTGCTGGTAAAAGGGAGCGACGACGCGAGTTTCAAGGAGCAGGTTACCGTTCAGCAACACCATGAACAGCTTGATGGCAAAGGCTATCCGGGGGGATTGACCGCCGAGGATGTTCCGCCGGTGAAGAAACAGGCGGGGGAAGAGGGGCGCCAGATTTTCCGGCACGCTCAGATTCTCGCAGTCGCGAACCGGTACGACAACCTTGTCTCCGGAGCGTTTGACGACATCAAACGAACTCCGGAAAAGGCGTTGGAGACGCTGGTGCTCGAGGCCGGGGAGCTCTGGAATTCACACGCCGTTCGCTCGCTGGTCGCGGTAGTACAGCTCTTTCCGATCGGGACGAGGGTGCGTGTAATGCAGACCGACACGCCCGATATCGCCGGATATTACGGCGTCGTCATTGCCAACAATGACGATTATCCCTCCAAACCGGTTGTCGTTTTGACGCATGACAGCCTGCAGGAGCAGGTACAACCGATGAAGTTCGATTTTAAACTCGACCACCGGATAAAACTTGAGCTGGTGCTGTGATGGTGAAAGCGCGGCCGTAGTGCTTCGCCGAGCTCCACATACACCGGACGCGGTATTACATTCGTGCGGTCGGAATTCATCCGCTGGGACAATAGCATGAGCGACAAACGCCGGATTTTTCTGCTGGACCGTTCTTCGATGCAGGTGGCACCGCTTCATGGAGCATGTGCGCCCTTCGAGAATTGCTCCGTCGAGCACTTTGACTCATTCAAGACCGCGAAGAAGGGTATGGAGGAAAACCCGCCTGCGTTTATGCTCGTGAGCTGGGACCTTCCCGACATGGACGGCCTCGCGCTGCTCAAGCATTTGGGGAGGAAGGCCGATACCGCCCGCATACCGGTGATGTTATTCACCACGGACCGTCCGGTCGACAAGATTCGCCAAGCGATGAATCTCGGGGCAAGAGACGTGCTCGGAGTCCCGATCGATTGGAATTTCTTGCACCGCCACCTGGTGCGCATCCTCGACGAAGTGCCGAGCCAGCCGCCCGGCGAATATGAAGACGAGTCGGACGTGGAAGTGCTGAACCGTCTCGACGGTGTGACACGCCTTACCCCCCTTCCAGAGGTCGCGGCCAGGGTTCTGGCGATCAGCGAAGACCCACGCAGCTCCGCTGGGCAGCTCGCCCAGATCGTACAGAAGGACCCGGTGATCACCGCCAATGTGCTGAAACTGGTGAACAGCGCCTATTACGGCTATCGCCGCAAGATCAGCAACATTCAACAGGCGATTGTCGTGCTCGGATTCGACGAGGTGCGGAACGTTTCTATCGCCGCGTCGCTCTCGCAGGGACTGGAGTTATCCGATTCACGGTTGTTCAACGGGCGGGAGTTTTGGACCCATTCCCTCGCTGTTGCAACGATCGCCAGTGAGCTGACAAAAAGGAACCCGGAGCTGAATGCGGACGATGCCTTTATCATCGGCCTGCTGCACGACATCGGCGATGTGATCCTCGATCAGCATTTTCATCACTTGTTCGAAGAAATCCTCGACGATGCCGAATCGCAAAAGGAGCACCTGGCGCTGGTCGAGCACAAGCGGCTCGGTGTGGATCACGCTGAGATCGGCGGCGTCCTCGCCAGAAACTGGAATCTCCCCGTCCCTATCGAAAAGGCGATCCTTTATCATCATGAACCGTGGCGGGCCGATTCTTGGAATCACAGCGTTTTCGTTGCCCACGTGTCGAACCTGCTCGCCGGTTTCGCCGGGTACGGCATCCGGAGCAACCCCAGTCCGGAATCGCCGCACTCGACGGCATTCGAGACTTTGGGCCTTCCGGCGAATTCGCTGAAGGAGGCTTGGGATTCGCTCGAGCTTGACCTCGGGTCGCTGAAGAGCATCATGTAGGTGTTCTACCCGATCGATCCCGTTGCCGCAACTGGGAACCGATCTAGACCGTCCATACGGTGAGCGTCTCAATTACCGGGGAAAGCATGTTTTTCTTCTCGTTACGGCTACACCTTTCTTCGGTTTTACACGTGTAACCCCTCGTTGATACCACCAGTCAAAGGGTCGAGCCGATCGACCCATTGAAGGTTGCCTACCATGTCTTTGAATAGTCTGCGGTTACTCTTCCGCCAGATGAAACACAACAAGCTGATCACTGTCATCAACATCTCTGGCCTGGCTATTTCAATGGCTGTTGTGCTGCTGATCGGGCTGCTGCTCCGGCATGAGTTTGGGTTTGAGAAGGGCATTCCCAATTCGGAACACCTGGCGATTCTCGGGATTGACGCACGTCTGGGGAACGACCAGACGATCATTGTTCCCTTTGCGTCCGCCCCAATGGCTGTGGATCTGAAAAACGACGTTGTTGGCATCGATGATTACTGCCGGATCGCGGGTCATTTTGACAATCAGGTGCCGATCACCAGCGACGAGAAAAGATTTGTCGAGACCGGTGTGATCTGGGCGGATTCCAGCTTCTTCAACATCACGGGGCTGGCACTCTCGCAAGGGGATCCGGTTGAGGCGCTGACAGTACCCAATTCCGTGGTTATCACACGAGCAGCGGCTGTGCGCTTTTTCGGCAACCAGGATCCAATCGGTAAGGAACTTCGTCTCCGTAACACGCAGAAGCTGAACATCACGGGCGTGATCGAAAAGATGCCTTCGCCGAGCATGTTCGAGAACGTCCAGTACATCATCTCCTGGAACACTCGCAAAATCCCGGACGACCAGCCTTGGCTGAACAGCGTGAACTGGCTGACCCTGGTGCAGATCGCAAAAGGAACCAACCTCTCGGATCTGGATGCAGGGCTGGCAGCTTCGACGGAGACGCATACCGGAGAGTTACTCAGGCAGATCGGTGGGGAATTCAAGTTGACGTTGAATTGGCTCAGGGATGTACATCTTTACGGGCGCTATCAGCAGGCTGATTTCACTTACGGGCGTCTCAACTTCGTTCTCCAGTTTGCCGCCATCGGTTTGGTCGTGCTCCTGATCGCAACGCTCAACTACATCAACATGACAACGGCCCAGAGCACCCGTCGGGGCATTTTTGTCGGCATCAGCAAAACACTTGGTGCGCCACGCGGTGCCCTGATCCGTCAATTCATGGGAGAATCCATTCTCACCTCCCTTTTTGCCACAGCCATCGGAACAATCATCGCTGTTCTGCTGACTCCTCGGTTCGCGAATCTCGTGGGCGCGAACCTGAGTTTCAACCTGCTGAAGGAACCGCAGCTGCTGCTCTTTGTTCTGGCCGCTGCAATCCTCGTCGGAGCGCTCGCGGGGATCTATCCGGCGCTGATCATGTCCGGGTACAAACCCGCAAAGGTGATCAAACGGGAGATGGCGAGGGGGCGTGGCGGGACGAGGATGCGATCGATCCTTGTCATCCTGCAATACGGCATCGCAGTGGTGCTAATCGTTTCCAGCCTTGTGGTACTACGGCAGATGCATTTCGTACGCTCCAAGGACCTGGGATTCAATCAGCATCAGGTGCTTGCCGTTCGCCTCGGGAACTGGGACCTGATGACCGGATATCGTGCGCTTTATGACGAATACAGAAAGCTTCCCTTCGTCGTAGCGTCGACAACCGCGGACGACAAACCGCTGGAGTCAGGGGATAACAGCGTCTACCACATCCCCGGCACACCCACCACTTCGCAAGTGTTTATTGCAAGCCAATCCGTGGATCATGATTATATCAAGGCGATGGGGATGCACCTGATCGCCGGACGCAATTTCGATCCGACTCGCCCGACAGACAGTACTGAAGCGGTGATTGTGAACGAAACCGCTGCGGAGTACCTCGGGTATGGCAAGGATCCTATCGGGAAACAGATCGACAGCTATCTCGGCGTGGATCCGATTAGATTTGAGAAATTGACCATCATCGGGATGATCAAGGATTTCCATTTTGAATCGTTGCGCGACCCGATGCGTCCACTCTTTCTGCGCATTTACAAGGGGTATCCGCCGTGGCTGATGTTCAGGCTACAACCGGGAACCGAGCATCAGGCCGTTGAAAAGTTGAAAAAGATGTGGAAAGGATTCGCTCCTGAAGTCCCTGTTCAGTACTCGTTCCTCGATGATGAGTACAATTCCCGTTACCTCGCGGAGCAGCGGATGAGTGATTTGTTCAATGTGTTCACTCTCGTCGCCATTTTCGTCGCCAGCCTCGGGCTGTTCGCTCTTGCCACCTTTGCGGCCGAGCGCAGGACCAAGGAGATCGGCATTCGCAAGGCGCTCGGCGCGTCGTCCGGGGAAATCGTCAGACTGCTCGTGCGGGAGTTTCTGTTGTTGGTCGCTATCGCGAATCTGATCGCCTGGCCGGTAGCGTGGTACCTGATGCGAGGATGGCTGAACGGTTTCGCCTACCGTATTCATTTCTCCTGGTGGCTGTTTGCCGTAACCACCGGTCTGTCCCTGGTACTTGCACTGATCACGGTCAGCGGCCAGGCGCTGAGGGCGTCTTCCACGAATCCGGTGAACGCCTTGCGGTACGAATAACAAAACCGGAAGGGATGTATTCGTCACACTGAGACAGAAGGAGTCATGGGCGTGGAAGCCAGATTTGCCTCCGTCACGTCTTTGCTGCGCTGATGATTGACGAAACAGAATAAGAAAACGGGGACAGCCTGACGGCTGTCCCCGGTGATATGCAGAGTAGGCGCCGATTACGGTTGAATTTCTTTGATCTCGCCGAGGTTCAGGTTTTTCAATCCTTGTTCGATCTTTGATTTGTCACCCATCACAACCACGACCATGTGACCGGGTTGCACGTATTTCTGCACCATCTTGGCGACATCCGCGTCGTTCACGGCGTTCACCCGATCGACGAAGGTTTTCCAGTCATCGAGCGACACTCCATCGGCGACGAGATCTCCGAGCGTGTTTGCCGTGCGCGTGATGTTCGTGAAACCTCTGGGGAAGCTCTTAATCATGTTATCCTTGGCGTACAGCAGTTCATCGCCGACAATCGGACGGTCACCGCGAGCGTCGTTGAATTCCTTGAAGAATTCATAGAGCGAGCTGTCGGTCACGTCCGTTTGCACCTCCGAATAGGCAACGAATGCACCGGTGTCGCGAAGTTCCCGGAAGAAGCTGTGAGCGCCGTAGGTGTACGCCTTGTCCTCGCGCAGATTGAGGTTGATTCGGCTCATGAACTTTCCGCCGAGAGCGTTGTTCATCACTTCGGCCGCAACGGCATCCGGACTGCTGGAGCGGAAAGCCAGGTTTGCGATGACGATTGCGCTCTGCGCCGCGCCGGGTTTATCAATCAGGTAGAACGTCGTCTTGGACGGTGCCTCCGCCATCTTGACGGCCGGAGTCTTTACCTTGCCCTTTTTCCACTTTTTAAACGCCTTGTCAAGGTGTTCTTTGGCCTGATCCAGAGTGATGTCACCAACTACCACAAAGGTGGCGTTGTTCGGTTTATAGTTGCCTTTGTAAAACGTGACGAGGTCCTTGCGTGTGAGGGCGTTGATTGTCTCCTCGGTACCGGACCCGGTATAGGGCTGGCCGTATGGATTGTCCGCTCCAAACAGCAGCGTACCGGCTTTTTTCAGAGCGGTCTGCAACGGACGGCGGCTCTCGGATTCGATCCTGCCGAGGTATTCCTTGCGCAGCCGCTCAAGCTCCTTGTCGGGGAACGTCGGGTGAATCACCACGTCCGCCATCAGTTCAAGTCCCTCGTCGTACTTGCTTTTCAGCACGTTCAGGGAAACATCTGACTGGTTGAAACCGCTGGAGGTGGCGAAATCGGCGCCGATCGCGAGTTCTGCATCGCTGATCTGCAGAGCGTCTAAACTCTTGGTCCCCTCGTCGAGCAGCGCGGCGGTCATTGCGGCAGTGCCGAATTTCCCCTTCGGGTCGGCCGCCCACCCGGACATCAGCACGAGGTCGGTCTGGATCAGAGGTAGCCTGTGATCCTCGACCACGAGCAGGTTTGCGCCATTCTTCAGTTTGCCTTGATGAATCTCCGGTGCCGAAAACATCGATTCCGGACCGCTCCCTGGAAGCTTGCTGCGGTCAACGGTGCTCTCCGGCAGCTTCACATTCGCGAACTCATCTTCGGGTTCCGCCATCTCCATTGGAGGAGGCGGATCGTCCTGAGTGTTCTTGTCGATGGTCTCGCCCTTGTCGCCAAGCGCCCCTTCGGGAACGATCACTGTTACAGCGCGGTGCCTTGAGAGGTATTTGCGGGCGGCCGCCATCACAGATTCAACCGTGGCGTTGGTATATCGGTCATAATCCCATTGGAATTTGTTTGCATCTCCGAGGTAAAAGAGGTAACTATTGAAGTTGTTCGCCCGACCGTTGTTGCTCTGCAGACGGCGGATATAATCCGTCTGGAAGCTAACGCGAGCACGGTCAACCTCTTCCTTGGTGATGCCATTTTCCAGCAGGTCGGCAAGGGTCTCATTGACCACTTTTTCGATTTCCGCGATGTCGCTGTCCGGTTTGCCATTGACCACGATCTCGAACATGCTCGAGAGCTTTCTCGAGATCTGATAGGCTCGTACATTTTGGGCGATCTGGCGGTCGTACACCAGCGCCTTGTAGAGGCGGGATGTTTTACCCGAAGAGAGGATCGAGCCGAGGATGTCGAATTCGGCATCGTCGGGCTGGTAATAACCCGGGGTGTGCCAATCGATCGTCAACTGCGGCAGGCTCACCTTATCCTCGACTTCCGAGCGGTAATCTCGAGCGAGCACCGGAACTGTCGGGACGTAGCGTTCAAATGGATGGCTCGGTGAAATCGACCCGAAGTATTTCTCCACCAGCTGCTTCGCATTGTCCTTGTCGAAATTGCCGACGATGGCGATCGAGGCGTCGTTCGGCGCATAGTAGAGGCGGAAGAATTCCTTGACATCCTCAAGGTTCGCCACGTTCAGATCATCCATCTTGCCGATTACCGAGTGGTAGTACGGGTGGCTCGGAGGGTACAGCATCTCAAGGCCTATCTCGTACCCTTTCGCGTAGGGCTGATTGTCGAGACGCTGGCGGCGTTCGTTCTTCACCACGCCACGCTGAATGTCCAGTTTCTTCTGGTCGATCCCGGGAAGCAGATAGCCCATCCGGTCCGATTCCATCCACAGCGCCAACTCGAGCTCGTTGCTCGGGAGTTCCTCGAAATAGTTCGTCCGATCCTCGCTTGTCGATCCGTTGACGTTGGCGCCGACCTTCTGCAGCGGCGTGAAATAGTCGGACGGATAGTGCTCGGAACCGTTGAACATCAGGTGCTCGAAGAGGTGCGCAAAACCGGTGCGGCCCGGTTTCTCGTTTTGTGACCCGACGTGGTACCAGAGGTTCACGGCAACCGTTGGATTGCTTTGATCCTGGAAGAGAATGACAGTCAGACCGTTGTCCAGTTTGTAGGTGTCTGCTTTAATCTGCGGCATCTCACTCGCCATCGCGATTCCTGTCATCAGTGTTCCCAGAATGCCAATCACAACAAATGTTTTCCAGTGCTTCATCGGCACGAATCCTTTCGCACGAAGTCTTCCGGCTCTTTTATGGGCATTATGCCCGTTATTGGTTGTCAGCGAAGATAGTCGTTTACGCAATAAAGTCAGGCCCCAATCCCTCCGGGAGTCCTACTCTATTCCACGTTTTCCGTAGGCGTATTGTCACGGTCCGGATCGGATTCCGGAACTTCCAACCGCGGCTCCTCCGCACTCGATGGACTGACTTTCGGCCTGCGCCAGGGAACGGGAATTATCGACCCTTTCTGATAGGCAAAAATCAGGAAAACCACACCCGTGCCTGTGGCAATCAGCGCTGCCGGAAGCGAGGCTTCAAGCCCGAATTCCCCGCCTGTCAACAGCGCCGGGCCGTGCAGCGTTCCTTCCACCATCCCCGGTTGTGCAATGCCGGAGACGGGTGTTCCGAACAGCCCTCCGAGTGAGAAATTCCAGGCGAAATGGATCGCCATCGGCAGCCAGAGACGGCGGGTGTACATGAATGCCGCCGCGAGAAGCAATCCGGCTTCCACGGAAATGAAGGTGCTGCTGAGTATGGTGGCATTTGGATTGTTCAAGTGCCCGAAACCGAACAGCAATGAACTGAGAATGATGGCTATCCACGATCCAAGACCTTGTTCGAGCAAGCGGAAGAGAATGCCACGCATGATGAGTTCTTCCACATACCCAGACATGATCCCAATAAACAGAAAGGTGAACAGGTTCGAGAAGGAGAGAAAGTGCTCGATGCGATAGATCCCAGCGATTGCAAGGAAACCGTGACTGAAGGCGATGATTCCAAAGCCTACGGCAATTCCCAATCCCAACTCGCTGAAAACCCTTGTACTGCTGAACTCCTGAACCCGCCTTTTCTCGAAAACGCGAACGTACAGGATGTAGAGACCATGCATGGCAGCCAGGGTGAGGAGTAGGCGGCAGAACCGCCAGGGTTCCATAAGGATCGATGGAACGTACGGATCAACAAGATGCAGCAGTCTGTTCAGCCCCCCGGTGGGAACGCCAATGATAACGAGGGCAAGAACGATCCTGACGAGAAAAAAACCGGTAATTTTGGAATACCATCTGCGAAACGCAGGAGGAGTCGCGGGAGCATCCAGCTCACTCATCGGTAACCTCTGTCTCGAATGCCCGGATGGGCAAGATGGGCCGCCTTCCCGTCCCAAGCAAGCAGGGAATGAGACCGGGCTCGGGCGATGGATGCAGCTCCCAGAGTCAACGCGAATCGCTGAATCAATTCGAATCCCCGCCCGCTTCGAGCAGGCGGTTCGAAGCCTCCTCGTCCTCAGCGGCAACCATTAATTTCACACCCAGTGATTGTTGCAGGTGCGGGTGAAAACCGCCGGCGTCGTCTTTCATGACGTAGCTGGAAATACCGAAGCTCTCGAGGTAGGATTGTGCCAATTGAGCCTGGATCACCCTGGAGTAACGGCGGATGACGACCGGTTGGCGGCTCATCCCAACGTCCCTCCTTGAGTGTCGACAGGCGAACCACCTCGCCGATTCCGGAACAAATCGTTTTTGCCGGTAAGTACCGCCACTTATTCTCCGAGATCCGGCAGCGTCGCGGTTCGCCCTTCGTTCTGCACCTTCAGCCAATCGTAGAGCGGCTGATAATAATCTAGCATCGCCTTCGCCGAAATCTCCCCGCCGGTTTTCTCCGCAACCATCTTGCGCCAGTCGACTGTGCCGCCCTTGTCGAGGATAGACCAGATGAATGCGCCAACGTCCTTACGGTCGAAATAATCCGTCGCGTGGGGATCCTCGTGCAAAATGTCCTTCGCGATGGTGTCGTGAAGCTGGTAGAGCAGCACGTAGGAAATCGCATAGTCGTAGTAAGCCGCCGGATCGTCGGTAATATGCGTTTTCGATCCAGCGTCGCAGTACTCCTCGCCCCTTTCCCCTTCGGGCGGTACGATTCCCTGAAACAGCCGTTTGTACTTCCACCAGCGGGCGTTGTACTCGCCGGGGGAGAGCGGACCCGAATACAGATCCTCCTCGAAGTGTGTCATCACTCCGCTGGACCAGGGGATGAACACCACGCCGCTTAGCGCTTCGCGTAGCAGCGGTTGGATTGGATCGATGAGGACGCTGGAGTCAGCAAGGCCGACGTGCTCGAGATAGGGCGCTTGCATTGAGGCAAGGCCGGCGAGGCTCCCGATCGCTTCGTGGAACGCCCGGTTCGCCCCACGCCGGAGCAGCGGCGGGACACTTGGGTTCGAGTAGGCGATGTAGTAATAAATATGGCCGAGCTCGTGATGAGCTGTCTCCCACCACTCGGCGTCGGGCACGATACTCATCAAGCTTCGCACGTCCTTGTCGAGATCGATGTGCCAGGCTGACGCGTGGTTGTTTTTCTTGTAAGGGGCATCGGGAGGTAATGGGTATAATGAAGAGAGTTCCCAGAAGGATTCGGGCAGCTTCGGGTAGCCGAGGCTGACGTAGAAATTCTCCGCCGCCTGAACGACGAATTCCGCGCTGCTGTCGGCCAGCGCGTTATCCAGATTGAATCCCTTGACATTCGCCAACGGCGACCAGTCCTGGCCCCAGCGATTCGGCAGCCAGTCCGCGGGGAGTTGATCCGGAACCGGCTCGCCAAACCGCTCCGCAAGCGTATACCGCGCCCAGGTGTGCAACTCGCGGTAGAGCGGGCGGAGTTCCCGGTTGAAGCGGTCTACCATCGCGGTCAACTCCTCCGGGGTCATTCCGTAATCGCTGACCATGTACTGGAAATAATTGTCATACCCGAGCGCCTGCACCGTTGCGTTCCTCAGGCGGACCAGGTCGACAAGCCCCGGTTTGATGGCAACGCCGACCTGCTTGGAGGCTTCCCAGGCTTTCCTGCGTCGCCCCAGATCGCTCCATTCGTTCTTGAGGATATGATCGATTTCGTTGGTTGAGACCGATACGCTGTCAACCTGGAAATCGAAGCCGTAGAGCACCTCATTCTGCGCCGTTTCCGCCGCGATCCTCTGCTTCACCAGGTCGGGAACGGTGGCGGGATTGTTTGCGGCGAGGCGGAGGATTTCCTTGAACTGGCGAGTCTGCATAGGGGTCAACTGGTCCGGATGCTGCATATAACTGCGCGCCGATTCTATGTTTTCCGTGGAACCGGTGAATGCTGCCAGCGCTTCGGCGGCACGTTTCGCTTCGGCGGACCGTGTCGTATCGCCCGCCTCGATGTGAATATTGGCTTCCCACTGCGCTTTCTGGTCAGCGGCGTAGAGTGGGAGGTACCGTTCCGTGTACGAGTCGAGGAAATGCTGGGCTTGTTGCGCGGCGGACGGCATTTCGGCCTTTTTTGTGCTCGTCGCGCAGGAGGTGATGAACAGGGAGACTGCCATCAACAGGCCCGCTCGCAGGATCGTTTTTTTCATCGTCGCTAAACTCCCGTCGGTTCGAAGGGTCGGTAGCTTCGGCTTGGATGTGTCCGTTCTGCAGGTTAATCAAGATGTTCCCGAGGGGTGGAGGAGTCAAGTTGATTCGCTGCGGAACGGAGGGATGGAGCGCAAAGTTGAGGAGATCGCGGCGTGCCGTTGTCGCCGCGACTCTGCGTGCGTAAGCTCCGTTTGTATGAACACTTGAGGGCCGTGTGGGATGAGACTCGAAGACTTGAGTGCGAGAGTCGCCGAACATATTGCCGATGGAATCGTCCTCGAAAATTCCGAGGGGACGATCCTCTATGTCAATCCTGCGCTTGAAAAACTCCTCAAATACAGACCGGGCGAATTGGTTAACCAGCACTGGACCACCATCGTTCCTGAAGATCAGCGGGAGCTGGTGAAAGCCGCTAATATTCGCAGGCTCCAGGGTGAGACCGACCGCTACGAGATGGAGCTCATACGCCGGGATGGAAGTCGGCTCCCTGTCCTGGTGACAGGGACTCCATACGCCTTCGACGACGGCACACTTGGCATGCTCAGCGTCATCACGGACATTTCCGCCCTCCGCGCCGCAGAAAGGGAGGTTGACAGACTTCGCAATTTCTATGGCAATCTGGTCGATTCGATGCCGGACGGTGTCGTCGTCGAGGACAGCGACGGGCGGTTCACTTTTGTCAACCCTGCGATGGCGAGAATCATGGGCACGATTCCCGAAAAAATGATCGGTCGGCATTGGAAGGAGACCGTTGCTGAAGGTCAGGAAGGGGTTGTCGTAGAGGCGATGAAAAAACGTCGCGAAGGAGATGTGGAACCCTATGAACTGACGTTGAAACGAGAGGATGGCAAGCTGGTCACCGGGCTTGTCACCGCCCAGCGATTCCAGATTGATGAAGACGGGAAGGAACAGGGCGTGCTCGGGGTCTTCCGTGATATCACCGAGCTTCGCGGGGAGCAGGAAGAAAAAAAGCGGCTATCCGAACAGTTTCTCGCTTCACAGAAAATGGAGACGATCGGACGCCTCGCCGGCGGGGTTGCTCACGATTTCAACAATCTTCTGTCGATTATCAAAGGCCAGGCGGATGTGGCGCTGATGACGATGGGGCTGGATGAACCGGCGCGCGAAAGTTTCAACCGCATCTTGAAAACGGTTCGACGGGCGTCGGATCTCGTCCGGCAGCTACTGATGTTCAGCCGCCGTCAATACCACGATCCCCGCCCGCTGGTGCTCACTACCTTGCTGTCGGACATGGAACGGTTGCTGCGTCCAATCATCGTTGCCGGTGTCGAGCTGAAAGTGGAGCAGAGGAAGAATCTCTGGCAGATCAAGGCCGATCCCGGGCAAATCGAACACGCCATCGTCAACCTGGCGGTAAATGCCAATGACGCCATGCCCAAAGGAGGGGTGCTCACGCTGCGCGCCCGGAATCAAATGTTGAAGCAGGAATTCGTCCGGGACCATCCCATGGTTGTCCCCGGTGAATACGTGCTGCTTGAAGTCAGCGACACCGGGATCGGGATGAGTGAGGAAGTCCTGGCGAAAATCTTCGATCCCTTCTTCACCACCAAGGAGGAGGGAAAGGGGACCGGGTTGGGATTATCCAGTGTGTATGGTATTGTCAAGCAGCATGAGGGATACATATTCATCGATAGCAAGCCCGGCAAAGGAACAACCTTCCAAATTTATTTTCCACGGGCTACGTAAGTCACGAAGAATTTTATTGGTTAAGCTGAAATATTAAACCGGACGTCGCAGTCCGGTTTAATGCGTCCTGCGCCGCTTGCCGCGATGGATCAACGAAGTGTGTGTCTTCAGCCAGTTCTCCGAGCGCCTGTAATCCGGGTTGGCCTGTTCCGCCCTGCGGAAGGCTGCGTCGTGTGGACGGAGCTGTGAGGTGGGCTGGAGGGAATGCAGCATCTCATGGTGGATGATCGAACGGATCACGAATTCCGGCACCCGTTCGTCGTCCAACACCGGGTGGATCACGATCAGGCGGGTATCGTGCTGGAAGCTGCCAAGGCGTCTGTGACGGACGGATCGGCCCGAAACCTCCCTTCCCCAGGTGATCCGCACGTCCAGTGAACCATTGAAAAAACGGTTATTTACGCGTTCTGCGAGCATCTTAAGATTGTAGACTCGTCCTTCCGGCCGGATCACAAAACCCATCTTGCCGGGATCTGGTGAATCGGGAATGCTGCGAATGAACGCCCGGACAGGTTCGGGCACCCCCCTGCGGGGTTTTCGCACCCAGTAGGCGAGAGCATCAATCAACTCCGGTGGGGCCTCGAGAAAATGCTGGTGCAGCCGCATCGAGAGGCTCCCTCGCTTCCACTGGAAGGAGGCCATGCTGGTGCGGTTGCGGGTCAGGGTGATGGTCACCGGCGTCGCAATCCGGCTGGTGAGCTCCACTGCCAGGTCTTCCGGCCCCCGCCTCGGAAAAGGCAGAAACAGGGTGTTGTTCTGCTGGCGTTTCATGGCCGAAAAATAGCACGTTCCGGGAGAGACCGTCAACGGTTGAAAATCTCCCTGAGGCTTGTCTCCGGGGGCTGGTCTCCTCGGAAGACGAGACTGCAACGGGAGCCTGGCAGTGACGTATCAACTTGGGGGAGAAAGGACGGCGCATGAAATCCTCAATTCGCCATGGATCTTGGTTGGCACTTGCTTTCGGTGTGCTGTTCGGCGCTTTGGCATTCTCCGCGTTTGCGGATGGATCTCAAGCGCCTGGCACTGCAACGGCCGTTAACGAGGAAAACAGCGTGCAAAAGGACACGAGCAATGCATTCAGCTCATTGACCGAACAGCAGTGGAGGCAGCGGCTCACCCCCGAACAGTTCCGGGTTCTTCGCGAGCAGGCGACGGAACGTGCCTTTACCGGCGCCTATTGGGATACGCACACCCCCGGAGTATACCGTTGCGCCGCCTGCGGACAGAGACTTTTCAGCAGCGCTGACAAGTTCAAATCGGGAACCGGCTGGCCGAGTTTTACCCATCCGATTCAGGATGGGGCGGTCGCTTATCAAACCGACCGCAGCCTCTGGGAAGTGAGGACCGAGGTTCACTGCGCCCGTTGCGGTGGGCATCTGGGCCACGTCTTCGATGACGGTCCGGCCCCGACCGGGAAACGGTATTGCATCAATTCGGTTTCGCTGATACTGGATTCCACGGAGGCTGCTGGAGAATAGACGGTGCCAGGCGCGATGGCATGTTCGTCCTGGCAACGGTGACCACTGGACGAAGCGATTCCCCTCGGTTTCCCGAGTCCTTGTCCGGCGTACATCGGGCGAAAGGCCGGGGCTTACGTGGCAACATCGCTTTCCGCGGGCGAACAGCGCTCC
>CAZIDZ010000019.1:21349-41271 GCA_964538455.1 uncultured bacterium
TGGAAACAAAAAAAACCAAATGGAGGCCGTCGTGTTTCTGATGGAAGAGAGCATAAGTTTCATGATCAGCCGGCTTGCCAACGCCATGCGCCTTGAGCTCGAGAGACGGCTCGCTCCTTTCGGTGTCACGGCGCAGCAGTGGACAGTTCTTATGCTCTGCCATGAGAACGGCGCCATCACCCCTTCCTACCTGGCGGAAACCCTTGGTGTGGACGGTTCTGCGGTCACCCGTCTGTTGGACCGTCTAGAGAAGAAAAAATTCGTCCAGAGAAGAACGAATCCTGCGGATCGCCGGTCTGTACAGGTTGAACTGCTTGACGAAGGGCGCCGGCTCGCGATGTCTCTGCCTCCGCTCGACGCGGAAGTGGCCGATCAGTTCCTCAACGGCCTCTCGGGCCGGGAAGAGGCCCAACTGAAGCTGATTCTACGAAGCATGATGAGAAACACCGAGGAAACGCCGAACACGAAGCCCCACGCTGAAGGTCCCCTGTACTAGCTTCTCTTTCAGTGACGATTCGAGGGCCGAGGATTGTCAAGCATCCAGAGCTTATCGCGCAAAATTCCAGCCGCTTCCGTTTTCCTTGGCATCCGTAACTCCCCGCAGTAACGGCCTTTCTGCCAGGAGGCTCCTCGGCTTTTCAGCCGGGTGCTTCCGGTCACATTCTTGCCATCCGATCCGCCTGATTTTCCCGTAGGATACGGCGATTCCCGGTTGATGTCTCGGGGGAGCCATGTGCGACAACATCGTGGTGTTCGCTCTCTTGCGTGGCACGCTGGAGGGACCGAGGCACTATATTAGGCGAAGGTCTCCGGAGCGGCTGGATCGCCGGAGGAGTGCACAGTACTGTACTTAACCCACGGGCAACCCAGGACGAGAAGGGGGAGATGCCATGAGAGGGCTTCCGAGGTTTCACTGGCTGGCGTGGAGTCTGCTGCTTCCCATGCTGGCTCTATCGACGGCCCGCGCGGCCAACGAATCGATCGCAATCGCGCTGACCGTGCGTGGCGCTGCGGAGGTGAAGCAGGATACGGCACAATGGGCCCCGCTTGCCTTTGGAGCGGTGTTGAACGACAGCGACCAGGTACGCACCGGCCCGGACGGCTTTATCGCGCTGGCGTTTACCGATGATGGCACCCAGATCAAGCTGCGGCCGAACACGAATGTCACCGTGACGGCCCAGCGCGGGGATGACCTCGCGCTGTCGAAGAAAGTCGTCATCCAGGTGGGTGAGCTCCTCTCCGAAGTGAAAAAACAAAAGGGCTCGATGGAGGTCAACACCCCCACCTCGGTCGCATCGGTGAAGGGGACAGCGTTCTGGACCATGGTCGATCCAACCGGCGGAACCACGGTGATCACCCTGGAAGGTCTCGTCGAATTGTTCAACATGATCAGCGGCACCTCGGTCCAAGTGCCCGTCGGCCAGTATGCGACATCGAGCGCCTCCGGACGGATCAGCGCGCGCCCGATGAGTCCCGCGATCCAGGTCCCGACGTGGAATCCCGAGGAGCAGCAACCGCCCCAACAGCCTCAGGAAGAACAGCAGCAGGAAGAGCAGCAACCGGAAGAGCCGGGGGCTCCTCCAGGTGAGGGTGAGGCTGCGCCCAGCGGCGGCGGTGGTGGTGGCGGCGGCGGCCTGGGCATCGGAGGCGCCGTGGGCTCCACCATCCTCGACGACGGCAAGAACTACCAATACCTGAGCCTCAGGCCTGACATCTCCATTTGGAAGTTTGGGCTCGGCCTCGATCTGCCGCTCTATTTCGATCCTCAGGGCGGGATCCGTCAGGACGAGTGGGATTTCAAGTCGATTGACGATGTGATCAACAAGATCTACTACCTGCGCTTCAACAAACCCGGCGATCCCACATACGTCCGTATCGGCTCGCTGGATAACATCACGCTCGGCTACGGCCTGATCATGCGTGACTATTCCAACGCAATCGAATGGCCGAAGGTGCGGCGGCCCGGTTTGCATTTCCAGAAGAAGATCGGCCACTTCGGCGTCGAAGGTTTGGTGAACAACCTCAACGAGTTCAGTCCTCCAACGGGGATGAAGGGACCGGGTGTGCTCGGTGGGCGTTTGACCTTCGAAACGAAGTTCGGGCTTCCGCTTGTCTTTGGCGCCACAGTCGTAAACGACGCGAATATGTTCCTTGGCATCCAGGATCAGGATAAGGACGGTATCCCCAACCCGTTCGATGTGTTCCCGGGCAAGAATGACAAGGAGATCATTGCCCAGGCCAAGCAGCCGTTTATCGTCAATCCGGCAACCGGCGAGCTGGATACTTCGGCGATTCGCACGTTGATCGATCTCGGCGCGCTGAAGAACATTCTTGCCGCTCCGATGGACTTCAAGGATTCCTCGGCGAGCGTGATGGAATACGGCGTGGATATTGGGATTCCGTTGATCCGCCGCGAGAAGATGCAGCTTTGGATTTACGGCCAGTACGCGCAAATCCTCGACTATGGAGCCGGCATCACCGCTCCCGGTTTGAAATTCAAACTTGGGCCGGTGTCCCTCGGCGCGGAATACCGCATGTTCGGCAAGGAATTCATGCCTGAATTCTTCAACTACAGCTACGAGATCGACCGGGTGGTCTGGTCCGAGGCGGACAGCACATACAAGAAGAAGACGGATCAACTTGCCGATCTGCCGACCGCCACGGGATACTTCGTGGATGCAGGCGTCGCACTGGGCAACCTGTTCAACATCTACGCCTCGTACCAGGCGATGGACTTCGGCGAAGGGCTGCCGAGCAAGAACATTTTCGGAAGCGCTTCGATCAATCCGGATCTGGTTCCCAAGCTGGGGCTCGCCGAAGCCTATTACTACCAGCCGAACGCCGACAAGCTGTTTGAATCGACCGACGGCACCGTTGCCGGCTACCGCATCGGCTTCGAGATGGGCGGTGGGTTCATGCTCGTGATGGACAACAAGTCCATCTACCGTAACGGCAATTGGGAGAAGGTGATGACGGTCGAAACGCAGTTCATGTTCTGATGACCGCCGCCGATTCTTCAACGGGCATCCCGATTCGTCGGGGTGCCCGTTTTCTCTGGGAAATCGGCGCTACAGATTTTTCACGGAACGAAACTTGAAATTGCCTTTCGCGCTTGGCGATGTTCACGGAAACGGAACAGGGATGAACGTGGAGAACGCGGTGGATTACGAAGAACAGAATCGTCGGTATTGGAACGAGGTGACACCCGCGCACCGGGACTCCGAGTTCTATGGCGTAGATCGGTTTCTCGCGGGACAAACAGTGCTCTACGCACGTGAGATCGAGGACCTGGGAAATTTGCACGGCAAGCGGCTGATCCACCTTCAGTGCCATTTTGGGTTGGATACCCTTTCCTGGGCGCGTGAGGGCGCCGAGGTGACCGGTGCGGACCTTTCGGACGTTTCCATTCAGACCGCCTGTGAAATCGCAAAAGCCGCAAAGATTCCCGCGCGTTTTTTCTGCTGCAACGTGTACGACCTGCCGGGACCGCTCAAGGGCGAAACCTTCGACGTTGTTTACACCAGCCGGGGCGTGCTCTGCTGGCTTCGTGACCTCGGCCGTTGGGCGGAGATCATTGCGGAATTGCTGGCGCCGGGCGGACGGTTCTACCTGGTTGATACACACCCGATGTTCTACATGTGGCAGGAGGGGGGACCGCTACCACCGTTCAGGGTAGAGGGTGGCTACTACCACAATCCTGAACCGCTCATCGAAGAGCCGAGTGGTACGGCTGATTACGCCGGGGGTAACTACATCCCGCAGGAACGCACATATGAATGGCGCTGGACGATTGCGGATATCCTCAACGCCCTGATTCGCGCCGGATTGGTGATCGACGAGTTGCGCGAGGAGGACGGCCTGTTCCACGACGCCTGGGACGGGATGGTGAAAGGGGATGACGGTTTGTGGCGCGTTACCGGCTACGAAAACCGGGTCCCGATGACGATTACCGTGCAGGCGCACAAACCTTGATTAGACAGGTACTGCCGAAACGCAAAACGCCCTTCACAACGAAGGGCGTTTTGATTCCGACGTACGTCGGACAGCCGTCAGCTCCCCTTGCCGGAGAGGCTAAGTTCCTTTACCTGATCCGCTTCGACGATCTTGAGCATCGGCGAAAGACGCTTGATCAGGTCGGCGCGCAACTCCTGGGTGATCAGGTCGGATTCGATGATCTTGGTGAATATCACATCGAGTACCTGCGACTCGTTCATCAAGTCGGTGCGCTTGAGGTTATACTCGCGCGCCTTGCCGCTGATAATCCGGGAGAGTCCTTCGGCACTCGGCTGGTACCCCTCCAGCACAACGCGTTTCATCAAGATCGTTTCGAGGTCTTCGTTCGCGAGACGGGCCCGCTCGTTCCGCGCGCCAATCGTCTGGCGGTAGACCACGACGATCAAGATCAAGGCAACCACGCCACCTATCACGCCGATCATAGACATGCTCATGATACCGCTCTCCTGTTGGAGTCTCCCCCGAGGGCGATCGTACGGAACATGCAAGCTTCCGTATGAAGGCGCTGGAAGTTTCTGTCCTATCGACACCTGCGCATCAGGCGCGAATCGCTCTCGAAAGTATACGCACTTGCCCTCTCAACTGTCAAGAGAGTCGGGGGTGCTTTGCTATACGTTTGCGCGAATCCGAGACACCGGCGCACCGTTTTTGGGGTTGCTGAATCCGCTTTCTGCCCTCGTGCAGGAGGGCGTGGTTGACCGAGGGACGATGGAAAGCTAATCGGTCCGTTTTTCCTCGTTTTGCCTCATTTTTTGCACCCTTGGAGGACCGCGGAGCGTGTGCTGGAGCGCGGACTGTCGGCTCAGGCGGGGTGAGGATGGCGTTGGCGGACAATCCAGCCGTAGAGGGCGAGGAGAGCCAATTCCGTGCTGACGAAGAGGATGATGGGCAGTGGCACGCCGACGGCTTCTCCCTTGGCATAGCTGTGGAGCCCCGCGAGGTAGTAGTTCACGCCGTAATAGGTGACGAGGATCAGCAGGAATCCGCAGAGGCTGGATACCGCCAGGCCGCGCTCTCGAATCCATCCCTGGCTGTGGGCGTGGATCACACCGAGGTAGAACAGCCACGTGATCAGCGCCCAGGTCTCCTTCGGGTCCCATCCCCAGTAGCGCCCCCACGCGGAATGGGCCCAGATGCTGCCAAGCAGGATTCCGACGATCAGGAACAGGACCGCGTACTGCATAAAGCGGTACAACGCCTGGCTGATTCCGGCGAGGCTGCGGGAGTTGCCGGGGCGGACGGTATCGACGAAGAGATAGGCGTGCCCGGCGCCCATCGCGAGGGTGCCCGATGCGTACCCCAGCAGGATCACGATCACGTGGATATTCAGCCAGACGCTTTTCAACGCCGGCACGAGCGGGTTGATCGCCGGGCTGAGCGAATGGTGTGCGGCGATGGTCAGGTTCGCAAAGCCGATCACGGCGGCAACCGGAATCACCAGCCGGCGGCTGACTCCGCGGATCGGAATCTGGGAGAGCAGCAGCGCTCCCCAGGTTGCGGTGATCAACGATTCGTACATGTTCGACCAGGGGGCGCGTCCGCCGATGTAGAAGCGCAGCGCGAGGCCGAAGGTGTGCACAACCAGACCGGCGACCAACGTCCAGCGCGCGGCTGCGGTCAGTGCGTTGGGTCTCACCCAGACGCTGGTCAGCATCAGCAGCAGAGTGATCAGGTAGAGGACGCGCGCCCAGGTCCACGGATCGAACCTGCGATAGAAAACCTCGACCCGAAGCCTTGTCCGGTTGAAATCGTCCCCGTGCCACGCCTCGAGATCGAGCTTCAGCCGCTTTGCCGCAGTCTCGAAAATCTTTGGGTTGTCGTGACGGTACGCTTCGATCAAACCCGTGTAGGCGAGGGCGACGCGGTAGGCGTTCTCGCTGCTGTCGGAGGTCAGCGCCTGCGGCGAAAGCCAACCCATCTGGGGTGTTTCCCGGTTGGGAAGAATCTTCAGCCCTTCATGCGTCAGGATTTCCTGGAGCAGGTTCAGGCGGTTCATCACCTCAACCACCTTGTCCTGCTGCACGGTGAGGTTCAGTCCCTGCTGCTGCGCACTGGCCGCGTCCATCGCCAATTCACGAATGTGTGTGTTCGCCAGGATTTCCTGCATCGAATACCGTTTTCGATCCCGATCGAGTCCGGCGGCGCGGAGCAGGGGTTCGTAGGCGACCGGAACCATTTGTTCGACGTAGGCCGATTCCGGAAAGGCGATCCAGCGCATCAGCGTCGCTGTGGGATCTTCGCCCTTCCAGCGGCGCACTCCGGTGACCTCCTGCACGGCATCCGCGGCGAAACTGATGAAAGGGCGCACCCGTCCGCCGTAAAGAATAGGCACTTCCTCGAGGTTTTTTTCCGCGGCCGGTGTCAGCACCGGTTGGGCGTGAACGAGGGTTCCCGTCGCAGCGAGCAGGACAAGCGCGAGCAGTGTACGTTTCATGGCAGGTGCCCTTTGCCGTTCAGGTTCTCGCCTCGTGCGGCGGATACCGTTTGCGCAACCAGGATTTCAGGAATACGATTACCGCGAGACCAACGGACATGATCGTGAAGCCGGTGAAGATTACGGGCGTTCCCGGGTTTTTCAGCACGCTGAACACCGAAGAGGCGGGATCGCCGGGAACATAGCTCTGCTGGGCGATCACATAGCCGCGCAGCATCAGCGGATCGTTCACCCGGATCGTGTGGCGGTACTCACGGCCTCGCTCCGGATCGGTGGCCACGACCGTGCTGCGGTAGTCGCTGGCCATGTTCGTGCCAGGGTAGGTGTGCAGCTCGAATTTTTGCAACGTCAGCATGAAACCCAGCGGCACCGCGTAGGTCGCTTTCTGACCGTTCTGCACGAATTCCGAGACGAAGGAATCCGTGGTTTCGCCTTCCGTGAGAAAGATCTGGCCCTGACGCTGTCCCGCACGCCCGTAAATCGATCCGATGAGGATCACGATCACGCCCAGGTGGGCCAGCAGCCACCCCATCTGGTGCGGTTTGTAGGGCCAGCGCTTGATCGTGCAGGTGATCTGGTTGATCCCGAGCAGGCCGATCAGCGCGTCCATCAGGGGACTGCGGTAGATTGCGGCGAGGGCGGCTTCGGTGCTGAATTTGGTCTCGACGATGGTTCCCGCCACCAGCATGATGGCGATCCCCGCGAGAAGAAAGAGGGTCAATTTCACTGAAGTGATGAACTCCCAAAGAGGACGCAGGGGTTTCATGAATCGCTCGTGCTGAAACGGTGGCAGGGTGTTCATTCACCCGTAATCTTAGGATTTCCAAACAAACAAGTGTACGCCGGGAACTCGGGGCAGTCAAGCGGCTGGAACGTGCTTTGCGGAGCGAGGGAGGGGGAAAATTAAAAAGGGGACACGTACCTTTTAATTTGCAGATTGTTCCACTTTGATACGCATGGAAGTCGGCAAGAAATTAAAAGGTACGTGTCCCCTTTTTAATTTGTACCTCGCTTCCGTTTGAAACCGAAAAGCGGTTTGAGATTTCTGCTCTGTTTCACAGATGATGTTTCATCGGAACTCGCTGTTTCTGAACGGTCATGCTCCCGTTTTCTCCGTCTCGGGATGATTTTCTCAAACCCGTGGTGAAGCAGGATTCCGATCACATCCCGCGCCCAGCGGTGCAGACGGCCACGGTAGCGCCGCACCGCTTCCTCACCGGACCAGGGACGGTAGCTGCGGCAGCGGTCGATGGCGGCGTGGCCGGCCACCGATGTCAACAGGCCGCTGAACAGGCCCTCGCTGAACGCCTCCGCGAACATCCCCACTTTCGGCATGTAACGGGCGAGCCCCGCCCAGATGTTGTCCATCGCGTTGAGCAGGTTTACCGCCGCCACGACCTTTGCGACGTCGTAGAAAACCCTCAGGGTCTCCCGCACAGCCGGACGTGTCCGGTAAACGCGGAGGATGCGGTTGATCATCCGCAGGTTGCGTGCGAGCACGATGTAGAGGTCGACGCTGCGGTAGGGGGAGAGCGCCGTCCCGATGGTCACCAGCCCCACGTTGTCCGAAACGATCCTTTCCGCTTCGGTGTCCAGCCGTTTCAGCAGGGGGGCGATGTATTCGTTCTCCACTCGCTGCAAATCTTCGCGGATGGTGCCCGGTTTCGGTTTCGAGGCGAGCAGGTGGTCAACCTCGGAGCGAAGTTCGTTCAGCCCTTCCGGTGTACCGTTTAAAAGCAGGGGATTCATCTCGAGGCGTCCCGTCACGCGGTCGAGGTAGCTCAGGGCCTCGCTGATCTGCCGCTGTGTGACGGGGGTGTCTTCTGGAAGGATCGGGGGTGCGAGCGCCGTTCGGTAGGAGAACAGTGCCCGCAGCTGCCAGATCAGGTAGAGGCCGAGCAGCGCTACAAACGCGAGAAATCCGTATCCGGCGAGGGGATTGAGATCCCGCAGGGTTTCGTAGGCCCGCAACGTTTCCAGCACGGCGAACAGGGTCAAACCGACGCCGACAACAATCGCGATGCGTTTCAGTACGTTCAGGATCTCGCTCATCCCTCTCACTTCTGAATTGCCTGAACAGGAAGAGCATGCTCGCAACGCAGATTTTTCAGCCTTGTGAGCGTACTGCCTCAGGTGCAGGAAGCAGGTATGTCGCTACTTGTTCAGGATTTCTGACCAGATGTCTTCGACCTGACGATGATAATCCGGTTCGCCGCCGGTGCGCTGCCACATCCCCTTGCCGTCCTGTTTGTACAGGTCCTGGCCGCCGCCGTCGGCAATGGTTTTCAGCCAGTCGAGCGCCCGGTCCACCTCTTCCTCGGTGTTGTAAAGGCCGAAGGAAATGCGGACTGCGCCGGGCACCTCCGATTTGTCTCCGTTCCGCATTCTATCGCGGTGTTTTTCGATCTCTTCCGGGCTGACGTGGAGCAACTGAAGGACGAAGGGGTGGGCGCAGAAACAGCCGTTGCGGACCCCAATTCCGCCTTCTCCCGCAAGTATGGCCGCGACCAAGCCGTGCGGAACGCCGGGAAGGTTGAGCGCGACGACGCCGACACGGCGGTCCAGGTCCTTCTCTTCAGCGAATCCGTATATTTCCGCGCCGATTTTTCCAAGTCCGGCGAGGAACTTCCGCGTGAGCCGTTTTTCAATCTCCTCCAAGGATGCAAAGCCGATCTTTTTCAACGCCTTCATTGCGGTCGCCAGGGTGATCGCGCCGAGTACGTTCGGGCTGCCCGCCTCCTCGCGTTCCGGAGGCGCTGCCCAGTCCACGGCATGCGGCTCGACGACGAGCACCGCACCTCCTCCGCGCAACGCCGGCGAACTCTCGCTCATCACGTCCTTGCGGCCGATCAGCAGGCCGCCGCCGAACGGAGCGTACATCTTGTGCCCCGAAAGGACTAGGAAGTCGATCAGCTCGCCGTTCGGCAATTTCATCGAAATCGGTTTGTGCGGCGCGAGCTGGGCCGCGTCAATCAGAATCGGTACGCCGTGTTTGTGTGCCACCGAGGTCAGCTCTCCGATCGGTTGCAGGGTGCCGACGACGTTTGACGCCCCCGTCAGGCTGACGAGCCGCACACGTTTGCCCTCGACTTTCAATGTATGATCGAGAGCGTCGGGATCGATCAGGCCGTCGTCCGCCACGGGGACGCGCACGGTCCTGCCCCGTTCTCGCCAGGGGAGGTCGTTGGCGTGGTGCTCCACATCGCTGATCACGATGCTGCGGTCGTTGTCACGCGGGAGCATCCGGGCGAAGCGGTTGATCGAATCCGTGGTGTTGCTGGTGAACACCGCGCAATGCACATCGGGATCCGCACCGACGAAGTCCATGGCCACGTCACGGCTGAGATCGTACCATTCGCTGGAAAGCTGGCTCTTGTACCCGGCGCCGCGATGGATGCTGGCGTAGACCTCCATCAACTGCTCCGATGCGGCTTGCGCTGCTTTCAACGCAGGAGTCGAAGCGGCGTTGTCGAAGTTTATGTATTTTATCTTGTTACCATTACCAAGTGGGATCTCGCGATCGACTCCGGTCACGAGCGAACGGTAGGGATTTTGGTCGGCCATAAAGGGGGACTCCTGGTCAGGTTCCCGTCTTTGGTGCGTTCCGAATTTGGGCAACGGGGCCTCCGATTGCAATCAATCGGCTCCTCCTGGAAAGGATTATGCCGGTCGAATGAAAATTGCCAAGCTCTGAATAATCATTCTCGAACGGCCTATAATTCGCCGAGTGCCTCCCGCTCAGTGCAGGGATTCTGTTCTCAACTTGTCCGCAGGGATGAGTATACTATCCCAGGATAGGGAGAGGAGGATGAAAATGAACCAGGTCAAACGTTCGTTCACTCATTCCTCCGGAAGCGAGGTCGCCCTCGTTCTCGGCGACATCACCGTCGAGGAGGTGGATGCGATTGTGAACGCGGCCAACAGCCGGCTGGCCCACGGCGGCGGTGTCGCGGGGGCGATCGTGCGGCGCGGTGGGCCCGGAATTCAGGAGGAATCGAACCGTGTCGCGCCTGTGGAGGTGGGCCACGCGGCGATCACCGGCGCGGGGAAACTGAGCGCTGCGTATGTCATCCACGCTGTGGGGCCGCGGTGGGGTGAGGGGGAGGAGCACGAGAAACTCGCGAGCGCGGTCCGTTCCTCCCTGGTGCTCGCCTCGGACTATCAGTTGGCGTCCGTCAGCATGCCCGCGATCAGCACCGGGATCTTCGGATTTCCCCTCGAGACTGCGGTTACCGTGATTCTCGGCGAGATCCGGAAAGTGCTCGACGAAGGCGTCGCTCCGAGCCTGAAACAGATTCGTCTAGTCGTTTTCGATGAACGCTCGCTGCACGCCTTCGAAGCGCAATGGAGAGGCGCCTGGGGGTTGGGAGTGATTTAGCCGGCGCCGAACCGCTGCTTCCACCAACGGACGAATCCGGAGCGCTCGGCGGGGGTGAGGATGAACCGGATCCAGAGCACGGGCAAACCGAGGGTCAGGATTCCCCGTACGATCAATCCGGCTGCTGTCTCGAGCAGCATTGCTCCCAGCGCGAAGGCGGCGGCCACCGACAGCGTAATCCACATGACCCGGCTCCACTCATAGGGAACGCGGTATCGGTTGTGGATGTATACGTACACCCCGCCTGCAATGACGACGTAGGATGCGACTGTCAGCCAGGCGGAAGCCATATACCCGTACACCGGGACCAGCAGCCCGTTTCCAACGATGTTCACCGCCGCCGCGATGCCGATCACCACCGGAATGATCTTCGTCTTCTTTTCGATGTAGACGCCGACGATGAAGTTCGCTTCCATGCCGTTGAACACGTGCGCGAGCATCACGATCGGGATCACGGCAAATCCCGCCCAATAGTCCGGCGCGATCAACGGGCCAATGCCGGGAAGCGGGAGTTTCAACAGGGGAGCGAGGAAGAAACTCCCGGCGAGCCAGATCCAGCCTACGAACAGCAGGTAATAGGTGAACACTCGGGCGAATGTTTCGCGGGCGTCCTCATCATTCGCCGTCTGCAGGAAAAATGGCTGCCAGGCATACCGGAACGCCTGCGCCACCATATTCATCAGCATCGCGATGCGGTACCCCGCCGAATAGATCCCGGCTTCGTCCACTCCCAGGAAATGCTCGATCCATTTCCGATCCGAAAACTCCACAGCGACCATGAAAAGCTGCGACGGGAGGTTGGGCAGGCCGAAGAGGAACCATTCTCTCATCCGGCCCCAACGCCATTCGAAGGATAGCCTCGGCAGAGCGAGGATCAGCAGCACGGCGAGTACGGTGATGCTCGTCCAGAGAAACGCGTAAAACGCTCCGAGCACCCCCATCTTCAATCCGCCGACCAACCAGACGTTGAGCCCGATGTTGACGATGACGTTGAGCAGTTTCACGAGGGAAAAGGCGAGCGGGCGCCGTCCGATTCGCAGCCAGGTGAAAATGTGCAATGAAAGTGCGTCGAGCAGGAGAACGCCCGCGCTGATCCGGGTGATCGTGATTTCGGTCGCCCCGGCATTCGACACCACCATCCGCGCCACATCCGGCGCAAAAGAGACCAGCACCAGACTCAGCGACCCTCCGATAAACAAAGTCTGCACGAGCAGGCCGCCGAGATCTTTTCCCTGTCGCTGCCGTTCCGCCGCGGCGGAAAAACGCAGCAGAGCGATGTCCATGCCGTGGATGTACAGCGGCTGCAGCAGGGTGACGAGCACCATGAACAGGGCGTAAACGCCGTATTCCGCGGGTGAGAGCAGGTGGGAGTAGTAGGGGAGCAGCAGGAACGCCACCGCGCGCGCGGCAATCGTCCCCACACCATAGACAGCGGTCTGCTTCGTCAGCGAGCGGATCTTGGCGAACATGTCACACTCCCAGCCAGGAGAGGTAGGGCAGCAGGATCAGCAGGAAGATAACCCAGCCGAGAGCCAGCGCTTTCCTGGATGGCAGCACCCAGAGGGGAGCGCCGAATACAAGGGCCAGCACCGGGCCGGCGCCGACAAGAAACCGCGGGTCCGTCTGGTCGAAACGGAGGCCGTAGTAGAAAAATCCCCCCAGCGTGCACAGCGCACCCACCGACCAGATGGCGAGGACCTTGTCGATTCCCAGGGTGCGTGCGGCGATGACCACCCGCCGCCAGTGGAAGGATATCCACGCCAGCGAAAACAGGCACACCGCGGGAAAGAGCAGCGCGGGGATTTTGACCACTTTGAAATGCCAGAATTGGGGCCAGGGGGACTGGATCGAGAGCAGGGTCGCTGCAGTGAGTTCGCGCAGTGTCAGGTTTTGCCCCCCGAGATTCACCGAAGCCATACCCAGCAATGCACCGTAGGTTTTATAGCGAATGATCCAGAGCGGCAGTGTCAGCAGCAGCACGGCGAGCGCCATTCCCGCGGCAGATCCCATTTTCCGCTTCCAGGAGCCTTTGACGCCGACCCAGGCGGTCACCGCCACCATCGGCATCAGTGGCAGCGACGATAGCTTCGTATAGACTGCCGCGCTCGCCAGCAGCGCCAGTGCGGTCCATTCCTTCCAGTCGAACGGGCGCAGCAGGGCGCTGGCGGCAACCAGGTATAGCACCGAGGCCGTAAGCGCAAACAGCGAATCGTTGTTCACCGTGGCCGCGTGGATCAGTCCGATCCCGAGCAGCGTGTCCGCAAGGATCAATGGACCGCGGGTTGCCGCGTCCGGCAGCGCACGCAGGATTGTGATCAACGCCAGCGCCCAGAGAATCATCGAAAAAAGCCGGAGCAGCACGGGGACCTGCAAGTCCGTGGGGTGCAGCCGCCACAGGGGAGCGGCGATGCTGTAATAGAGCGGCGGCTGCCAGTATTCGAAGTCCCCGCGCAGAAACGCGCCGGGTTCGTGAACGGAGACCGACTGGGGTGGCGTCCCCCCGACGTTGGCGGAATAACGGACGTGGTTGAGGTGCGCGTACTCGTCGTCGTAGGAGGGCAGAAAGGCCGTCTGGTCGAGCCGCACCGCCGCGCCGAACACCACGACCAGACGCAAAATGACGCCAACCAGCAACGCGGCGAAGGCGTACGCCGGAATTCCCATGCGGCTCGAAATCCGCAGCAACGGCGAAATCTCCTCGCGCCGTGGTGCCGGGGATGGCTCGCTCACCGGACGTCCACCGCCACATCCGGGGTCGGCGGCAGGAAATTCGCCGGAGCTTTCCATTTCTGAATCCCGTCCAGAACTAGCGTGTTCCGGAAGAACGCCTGCATCGAGAAATTCTCCTTGAACGCCGCGAGCCCCCAGGTGACCTTGTTGCCGGGTTCGGTGCTGATTCCGAAATCATACCAGGTGAATCCGCGTTCGAGCGCGTGGATGATGCTGTCGTGCACCAGCAGCGGCGAGGGGCGCAGGTGCTGCGCGTCGTCGCGGTGCGCGATGTAAAACTCGAGCATCACCTTCTCGTTGCAGATGAAGTTGAGGATTCCCGCAATCGGTTCGCCGTCGTAGTAGGCCATCGACATCTCGAGCTGCTTCGAGGCGAGCGTGGCGAGTTTTTCGAGCTCGTCGCGGGTGTGCGTGGGCGTGACGCCCAGCTTTTTCCGGTTCTCGAAGAGGATGTCGTAGTACTGGTCGAGCGTCTCACCCTCGAGGGGGAGGTTGTGGCGGATGTCGACCCCCTCACGCTGGGCCTTGCGGATCGCCGTGCGCGTTTTCGCGTCGTACAGCGCGATCACCTGCCGTTCGCTGCGCGGAAGCAGGCGGAGGTCCACCGCTTGGGTCAGGTCCTGCCGCAGGTACTTGAACCCGGCGCGGCGCATCGCGAACTCGACCGTGTCCGACTCCTTGCGGTGGTAGAGCAGGGGTGGTGGAGTGCAGCGAAGGCGCTCGATCCCCTCGTCCTTGGCGACGTCAATCAGGTCGGTAAGCAGACGGTGGACGTTAATCAGGCTGATGTCATCACGGATCAGCAGTCCGCCGTAACTCGCGCCGGGGTGGCTGGTCCAGCTCTTCTTGCCGTCCTCATCCCGGTATGCGCCCGGCCACGCTGCGACGATGTGTCCCTTGCGGCGAAAAATCAGGTGGCGGTGCTGGAAACGGTTCTTCGGGTGATAGTCGAAGAACCGCTGCATCGCGAAGATGGTCCCCTGGACCGCGCGGCGGATGAACCGCTCCCAATCCGCGCGATCGGTCTCCTTGTAGAACTCGACGTCGAAGTGCATGGTTGTCATGTGTTTGTGAGTGAACGGGTGGCCCGGGATGTGAACCGAAGGTCCATTTCCCGGGTCTCATAAAGTTGTTTTTTTCAGCATGATATAAAGCAGTGATCGGGGAGAAAGTAATAGAATCCGCCGCTGAAAGCGAGGAGCTGGATTGAATAGCGATCAGTGTTTGGAAGCCACCAGTGTGAAGTATTTCCGTTGAACACAACATTCCACGAAAAGGACTTAGAATCTCTTTGAAATATTGAGTATCTTTTCAACTGGAATTAGTTTATTTGTGAAACACCTATTTTCTAATAATCGAATTTGCTACAGTAGTCTATTTCAAGTTCTGATTATGATACTTTTTGTCAGTCGAGGTCAGTGATGAAAAAATGTGCAATTGTATTTCTCCTCTCCGTCTTTCCAACCATCGTTGGATTTGCTCAGTCAAATTCAAACAACGTCACGTATCTTGGCAGCCTCTACTATGATTGGGCTACGGCATATGATGTAGCGGCACAGGACAGTATCGCCTATGTAGCATGCGGATCTGCAGGATTGATTACCGTTAATTTAACGAAACCTGCTCATCCTTATGATTTAGGTCAATGCAAGATTCCCGGTAGTGCAAACTCAATCGTTCTGTCCGATCATTTAGCTTTTATCACAGCGGGATCTTCGGGTCTGCGGGTATTGGACGTCAGTGATCCGAAAACACCGTTTGAAGTCGGAGCTTTTGAAGTGAACGTGAACAGTGCAATAGATATCGCAATTCATGGATCCTATGCATACTTGATTGATCGCGATCAAGGCCTGGTCTTGCTAGACATTACCGTACCAAAAGAACCTATTGAAACGTCAAGAATACAAACCCCGAATGGTGCAAGAAGAATCGCTCTGAAGGACACGCTAGCTTATGTCATTGATGGTGCGGGCGACTTGCGAATTCTCTCCGTCAATGATCCTGCCCATCCCTTCGAAATTGGCCACTATACCATCTCAACTACGATGTATTTTTGGTATTTCACCAGCGTGATAATCGAAGATAACATCGCCTATTTGACAGAAGGAGATGGACTGTTTGTGATGGATGTTTTCAACCCTGCCAATCCCCGGAAAATCGGATCGCTTCATCTGGATGCTCCCGTTGCATTAGGGATAGTAAAACTTGCTGACACCGTTTTCGTTGCAAGCCCCGGAGCGACTTTTGGACATGGAGATGGACCATTTAACCAGATAACACCCATTGATATCTCGGATCCATCTGCACCCACGATAATTGAGGTACCCAGTTTTTATGGGAAAGACGCTCGTTCGATTTGCATGAAGGACAGTTCACTGATTATTGCGAGCGGAAGTGAAGGTCTCAGGATCGTAAACAGATCAATTCCGATTGGGGGCAGATATAGTAAATCGTATAAGAATCCCGCTTGGGGACCGCAGGTACTTTCAATTCAGCAAAATATGGTGGCAGCGGGGTCAGGCAGTGCAGGACTTCATCTTGTGGATGTGTCAGACCCTTATCAGCCTGTTGAATTAGCTTCATTTCAAGGAAATGTCAGCGGAGTTGCGTTGAAGGGTAACTACTTATTCTCGACATTTCAGGGTAGCGAGCTGCAAATTTTTGAGATCAGCAGCGAGAACGAGCTCAATCCTGTAAGTTCGGTTCCGTTCGCAAGCGCTGTAGGAGGAATAACAATAGTCGATACAGTTGCCTATATCGGCAGATCCATGGGCGTTTCAACCGTGGACATCGCTGATCCCACATCACCAGTATTAATGCACTCTGAGGACTACGAGGATGTGTCAGCACCTGCAATCGAGAGAAATATCGCATGCGTTTGTTACAATCCAGGGATACGAATTATCGATATATCGGATCCGCAAAATCCTGTCGAAGTAGGGGAATGGACGGAAGAATATATTCGGACATGGAAGCCAAAATTAGCACTGAAGAAAGGAGTGCTCTATATCCCGAATGCGGAGGAGGGTGTCATCGTTTTGGATATTTCAGATCCCGGTGCACCCATGAAAATCGGGAATATTCAAACTTCTGGTGTAGCGATAGATGTGTCTGTCGCAGGAGATTTTCTCTTTATTGCAGACCAGTCTGGAGGGATAAGAGTTTTCAATATATCCAATCCCCTATACCCAATAGAAGTTGGTTTTACAAAGGAAGGGGGTAATGCAATAAGGGTAGCTGTCTCGGACCAAAAAATCATCGCAAATATGGGATGGAATCTTCGGGTTTATGATGCAAGTCGTGCATTGAGTGTTTCGATACCAACAGAAGGTAAACCTACTCACTTTCAAATAGTCTCTGCCTATCCTAATCCATTTAACAGCCAACAGACTATTCTTCTGACTGTCTTACGTGATGAGCTTCTGGACATACTGATCGTCAACAGTCTTGGGCGCCGAGTCTATGATTCCGGTGCTCAACGCATGTCAAGAGGATTTCACAAATTCCTGTTTGATGGGTTAGAAATGGCAAGTGGAACTTATTTCATTCAAGTCCGATCATCCGATGGATCACACGCTGAACGCAGAGTGGTCCTGATTCGGTAATCGATCGATTGCTGACTCCATTTGTACGTATTTGTTAGGAGAGAGGAGAACTGACAAGTATCGGAACCGAGTGGTGAATAGTGGTATCGCATTCTCTTCAACGCTCTCCCGAATTTGCACGGCTCCGACAACGGGCATTCGTCGCAGCCCGGATTTTTCGGTGTACAGAGGTGGTGGCCCAAAACGTCGAGCAGGCCGTGGAAGCAGTTCAGTGGCGTAGCCCGGTGTTGTCAACGCCGGGGGAATACTGATAGCCGGGAGTATGGAAGTGAAGAAAATCTATCGATACATCGTTCCAATTTTCGTCCTACTGTTTTCTGGGATCCTTGGATGCAGCAAGTTGGGTCTGCAACCTTCGTCAGACGATGAAGCACCTGTTATTGATTCATTGAACTCAGACATTTACCGTGTCCATCCGTTACAGATCGTCCATCTTCAATGTTCGGCAAGAGATGATCAAAGCAAATCATTGCGATACCAATGGTCAGTAAGCGATGGTGAATTTCTCGACAATTCCGACAACAAAGCATCTGCTGTTTGGCAGGCACCGGGTCACGAAACGAATGTTACAGTAAAAGTTCTGGTATCAGACGGTGATAATTTCAACGAGAAGGGAACGATTCTCTATGTCAGATTTGCGTATAACAACAGTTCACCTCGAATTGAAAGTTTTACCTTTTCGTCGGATTCCATCGGCGTTTCGGATTCACTTCGATTGGAATGCTTTGCGGTAGACCCGGACAGTGACGCATTGATTTATCATTGGACTACGGAAGCCGGTAATTTTACCTCACCTGATACTCTTCCTGTTGTGGGGTGGCATCCTCCCGATACCGTGGGAACCTACCAGATTCGGTTAAGTGTATCGGATGGAACGGTAGCTACGGAACATACCCATCAGGCGAAAGTCAGTGGATATATCGGGAATACACCGCCTGAAGTGCCTCAACTGATTTATCCGGGCGATGGCGCTGTTGATATTGGAGAATCGACCGAACTTCGATGGAGTTGTTCCGATGTGGATGAAGATCCATCTTCCTCAACTGGTGATGTCTTAACCTATAACATCTATCTCGACACAGAATCGGGGACTACATTCTATCGCTACGTTGAGGATGCGACACGACTCCAGATCGACGGACTTCTTCCGAATACAACCTACAAGTGGATGGTAATCGCGCGGGACATAGTAGGATGCACAACAAGTAGCCATGTCGCAAGATTTACTGTCGGTGCACCGCGAATCGAACGATTAAAACAGATATTCCCACTTGTCGTCGGGAACACTTGGACATTTGACAAGATCACGATTACCGAATCGAGTCCACCGTTGACCAGGGATACAACCTATTCGCAAACGACAGTTACTGTTACGGAATCGACCCTCGGAATGCTTCCAGATCCGGATCAACCTGCCTATCACGTTGTTGGACCGCCGCTCGTCAGCAGTTGGTACGCCTATTCGGATAGTGGTATGGTCATGCTGAACAATGATAAATGGGTTCTCTACTATCCCACGTATCACTATCCACTGCCGGCAGGAACGACAATCAGTTACTTCAACGATGGTTATCTGTCAAACTATAAACGGGTGGTGGACAATTCGGCAGAGATCGAGGTGATTGGAAACACCTATTCAGATTGCTATCAATATGTGGAGGGCTCAAGCTCAACCAGTCCCATGGCAAACAATAGCGGCTATGCAGTTACGGTATACTTGGTACCAGGTAAAGGATTAGTGCGGCAAGTTCTGTATAGTAGCCAATCAAGTTATTATGGCTACACTGATGAAAAATCAACATGGGATTTGCGGGATTCGTCAGTGCAGGTACCGGAATAGGATAGGTCTCAATTCAGGGAAAGAGAATTATCCCTTTTGGACAAATTTGCAGTCACCTTGGAGTGGACATTCACTGCAGCCAGGATTCTTCGGTGTGCAGAGGCGGTGGCGGGTGGCCCGGGACTTTAGTCCCGGGTTTCATATAGTTTCCGCCGTCTTTTCCGAAATCCAATCCCGACGGTCTGGGCTGGCCGCCTTGCCGCGATTTGGCCGGGGAACACGAGTCAAACGGTTTTTTTCCCATACCTACATATTCCGACCAGCGGGCATTCACCACATCCGGGATTCTTCGGTGTGCAGAGGCGGTGGCCGAGCAGGTCGAGCAGGCCGTGGAAATGGTTCAGCAGCATTGTGTCGCGGGGCAGCTCGCGCATGATCTGCTTTTGGATTTCACTGTACGTGGGCTTCTTCCGTTTGCCGAACACACGCATCGCGATGCGGATCGTGTAGGCGTCCACGGTCATCCACGGCCGCCCGAGGGCGTAGCAGGCGATCGCGTCGGCCGTCTCTTCGCCAACCCCCCAGATGGTCAGCAACTCGTCGCGGACCTCGTCGTCGGACAGCTTTTCCACCTCGCCGCTGTCCACGCGCCGCACCCACCACTTTGCCAACTCGCGCAGCTTCCGCGTTTTCGTGTTGTAGTACCGGCTGGGGCGGATCGCCTCGCCCAATTTCCCGGCGTCCGCTTTGAGCACCGAAGCGGCGGTCGTCCAACCGTGCCGCTCGAGGTTGGTGAGTGCCTGGACGACGTTTTTCCACGAGGTGTTCTGGGTGAGGATGGCTCCGGCGGCGACCTCCCAGGAGTCTCTGCCGGGCCACCAGTAGGGATCGCCCCAGGCATTCCAGAGAGCGTTAAAAAGTCTACCCCAGGGGCCGTCTCCCGCGGGAGAAAACCGTGAGGCGGGGCCTGTGCCGGGAGGG